>NZ_CP163435.1:9062500-9662500 GCF_041051975.1 Streptomyces sp. R21 | reverse complement strand
TTCCCGGTGTAGGGATCTCGCGGCACTTCACCTGAATTGTGCCGCTTCGTGACGCAATGAACCCATTGTGTGCTCCGGTCCCATGCTGCCCGCAAGCCGACGCCGGTCGGCCCACCCGGCGCGCGGACCGCCCCGGCGGTGCTTAGCGTGGCAACGTGAGCCCCCAGACACCGTCCGACCAGGGAATTGCCCGACACGGCTGGGTCCACGCCGTCGCCACCGTGCTGGCCGGGGTGATCGCCATGGGGGTGGTCGCCGCTCTCGGGCTATGGGCAGCCGGAGCCACGGACCTCCCCGACAACGCCTTTCCGCGGGTCGTCGCGGCCACCGTGGTGACGGCGGTCGGCGGCACCATCAAGCTCTCGGGCGACGCCGGGGCGATCGCGGGCACCAAGGCGGGTCTGACGGTGATCCCTCTGTCGGTCACGCTCGTCGGCGCTCTGGTGATCGCCGCGGGGTTCCTGCGGCCGCTGCGGCACCGTGCCGTCGCCTCAGCCGCCGAACTGGCCGGCTGGGCCGCCCGGATCGCCCTGCTGTGGCTGGCGGCCCTCGTCGCCGTCGGGCTCCTGGCACGCCAGACCTTCACGGTCTCGCTCGGCGACGGAACCCTCGGCGACATCGGCGACCTGCTCGGCGCCACCCCCAAGGTGGGTTTCGAGACCGACATGCCGCCGACCCTGGGCTTCGGCGTCCTGTGGCTGGCGGGCGTGCTGATCCTCGCCCTGCTGGTCGCGCGCGGGGCCCCGCTGCCGGCCCGGCTGCTGCGCTTCCAGGAGTCGGTGCGTCCGGCCGCCTTCGCCATGGTGGCGCTGCTGCTCGGCTACGTCGGCCTGGGCCTGGTCATCGGGCTGGTGACGGCGGTGGCGCGCGGGCACGTCCCGGAGACCTTCGCCGTCATCCTGCTCGGCCTGCCGAACCTCGTCTGGCTCGCCTTCACGCTCGGGCTCGGCGCCACATGGAACGGCCGCGTGGACGGTCCCTTCGGGCTGCCCATGCCGCATGTCCTGGACGAGGTGCTGCGCACCCCGGACGTCTCCACGCTCAACCTGCACACCCTCTCCGAGTTCGACGGCAGGGTGTGGTGGCTGGTGGTCGTCAACGCGGTCCTGCTGCTGGCCGCCGCGTTCCTGATGGCCGTCCGCTCACCGGCGCGGATGCGGGCCTGGCAGCACGCCGTGCACATGGCGATCGCGCTGGCGCTCACGGTGCTCATGATCTGTCTCCTCGCCCGGATCTCGGCGCACTACGGCCTGTCGGTGCTCGGCATCGGCGACCTCGGCGGCGGCCTGTCCGGATCGCTGGTCCTGCGGCCCGAGTTGTGGAGTGCGATCGGCCTCGGCGCGCTGTGGGGGCTGGTCACCGGTTTCCTCGGCGGCCTGCTGGCGAAGCGGGTCCACCGCCGGGGCGAGGTCGCCTCGGGCTAACGCGGGAAGACGGGCCGGGCCCAGCCGGGCGGCTGCGGTGGCGGCCCCGGGTACTCCGGTGTCCCGGCGGCCCGCGCCGCCTGGGTCGGCGCGTGCCCGGCGCCCGTCGCACCGCTCGCGGCGGCCCGCAGTGCGGCGACGAACGCCAGGCACGAGTCGTAGCGGTCGTCGGGGCTCTTGGACAGCGCCTTCGCCAGTACGGCGTCCACGGGGGCGGCGATGCCGGGGCGCTTCTCGCTCAGGGGCGGCGGCTCGTCGTACTGGTGGGCCCACAACAGCGCCATGTCGTCCTCGCGCTGGAAGGGCGGCTTCCCGGCCATCGACTCGTAGACGACGCAGGCGAGGCTGTACACGTCGCACCGGCCGTCCACCGGCTTGCCGGAGATCTGTTCCGGCGCCACGTAGTCGAGGGTGCCGACGAACTGGCCGACACTAGTGAACCCGGTCAGCGACAGCGACTTCTTCGTGAGGCCGAAGTCCGTGAGGTACACGTGCTCGGGGTGGTCGCTGTCGGTGCCCTCGGCCACCAGGATGTTGCCGGGTTTCACGTCCCGGTGCACCAGGCCGTGGTCGTGCGCCGCATCAAGCGCGGACGCGACCTGGATGGCGATACGGCCGGCGACCTTGACCGGCAGGGGACCTTCCCGGTCCAGCAGATGCCGCAGGTCGAGCCCGGCGACGTACCGCATCGCGATGTACAGGACGCCGTCCGTCTCGCCCGCCTCGAAGACCGGCACGATGTGCGGGTGGTCGATCGCGGCGGCCACCCGTGACTCGTGGGTGAAGCGGCGGCGGAAGGTGTCGTTGCGGGCTAGTTCCGGGGCGAGCAGCTTGAGCGCGACGGTCCGGTCCAGGCGCAGGTCCCTGGCCCGGTACACGACGGCCATCCCGCCGCGGCCGATCTCGCGCTCGACCCGGTAGCTCGCGATCTGCCGCCCGATGAGGTCGGAGGGGCGCCCCGAGAACAGGCTGGTGTCGTGCCGCCCGCCGTCGCCCATCACCGGTCCCCCTGGTCGTCCGGCACACGCGGGACGAGCCGGGTCGGTTCATGCCCGTCCGGAGTGAGTTCTTGGACGACCTGTGTCGGTTCCTGTCCGTCCGGGGCGGGCTCTTGGGCTCGGCGCGTCGGTCCATGCCCGTCACGGGCTGATTCCTGCACGGGTCGCGCCGGTTCACGACCGTCCGCAGCGGCCGCCTGCACGACGCGAGTCGGATCATGACCGCTCGGCGTCGCCTCCCGTACGAGACGTGTCGGCTCGTGGCCCTCCGCGGCCGGCTCCTGCGCGGGAAGGGGTGGTTCCTGCTGCTCGGGAGCCGCCTCCCGTGCGTCGTCGCCCGGATCCGGGGCCGCCGACGGGTCCCCGGCGGCCGCGAACGTGCTCAGCCGCGTGCCGTCGCAGTACACCCACCGCTCGTGGTCGGCGTCGTAGAGCCAGAGGGACTCCCCGTCGACGACCACCCCCACCCGCTGCCCCCGCGTACGGGCCCGGAACGACTCCCCGTCGAGCCGTCCGGCGGCGAGGTCCTCGGCCGCGCCGCGGTAGCCGATGAGGGCCTCCTCGACGCGGGCCAGCAGGGGGCGCGGGTCCGCGGTGCGCGCGAGCGGGCTGCTCGCAGCGGGCGGTGCCTGCGGTACGGCGACCAGCAGGCGGCCGTCGACCCAGGCCGACCAGTCGTTGGCGCAGGCGATCCGGGCCCAGTCGCCGAGCCGGTCGAGGAGCTGGACGGGCAGCAGCGCGTCGAGCGGCACCGTGGGCCGGGAGGGATCCGGGCTCTCCCAGGCGGCCATGCCCTCCTGGGGCACGACGTGCGTGGGGCGAAAGCCGGGGGTCGTCATCGCGGCTACTTCCGCATGACGACGGGTTCGCGCCGCCGCAGCAGCCGGGCCACCAGGTACCCGAAGAGGACGCTGAGGACGACCAGCATGCCCATGTTGAGCAGCCAGACGCCGGTGGAGTGCTTGAACAGCGGGTCGCCGGTCAGGTCGCCCGGGACGATCCGGGCCAGCCCGATGGTGCCCGCCATCGCGCCCAGGGCCCAGCGCGAGGGCACCAGCCAGGACAGCTGCTCGATGCCGGGCACACCGTCGAGTTTCAACAGCGCGCCGCAGAACACCACTTGCACGATGGCGAGCAGCACCAGCAGCGGCATCGTGACCTCCTCCTTGCGCACCAGGGCGGAGACGAGGAGGCCGAGCATCATCGCGGTGAAGGCGAGCAGGGCCACGGCCGCGGTGATCTCCACGAGCGGCGGCATCAGCACCCCTTTCCCGCCGGGCGCGTTGAGGTCGACACCGAGCAGGGCCACCAGGGTCAGCACGACGGCCTGGAGCACGGTGATCGTCCCGAGGACGACGACCTTGGACATCAGGTACGCCGATCTGGACAGGCCGACCGCCCGCTCACGCTGGTAGATCACCCGCTCCTTCACCAGTTCCCGCACGGCGTTCGCGGCCCCCGTCAGCACGCCGCCGACGCACAGGATGAGCAGCGCGTTCATCGCCGTCTCCTGGGTCAGCTTGCTGCCGGCCAACGCCCGGGCCATCGCGCCCATCACGAAGGGCAGCGCGATCATGATGGCCAGGAAGGTCCTGTCGGCGCTGAGCGCGGCCGCGTACCGGCGGACCAGGGTGCCGAGCTGGGAGCTCCAGCTCTGCGCCTTGACCGGCGGTCCCACGGCTGCGGCCTGCGCGGCCTGCGGCAGGCGGGGTTGCGCCGTCGAGTTGTCGACGTACTGCCGGTGGAACGGTGAGCCTCGGTACTCCCCCGCCCAGTCGCGGTCGTGGTCCCGTTCGAAGGCCTCGAACGCTTCCGGCCACTGCCGGAAGCCGAAGAAGGCGAGGGTGTCGTCGGGTGGTCCGTAGTAGGCGACCTTGCCGCCGGGGGCGAGGACGAGGAGGCGGTCGCAGACGTCGAGGCTGAGCACGCTGTGCGTGACGACGATGACCGTGCGGCCGTCGTCGGCGAGGCCGCGCAGCATGTGCATCACGGAGCGGTCCATTCCGGGGTCGAGCCCGGAGGTGGGCTCGTCGAGGAACAGCAGCGAGGGTTTGGTCAGCAGTTCCAGGGCCACGCTCACGCGCTTGCGCTGGCCGCCCGACAGGCTGTGGATGGGCTGCCCGGCGCGCTCCTCAAGACCCAGCTCGCGGATCACCTCGTCGACCCGGGCCCGGCGCTCCGCCTTCACCGTGTCCTGCGGGAAGCGCAGCTCGGCGGCGTAGCCGAGGGCCCTGTGCACGGTGAGCTGCGCGTGCAGGATGTCGTCCTGCGGTACGAGGCCGATGCGCTGGCGCAGCTCGGCGTAGTCGCGGTAGAGGTCGCGGCCGTCGTACAGGACGGTGCCGCGGTCGGCGGGGCGCTGCCCGGTCAGGGCGTTGAGCAGGGTCGACTTCCCCGCACCACTCGGGCCCACGACGGCGAGCAGGCACTTCTCCCCCACCGGGAAGGACACCTGGTCGAGGAGGGTCTTGCGGCCGCGGTCGACGGCGACCGTGAGGCCCTGGACGTCGAGCGACACCTCGCCGGTGTCGACGTACTCCTGGAGCTGGTCGCCGACCAGGCAGAACGCGGAGTGGCCGATGCCGACGATGTCACCGGGCGTGATCGGGGCCCCGGCGACGGGCTGGCCGTTGAGGAAGGTGCCGTTGTGGCTGCCGAGGTCGACGATCTCGTACGTGCCGTCCGGCAGCGCGCGCAGCTCGGCATGGTGGCGGGAGACGATGAGGTCGTCGATGACCAGGTCGTTGTCGCCGCCGCGGCCGATGCGGACGGTGCGGGCGGGCAGCGGCCGTACGGTGGTCGGCTGCCGGAAGGTGCCCGTCGCTGCGGGCATGGACACGGCGGAGGGCCGCTCGACGACCGGTGGCGGGTGCTCGACGAGGACGGCACGGGGGCCGTCGGCGGCGCTGCCGAAGCGGATGACGCTGCCCGCTCCGACGCCCCATTCGTGGACGCGCCGGCCGTCGGCGTAGGTGCCGTTCGTGCTGTTCTCGTCCTCGAGGGTCCAGTGATCGGCCTCGGGCCGCAGCACCGCGTGATGCCAGGAGACCCGGACGTCGTCCAGGACGATGTCGCTCAACGGGTCGCGCCCGACGTGATAGTCGTGGCCCGGACTCATCACCGTGGAGCCCGTATCCGTCTCCAGGACGAGTTCGGGCGCAGTCGGCGTGCTCAGCCGCTCTGCCATGCCTGAATTCTAGCCATTCAGCCATGTATGCGCCTGCCCGCTCGCCCGACGTCGGGACGTTCGGCGCCCGGCAGGCGGGTGGATCATGCCACGGGCGTGGCGAGCGCGGGAAGCGTCCGCTGCATGCGCAGCGCGTCCACGGACTCCGCCATCAGCTCGTACTCGGTGGTGTCGTCGCTGGTGGCGATGCGGACGAGCTTCCCGGCCGCCAACTCCTCGGCTACCAGCTGCTGTTGCGCGGTGTCGCCGCACCAGGAGCGCAGCACGCTCGGCACGTCCGGGGTGCTGGCGGCCATCGGGGCGATCGCGTTGGGCGGGATGTGCGGGTCGCCGGGCTGCGGGTCCAGTCGGTCGGCCATCCAGGAGGCGCGGTCCCGCATCCACCACAGGGCCAGCGCCAGCGTGGGCGCGCGATAGGTTCCCAGTGGTACGCCGATATGTTGGCCGTCGCACCAGCCGTACGCGGTGACATGGCACAGGAATTCGTCGTGCACGATCGCTCCCCCATTGCGTCGTCGGCTGCCGGCCCGGCCTCGCTTTCAATGCGGCTCCGTGCTGTTCCTGCGGCTCTGTTGTGCGCGATGGTGTTGCGTGGGTGTGGCTGAATTTCCCTTTGCTTCGAGTATCGCCACTCCTGACACTCTGTCACCATGCCATTCCAGCCAGTCTCCTGGCATATTCATGACCGCCGTTGGCCGAAACGCCACGCGTGGCACCGGCGGGCCTGTTCTCCGCGCACACGGGGGTCGCGGAACGGACGGGATTGCAGATCTCTTCCTGCCTTCCGCCGCCGCATTACCCGAGGGGTAATCGACGCCCCGCGCACCGCCCGGCATGGTGGTCCTACCGGATCCCGACGGGGCACCAAGAGTCGGAAATCCGGGCCCTGACCAGCAGGTATGACCTCGATGGAGGATGATCGACCATGTCCGCAACCCACGACCGCTACGAGACCGCCGCCGCCCGTTACCTCGAGGCCTGGAACGCGGACGGCGCGGACGCGCTCACGAAGGCGGTCGCCGCCGCCTGGACCGAGGACGGGAGTTACACCGACCCGCTGGCCGACGTCCGCGGGCACGAGCAGATCGCGGCCGTGATCACGGCGGCACACGAGCAGTTCCCGGGCTTCTCCTTCAGGCTCGCGGGCACCGTCGACGGGCACCACGACACGGCCCGCTTCGGCTGGGAGCTGGTCAGCGACGCCGACGGTTCGGCGCCCGTCGCCGGGTTCGACGTGATCACCCTGGACGAGGACGGCCGCATCCGGACCGTGCTCGGATTCCTGGACCGGGTGCCGACTCCGGGCGCCTGACCACCGGCACGGGGAGACCGGTTCCGGCTCGCTCGTGGGAGCGTGGAACGGCCCACGACCACCCGCCCGGCACGGCGCCGATGTCCGCGCCCGTGCCGGGAGTTGAGCAGGAGGAAGACCATGACGACAACCGTGCTGCTGCTCGGACGCACCGACGCCGTCGTCGGCGAAGCCCGGCAGCGGCTGGTAACCCCGGGCATCGAGGTGCTCGGGGGCACGGGGATCGACGACCTACGGTCCGCCCTCGCCGGCAGCCGGGTGGACCACGTGATCATGGGAGCCGGGCTCGATCTGGACACCCGGCTGGAGATCATTCGGGAGATCTTCCAGTCGAGCGACACGACGACCGTCCACATGAAGGACGACGCCTCCGGGCCAGAGGGCTTCCAGCCGTTCATCCGAGCGGTGCTCAGCGGGCTGGCGAGCCGACAACTGCCGTAGTCGGGCCGCGATGAGTTCCTCTCCCCCCGGCGGTCTCTTGGGTAAGAGTGCATACGAGCACCACTGGGAGCGGAGGACCCGATGGACACGACGGGCAAGCTGGACAAGCAATTCACGGCGGTACTGCGGAAGAGCCCGGCCAAAGGCGGCTGGACCTATCTCGTGTGGCCGGAGTCTGTCGCGTTCTTCGGAACCCGCGGCCTGGTCAAGGTCAGCGGCACCATCGACGGCCATCCGTTCCGCAGCTCCTTCATGGCCCTGGGCGACGGCACCCACAAACTGCCCGTGAGGTCCGACGTACGCAAGGCGATCGGGAAGGAGGAGGGAGACACGGTGACGGTCCGGCTGAAGGAGCGCGTCGGCGAAGGCCGCTGACCCCCGCGCGAGGCAGCTCGCACGGGGGTCGGCCCAGGTGTCCGCCGCCCGGGCGCACGGGGGTCGCGCCGGACGTCGGCCGGCCGCTATCCGGCAATGCCCAGGATCGCGTCGATCCGGGCCAGCTCGTCCGCGTCGAAGTCCAGGGCGTGCGTGGCCGCCACGCTGTCCTCCAGCTGCTGGACGCTGCTCGCGCCGATGAGGGCGGAGGTCACCCGGCCGCCGCGCAGTACCCAGGCCAGCGCGAGCTGGGCGAGGGACTGGCCGCGGGACTTGGCGATGTCGTCGAGGGCACGCAGCTGCTGGACGAGGTCCTCGGTGACCGCGTCGGAGTTCAGGAAGGGGCTGTCGCTCGCCGCCCGCGAATCCTCCGGGATGCCATCGAGGTAGCGGCTGGTCAGCAGCCCCTGCTCCAGCGGCGAGTAGGCGATGGAACCGACCTGAAGCTCGTCCAGGGTGTCCAGAAGCCCTTCCTCGGGGCGCCGGTCGAGCATCGAGTAGCGGGGCTGGTGGATGAGCAGCGGGGTGCCCAGCTCGCCCAGGATGCGCGCGGCCTCACGGGTCTGCTCCGGCGAGTAGTTGGAGACACCGACGTACAGCGCCTTGCCCTGCTGCACCGCCGAGTGCAGCGCGCCCATCGTCTCCTCCAGCGGAGTCTCCGGGTCGGGGCGGTGGGAGTAGAAGATGTCGACGTAGTCGAGGCCCATGCGGCCCAGGCTCTGGTCGAGCGAGGACAGCAGGTACTTGCGCGAGCCCCATTCGCCGTACGGGCCCGGCCACATCAGGTATCCGGCCTTGGTGGAGATGATCAGCTCGTCGCGGTGGGGCACGAAGTCGGCCTTCAGCGCGGCGCCGAGGGCGGACTCGGCGGCGCCGGGCGGCGGGCCGTAGTTGTTCGCCAGGTCGAAGTGCGTGACGCCGAGGTCGAAGGCGCGGCGCAGGATCTGCCGCTGGGTGTCCACCGGCCGGTCGGGGCCGAAGTTGTGCCACAGCCCGAGCGACAGCGCGGGAAGCTTCAGGCCGCTGCGTCCGGTGCGCCGGTAGGGCATGTCCGCGTAACGGTCGGGGTGTGCGGTGTACAACGCGACTCCAGAGGGGTTGGCACGGAAACACCGGCGCCGGGGAGGCCCGGCAACCGGTGCGGAAGAACCGGTATCCACTCTTTCGCGAAGTGCGGGCAGCGGTCCAACAGAAGAATCCGATGGAATTCAGCGGATACGCTTCTGAGTCATGGAACTCCGCCATCTCCAGCACTTCGTCGCGGTCGCCGAGGATCAGCACTTCACCCGGGCCGCCGAGCGGCTGATGGTGTCCCAGTCGGGGCTCTCGGCGTCGATCCGGGCGCTGGAGCGGGAGCTGGGCAGCCCACTGTTCGTGCGGACGACCCGGCGGGTGACGCTCACCGAGGCCGGGCGTGCGCTGCTGGGAGAGGCGGAGCGGATCCTCGCGCAGGTGCGGGCGGCGCACGAGGCGGTGGCCGCGGTGCAGGGTGTGCTGCGCGGCACGCTCGCGCTGGGCACCGAGCAGTGTGTCGCAGGGGTGCACGTGGCCGGGCTGCTCGCCGCGTTCCGGCGGCTCCATCCGGACGTGGAGATACGGCTGCGGCAGGCGGGCTCGGGCGCGCTGGCCGAGGAGGTCGCGGCCGGGCGGCTGGACCTGGCGTTCGCGGTGCGGACGCACGCGGACACCGAGCAGCTGCGCTCGGTGCCGCTGACCAGTGAGCCGATGACCGTGCTGTGCCATCCCTCGCACCACCTCGCGTCCGCCGGCGCGGCGCTGACGCCGGAGGAGCTGTGCGGCGAGGCGTTCGTCGACTTCCACCCGGACTGGGGGCCGCGCCGCATCACCGACACCGCGTTCGCCGCGGCGGGTGTCCGGCGGACGGTGGCGTTGGAGGTCAACGATGTGCACAGCCTCCTCGACCTGGTCGACGAGAACCTCGGCATCGCCGTCGTACCCCGGCATTTCCGGCACAAGCGCGAAACGCTGACGGCGCTGCCCCTGAAGGGCACCGACGAGACGGTGTACGAGACCGTGGCGCTGCTGCCGCCGCCGGAGGCCACCAGTCCGGCGGCCCGGGCGCTGATGACCCTGCTCGAAACAGGGGGCCTGGCAACACCCCCTGACGGGGCCCACCCCTCCTGACCGGGCCCTTCTCCTGACACAGACTCGTGAGCGTCCTTCACGGCAACTTCGGTCAGGAGCAAGGGAAATGACGGAACCCACACGACGGGGTGTGCTGCGCGGCGCGGCGGCGATCGCGGCGGCGGGCGGGCTGGCCGGTGCGGGCGTCGGAGCGGGCGCCCTGCCCGCGGCCGCCGCACCCCAGGAGGCCGCCACCCGCCACTACCCCTTCCTCGAAGGGGCGTTCAAGCCGGTCACCGAGGAACTGACCGCGTTCGACCTGCCGGTCACCGGGCGCATTCCGCGCGAGCTGAACGGCCGCTATCTGCGCAACGGCCCCAACGTCCTCGGACTTGAGGACCCGCGCGCCCATCACTGGATGCTCGGCGAGGGCATGGTGCACGGCGTCCGGCTGCGCGAGGGCCGCGCCGAGTGGTACCGCAACCGCTGGGTGCGCTCCTCCCAGGTGGCGAAGAAGCTCGGCGAGCCCTACCCGGGTCCCGTGCCGCCGGACGACTTCCCCTGCAACACCCATGTGATCCCCTACCGGGGGCGGATCCTCGCACTCCAGGAGAGCGGCCCGCTGCCTTACGAACTCGACGACGAGCTCAACACCGTGGGCACGTACGACTTCCGCGGCACCCTGGAGGGGGCGTTCACCGCGCACACCAAGTTCGACGCGCACGCCGGTGAACTGCACGCGATCGCCTACTACCCCACCTGGGACCACATCCGACACCTGGTCGTGGACCCGACGGGCCGCGTCTCGCGCACCACGAAGATCCCGGTGGCCGAGGCGCCGATGATGCACGACTTCGCGCTCACCGAGAAACACGTGGTCGTCTTCGACATGCCGATCACCTTCGACCCCGCCGCGGCCGAGCGCGGCGACATCGTGCCGTACATCTGGAACACCAAGCACCCCTTCCGCGTGGGCGTCATGCCCCGGTCCGGCGGCCCGGTGCGCTGGTTCACGGTGGATCCGGTCTACTACTCGCACACCCTGAACGCGTACGACGACGGGGACTCGGTGGTCATCGACCTGACGACGTACGCGGCGCCCTTCTATGTCGCCGGCCGCGGCTCGGACGGGCCCTACGGGGCGGGCACCGCACAGCTCGAACGCTGGACGGTCGACCTGCGCCACGGGCGCGTGCGGAAGTCGACGATCGACGACCGTCCGCAGGAGTTCCCGCGTGTGAACGAGGCACTTGTCTCCCGCCGCCACCGCTACGGCTACTCGGCGGCGTCCGCCGAGATGACGCTGGCGTACCTGACGCCCGACGGCACTCCGCCCGACCGCGCCTTCAGCAACGCGCTGATCAAGCACGACCTGCTGCGCGGCACCTCCCAGGTGCACCGGCTGCCGCGCGACGCGGCGGCGGGCGAGGCCGTGTTCGTGCCGTGCGATCCCACCGACTCGCGGGCGGCGGAGGACGACGGCTACGCGATCGCGTATGTGCACAACCCCGACCGCGGGGCCGCGGACCTGGTGATTCTCGCGGCGCAGGACTTCACCGGTGAGCCGGTCGCCCGCATCCATCTGCCGGGCCGGGTGCCGCTGGGATTCCACGGGAGCTGGATTCCCGACGCATGACGGGCGGGGATGCGCGATGGTGGACGTATGCATGCCAAGGACATCCTCATCGACGCGTACGGCCGCATCCAGGAAGAAGTCCACGCGGCGGTCGACGGCCTCTCACCGGACGAGCTGCACGCCCGTCCGGCCGTCGACGCCAACTCCATCGCCTGGCTGGTCTGGCATCTCACGCGCGTCCAGGACGACCATGTCGCCGACGCCGCCGAGCTTGACCAGGTGTGGCTGTCACAGGGCTGGGAGAAGCGCTTCGGGCTCGATCTGCCGCGCCGGGACACGGGGTACGGCCACAGCTCCACTCAGGTCGCCAAGGTACGGGTGGAGTCGGGCGAGCTGCTGAGCGAGTACTACGACGCCGTGCACGAACAGACCTTGGAGTTCGTGCGCGGGCTCGCCGCCAAGGACTTCGAGCGGGTGGTGGACGAGCGCTGGGATCCGCCTGTCACTCTCGGCGTCCGCCTGGTGAGCGTCCTGTCCGACGATCTGCAGCACGTCGGACAGGCAGCCTACCTACGGGGGCTGGTTCAGAGCGCGGCCGCGTAGCCCGGCAGAACGACGTCCTCGATCAGGGCATTGCGCTCCTCGAACGGGATGAACGCGCTCTTCAGGGCGTTCACCGTGACCGTGCGCAGGTCCTCGACCGTCCAGCCGGCCTCCTCGACCAGCAGGGACATCTCCCGGGTCATCGTCGTGCCCGACACCAGACGGTTGTCGGTGTTGAGGGTGACCCGGAAGCCCTGGTCCTTCAGGGCGGTGATGGGGTGCTCGGCGATCGAAGTGGCGGCGCCGGTCTGGAGGTTGGAGGTGGGGCACATCTCCAGGGCGATACGGCGGTCGCGCACCCAGCCCGCGAGACGGCCGAGCTTGCCGTCCACGATGTCCTCGGTGATGCGGACGCCGTGGCCGATGCGCTGGGCGCCGCAGACCTGGAGGGCCTGGTGGATGCTGGGCAGGCCGTGAGCCTCACCGGCGTGGATCGTGAAGGGGACGTTCTCCACCCGCAGGTGCTCGAAGGCGGCCAGGTGGTCGGCGGGCGGGAAGCCGTCCTCGGCACCGGCGATGTCGAAGCCGACGACGCCCGCGTCACGGAAGGCCACAGCCAGGTCGGCGGCCTCGCGAACCCGGTCGAACATCCGCATGCCGCACAGCAGGGTACCGACGCGGACCGGGGTGCCCGCGGCGGCGGCCTTCGCCATACCGGCGGCGAGGCCTTCCTGGACGGTCTCGACGACCTCGCTCATCGCGAGCCCACCCTGCGTGTTCAGCTCGGGCGCGTAGCGCACCTCGCCGTAGACGACGCCGTCCTCGGCCAGGTCGAGCACGTACTCCTCGGCGGTGCGCAGCAGGCCCTCGCGGGTCTGCATCACGGCGAGGGTGTGCTCGAAGGTGGCTATGTAGCGCACCAGGTCACCGGAGTTGGCGGCCTCGTAGTACCAGGCGGCCAGTTCCTGCGGGTCGGTGGTGGGCAGCGTGTGACCGACCGCCTCCGCGAGCTCCACCAGCGTGGCGGGGCGAAGACCGCCGTCGAGGTGGTCGTGCAGTACGGCCTTGGGGAGGCGGCGGAGGGAGTCGATGTCGATGCGGGGCGCGGTCATGCGTGTCTTTCCTCGGCAGGTCGTCAGGTCGTCTTGGGGAGGTCTGGCTACTGGGCGGGCTGGAGCAGGTCCCAGCGGTTTCCGTACAGGTCCTGGAAGACGACGACCGAGCCGTACGGCTCGTGACGGGGCTCCTCCAGGAAGGTCACGCCCGCGTCGCGCATCCGGGCGTGATCGCGGGCGAAGTCGTCGGTGTGCAGGAAGAAGCCCACGCGCCCGCCGGTCTGGTCGCCGACCCTGCCGCGCTGCTCCTCGTTCTTCGCCCGGGCCAGCAGGAGGCCGGTGCCCTGGCCCGCCGTGCCCGGCTCGACAACCACCCAGCGGGAGCCGTCGGGCCTCGGTTCGTCCTCGGCGAGCCGGAAACCGAGGGCCTCGGTGTAGAAGCGGATCGCCTCGTCGTAGTCGTCGACGACGAGGGTGACCAGGGCGATGCGTCTCATCAGGACCTCTCGGAGGGTTATACGTAACACGTAGGGTACGGCATCCGTGGACCAGGTCGTGATGCGAGCGCGTTCCGGGCTGATCGGGCACCCGGCGTCGGGGCTCGTGGGCGGTGCGGGCCAGCCGCCCGCCGGCTTCGGGGACGCACATGGCATCGTGGGGATCATGCCGGGCCCCGCTTCGGCACACCCCATCGAGCGCTTCCCCCCACAGGAGTTGAGTGCCATGTCAGAGAAGCCGAAGTCGACCGGCGCCCCTACGCACCAGAACGTGACCTTCCCCAGCGCCGGGGCCACCGCGCACGGCTATCTGGCACTGCCGCCGGCCGGGCGGGGGCCCGGCGTGATCGTCATCCAGGAGTGGTGGGGCCTGACCGACCACATCGCCGACGTCGCCGACCGCCTGGCCCAGGAGGGCTTCGTGGCGCTCGCGCCGGACCTGTACGGCGGTAACGTCGCCCATGAGAGTGACGAAGCCCTGCGGATGATGCTGGCCCTGCCGGTCGCGAGCGGCGTCGAACTGCTCTCCGGCGCGGTCGACTACCTCCTCGGCCTGCCCGAGGTCACCTCCGAGACGGTCGGCTCCGTCGGCTTCTGCATGGGCGGCGGCTTCGTGATCTACCAGGCCGCGGCCGACCCGCGCGTCACCGCCGCGGTGCCGTTCTACGGCGTGATCCAGGGCGACCTGCCCGACTTCTCCCACCTCAAGGCCCAGGTCCAGGGCCACTACGGCGAACTCGACACGACGATTCCCGTTCAGAAGCTCGAGGAGCTGAGCGAAGCGATCCAGCGAGACTCCGGCATCACCGCGGACCTGCGCCTCTACCCCGCCCAGCACGCCTTCTTCAACGACGGGCGCACCGAGGTGCACGACCCCGAGTCGGCCGCGCAGGCCTGGCAGAGCACGCTGGCGTTCCTGCACGAGCAGCTGGGCTGAGGCGATACGGGACGGTTGGCGTGACGGACAAGCACGCTGGCGGTTGCTTGCCCGCTACGGCGGGCCGTGGGTGACGGGTCGGCGCTCGGCGCTCGGCGCTCGGCCGTCATTCGGGGATTCGGGGGTGACGAGGCCGGAGGGTTCAACTCGCGTGTGCGCATGGACTTCTGCGCACACGTACCCGCTCAGGCATACGGTCGGGCCGCAGGCCCCGGCCGGACCGTGACCTCGGTCGGGGTGAGCGCGACGTGCTCGCAGGAGCACTCGACCACGACGCGCACCGGGGCGTCGCACTCGCTGTGCCTGACTTCCAGGACGGGGCCCTCGGGGTCGGCGACGTAGCTCTCGCCCCACTGCCTGAGCGCCACAAGGACGGGCCACAGATCCCGGCCCTTGCCGGTCAGGCGGTATTCGTTCCGGGTCCGGCTGCCCCGTTCCTGATACGGGACCGCCGCCAGGACTCCGGCCTCGACCAGCTTGCGGAGCCTGCCCGCCAACACCGCTTCCGAGAGCCCGACATGGCGGTGGAAGTCGTCGAAGCGGCGCACCCCGTTGAACGCGTCCCGCAGGATCAGCAGCGTCCACTTCTCGCCGACCAGGTCGAGGGTGCGTTGAACCGTGCAGTTCTCGGTGCTCATTTCGAGCCAGTTCATGGCAGCCATCGTAGCCCTTGACTTCATCATTGACAGTCAGCCGAGGCAAAAGCTAGCTTCGATGGACGAAGTCAGATCTGGAGGCGCTGCCGCATGGGCCGGTCACGTACGTACGAATGGGAAGATCCGGCGCTCTCGGCCGCCGCCGTAGGAAAGGGCACGGGTCTGGAGTTCCTGCGGGACATCGTCGCCGGGCGTATACCCGGTCCACCGATCGGCGCCACCGTGGACTTCTCCCTCGACGAGGTGGAGCACGGGCGGGCGGTGTTCTCCCTGGTGCCCGGCGAGGAGCACTACAACCCCATCGGGAGCGTGCACGGCGGTATCTACGCCACGCTGCTGGACTCGGCCGCCGGGTGCGCGGTCCAGTCCACCCTCCCCCAGGGCACGGCGTACACCTCCCTCGACCTGACGGTGAAGTTCCTGCGTCCGATCACCCTCGACACCGGCAGGGTCCGCGCCGTCGGCCGGGTGGTCAGCAGCGGCCGCCGTACCGCCCTCGCCGAGGCCCAACTCCTCGACGGCACCGACCGTCTCCTCGCCCACGCCACGAGTACCTGCATGCTGTTTCCGCTTCCGGCGTCCTGACGACGGCCGCCGGGAAACCAGATGCTTCGGCAGGCGCCGGTCGGATAGCGTGCGGCCCATGTCGAGCCCCGAGTCGGACAGGGTGGGGGCTTTCGGTCACGCCGTCAGCCCCCTGAACCACTGAGTTCGTAATTCCGCCGTCCCGCCGTTTTCCACGGCCGGACGAGTGTGCGCCTGGGCGCTGACCGCGGTGACGAGACGACCTTCTCGCGCTTCTCCTCACCCCGGAGCCACTCGATGCCTCTCGCGCTCTACCTGCTTGCCATGGCGGTCTTCGCCATGGGCACCTCGGAGTTCATGCTCGCCGGCCTCCTGCCTGACATCGCCTCGGACCTCGACGTCACCGTCGGGTCAGCAGGCACGCTCACCTCGGCCTTCGCGATCGGCATGATCGTCGGCGCCCCACTGATGGCCGCGCTTACCCGCAACCGGCCAGGGCGCTCCAGCCTGCTCGGGTGCGTCCTGGTCTTCTTGGCAGCCCACGCCGTGGGCGCTGCCACGTCGAGCTTCCCGATCCTGTTCGCGACCCGGTTGGTCGCGGCGCTGGCGAACGCGGGCTTTCTCGCCGTGGCGCTGACGACTGCCGCCGCGCTGGTCCCGGCCGAGAAGAAGGGACGAGCGCTCGCCGTCCTGCTGTCGGGCACGACGGTGGCCACGATCGCCGGTGTCCCAGGGGGATCAGTACTCGGCACGCTTCTCGGCTGGCGGGCCACGTTCTGGGCCATCGCCGTTCTCTGCCTGCCCGCGGCCGTCGGCATCCTCACAGGAATCCCAACGCGCCGTCCGCGGAAGGACGTTGACCGGCCTGCACTGGGATCGGAACTCGCGCAGCTCAAGTGTCCGCGGTTGCTCCTGGTCATGCTGCTCGGTGCGCTGGTGAACGCGGCGACCTTCGCCGGCTTCACCTTCCTCGCCCCCGTCGTGACCGACACCGCCGGACTGGGCGAGCTGTGGATCCCCGTCGTCCTGGTGCTCTTCGGCGCCGGTTCCTTCGTCGGGGTCAGCGTCGCCGGGCGCCTGTCCGACCAGCGCCCCGGCCTCGTCCTCGCGGCGGGCGGACCGCTCCTGCTCATCGGCTGGCCCGCCCTGGCCGTCCTGGCCGATCAGCCGGTCGCTCTGCTCCCTCTCGTGTTCGTTCAGGGCGCGCTGTCGTTCGCGCTGGGGAGCACCTTGATCACCCGGGTGCTGTACGAGGCGGTGGGAGCCCCCACCATGGCCGGTTCGTACGCGACCGCGGCACTCAACGTCGGCGCCGCCGTCGGCCCTCTCGTCGCCGCGACCACCCTCAGCACCACACTCGGGAGCCTCGGCCCACTGTGGGCGAGCGGACTCCTCGTCGCTGTCGCGCTGCCCGTCGCGTTCCCCCTGCGCACCCTGAGTCGATGACGCCCGCGCGGGAACGGTGGTCGGACTTGTGCCGATCCGGTGTGGCTGTGGCCAGAGGGAAGCCTGTGCCGCCTGATTCGGTAGTCTCGACGCCGCAAGCGGTGCGTAGCGGTCGGTAAAGCCAGCCTCGGGGGCGTCATGACGGATCATCAGCAGGGACCGGTTCGTGCCGGCGGAGCGGACGCTCCGGCAGCGGGTCCGGCGGTGTTCCAGCCGCTGTCCGAGGACGACCCGCGCACCGTGGCCGGATACCTGCTCAGCGCCCGGCTCGGGGCCGGCGGCATGGGCAAGGTGTACCTCTCCTACACGCCTGGCGGGCGCCCCGTGGCGATCAAGGTGATCCGCCCCGAGTTCGCCGAGGATCCGGACTTTCGTCGCCGGTTCCAGCAGGAGGTGCGGGCCGCGCAGCGGGTGCAGGGCCTCTACACCGCGCCGGTGATCGACAGCGACACCGAGGGTCCCCAGCCGTGGCTGGCCACCGCCTACGTCCAGGGGCCTTCTCTCCACGCGGCGGTCGCCTCACACGGCGCCATGCCGGTGGCGACCGTACTGCTGCTCGTCGCCGGCATCGCCGAGGCGCTGCAGGTCATCCATCAGGCGGGCATCGTCCACCGCGACCTCAAGCCGTCCAATGTGCTGCTCGCGGTCGACGGGCCGCGCGTCATCGACTTCGGCATCGCGCGTGCGGCCGACGCCACCGCACTCACCGGCACCGGTGTCAGCGTCGGTACGCCGTCGTTCATGTCGCCCGAGCAGGCGTCCGCGAAGAGCTGCACGACGGCGACCGACGTATTCGCGCTCGGCCAGATCGCGGCCTTCGCCGCGATGGGGGTCGCCGCCTTCGGTGACGGGCCCTCGCACGCCGTCCTGTACCGGATCGTGCACGAGGAGCCCGACCTGTCCCGACTGCCGGTCGAACTGCGGGAGATCGTCACCGGCTGCCTCAACAAGGACCCCGCGCAACGGCCGTCCACCGCCCGGATCATCGAAATGTGCGGCCAGGCGTCCCAGGACCCGGCACTGCGCCGCCCGGACGGCTGGTTGCCGTCCTCCTACGCCGCCGATCTCACCCAGGCGGCCGCCCCGACCCCGCCGCCGCAGCCCACTCACCTGCCGACGCAGCCGGCCACGTACACCCCGCCGGCCTATTCGCCGACGCAGGCGGCCCCGCACACGCCGCCGCCGACTCATCCGCCGACCCAGGCCGTACATCCGCACGCTGCTCCTCCCGCCGCAGCGGGCGCCTATGCCTACCCCCCGGCCGCCGGATATCCGACCCATCCGGTCGCCGGGGCTCCTGGCGGCTATCCGAACGCCCCGGCTCCCGGGCCCTACGGGGGCCACCCGACGGGGCCGACGTCGCCTCAGCCGCCCCGCAAGCTGAATCGTGCCGCACTGGTCGTCGCGGGCGTGGTCGTCGCCGCGCTCATCGGCGGTGGCGCGTACATGCTGGGGAACAAGGGCTCCGACGACAGCTCGTCGAACGCCAAGGACAGCGGGCGGAGCAGTGCGCCGCGGACCGGCGGCACAACGCCGAGCGCCGGTGAAACGAGCGGCAGCACCGGAACCAGCAAGGCCCCGTCGGCGCCGAAGGGCTCCGATTACAAGAACCTCAACATTCCTGCCGGTTACACGGTGACCTTCGCCGACGAGCCGCCGCATCCCGAGGACCTGGACGTGAACTACGAAGGGGACTTCGGATACGACAGCGACATCGTCCTCGGGGACGGCGTCACCACCAACAGCAACAAGAACACCATGGCGTTGCTGGGAACCGGTGATCCGGGCACGCTGGCCGCCTGCCAGGCCGACACCCGGTACACCACACGCATCGAGAAGGACAAGCTCACCACGGGGTCCCGGATCTGCGTGAAGACCGGCTCGGGGCACTACGGCCTGGTGACCGTGCGCGGTTTCGCGCCCAGGGGTGACGCGAGCCAGTACATCACCGTGGACCTGACGGTGTGGCGCAACGTGACCAACTCCTGAGCGCACACGCGGGCTGACCGACGGGTCCCTGCCGACACGCTCGGCAGGGACCCCCGGGGGTCAATCCCCCTGCTGGTGAAGCGTGTTGAGGCGGGCGAGTTCCTCGTCGGTGAGGCGCAGCGCCCCCGCCGCCACGTTTTCCACGAGGTGATCGGGATTGCCGGTGCCCGGGATGGCGAGGACGTGAGGGCCCTGGTGCAGCGTCCAGGCCAGCCTGACCTGGGCGGGCGTGGCCCCGTGCGCCTGCGCGACGGCGAGCACCGCCTCGTCGTGGTTGCCGGCCGCGCCCCGCGCGCCGCCCTCGCCCGCTATGGCGAAGAACGGCACGAACGCGATGCCCTGCTCGCCGCAGGTCCGCAGGACGGCGTCGGCCTCGGTGTTCTTGGCGTCAAGGCCGTACTTGTTCTGCACGGCGACCACCGGCGCGATGGCCTGCGCCTCGGCGATGTGCTCGGGCCGGACGTCGGAGATGCCGAGGTGCCGGATCAGGCCTGCTTCGCGCAGCTCGGCCAGGGCCCCGAAGTGTTCGGCGATCGATTCCTGGCGCATACGGCGCAGGTATACGACGTCCAGGTGGTCGCGGCCGAGCTGGCGCAGGTTCTCCTCGACATGGCCCCGCAGGTCCTCGGGCCGCGCGGCGGTGCCCCACTCCCCCGCGTAGTCACGGAACGGGCCGACCTTCGCGGCGATGACCAGGTCGTCCGCGTACGGCGCCAGTGCGCTGTTGATCAGCTCGTTCGCGGAGCGCAGTGAGGAGAAGTAGAACGCGGCGGTGTCGATGTGGTTGACGCCGAGTTCGACCGCACGTCGTAGGACGGAGATCGACCGGTCGCGATCGCTCGGCGTGCCGAGATGGAAGGCGGCACTGCCCGTCAGTCGCATCGCCCCGAATCCGATCCGGTTGACGGTCAGATCGCCCAGTTTCCAGCTGCCCGCGGCATCCGCGGTGATCGTCTCTGAGGTCATCGGGGGAGTTTCGCACATGTGTTGCGGGGCGGGTGAGGGCCGCTGTCCGCTTCGGAGGTCTTCTGCTCCGAACGGGGCCGGACAGCACGGACCGGCAGCAAGACCGGCAGCACCCGCCTACGGTGAACCCACCAGTGACTCGCCGCCGATGCGCCGTGCATCGGACCACAAGGAGTTGACGACCATGAGCACGGAACTGCAGGGCAGGACCGCCGTCGTGACCGGTGCCAGCAAAGGGATCGGACTGGCCGTCGTCAAGGCGTTCGCGGGCGCGGGGGCGACGGTGATCGCCGGGTCGCGCTCCGCGTCGGGCGAGCTCGACGCGCTGGTGAAGGAGGGCTCGGTCACCTGGGTGCCCGTCGATCTGGCCGAGCCCGAGGCAGCCGGACGGCTGGTCGCGGCGGCGGGCGGCCGGATCGATGTCCTGGTCAACAACGTGGGCTCGGCCCCGGCCCGCACCGGCGGCTTCCTGTCGGTGACCGACGAGGACTGGCAGCGCGTCGTCGACCTGAACCTGTTCACCGCGGTGCGGGTCACCCGGGCCGCGCTGCCGCTCATGCTGGCGGCTGGGCAGGGCTCGGTGGTGACGATCGCCTCGGTCAACGCCACCCTGCCGGACCCCATGGTGATCGACTACAGCGCGGGCAAGGCCGCCCTGGTCGCCTTCTCCAAGGCGCTGTCGAAGGAGGTCGGTCCCCAGGGCATCCGGGTCAACACCGTCAGCCCCGGTCCGGTGGCGACCGATCTGTGGCTCGGCGGCGGCGGAGTGGCCGCGGCCCTGTCGGCCGCCTCCGGCGTCGCCCCCGACGAGGTGGTTGCCCAGGCGGCCGGCGCCATGGTCACCGGCCGCTTCTCCCAGCCGGAGGAAGTCGCCGAACTCGTCCTGTTCCTGGCGAGCGACCGCGCCCGCAACATCACGGGCAGCGACCTGGTCATCGACGGCGGTTTCATCCCCACGTCGTAGCCGAACGGGCGCCCGCCGCCCCGCCCACCTGGGACAGGGCGCACTCGCGGCATCTTTGGTCTCTCCGCACCGGACCTCTCAGCCGAGGACGAGCGGCAGTTTCCCGGCAAGCTCACCGAGTTCGGTCTGCTGGGCGTCGGTCGGGACCCGGCGCCCGGTGCCGATCAGCAGGGCTTCCTGGTCGGAGAACGATGCGGGGAACGCGGCCCCGGCGATCTTCTCCAGCATCGCGCGGGATCGGGACAGGCTCTCGGCGGGCGGCTCCACCACGTCCGGGAGGTGCGCGATCAGATCGAGATGGTGCAGCGTCCATTCCAGGACGTACGCGGAGAGGTAGTCGCCCGCGGTCAGGACCTGATCGCGGGTGCTGACGCGGACGCCCGGATCCGCGAGTTCGGCGGCACGTCCGGCGGCCGAACCGACGTCGTCGAGGTGGAACTTGAGAAGCGCCGGGTCGCCGTACGCGGCGGCGAGCCGGACGGTCAGCGCGTCGAGCGGATCGTCGCCTGTCGGGACTTCGACGATGTCCCAGTAGGTCACCGCGTCCCTGGTCGGTTCCGTCTCGGCAGGGGTCACAAGAGTGATCAGGACGTCCTGCGCATCGATG
The DNA here is from genome assembly GCF_041051975.1 of Streptomyces sp. R21. GTDB lineage: Bacteria > Actinomycetota > Actinomycetes > Streptomycetales > Streptomycetaceae > Streptomyces. The sequence continues at coordinate 9,640,917 of NZ_CP163435.1, read as the reverse complement.
ATCAGGTGGCACACCAGGTCCCGCACGAGCCAGCCGGTGCAGCCGGACGGCCGCTCGAAGTCCTGGTCCCGGAGCGCGGCAACCGCCGCTCGCAACGCCGTCCATGACCGTGAGAAGAGATCCACTGCGGCAAACTAGCAGCCTCCTGCGCTGCTCGCGCCGGATTTCGCCACCCTCCGAACGCCGGTCCCCCGACCGGATCGCCGGCCTCATGCCGACTGCCGCCCCTAAATGCAGAGGACCCGCTGCTGCCCAGTGGTGAAGACTGCCGGCATGGAGTTTCTCTGCTACCACCGTGATCGGCCCGACTCCGTGGCGCTGCGCGACGAGTTGCTGGAAGAGCACTGGTCCTACATGGACCAGTACGCGAAGGAGTTGATCGCCCGCGGCCCCACGTTCACCAGGGACGGCGACGCGCCCACGGGCAGCGTGCACATCGTCGACCTGCCGGATGCCGCCGCCGCCCGCGCTTTCGCCTTCGACGAGCCCAACTACCAGGCCGGCGTGTACCGGGACGTGCTGCTTCGCCGGTGGCACAACGCGCTCGGGCGCACCATGTGGGACTTCCCCGGTGGCTCGACCGGAGGCAACCGGTATCTGGTGATCGGCCTCGGTTCGGGGCAGTCCGCCGACCTCGACGTGCCGTCCGACCAGGGTGAACTGATCGCGTACGGGCCGCTGTTGTCGGATGACGGCAGCAGCTGGCTGGGTACGGCGGTGCTGGTCCAGGCGTCGGACCCGGATGCGGCACGTGCCGTGCTGACCTCGGACCGGTACGCCGACATCGAGGTCCACGACTGGGAGTTCGGCGGGCGACGGTGATGAACCGGGGATGAGCCAGTGCCCCCGGGGTCGTAGGGCCACGGCATCATGCCGTGGCCCTACGGCATCGCGGCAAGGCGCGGCATCCACACCGACCGCTCACGATGCCGCCGTCCCGTCAACGGCGTCGACTCCCCACGCGGTCGAGTGAGGACCGAACCTGTTCTCGGCCGCGTAGGCCACCAGGCGGGCGTTCCGCGCCTGGGCCTCGGGCCCGTCGGGCAGGTGGTAGTCCTCGCCCGCCCGCGCGGAACTGGCCCGTGCGGTGTCACCCCGCCGGAGACGGCAGGCGGGAATCTGGCGGAAAGACGACTCAGGAGGCGTCCCCTGGATCGTCGTCGCCGTTCGCGGCGTACGGATGGACGTGTCCCTCCTCGTTGAAGGGGGTGAACCAGTCCTTGACTCCTATGGGGGCGATGCCGAGGTGGGCGAGGCCAGGGTCCTGGTCCATGTCGTCGGCGGCCGGGTCGTAGAGCCACTCGTGGTCCATGTCGTCATACACCTCGTCGGCGAACACCCCCCAGGCGGTGCGGAGTTCATCGGTCAGGAGCCCGTAGGTGTCGGCCGTCACCTCGGCGTGGGTGAGCAGGAGCCGCATCAGGAGTTCTTCGGCGACGCAGCTCAACCGGCCGAAGTGCGGCTGGGTGAGGCGGCCGGTCAGGGCTACGGCCGTGACGATCAGACGTCGTACGAACAGGACCGTGTACTGGAGGGCGAACTGCGGCGGCAGATCCTCAAGGATCATGAACGGCCCGTCGCTCTCCTCCAGGCTCGGCCCGTCCTCCTCCAGGCCGGCCAGATCCCCGAACAGCTCGTCCACCAGGAGATCGATCGCGTAGACGAGGGCGCCGGCCGCGACCTCCGCCGTCTCCCGGTCGACGAGGCGCTTCTCCTCGTCGTCGGAGTAGCCGAAGGACTCCGGCGGGAAGGCCGCGAGGCGGGACGCGAGGGATCGCAGCTTGTGTCGCATGACCTCGACCTCGGCATCACCGAGACCGCTCGGTCCTGAAGCCGCCTCGGCCGCAGCGTGGCGCCGTGCGCGCTCGGCCGGGTCAGCCGGTGGCGCGTCCGGGCCGTCGGCCGCGTCGAGGCTCTCCTGAAGGAGGTCGGGGTGCAGTTCCACCTCGCACCGGGTGATCTCCCAGCCGGCGAGCAGTTCGGTTCGCTCCAGGAGCACCTCGATGGCCTCGCGCGTGGCGTCCTCGGCGAACTCCAGCGCCGGAGCGTCGACGAAGAGCTTCAGCAGAGCACCGCCGGGATAGACGGCGACGACATCGTCCAGCAGCTCGACTTCCATCCCGTCGGGCCCCTCGATCCCCTCGATCGAGTCGAGGCCCCGGCGCAGGAGAAGGACCACGCCCTCCCGCTGGAGCGCGTCGAGCTCCGAGGCTCCCTCGGGAAGGCCCACATCCACGGTCACCGCATACGTCACACGCCTATCGTGCCTGACGGGAGCGGCTCACGGGGGTCCTCACCCCACTGTCCCGGCACTTTCCTGGCTTACGGGTACGTGTAGGTGTTCAGCGTGTTCACGGCCGAGGCCGGGTCGCCCAGGTCGTAGCGGTCCACCGCGAGGAAGTTGGGCTTCTTGCGGGCGGCCGGCTGGCAGAAGCGGCGGGCCCGGTCGGCGAGTTTGGTGTTGTCCGTCGTGGCCGTGGAGGTGATCGTGGCGTCGCGGAAGTGGTTCATGACGAACAGCGGGTGGAAGGCGGGTTCGGTGCGGGTGAGAGGGAGGGTGGTGTTGGCGTCGTACCACCGGCTGTAGCAGGACCAGTCGGAGGAACCGAGGCCCGAGCCCATGGACCAGTAGTTCTCCACGGTCCACTCGCGTTGGTACATCACGCCGAAACTGTCCCGGGTGAGTCCGGCGGACTCGTCGGAGGACCGGCTGTGGTCGGTGAGGAGAAGGAGGCGGTGGTTGGCCGCGACGAGGTCGGCCAGCTTGGGCCAGCCGTTCTGTCGTACGCCGGTCCGGTCGGGGCGGTAGAGCACGTCGGACAGGCCACTCACCCGGGCGAGTTCACCGCGCAGGACGCCCGGGTCGACGTAGTCCTCCAGGAAGACGGTGACGAACTGGTCGGGGTGCTGCTTGAGGAAGTCCACCATGCGCTGGATGTCGACCCAGAGTGCGACCGGCTTGGAGACGAGGGTGCAGCTGTTGTGGCAGAGGATGGCGCCGTCCGGCGTCTGGTGGATGTCCAGCATGAACCCGCGTACGCCGTCGGTGAGTTGCTGGTTGATGCCGCGCTTCTGGTTGGGCACGAGGTTCACGAAGGGCGGGGCGAAGCCGCCGTCGACGCCGTTCGCGTAGGCGTTGTGGGCGGTGAGGAACGTGACCTGGTCCAGGGTGCGTTGGTCCGGGGAGGGCATGGGGCGTGTCGCGGGGGTGGCGGGAGTCAGGTACCAGGAGGCGAGGTTGCCTGCGGGGCCGACGGCCAGTTGGGCGGGGTAGTTCGAGCCGGACGGTTTCGCGCCGACCGTCAGGTAGCGGTCCGTGCCGGGGGCCTTGAGCGTGTACTGGTCGGCTCCGGTCGGCGCCAGTTCCCAGGATGCGTCGCTGCCGGAGCAGGCCACGGTTCTCGCCTGGTCGCCGGAGCGGCCCAGGCAGCTGCCCGCCGTGTCGGTGCTCTCCAGGACGTATGAGGATCCGCTCGCGCGCAGTGTCCACTGCTGGTGGTCCTCGTTGCCCTTGGGGTTGTGCTGCTCCACCGCTCCCCCGCTGTCCGCGGCATTGAGGCCGGTGGTCGCGCTCTGCACATAGTAGGTGCCGGTGGGCGGGCCGTCGGCGGACCGGGCCGGGGCCGGGGCGATGAAGACGGAGGCCAGGGCCGCGCTCGCTGCGGTCGCGGCGAGCAAGGGGCGAGGGGTCGGCATCTGGATCACGTGGTCCTTCCGTGGGGGCGCCGGCGAGCGGCGGGACGAACGGGCGAACACAGAATGGCGCGCCATGATGGCATGACCCTGACATCCAAGGGAACGGGCGTCACCAGGAGAGATTGCCGACGTGAGTAAGGCCCAGGTCAGCGGGGATCTCCCGGAGACCTGGGCCTTACTCAATGGGGCATGTCGAGGTGTGGAGCTACCTCTGTGCCCGAAGGGATGGGGACCAGAGTGTTACGGCCTGACCAAGACGTGTTCGGAGTGGAGGCCGGACAGGTCGACGTCGGGGTGCAGGGAGACCTTGCCGTACGACCAGATCGCGAGGAGGTCGTTGGCCGCGCCGGAGCCGGAGTAGGTGCCGGCGGTCACGAGCTTGGCCTCCTTCCAGCTGTCGTTCGGGGGCAGCACCTGCGTCTCGGCGCCGACGCCCTGGCCGGCTATGTCGCGGTAGATCGTCGTCTCGCCGTCCGACCAGCGCACCAGCAGGTCGTCGGAGCCGTCGTTCCCATCGAAGTCGCCGCCGGTCACGGCCTGGGCATGGGTCCAGGTCGAGTTGGCGCCGGTGAGTTCCTTCTCGTCGTGCAGGCCCTTGTCGTCGACGTCGGTGAACTGGGTCACCCGACCGTCCTTCCAAACGACCACCAGATCGTCGGGCCAGCCGTTGCCGCCATACTTGCCCGTGGCAATCTGGTAGGCATCCTTCCAACGGTCATTGGCGGCGGCCAGCTGGATTTCGGAGCCGAGCTTCTGGTTCTCGTCGACGTCCTTGTAGATGGTCAGCTCGCCATCGGTCCAGCGCACCAGCAGGTCGTACGCATTGCTGCCCGTGTAGTCGCCCGCCGTGATCTCCACCGCGTGATCACGCCAGAGCGCGTTGGGCCCCACCAGTTGGACCTCGCGGGAGAAGCCGTTGTCGCCGTTGCCCTTGTAGAGAGTGACCTCTCCGTCCGACCACTTCACGACCAGGTCGGAGGAGTTCTGAAGCCCGAACCGTCCGGACGTCACGTCCGTGGCGTGCTTCCAGGTGCCCGCGTCACCGATGCCCGCGTCCGTGGACGTGCCGCCGCCGCGCACGGCCGTGTCGTAGAGCATCTTGACGTCCTCGTCGAACCAAGAGCTGTACGACTCGTTGGGGTCATGCCCACCCGTCTGGTAGCCACCGATGACGCCGATGACATCGCCGTTCTTGCCGTCGAAGTTGGCCAGGAACGGACTGCCGCTGGTGCCGCCCGTGTATCCGTCGCACTTGATCTTCAGGAAGCGGGCGTTGAGCTTGGAGGTCGTCGTGACGCAGTCAAGAGGTGTGCTGTCGGCTCCTGGGTAGCCGACGAGGTGCACGTTGGGCTGAATGAAGTCGTTGGCACCGAGCAGCTTGAGCCGGTTGCCGCCGCCGACGGCGTCCTGCAGCAGCTGCCCGTTGCCGTTGGTACCGACCTCGACGAAGGCGAAGTCGTAGTCGTCACCCGCGCGGGTACCCAGGGAAAGGTAGCGGTCATCGAGGTAGACGTGGCCCGGCTTGACGGGGAAGATCCCGAAGGGCTTCGGGTTGCTGCCGTTGTTGTACTGCGGCACGAACGCGAAGTTCTTGAAGCGGTCTTCGTCGTTCAGGCAGTGCCCGGCGCTCAGGACGAGACTCTTGCCGGGGCTCTGCACAACCGAGGCCGAGCAGAAACCGTCAACGCCCTGGTCGTTGGTCATCGCCAGGACACCCACGGAGGCATAGCCGCCGAAGGGGTGCGAGGCCGCGCCCGGCTTCGGACGTTTCCTCGGCGTGGCGGATCCCTTCTTCCCGCCGAATGGCACGGCGTTGCGCAGCCGTTCGGGCGTCCAGTACGTGTCACTGCGCTGAGCGGCCCGGATCGCCGCCCGCCGAGACCCGGAGTCCTTTCGGGTGGTCGGGGCGGGGACCGGAGGGGTGGCGGTAAGGGACGGAGCAGCAGGGGTCGAGGCCGAACCGGTGGGCCGAGCACCGGACTTGGAGGGCGAAGGTTTGGGGACAGCGGGCGTGGTCGTCCGCGCGATGGAGGAGGGCTCGGTGGTCGGCGGGGCCGTCGAGGCGGCAGCAGGTGCCGCCGCCAGTAGCCCAACCGCAAGGGCTGTGAGCGCGCCGCGTCTCAGGAAGACAGGCAAGGTCATGGGGGGTGGCTGGCCTTTCTTGTTGGTAACCGCAAAAGCGGTGATGCGAAAGCAAGTTGATCTTGCATGGCGAAACCAACAGACCGCCAACAAAGGCCCAACAGCCACTAACCGGACCATCCGTCCTTCAACTGGTGCTGATGGGGGAAACCTGACACGCCCATCGAAGAGCCCCAAAGGGACACCCTCCACAAGTCGGCGCGACCGGTCGTGGAGTGTGCGGCGCGACTCAGGACGCGGAGTCTCTGGAGGCCCTCTCGACGCGTGCGGGCCCGGGAAGGGTTTCCCGGGCCCGCGATTCTTTTACTGCTTCAGCAAGGCCGCCTGGTACGGGCGGGAAGTTCACGAGGGGAGGAAGTCAAGAAGACAGCCATTCGGTGGCGTTGAGGGCGAGGGCGGCGTTCGTGGCGCCGGTGTCGTTCCAGCCGTCGTAGAGCGTGTTGCCGGACTGGCCGGTGCCGTCGTCGATGGGCGAACTGTCGCCCCAGAAGGCGATCTTGCCGCTGCCGAAGGTGCTGGTGGCGAAGAACGCACCCGTGTTGCCCGAGTAACCACTGCGGTAGAGCAGGCCCTTGACCGCCGAGTTGTCTGCGGGCTTCAGCGTGGCCGTCGTACCACTGGCGATCAGGCTCTTGCTGACCGTGCCGAACGAGCCGTGCAGCACCGGGTTCGTACTGTCACTGATCGCCGCGGGATAGCCCGAGCTGATGCTCAGCGAGTCGATGGAGAAGCCGAACGGGTCGGTGCTGTCGACGCTGTTGTTGGTCATCAGGTCGTTGAGGATTTCCACCGCATCTTCGCCGTCGTTGTTGCGGTCGGCGCCGGTGTGGTCGGACACCATGAACAGGCCGCCGCCGTTCTTCACGAACGTCATGATGGCCGTCTTCTCGGCCGTCGTGAACAGCGTGTTCGGCTCGGGAAGGACGAGCGTGTCGAAGTTCGACAGGTCTGTGGCCGTCGAGCCGCCGTAGGCCAGGCTGGAGCCCGAAGGGAGCGTCTTCAGGCTGTAGCTGCCGGTCTTCTGCAGGGCGACGCCCCACGAGGACAGGGCGCCGGTCCAGTCCGTCTCGGAGGACGGGGAGGAGTCCTGGCCGAGCGGGTCGGGCTGGCTGGTGGAGATGATCCAGTCCGCGTTGCCGGCCGTCTCGGCATGCGCGTTGTCGAACAGGATCCGGTGCGTGGTGGCCGCGTGTGCCTGGGTCGGGGCGGCCGCCTGCACGGCGACGCCGGTGGCGAGCAGGCCGAACGCGGCGAGCGCCGTGGTGACTCTGTGACGGGAGAGGGCAATGCCGAGCATCCGGTGTTCCTCCATCAGTGGGGGGAGAGACGTGGGGAGGCGGTGCGGGCGCCTGATCTGCGCGCGTAGAACGGCAGTTGGACAACCGCCGCTCGACACAGGGCTGGACGCTACACACAAGATCCGGGCCATCGGCAGGCCCTGCAGTGGCTTCAAAGGAATCTCTTACCCGACCGGGCTCCCGTACCGCACGAGACCGCCGCGAACCGCCTGACCTGACAGCGCGTTCGAACACATCGGGATCATGACTCCCGTACCATCTCCTCCTCATGGACGTGCACACGGACAGCCTGATGATCTCCGTCCCGGCGGGGCGGGTGACGCTCTCGGACCGGCGAACCCAACGGAGTTGGGCAACCGACCTCGCGCCCTACCGACTCGCGGCATGTTCCGTCACGCAGGCGCAGTACATCCAGGTCACCGGGGAGCAGCCGGGCGGCACGCAGGACGATCGGCTGCCCGTCGAGGGCGTCTCCTGGTGGGACGCGGTGCGATTCTGCAACGCCCTTTCCGAGAGGGAGGGGTTGACGCCCGTCTACCTGTATCCGGACGGCGCCGAGGACGTCGAAGGCGGCGGGCGCATCGAGTGGAACGCGTCCGCCGACGGTTACCGGCTGCCGACCGAGGCCGAGTGGGAACACGCTTGCCGCGCCGGGACGACCGACGCCCGGTACGGGCCGCTGGACGACATCGCCTGGCATCGCGGCAACTCGGACGAGCGGCTGCACCGGGTGGGCGGCAAGCTGCCCAACGCCTGGGGGTTCCACGACATGCTCGGCAACGTCTGGGAGTGGTGCTGGGACGTCTACGACGCCGAGGTGTACGGGAGCTACCGGGTGCTGCGCGGCGGCGGCTGGTTCGACGAGCACTGGAGCTGCCGGGCCTCGGTACGGCGTCGTAGCCATCCGACCCTCCGGATCGACGACGTGGGGTTCCGCGTCGCACGCTCCGGGGTGCGCTGACCTCCGCCGCTTGCCCGCTCCTCACTCCGCCGAGCGGGAGCGGCGGTGGGAGGCGACCCGTTCGCGGGTGGCGCAGCGGCGTGAGCAGAAACGGCGTTCCGGGCCTCGGCCTTGCGTGATGAAGACGTTCCGGCAGCTCGGGGACGCGCAGACCGCGCCGGGCGGGCGTTGGTGGTCCCAGACGAGAACGGTCAGGGCCAGACAGGACGAGGCGAGGAACCACTCGTCCCACGGGGCGTCGTCGTCGCGGTCGAGGTGCGGGTGCCAGGGTGTGTGGCCGTCGTGTGACGTGAGGCGCAACGATCCTCTCCGGCTGTGCAGGAGGCGGTTGAGTGCACCGGCGGCGTCATCGACGCGGTCTGCGGCGAAGACTTCCAGGAGCACATACGCGGCTGCGCACATCTGCGTGACGTCCTGCTCGGTGAGGTCGATGGGGTCCGCTTCGCCGAAGTCCCGTAGCACTTGGGCGACTTCGTGCGGGTCCGGTTGGTCGCCGGTGAGGACGTTGACGAGGGCGGCGGTGCGTCGCGCCGTCTCGAGCACGGAGTGCCGGGTGAACCAGTCGTCGGCGGTGGTGGGCATCGGACGAATGTAACGCATATTGCATCGTTTTGAGTTACCTGAGTAACGTCTCGCCGATGAGAAGGCGTTACATGCTGGACTCCTGCCTCGCCGGCGCGGCGACCGCTCGCGCCGGGGACGAGATGTCAGGGCCGGCCCTGATGCTGGCGGGGTTCGCGTGCACCGGATCGGCGACCGAGGCGTCGTCACTGCTCGGTGGTATGACGATCGCGGCCGCGCTGGGCGGGCCGGTACTCGGCACACTCCTCGACCGTGCTGCACGACCGGGCCGCCTCCTCGCCGGAGCACTCGCCCTCTACGCGACAGGGCTGGCCGTCATCCTGACGGGGCTGGGATGCCTCCCCCTCCCCGTCATCCTCCTGATCGCCGTGGCGGCCGGTCTGCTGGGGCCGGCACTGTCCGGTGGCTGGACGGCCCAACTGCCCCGAGTGGTGCCGCCCGAGGGCCTGCCCCGTGCCAACGCGCTCGACGCGATGACGTTCAACATGGCGGGCCTGGCCGGACCGGCGCTCGCGGGCGGCGTGTCACAGCTGCTCGGAGCGCCGAGCGCGGTGGCGGTCTCCGCAGCGCTCATAGGCCTGGCGGTGCCCGCCGCATGGAGACTGCCCGCACGGTTCCCTCCGGCTCGGCGTGCGGCCGCCACCTCGGTCATCGACGATCTCGCCGCCGGACTGCGGTTCATCCTCAGAAACCCTCGGCTGGCCCGGGCCACCCTCACCTCGGTGATCTCCTGCACGGGCCAGGGCATGTTGACCGCCGCCACCCCGCTCCTGGGCGCGCGGGTACTCGGTGGGGCCGGGCACGGCGCGATGCTCCTTTCCTGCACTGCCGTCTCGGCGTTGGCGGCCAACGCCGTCCTCGCGAGGTTCCCACGGTGGATCGCCCCGGACACGCTCATCTGGACAAGCGCCCTGATCCTGGCCGCTGCGTCGGCACTGGCCGCGAGCTGCCGCCCCGTACCGCTCATCACCGCCGCCCTTGTCGCGGGCATCGGCGAAGGCCCCCTCCTCACCGCTCTGTTCGCGGTACGCCACCGGGAGGCACCCGGCCATCTGCGCGGCCAGATCTTCACCACTGGAGCCAGCCTGAAGATCACCGGCTTCGCCCTGGGGGCCAGTGTCGCCGGGCCCCTGGCCACCAGGTCACTTGCCGGAGCCCTCCTTATGGCGGGCGGCGTCCAGCTCCTGGCCGCGCTCGCCTGTTTCGCCGTTCGGGGCGACTCCGTGCCCGCACACGGTCACGGTCACGGTCACGGTCACGGTCAGGCGAGGTAGTCGGCGACCATGGCAGCGAATGCGTCCGGGGTGGCCAGGCGGATACCGAGGGCTTCGGCCTTGGTGCGCTTGGATCCGGCGCCCTCTCCTGCGACTACCAGGGTGGTCTTCTTCGAGACGCTGGAGGAGGAACGGCCGCCCGCGCGCTCGATGAGCTCGTTCATCTGGTTGCGGCTGAGCTTCTCCAGGGGTCCCGTCATCGCGCCGGTGACCACCACGGCCATCCCGGCGAGCGGCCCGCCCTCCCCCGTTTCACCGTCGCTGCCGTCACTGCCTTCGCTGTCGCTGCCCTCGGGGGCAGGCGGGGTGGCCCCCGGCTCGGTCATGTTCACCCCAGCCGCGGCGAGCTTGTCGATGAGCGGGGCGAGTTCGGCGAGTTCCGCGACGATGGACGGGGCCTTCTCCGTGCCGATGCCCTCGACCTGCTGGATGGCCCCGGCGTCGGCGGCGCGGAGGTGGTCCATGGTGGCGAAGTGCCGGGCGATCCGGCGCGACATCGACCTGCCCGTGCCACGGACGCCGAGCGCGCACAGCACCCGGGACAGCGGCTGCCCCTTGGCCGCGGCGATGGCGGCGAGCAGATTGTCGGTGCTGGTCTCCCCCATGCGCTCCAGCCCGAGCAGCTGCTCGCGGCTCAGCGTGAACAGATCGGCGAGATCGGCGACCAGCCCCGCCTCGACGAGCTGGACGACGCGGGTGCCGCCGAGGCCCTCGATGTCGAGCTGGTCGCGGCCCGCGGCGTAGGCGAGAGAGGCGACCAGGTGGCAGTTGCGGCCGTTGACACAGCGCCAGCGCTGCTCGCTGGTGTCGATGTCGGACCCGCAGCGCGGGCATACCACCGGGAAGACGATGGGCTGCTCGTCGCCGGTGCGCAGGTGCGCGACCGGGGCCTCGATGCGTGGGATGACGTCACCGGCCCGGTGAACCATCACGTGGTCGCCCAGGCGCAGGTCACGGCGGGTGATGTCCCCGGGATTGTGCAAGGTGGCGTACGTGATCGTGGACCCCTCGATCTGGACCGGCTCAAGTACCGCGCGCGGGGCGATGATCCCGGTGCGTCCTACGTTCCACTCCACCTCCAGCAGTCGGGTGATCCTCTCCACGGCCGGCAGCTTGTAGGCGATCGCCCAGCGCGGCGCCCGGGAACCGGATCCGGCGGCCTGCTGATCGGCAGCCAGGTCGGCCTTGATGACGATGCCGTCGATGCCGAACGGCAACTCGGCCCGCAGCGCGGCGATCTCCTCCATACGAGCCAGCACCCCCTCCGCCGTATCGGCGACGACGCCCGGGACCGCGGTCTCCGCAGTGGTGTGCACTCCGTACTGGGCGGCCTGACCCATCAGATCGCTGTGCGGCAGCTCGCCCAGCCGTGCCGCGAGGCCTGCCTCCGTGTCCGGCAGGGGCAGCAGGCCGTAGCCGAAGAACGTCATCTCCACCGTGTAGGCGCGCTCTCGCGCGCGCAGCGTGCCCGCGGCCGCGTTGCGCGGGTTGGCGAAGGGCTGTCCGCCGTGCGCCGTGCGCACCTCGTTGGCGTGCTCGAACTGGGCGGTCGTCATGAGGACTTCGCCCCGCACCTCCACCGTGACCGGTTCGGCCAGCGTCTCGGGCAGACCCTCGATCGTGCCGATCGCGTGCGAGACGTCCTCCCCGGCCGTCCCGTCCCCACGGGTGATCAGGCGGGTGAGGCGGCCCTGGGTGTAGCGGGCGGCGATCGCCAGTCCGTCGAGCTTCGGCTCCACGCTGAACGCGGTGACGTCATGGCCCACGCGCCGCGCCAAGGACGCTGTCCACGCGGTGAACTCCTCGGGGGAGAACACGTTGTCCAGGCTGAGCATCGCCACCGTGTGCGGGACGTCGCCTTCGATGGCGCCGCCGGCGACCTTCCCCGTCGGCGAATCGGCCAGTATCTGATCGGGGTGGTCGGCCTCCCACTCCGTGATCCCGCGCACCAGGCGGTCGTAGGTGTCGTCGTCCATCGGCGAAGTGCCGCCGGCGTAGTAGGCGGCCGCGGCGTGCACGGCGTCCTCGACCGCTTGCGCGTAGGCGGCGGCATCTACGATCACTGCTGCGTGTGTCGTCATGACCAACATCCTGCCTCCCACCACTGACAACGCCCCCGTCCCGAGCCCGGACCTGCGAACCTGACCGCATGAACACGTTCACGGACCGGCTCGACGGCGCATGGGAGTGGTGGTCCGCCGCCGTCGAGGAAGCGCAGGAAGGCCGCTGGGTCCGAAGCGCCGTGGAACGCCAGGTGCTGGCGGACATCACGGCCGCCACCAACGCCCTGCACGGTGGCCGGATGTCACCGTTCACCGAGGACCCGTGGCACGTGCGTCTGGGACGGATCGCCAACTGGGCGGGAGTGCTCCGGTTGGCTGCGCGGGCAGGTGGGTGGGAACTCCGGCCCGTCATCGGGCAACGCATCACGCACCCTGCGGGCATGGCCGAGCTGCTGTCGGGGATCTATGCGGTCGGTGAGCAGGGCGAGACATGGATGAAGCAGCTTCTGGGCGGCGCCGGGACACCGCCAGAACGTGAGATCGCCAAGGCCGAGGCCTTCCTGACCGGGCCAGGGTCCGTCGAGGATCTCCAGCTGTTCTTCTACGACTGACAGGGCGACGTACGGTGCCCGGACCCGCCTCAGCCGAGCGCTCGCGCCGAGTTCCTGGTGGCATGCTCCACAGCAGCCGAGGCAAGCGCGCGGATGATCGGATGGGGTCGGGTGCCGTCTCCCGCGAGTTCGGGCTGGAACAGGGTGGCGAGGAAGAACGGGTGCCCCGGCAGTTCGGCGATGCGTACGTCGCCGGTCTCGTCGGCGCCGCTGAAGCGCAGGCCGTGCGCACGCAGCACATCCAGATGGGCCGGGCTGGTCCCGTACGAGCAGTGGTAGCGCTCGATGGTCCGCTCGGCCCCGAGGACACGCTCCGCCAAGGATCCCGCCTCCACGTCGACCGCGCCTTCATGTCCGGCCAGGGAGCATGCCAGCGGGACGATCAGGAAGTCGTCCGCCTCCGGATCATTCTCCGCGTGGTGGACGCCGGTGAGTCCGCACACGTCACGGGCGAACTCCAGGATCGCGTGCTGGAAGCCGGCGCACGTGCCCAGGAACGGGATGCCCTGCTCACGCGCGGTGCGCGACGCCGCCATCGCTCCGGCTTCGCTGCGGTACGGGCTGCCGGGCACCAGCCAGATGGCATCGAATCCGTCGAGAGCGCCGGCGGGTTCGGCATCCTCGGTCGGGATCCAGTACGCGTCCAGGATCAACTGGTCCCGTTGGGCGAGCGCTTCGAGGAGTACGGGGATCCGGGTGTGGGCGCGGACGCTGGGCGAACGGTCTCCGACCAGGGCGAGGCGGGCCGTCGGGAAGCTCTCAAGTTCGGGCATGTGGACATCCTGACCCGGCAACCGAGTTCAGCACCAACGATGATTTACGACCCTCCCATTAGCAATACTGATGGACATGGATCCGCATCTTCTGCGCACGTTCGTCGCCGTGGCCCACTGCGGCTCGTTTTCCCGGGCGGCCCGCGAACTGGGCTACACGCAGTCGGCGGTGTCCCAGCACATCGCCGTACTCGAAAGCGACCTCGGCGCGGTCCTGCTGCACCGGCGTCCGGTCACACCGACCGACGTCGGCGCCCGGCTGCTTGAGCACGCCGGGCCACTGCTGCTGCGACTGGACGCCGCACGCGCGGACATCGCGCGCCTGACTGCGGCACCCGCCGCCCGCATCGTCATCGGAGCGTCACCGCTGGCCATGACACGGCAGTTCACCAGGGCGCTCGCCGACGTGCGCCGATCGCAGCCCCACTGGGAGGTGACAGTGCGAGTGCTCGGCCGCGACGCCATCACGCGCGATCTCGCCACCGCCGCCTTGGACCTCGCTCTGGTCGACGGAATGGCCGCCCCCAGCGACCCGCTCCATCTCCCCCATATCGGCCCGTTCACGGCGATCGCCGTGGCCGAACAGCCGCTTGCTGTCGCCCTGCCCGCCCAGCACCCCCTGGGTACCCGGGCCGGTCTGCGCCTGCCCGACCTCAGCGACGCTCGGTGGATCGACGCACCCGACACCGCCATTCCGCTCGGGCAGTTGCGCAGCGCGAGCGGATACGACGGCTACCGGGCTTCCCTGCGGTACGAAGGAACCGACGTGGGCGGGCTCATCGCGCTCACCGCCGCGGGACACGGACTCGCGCTGCTGCCCCGGCCGGTGATCGACGGCATGCCCGGCGTCAGCGCGGTGCCCGTCTCCACGCCACGATTGGTGCACCGCATCGAAGCCCTCCACGCCAACCGGCCGGACGCTCCCGCCGCGCTCCTCGCAGCAGCCCTCGTACAGGCTGCCGAATGACCGGCCAGACCCCTCCCGGGCATGCGAGGGCCTCCCACAGGCCGAGCTGCTGCCGGTGGCACTAGCTCTGCAGGACGTCCTTGACGAACACGATCCCGTCGCTTCCGGCCAGGTGGGCCGGGTCGAGTGGGGCGTAGCCGAACCAGGGGGACACACGGGTCGTGGGCCGCAGGTCGCCGAGGACGCCGGCCAGCCGTGGGGCGTCGACCACGTAACGGTCCTCCGGGAGCGCGTACAGGAGTCCTTCCACGGTGTCCGGTGGCGGGGTGTCCACTCCCCGGTGCCGGATCGTGCCGAGGACCGTGGCCAGGAAGGCGTACCCCTCGCCCAGGTGGGCATTCACCAGCGCGCCGGCGCTCCACCACTCCACCGGCCCCTCCCACATCTGCATCGTGCTCTTCTCCCGCTGGAGGTGGGAGTTGTGGGCATGGATGAGTGCCGGTCCCCTGGCGGCGACGGCAAGGAGGTTGTGCGCCATCATCAGATCCCGCTGCGCGCACAACCGCGTCATACGGGCCGGTGAGGTGTCGGCCATCCAGAAGTGGTAGCGCAGCAGTCCGGTGGCAGTGCGCCCGTACAGGCGTGCCCGGTCCCAGCCGTCCCGCGAGGTCGCCTCGATCAGGTGTGGTGTCTGCGTCTCGAGGAGCGCCAGCAAATCGTCGGCCAGCAGCCGCAGTTGACCGGCCTCGGCCGACTGTCCCACGGATTGGGGCGGGTCCATCATCGCGGCGGGATTGGTCCACCGGTCGTCGGCGCCGAGCAGACGGTCGAGCGTTTCCGCGGTGCAGGACAGCAGGTCCGCGTCCACTCGGGCGGCGAGATAGGCGTGGAGTGCGGTGAGGACCTGGCGGGGGCTCGCGGCGCCGGTGATCTCCAGGGGACCGTCGAAACCGGCGAAGCGGAGTCGCTCGGACGCGGGCCGACCCTCGTTGTAGGCGCGCATCCAGCGCACGAGGTCGCGGTTGGCAGCAGAGGTGCCCCAGTCGTGGCTGAACCCATGTTCCATGGCCTCATCGAGAGTGCCCGTGCCGGAGGTGACGTAGTCGTCCACGGCCAGGCCCCTCATGCAGTCGCTCTCGATCGCGATGGTCCGGTAGCCCTCCTCTTCGACGAGTTGGCGGAAGAGTTCGTTGCGCAGATCGAGCAGGGTGTCCTCGCCGTGGGTGGGCTCGCCCAGGGCGAGCAGCCGCGGCCGGGCCGGAAGCAGCTTCATGACGGTGGAGGCCTCGACGGCATGCGTGATGTCCTTGATGTCAGTAGCCATGCCTTCAACGCTATCGTTGAACCTTCGATTGAAACTTTCCCGCGATATCGGCAGGATCATGGGGCGAAACCTTCAAAGCGGTGAGCGGCTGAGGCCGGTTGATCTGGCGCGCGGGCACGGTCTGTCCACGCAGGCGATCAGGAACTACGAGGAGGCCGGCATCCTTCCGGCCGCCGATCGCACACCCCACGGCTACCGCACCTATACGCCGCTGCACGCGGGGGCCCTGAGTGCATTCCTCGCCCTGGTGCCCGGCCACGGCCACCGAACGGCGACGTCGATCATGCGGGCGGTGAACGAGGGCGCGGCCGAGGAGGCGTTCCGTCTGATCGACGAGAGCCACGCCCAGCTCCTGGACGACCGCCGGACCCTCCAGGCCGTGGAGAGCGCCCTCCGTGACCTGGGACCCACCATGGCGTCCGAGCCCGGCGCGGCGCCCGGGCCCGGCGGCACGTTCATCGGACCGCTGGCGGGGAAGCTCGGAATCCGGCCCGCGACGCTGCGCAAATGGGAGCGGGCCGGACTGGTGAGCCCGCGCCGCGACCCGCTGACCGGATACCGCGTCTACGACGACGCCGACGTACGGGATGCCCGGCTGGCCCACCAACTGAGGCGCGGCGGTTACCTGCTGGAGCAGATCGCTCCGCTGATCGCCCAGGTGCGGGCGGCCGGCGGACTGGAGCCGCTGGAGGCCGCCCTGCGCGACTGGCGCGGCCGGCTGTCCGCCCGCGGGCGGGCGATGCTGACCGGAGCCGCCGAGCTGGAGACGTACCTCCGCGAACGCGCATGAGACAGGTCGAGGAGAACAGCCGAACAGAACCGGGGGCACTGGCCCCGGACTAGGACGCCTCGAAGGGGTCTTCCGGCGTTCCGTCGGCCGACGTGACCTCGATGGTGGTGGTCCGGCCCGCGGCGTCGATCCGGAGGATCGGGATGGCCTTGTCCTGGGGGCCGCCGTCGCGGCCGATGGTGATCCAGCCGCTCGCGCCCGGCAGATCCTGGTCGTCGCGCAGCTTCGTCAGCGTCCGGTAGACGTCCGTGGCAGTCGGGTCGGACCGCGCCGGAGTCTTCCGCACGGCCCGGGCGGCGGTCAGCAGGGCGTCGTACATCATGATCGCCCGCCCGTCCTCCAGGCTGCTGTGCGCAAAGGCGGCCCCGAAGGTGCCGTCGCGGAAGGGGGCGACGGCCTCCTCGTCGAACGCCTCCGGCGCCACGTCCCAGGCTCCGGGGTGGGCCAGGCCGGTGTAGATGAGGTCGATCCCGCTCGCACCCAGGGTCTCGGCCAGCTCGTGGGCGTCGAAGCCCTCGGTGTGCCTGACCATCATGGCGTCGTCGCCGGAGAGCACGGTCAGCCGGCGGCCGTGGCACGGGCGGTCGGCGAGCGCGGTCAGGAGGGGCGGCAGTGAGGTTCCGCGCCCCGCGAAGTAGATGACGTCCGGCCGCAGTTGGCACAGCTTGTCGAGCTGGGTGCGGAACACGTCGGTCAGGCCGGGCCGCGAGGAGTCGAACAGGATCGGCTCCGGGTCGACGAGCCGGCGGGCCGGCACGCGGCTGCGGAACTGGGTGGCCAGGGTGCTGGTGTACTGGTCTCCCGTGGCGGCGTCCTGGACGATGAGGATCCGGGCGCGGGCGCGCTCACCTGTCGACAGGAACCGTACGGCGGCGGCCGCCTGGTCTGCGTTGGCGGGCGCGACCCGTACGAGGCCGGGAGTGCCCGCCCAGGAGTCGGCGGTGAAGACCGACGCGAAGGAGGGCAGGCCGCCGGCCGTCAGCTCCCCGACCATGTCCTGGCTGGAGGCGGTACTGCCGCCCAGGCCCACCGCTGCCACGATCCGCTGGGCGCTCCGGTGGCCGAGTACCTGCCCGACCGTGTAGTCCCGTTGCTGGGCGGTGCCGCCGGTCTGCGCGAAGAGCACCCTGATCCGGGCGCCGGCAGTGGTGCCCTGCTCCTGGTTGGCTCTGCGTTGTGCGAGGTAGGCGCCCTCCAGATCGTGTCCGACGGACTCCATCAGGGCTGGGCCACCGTATTCCGCGGTGATCGGCGTCAGGTACACGACGGAAACGAAGGGCCGGCCGCCCGGCTTCGCGGCGGCCTCCACCACGCGCCGGTTCTCCGCGGCGATCCGCTTCAGCTCCGGTGCCAGGGGCCGGCTCGATGACCACAGGAGTCCCGTGCCGGCGGCGGCGTCATCCAACAGGCCGACGCAACTGCGTGTCCGGCCCTTCCCGATGCCGCGCAGGCCGGCGGCGCAGTGAGTACCAGCGGACGATGACCGCGAGCTGCCACCGGACAACGCCCGCACTGCCCCACCGGACGACGACCGCGAGGCGTCGCCCGGGACCAGCAGGGCCGCGAGCACCGCCAACGCGACGGCCAGTGTCCGCCCCGGCCGAGGGTGCGGCACCGCGCGCCCCGCCTCGGTGTCGTCCCTGCCCTCCCCGATCCGGCCCGACAGGCGCAGCACTTCGTCCACGTCGGGCCGTCGGCCGGGGTCCTTGGCCAGGCAGCGGGCCACCAGTGCGCGCAGCGGAGCGGGAACGCCGGTCAGGTCCGGCTCCTTGTGCACCACGGCGAAGGCGACCGCGATCGGCTCCACGCCCGCCGCCTCGGGGTCCTCGAAGGGGCTGCGCCCGATCGCCGCGAAGGCCAGCACGCAGCCGAGCGCGAACACATCCGTGGCCGGGGCGATGCGCTGCGGCCCGTTCAGCTGCTCGGGCGCCATGAAGGCCGGCGTGCCCACCATGGAGCCGCTGCGTGTCAACGCCCGGCTCTGCGCGACGGATCGGGCGATGCCGAAGTCGATCACCCGAACACCGTCGTCGGCCAGCAGCACGTTGGCCGGCTTCAAGTCCCGGTGCACGATGCCCTGTCGGTGGATGTCCCGCAGAGCCTCCGCCAACTGGCCCGCCAGTCGGGCGATTTCGGCCACGGGCAGCGGCCCGCCGGACCCTACGCGCGCGGCCAGTGACTCCCCGAGCACGTACTGCGTCGCCAGCCAGGGCGGGTCGCCGTCCGGATCGGCGTCCACCACGGATGCCGTGAAGGCTCCGCTCACCTTGCGCGCCGCCGCCACCTCATACCGGAACCGGGCGCGGAAGTGCGGGTCGTCGGCGTACTCGGGGCGGATCACCTTCACCGCCACCTGCCGCCCGGCAGCACTCCGTGCCAGGTACACCAGTCCCATGCCGCCGGCGCCGAGCCGCCGTTCCACGGTGAACTCGCCGATCCGCCGCACTACGACAACGTATCCAGTCCCGGACGTGGTGCCCTCGCGCCTGCCGCACGTTCGAGTGAACCGGGGCCATCCCCACCCACAACGGCCGCGGACCGGGCAAGGCGCCGGCTCGCTCTGGCGGGCAGCCCGACGGGCCCAGGTCCCCCGGAGGACTCCGGGGGACCTGGGCCCGTCAGCAGCTCGTCACGCCAGAGGCTTGGCCAGGACGGCCTTGCGGTGGCTGAACGTCTCGATGGAGTAGTGGCCGTGGTAGTTGCCCATGCCGCTCTCGCCGACGCCGCCGAACGGGAGGTCGGAGACGGTGAGATGGGCGAGCGGGAGGCCGAAGCCGAGGCCGCCGGAGGAGGTCTCCGCGGCCAGGCGCTGCCGGGTGGTGTCCGAGTCGGTGAAGACGTAGAGCGCCAGTGGCTTGTCGCGGTCGTTGATGAACTCGATGGCCTCGTCGAGGCCGGGGACCGTGACGATGGGGAGGACGGGGCCGAAGATCTCCTCCTGCATGACGGGCGCCTTGGGGTCTACGTCGGCCAGCACGGTCGGGGCGATGTACTTGGTGTCGCGGTCGCTGGCGCCGCCGGTGACGACGCGTCCGGAGTCGAGCAGGCCGACGAGGCGGTCGAAGTGCCGCTCGTTGACGATGCGTCCGTACTCGGCGGAGGTCTGCGGCTCGGTCCCGTAGAGCGCCTCGACGGCCTTGGTGAACAGGGGCTCCAGGGCGCGGGCGGTCGCGGGGTCGGTGAGGACGTAGTCGGGGGCGACGCAGGTCTGGCCGGCGTTGAGGAACTTGCCGCGGGCGAGGCGGTCGGCGACGACGGCCAGGTCGGCGTCACCGTCGACGAACGCCGGTGACTTGCCGCCCAGTTCGAGGGTGACCGGGGTGAGGTGCTCGGCGGCGGCGCGCATCACGATACGGCCCACCGCGCCGTTGCCGGTGTAGAAGATGTGGTCGAAGCGCTCCGCCAGCAGGGCGGTGGTCTCGGGGATACCGCCCTCGACGACGGCGACCGCGTCGGTGTCGAGGTACTGCGGCAGCAGCCGGGCCAGGGCGGTGGAGGTGGCGGGTGCCATCTCGCTGGGCTTGACGACGACCGCGTTGCCCGCGGCCAGGGCGCCGAGCAGCGGGGTGAGCAGGAGCTGCGCCGGGTAGTTCCACGGGGCGATGACGAGGACGACGCCGAGCGGGTCGTACTGCGTCCAGGCCGTCGCGTCGGCGCCCAGGTGCGCCGGGACCGGGGCGGACTCGGGGCGCAGCCAGCCGTCGAGGTGCTCCAGAGTGTGGTCGATCTCCCGGACGGTGAAGTCGATCTCGGTGCGGAAGGCCTCGGTGGAGCTCTTGCCCAGGTCGGCGTGGAGGGCGGCGGCGAGGGCGGGGCCGTCCGTGGTGAGCATCTCGCGCAGGCGGCGCAGCTGGGCCGTGCGCCAGTCGACGGGCTTGGTGCGGCCGGAGCGGAAGGTGGCACGCAGCCGGGCGACGGTGTCGGCGGGCTGCTCGGGGGTGTGCTGGTTCACGGTGCCTCGCTGCTGGATCGCGGACCGGGTGATCCGCTGGCGGTCGTCGGGAGCCGGAGCTCGTTGTCATCACAGGGAGCCGTAGCTCGATGTAAATGCCAACCTTTCATGCGCCCGGATAAATTCCGGGTACACGGACATTACTTTCCGCTACCGGCCGGTCTCAGAGGGACGACTGCGCGGGCGACCCGTCGAGCGTGTCCACCAGACGGTCCAGCAGGGCCCGCAGCAGCTCGTCGTCGCCGTCGTTCAGCACCGGCCACTGCGCCCGGATCTCGCGGTCGAGGCGTCGCCAGTACGTCTGCCCGCGCGGGGTGAGGTGGGCGAGGATGCGACGCCGGTCGAGGGGGTCGACGCGCCGGTGCACGAGGTTCTGGTCCACGAGGTGGTCGACCAGCTTGGTCAGCGTCGCCGGCGGCAGGAAGACGGCTTCGGCGACCGCCGTCATGTGGTGGCCCTCGCCGTCGGAGAGCAGGGCGAGCACCCGCCAGGCGTCCAGCGAGCAGCCTTCCTCGTCGAGGACGCTCTGCTGGCGGCGCGCGGCCAGCCGCTCGGCCCGCGTCAGGAGCTGCATCAGGTCCTGCGGCCGGCGCGGAGATCGGGTGGTCATCGTGCTCCTTGGTCACGGGGTGCGTACATCGTATGAGACGGACTGGAGTTCACCCGGCGGACCCGAAATCATGACGGCATGTTCCGGCACGATCCTCCTCCGCCCGACTGGTTCACGGCCGACGACTCCGTGCTCAGCGTGGCGCTCGTGTTTCCGTTGCAGGGATCGGCGGGGATCTTCGGACCCACCTGTGAACTGTGCGCGCAGCTTGCCGCGGAGGAGGTCAACCGGGCGGGCGGGGTCCTCGGCAAGGAGCTGCGCCTGCTGCCGGTCGACGGTGGCGGGGCACCGCGTGAGATCGCCGACCACGTCGAGGCGCTCGTCGATCTGGGCGTGGTGCAGGGCGTCACGGGCTGGCACATCTCCTCGGTGCGGCAGGCACTGGCGCCGAGGATCGCCCATCGGGTGCCGTACGTCTACACCGCGCTGTACGAGGGTGGCGAGGGCACCGCGGGCGTGTTCCTCACCAGCGAGACGCCGCGTGACCAACTACGGCCCGCCATGGGCCTGTTGGCGCATGAGCGGGGGGTGCGCCGTTGGTTCGTCGTCGGCAACGACTATGTCTGGCCCCGGCGTACGGCGCGGGCGGCGCACCTCTACGCGCGCGAGTCCGGCGGCGGCGTCCAGGGGGAGGTCTATCTCCCGCTGGGCACCCACGACTTCGATCCCGTGCTACGGCGTATCGAGCGGTCGGAGGCGGACGGCGTGCTGATGCTGCTGGTGGGCAGCGACGCGGTGCGCTTCAACCGGGCGTTCGCCGCGGCCGGACTCGATGAGCGGTGTCTGCGGCTGAGCACCCTCATGGACGAGAACATGCTGATGGCCAGCGGCCCGACGACCACCGTGGACCTCTACAGCACCGCGGGGTTCTTCTCGTCGCTGGCCAATCAGGACACCCTCGACTTCCACGGTCAGTACGCGGGGAGATTCGGCGTCGACGCACCCGCCCTCGGCAGTCTCGGCGAATCCTGTTACGAGGGTGTGCTGTTGCTGGCCGCGCTCATCGACCGGGCGGGGACGCTGGATGTGTCGGCGATCGGTGCGGCGGCCGACTCCGTGTCGTACGAGGGGCCACGGGGCCTGCTCCACCTGCGCGGCAGCCATGTGCGCCAGCGGATCTACCTGGCGCGGGCGGACGGGGTGGAGTTCGACGTGGTCGCCCAGCTCGACCTTCACGACTCCCGCCCTTGACAGGCTCATGCGAACGCGAAGATACTTCCCACAGGAAGTAATTAGAATGCCTCGGGCGATCTGTGAATTCATGTGCCGAATTCCGCCCCGGGCATTTTTTGTTTCCCGGAGAGAGCCGGAAGATACAGCCGGGAAAGTAACGCGAAACGCCATGGAAACAAGGCGACTTGAGGCTGTGACCGCACTTCAGGAACCAGCCGGTACACCATCAGCGGAAAGCTGGACAGTCGCACACCCACGCCACCCCTGAAGGGCTGATTCTTCCTTCTCCGGCATCTCAGCTGTCCCGTTACGGGACAAGGGGGTTCTTTTGTCCAGCGTTCCCAGCAATTCCCGGCGCCGGGTGATGGCCGGCGCGGCGGCGCTCGCCGCCGCGCTCGTGCTCTCCGCGTGTGGCGCCAAGACCGATGCGGGCGGTACGTCCGACAAGGCCGCCAAGGCCGACACCAGCGGCGACACCGTCAAGGTCGGACTGCTCAACTCGCTGTCCGGCACGATGGCGATCAGCGAGGTGACCGTACGCGACTCGCTGAAGCTGGCGATCGAGGAGATCAACGCCTCCGGCGGCGTGCTCGGCAAGAAGATCCAGCCGATCAGCGAGGACGGCGCCTCCGACTGGCCGACCTTCGCCGAGAAGGCGAGCAAGCTGATCAAGGAGGACCGGGTCGCGGCCACCTTCGGATGCTGGACCTCCGCGAGCCGCAAGGCCGTCAAGCCCGTCTTCGAGAAGAACAAGTCACTGCTGTTCTATCCCGTGCAGTACGAGGGACTTGAGGAGTCCCCGTACATCTTCTACACGGGCGCGACCACCAACCAGCAGATCATCCCCGCGCTCGACTACCTCAAGAGCCAGGGCAAGAAGAAGATCTACCTGGTCGGCAGCGACTACGTCTTCCCGCGCACCGCCAACAAGGAGATCAGGGCGTACGCGAAGGCCAACGGCATGAAGGTGCTCGGCGAGGACTACGCGCCGCTGGGCTCCACCGAGTTCAGCACCATCGCCAACAAGGTGAAGGCCTCCAAGGCGGACGCCGTCTTCAACACCCTCAACGGCGACTCGAACGTGGCCTTCTTCAAGGAGTACAAGTCCGCGGGCCTGACCGCCACGAGCATGCCGGTGGTCTCGGTGTCCATCGCCGAGGAAGAGGTCAAGTCGATCGGATCGCAGTACCTGGCGGGCCAGTTGACGGCCTGGAACTACTACCAGACCACCGCGGGTGCGGCGAACACCAAGTTCGTGAAGGCGTACAAGGCCAAGTACGGCCAGAGCAAGCCGACCAGTGACCCGATGGAGGCCGCGTACACCTCGGTCTACCTGTGGAAGGCGATGGTCGAGAAGGCGAAGTCGTTCGACCCGGAGAAGGTCAAGGCGGCCTCCGACGGCATCACCTTCGACGCCCCCGAGGGCAAGGTCACCGTCGACGGCGCGAGCCAGCACATCTACAAGACCGCCCGCATCGGAAAGATCGGCACCGACGGGCTCATCAAACAGGTCTGGGACTCCGGCAAGCCGATCAAGCCGGACCCGTTCCTGAAGGGCTACTCCTGGGCCTCCGGCCTCTCCTGACCGACCGCGCGCGGGGACCCCACACACCGGGTCCCCGCGTCCCGCCTCCCCGGAGCCGCCGCATGACCGTGATCCTCGGTCAGACCTTCACCGGCATCAGCATCGGTGCCGTCCTGCTGCTCATCGCGCTGGGCCTCTCGCTCACCTTCGGCCAGATGAACGTCATCAACATGGCCCACGGCGAGTTCATCATGGCCGGCGCCTACACCACGTACGTCCTGCAGAAGTCCATCACCAGCGCGGGCCTGTCGATGCTCGTCGCGCTGCCCGTCGCCTTCCTGGTGTCGGGGGCGCTCGGCGCGCTGCTGGAGTGGCTGCTCATCCGCCGCCTGTATCTCCGGCCCCTGGACACCCTGCTCGTCACCTGGGGTGTCTCACTGATGCTCCAGCAGCTCGCCCGTGACATCTTCGGCGCGCCCAACGTGCAGACCCGCGCGCCCGACGTGCTCACCGGGCACATCACGGTCCTCGGCGGTGACGATCCGCTGACCTTCGCCAACAGCCGCCTGTTCATTCTGGGGTTGGCGATCGCGGCGGTCGTCGCGCTGTCGCTGACGCTGCGGCTGACCCCGCTCGGGCGGCGGATCCGTGCCGTCGTGCAGAACCGGGACCTGGCCGAGGTGTCGGGCATCTCGACCGGCCGGGTGGACCGCACCGCGTTCTTCATCGGCTCCGGGCTCGCGGGAGTCGCCGGGGTCGCGCTGACGCTGGTCGGCCCGATCGGGCCCACGATGGGCACCAACGTCATCATCGACGCCTTCCTGGTGATCGTGGTCGGCGGCATCGGCCAGCTCAAGGGCAGCGTGATCGTCGCCTTCGTGCTCGGGGTGCTGCAGTCCGTCCTGGAGTACTCCACCACCGTCAGCGTCGCGAAGGTGCTGGTCCTCGTGGCCATCGTCGCGTTCCTCCAGTGGCGGCCGCAGGGGCTGTACACGCTGCGCACCAGGAGTCTCGTATGACCACCACGACCACGGACTCGGCGGCCACGAAGGCCGAGACCGCCACCGAGGCGAAACAACCCACCGGTTTCAAGGGCCTGTGGGGCGCCGGACGCCCGGCGCGCGCCGCCGTTGGCTTCGCCGCTGCCGCGGTGGTCCTTTTCGCCGTGGCCCCGCTCGCGCTCTCCGACTTCCGGCTCGGACTGCTCGCGAAGTACCTGTGCACCGCGATGGTCGCCGTCGGCATCTGCCTCGCCTGGGGGCGCGGCGGGCTGCTCACACTTGGGCAGGGCGTGTTCTTCGGGCTCGGCGGCTACGCCATGGCGATGCATCTGAAGATCGCGGACGCGGGGCCGGGCAACCTACCGGACTTCATGCAGCTGTATGGCACGGCCACTGAACTCCCGTGGTGGTGGCGGCCGTTCGGGAACCCGGTCTTCGCGCTCGCGGCGACCGTGCTGCTACCGATGGCCGTCGCCGCGATCCTCGGGTCGTTCATCTTCCGGCGGCGGGTCAAGGGCGCGTACTTCGCGATCCTCAGCCAGGCGCTCGCCGCGGCCTTCTCGATCTGGCTGATCGGCCAGCAGGCCACCACCGGCGGCACCAACGGACTCACCGACATCCAGGGCTTCTTCGGCTACGACCTCGACGATCCGGTCAACCAGCGGATGGTGTACTTCATCATCGCCGCGGTCCTGCTGCTCCTCATCGCGTCGGCCCGCCAGCTCATCCACAGCCGGTACGGCGAACTCCTGGTCGCCGTACGGGACTCGGAGGAGCGGGTGCGCTTCCTCGGGTACAACCCGGCGAACGTGAAGCTCGTCGCGTACGTCGTGGCCGCCGGCATGGCCGGTCTCGCGGGCGCCCTGTTCGTGCCCGTGGTCGGCATCATCTCCCCCGCCCTCATCGGGATCGTGCCGTCCATCGAGCTGGTGATCGGCGCCGCGGTCGGCGGCCGGGCGAGCCTGGTGGGCGCGGTGCTCGGCGCGGTCGGCGTCGCATGGGCCAAGACGGCACTGTCCGAGGAGTTCCCGGCGGCCTGGACCTACTTCCAAGGGCTGCTGTTCGTCGTGGCCCTGGCGTTCCTGCCCGGCGGACTCGCCTCGCTGGCGGGGATCATCCGGCGGCGCAGGGCGAACCAGGCACTCGGTGGGGAAGTGGCATGACGGAGCTTGCGGGTCTTGAGATACGACAACTGCGGGTGTCCTTCGACGGTTTCACCGCCGTCGACGGCGTGGACCTCGATGTGCGGCCGGGCGATCTGCGGTTCCTCATCGGGCCGAACGGCGCGGGCAAGACGACCCTGGTCGACGCGGTCACCGGTCTGGTGAAGGCGGACGGTTCGGTGCGCTTCGGCGACGAGGAGATCCTCGGGCGCAGCGTGCACCGGATCGCCCGCTCGGGCATCGGCCGCACCTTCCAGACGGCCACCGTCTTCGAGGAGTTGACGGTCCTTCAGAACCTGGACATCGCGGCGGGCGCCGGCCGGAGCATGCTGACGATGCTGCGCCGCCGCAAGGGCGTACCGGAGCCGGTGACGCGGGCCCTGGTGACGGTCGGGCTCACCGAGCTCGCGGACAGCCCGGCCGGAACGCTCGCGCACGGCCAGAAGCAGTGGCTGGAGATCGGCATGCTGCTCGTCCAGGACGTACGGCTGCTGCTGCTCGACGAACCGGTGGCAGGCATGAGCCACGACGAGCGGCAGGCGACGGGCGAGCTGCTGCAGCGCATCAGCGAGGAGCGGACCGTCGTCGTCATCGAGCACGACATGGACTTCATGCGGTCCTTCGCGCGCAGCGTCAGTGTGCTGCACGCGGGCAAGGTGCTCAGCGAGGGCACGGTGGCGCAGGTGCAAGCCGATCCGAAGGTGCAGGAGGTGTACCTCGGGCACACGGCCGCCGAGGACGCCGTCGAGGCGCTCGCCGAACCAACCGCCGTACAGGAGGCGTGAGTCAGCCATGATGCTGGAGATCGACAACGTACGAGTCGGCTATCACCGCAGCCTGGTCCTGCACGGGGTCTCCGTGGAGGTCCCGCGTGATGGTGTCGCCGCGGTGCTCGGGCACAACGGTGCCGGCAAGAGCACGCTGCTGCGGGCGGCTGTCGGACTGCTGAGCCCCGAGAGCGGGACCATCCGCCTCGACGGGGAGGACATCACCCGCCGCAAGCCCCACGAGCGGGTGGCCCGGGGCATGGCGTACGTCCCGCAGGGCCAGCAGGCCTTCCCCCATCTCACGACGGCGGAGAACCTCCAACTGGTCGCGGACGGGCGGCCGCGCGGCAGGGCGGCGATCGCCGAGGCCCTGGACCTGTTCCCGGCGCTGCGGACCCTGTCGGGACGCCGTGCGGGCCTGCTGTCGGGTGGCCAGCGTCAGCAACTCGCCATCGCCCGGGCGTTGGTGACGGAGCCTCGGATCCTGCTGCTCGACGAGCCGACCGAGGGCATCCAGCCCTCGGTGGTGGCCGAGATCGAGGAGACCATCCTCGCCCTGGCCGCCCGCGGCGGGCTCTCGGTGCTGCTGGTCGAACAGCACGTCGGCTTCGCGATGCGGGCGGCGCAGCGCTACTACGTCCTGGAGGCGGGACGGGTCACCTCCTCCGGGGAGGGCGGGCAGGAGGCGGAGCGGTCCGTGCGCGAGGCGTTGAGCGTGTGAGGCCACGCCTCGTCAGGCCATACGGCAGCCGCGGGGGCGCTCAGCCCGGCGCTCGCCGGACGAGCGACTCCCGGCTGCGTGCGAGGTAGGCACGCTCGGCCGGGTTCTCGGTGAGCGCGATGGCCGCCTCGTAGGCCCGTACGGCCTCGGTGTGCCGGTCGAGGCGGCGCAGCAGGTCCGCCCGGACGGCGTGGAAGGCGGGGTAGCCGTCCAGGTCCAGCGCGTCGACGAGGGCGAGCGCCTGGCCTGCTCCCTCGACCTCGGCGACGGCGACGGCCCGGTTGAGGGCGACCACCGGGCTCGGGGTGAGTGCGCTCAACTGGTCGTACAGCTGGAGGATCTGGCCCCAGTCGGTGGCCGCGGCGGTCGGCGCGTCGCTGTGCACCGCGTTGATCGCGGCCTGGATCTGGTACGGGCCCGGCTGGTTGCGGCGCAGGCAGCGGCGGACCAGGGACTGGCCTTCGGCGATCAGGGCGCCGTCCCACCTGCTGCGGTCCTGGTCGGAGAGTGTGATCAGCTCGCCGTCCGGGGCGAACCGCGCGGGGCGGCGGGCCTCGACCAGGAGCATCAGCGCGAGCAGCCCGATGACCTCGGGTTCGTCCGGCATCAGTTCGGCCAGCAGACGGCCGAGGCGCAGCGCCTCCGCGCACAGATCCTCCCGGCCGCCGTAGCCCTCGTTGAAGATGAGGTAGACGACGGCGAGCACGCCCTTGACGCGGTCGGGGAGGTCGGCGCCGCGCGGGATGCGGTAGGGGATGCGGGCATCGCGGATCTTGGCCTTGGCCCTGACCAGGCGCTGGGCCATGGTGGCTTCCGGTACCAGGAAGGCACGGGCGATCTGCGGGGTGGTCAGCCCGCCGAGGAGGCGCAGGGTGAGCGCGACCTGGGCCTGGGGTGCGAGCGCGGGGTGGCAGCAGGTGAAGATCAGGCGGAGCCGGTCGTCGCGCACGGGGCCCTCCTCGGCGGGCGGGTCGGGGGCGTACAGCCGGGCGGCCTGGGCGTGCCGGTCCTCGCGCGTGGACTCGCGGCGCAGCCGGTCGATGGCCCGGTTGCGGGCGGTGGTGATGATCCAGCCGGCCGGACTCGGGGGCACGCCGGTCTCCGGCCACTTCTGCAGGGCCGTGGCGAAGGCGTCCTGCACCGCTTCCTCGGCGAGGTCGATGTCGCCGAGGAAGCGGACGAGTACGGCCACGGCACGGCCGTACTCCGCACGGAAGGCGGCCTCGATGGCGGCGTTGTCGGGATGACCGAGGTCGCCCGTGTGTTCGGTGTTACCGGCGTGCGCGGTCATCAGTCCTCGGCTTCGCCCATGAACGGGCGCACCTCGATCGGCAGGGTGGTCGCCAGTGTCGCCTTGCGGCCCCATTCGAGGGCGGCGTCGAGGTCGGGGGCCTTGATCAGGCAGATTCCGCCGAGGTACTCCTTGCTCTCGGTGTAGGGGCCGTCGGTGATCAGCACGTCGCCGTCGTTCGCGCGGAGCACGGTAGCCGTCTCCGGTCCGTGCAGTCCTCCGGCGAAGACCCAGGCGCCCGCTGCGCGCAGTTCCGCGTGGAAGACGTCGAGGTTGTGCATGATCTCTTCCAGGACCTCGGGCGCGGGCGGCTCCCCGACCGGCTGCATCACGCTCAGCAGGTAGTGCTTCATGACCTGTCCTCCTCGGTGTCGTACCGCTTCTCATTCCCTACACGAACGCGAGGCGGCCGGATCGACACCGGGCACCACGACACCGGGAGATTTCTTTCGATGACCACCGCGACCCCCGCATCCCACCCCCTGGTCGCCCGTGCGCGCCTGCTGGCGCGCGAGGTGCTGGCGCCGCGCGCCGAGCAGGTGGACCAGGAGGGCGTGCCCGCGAGCAGCATCGAGGCGCTCAAGCGGTCGGGGCTGCTCGGGGTGAGCGCTCCCAGGGAGTACGGCGGGGCTGCGGCGCCCGCCGCGGTGGCACGGGAGACCGCGGAGATCCTGGCCGGGGCGTGCTGCTCCACCTGGTTCGTGGGGACCCAGCACCACACACCGGTGGCGACCTTGGCCCAGTCCGAACTGCCGGTACGGGAGCGGCTGTTGGGGCCGCTGGCGCGCGGGGAACTGCTGTCCGGGGTGGCGTACGCGCAGTTGCGGGCGTATCCGCGCCGCCCGGTCCGGGTCACGCGGGAGCGCGGTGGCTGGCGTTTCGACGGGACGGTGCCCTGGTACACCGGCTGGGGCCTGAACGACGTGATGCTGCTTGCCGGGGTGACGGACGCGGACGAGGTGCTGTTCGCGTTCACCGAGGCGCGCGAGCAGCCCGGTCTCCATGCGTCGCCGCCGATGCGGCTGGCGGCACTGACCGCCGCCCGGACGGTCTCCCTGGAGCTGGACGGGCTGCGGCTGGGCGACGACGCGGTGGCCCTGCGCGCCCCGTACGAGGTCTGGGCGGCCGGTGACCGGCCCAAGAGCACCAACGCCTCACCGGCGGTCTTCGGGGTGGCCACGGCGGCGCTCGACCTGCTGGACGGCGACCCGGCCGCCAAGGACAGCGCCGGTGCGCTGCGCGAACGGCTCGACGCGGTCAGGCGGCAGGCGTACGCCCTGGCCGAGCACCCGGTGCCCTCCGAGCGCATCGACGAGCGGCTGGAGTGCAAGACGCGGGCCTACGACGTGATGCGCGCGGCGACGACGGCGGCCGTGGTCGCCGGTGGCGGGCGCTCCATGGACCTGGGCAGCCGGGCTCAGCGGCTGGCACGCGAGGGCATGTTCCTGCTGGTGCAGGGGCAGACGGCCGAGGTCCGCACGGCGCATCTCAGGTCGCTCTCGCGGTGAGCACGGGCTGGTAGAACCCGCTGGAGTCCGATGCGTGCCATGCGATGTCGGCGAAGCCGGCGCCCGCCATGAACCCCGTCAACTGCCCCTGCGTCAGGGCCCAGTAGGTGGTCCGGCGGCGACGGACGTCCCAGGTGTCGCCCGTCGGGACAAGCTGGAAGTGCTCCAGGTCGTAGTGCTCGCCGTCCTCGTGCCAGTGCCACAGCTGGAAGGTGATCGCGTCGCCGTCGGGGGTGTGCGAGACCTGGGGAGGTGTCGCCTGCGGGCGGGTCAGGCGGGCTTCGTCGTAAGGCCGGACCGTGATGATCAGGAGCCCGTCGTCCCTGAGTACCCGGCGCATCCCGCCCAGGGCCGAGCGGACGTCCTCGGCGGTGAGCAGGTGCGGGAGCGAGTTGTCGGCGCCGAGGACGACATCGAAGGCGGACGGCTTGAAGGGCAGGGCGCGCAGGTCCGCGGCGGCCACCGCAAGGCTGGCGCCACGGGCAGCGGCGAGGCCAGCGGCGCGGGCCGTGGCTACCGGGCTGAGATCGCTCCCGACGACCTGATGTCCGGCCAGGGCGAGCCCGATCGCCTGGGTGCCGATCCCGCAGGAGCAGTCGAGGACCGCATGCGGTCGTGTCCCGAGTCGCGCACGGATGAGTCCGTCCAGCGCCTTGGCCTGGCGTGCAAGGCTCGCATCCCAGTCCGGGAACATCAGGTGGTAGTCGGCGGCCAGCCCGTCGTAGAAATCCCTCGCTGAGGACTCGAGCATGCGGCTCACCGTAGTGGGGCGCGTGTCGGCCGTCGCTTCTTCTTGCCTGACGCACGCGGGTGGGCCCCGCCGGTAGCCGCCGCTATTGCGCGAACGGCACCTGCGCCGCGGGTGCGCTCGGCTGGGCGAACGGGTGCTGCCACAGCCCCTGCGCGGCCAGCCGGGGCAGGACGCCCTCGCCGAACCAGTACGCCTCCTCCAGGTGCGGATAGCCGGAGAGCACGAACTCGTCGATGCCGAGGCGGTGGTATTCGGTGATGCGCTCGGCGACCTCGTCGTGGCTGCCGACTAGGGCGGTGCCGGCGCCGCCGCGGACCAGGCCGATGCCGGCCCACAGGTTGGGGTGGATCTCCAGACCGTCGCGATTTCCTCCGCTGTGCAGCGCGAGCATGCGCTGCTGTCCCTTGGACTCGCTGCGGGCGAGCCCGGCCTGAACGGACCTGACCGTCTCCGGGTCGAAGCCGTCGAGGAGCCGGAGGGCCTCGGCCCACGCCTGCTCGGAGGTGTCGCGGGTGATGACGTGCAGCCGGATCCCGAACCGTACGGTGCGCCCTTCCTTCTGGGCGAGGCCGCGGACCCAGGCGATCTTCTCGGCGACCTGTGCGGGCGGCTCGCCCCAGGTGAGGTAGACGTCGACATGGCGGGCGGCGATCTCCCCGGCGATGGGCGAGGAGCCGCCGAAGTAGACCTCGGGGACCGGATCGGGGACCCGGGCGAGCCGGGCGTCCTCCACCTGGAGGTGTTCGCCCGCGAGGTCGACGGTCTTGCCGTCCCACAACTCCCGCACGATCTGCAGGAATTCGCCGGTACGGCGGTAGCGGGCGTCCTTGTCGAGGAAGTCGCCGTAGGCCCGCTGCTCGTGGCTCTCGCCGCCTGTGACGACGTTCAGCAGCAGCCGTCCGCCGGTCTGCCGCTGGAAGGTGGACGCCATCTGGGCGGCCAGCGTGGGCGAGACGAAGCCGGGCCGGAAGGCCACCAGGAACTTGAGGCGTTCGGTGTGCTGGCTGACCATCGCGGTGGTCAGCCACGCGTCCTCGCACCAGGCGCCGGTGGGCGTGAGCGCGCCGACGAAGCCCAGGTCCTCGGCGGCCCGCGCGATCTGGCTCAGATAGGCGACGGTCGGCGGCCGGTCCCGGCCCGAGGCGGTGGCCGGGGTGCCGTGGCCGCCGCCGACGACGTGCCGGCTGTCGCCGTTGGTGGGCAGGAACCAGTGGAAGGTGAGGGACATGTGGGGGTCTCCGATCGGGGATGTCCGCGCGGCGGCGTGCCGCCGTTCCGGGCCTGCCGTTGAGTGCCTGCCATTCGGGGCGGGGCAGCCGACGTGCTGGATTTTCAAAGGAGTTCGGCGGCGGCCACCGCGATGTCAGACCGCCGCGGCCAGCAGAGGCGTGCGGCCCAGGGCCGCCGAGAACTGGTCGACCACCTGGGTCAGGGCCTCGGCGGCGCCCGGCGCGACGGTGAGGCTGCCGTCCTCCTCCGCGGTGATGTCCTTGTCGAGGGTGAACCAGCCCTGCACGATGTGCCCGGCGCCCATGGAGGACAGCACCGGTCGCAGCGCGTAGTCGATGGCGAGCACATGGGCGACCGAACCGCCGGTGGCCAGCGGCAGCACGGTCTTTCCGGTGAGGGCGTACTGCGGGAGCAGGTCCAGCAGGGCCTTCAGCGCGCCTGAGTAGGCGGCCTTGTAGACGGGGGTGGCGATGACGACGCCGTCGGCGCGGGCGACGAGTTCGGTGGCCTCGACGATGGCGGGGTGCCGGAAGTCGGCGCCGAGCAGGGCCTCGGCGGGGATCGTGCGGATGTCGAGAGGGATCACCTCGTGCCCCTGGGCGATCAGGCGGGCGTCGAGGTGGCGCAGCAGTTTGGCGGTGCGGGAGGAGACGGAAGGGCTGCCGGAGATGGACAGGACGGAGGCCATGGGCCCTCTTTCGTGAGCGGAATTCCTGTTGCGGTCATTCGGGTACGCCGAATTCGACGGAACGAGACATCAACGAGCACGACATCACCGAGTGCACGTCAAGGGGCGCGAAATCCAGTGGCGCGACCACGACGAATGCGATCTCAGGGCGGCTCGATCAGATCTCAGGGGACGCGATCAATCGCTGAACTCGGGTGAGGGAATGCGACGCACGACTGCCCAATGGCAGTGCTGGTGCGGGAAATTGCGCGATGGCTCGGAAGAGTCAGGCCACGGGGCAACAGGAGGCGCTGGAGACACGCGCGAGATCGACGTGGCGTCGTCGCGTGAGGTCCATTCGCATCTTCATGGCGTTGATCGTCGCAGCAGCCGGTCCGAGGCGTCAAGGAAAACCCGTCCGGTCTCGTATCGCGGACCACCGAATTTCACGAAGGTGTGACAGGGAAACCCTTGAACGCACCTACGCAACGCACGCATTCTGCTGCGGTGCGGACGGAACAGTTGGAGTACATCGCGGCCGTGACGCGGCTCGGCTCTCTCCGCCGGGCAGCCGAGGAACTCCGCCTCTCACAGCCCGCGTTGAGCGAGACCGTGCGGAATCTTGAACGCGAACTCGGCATCGATCTCCTGGAACGCAGGCGCTCCGGCGCGACGATGAGCGCGGCGGGCCGGGAGCTGCTGCCGCACATCATCCAGGTGCTGGAGGCGGTCGACCGGCTGCGCGGCGCGGCGGGCGAACAGCACCGCATCAGCCGGATGGTGCGCGTCGGCACCGTGAACGCGGCGACCGTGCCGCTGCTCATCCCCGCCGTCCGGGAGTTCCGCGCATCGCATCCGGTCACCCAGGTCGAGGTGGTCGGCGCACAGCAGTCGGACATCCACCGGGCGCTGTCCGAGGGCGGCTTCGACCTCGGGCTGGTCAACCACCTCGACGGCGACGACGTGCCCGCCGACTTCGAGAGCACCGAACTGCTGCGCGGCCGCCCGGTGGTGTGCATACGGCCGGACAGCGCGCTCTCCGCGCTCACCCGCGTGTCCGCGCCGGACCTCCTCACCGAACCGCTGATCGCCATGCGCTCGGGCTACGTCATGCACCGGTTCGTCCACCGTTTCCTGGAGGGCCATGAGCCTGCCTTCTCCTACTCCACCGACGGCGCGGAGATGGGCAAGCTGATGGTCGCGGAGGGACTCGGCGCCACGGTTCTGCCCGACTTCAGCGTGATCGGGGACCCGTTGGAGCGGCTGGGCGCGATCACCTACCGTCCGCTCGCCGAGGACTCGACCCGAGTGCGGTTGATGCTTCAGCGGCGCCGGGCGGAGTCGGTGCCGCGGGCCGCACACGACCTGCACGAGGTGTTCGTACGGCAGGCCGAAGCACTCGGCGGAACGCTCACCGGCCGAGGCTGACGCCGGGCCGCGCCCTTCGTCCCCGCCGGGACCGCGCGCGGCGGTTGCCGTCCGCACCGGTATATCTCGCCCACCCCGTCAGCCGTCGCCTGCGCTTCCGGTCTCGCTGCCCGTCGCGGACGGCACCACCACGAGGAATGCGTCCGACTCGAGGTCCATCACGACCGTCGCGGGCTCACCTTCGGCGCGACGTCGCGCCGCATACTCTTCCGCGGGCCACGATCCGCGCGGAGCTCCCGCAGAAAACCGTCCCAGCACCTTCCCGCGCATGGCGGAGACACCTCCAGCAACGTCCGTCGGCTTCGCCGACGACTCTCCTTCCGTACGGGTGCCCGCGATCCGCCGGGCCATGTACGGCTGTCGCCGCGCCCTGGCGGCCGGTCGACGTAACCGTCGTGCTCCTCCCGCGCGTCAATCACCTCCGGGGAGCAGCCGCTTGTAACCGACGAGCGTGCGGTAGCGCTCCCGCCGGGCGAACTCCCCCAGGCTCCAGACGGCGGGCCTGCCCACCTCGGCGCAGAGGTGCAGAATCCGCTCCTCCCCCACGGCGACGCCCACATGTGCTCCCCACGGGTCGTCGCCGGCGTTGAAGAGGGCCAGGTCCAGTGGTCGGGCGACAGGTACGCGTTCGGTGTGTCCGGTGTCGGCCCACAGGTCGCTGGACCGCCATGCGGGGACGTGCAGGGCGAAGTGCCCGAGCACTTCGTAGGCGAACAGTTGGCAGTTCGCGCCTTCGGTGAGTCCCGGCCGCTCGGTCACTGCCCGCGAACCGGGAAAGCGCCCGCCGACGTACGGAGTTGCCCAGATCTCCGTAGGCAGCCGTGCCGTCAGCGTCTCCAGGGGCGATGGCGCCGTCGGCATCGACGGCGACAGCCGCGCCGTCGGCCCGTGGTCACTCGGCTCCCGCATCCGTGCTCCCGTCCGCTGTGTACCGCGCCAGTTCCCACGGGTCGTGTGCGCTGAAGACGTCCACTTCGTCACCGTGCAGGCGCACCAGTTCCCGCAGACGGGCATGGTTGCCGAGGCGCAGCGGCCTGTCCACCTCGGTGATCTCCTGGAGGACGTCCATGCCGGGGTGGCCCTGCGGCCGGTCGGGGTCGATCTCGCGGTGGAAGTAGTAGGCGTCCCCGCAGTGCAGCAACCAGCGGCCGCCGTCCTCGACGGCTATCGCGCTGTGGCCGCGCGTGTGGCCGCCGAGCGGGACGAGCAGGATCTCCGCGTCCAGTCCGGTGAGCGGGCGGACCGCGTCGAAGCCGAACCAGGCCTCTCCCCGGGGTTGCGGGTAGGTCACCCAGTGCGGCCGGTGGGCCCACTGGGTCGGACGGTAGCGGAGGCGGTCCTCGGGGTGGGCCCCGGGAGCCGCCATCGCCGCGCGGTGCTCGGCCTCGCTCAGGTGGACCTTGGCCCAGGGGAAGTCGGGCAGTCCGCCCGCGTGGTCGAGGTCGAGGTGGCTGAGGACGATGTGCCGCACGTCCTCCGGGCTGAAGCCCAGGCGGACGACCTGGTGCAGGGCGGTCTCCGCCAGGTCCAGGACGGGCTGGGCCCGCCCGAGGAACTCCGCTCCCAAGCCCTCCTCTGGTCGCTCGACATCGGCCGTACCGATGCCGCTCTCGACCAGGACGAGACCGTCCCGGTCGGTCTCGACGAGGAGGCAGTGACAGATCGCGGGAAGGCCGCCCTCCTCGGTGTCGATCGTCCGCAGGGAACCGCAGTTCAGGTGGTGGATCTTCATGGATGAGTCCCTTCACACGTGCTGACGAGTGCCGCTGGACATCGAGTCGCCATATCGAGTCGCCATATCGACTCGCCACATCGCGCCGCCATATGGATCAGCCGTATCGAGCGGTCGTATCGAGCGGTCGCATCGGGCCGCCGTGTCGGGCCGCCGTGTCGGGCCGCGACATAGATAACGAACGTTCGTGAGCTAATGGCGAACGGTCGTTAGGTTAAAGTGACTTCATGAGCCCGCGCAAGTCCGTTGCCGAAACCGCCGCCACCCGCGACCGGATCATCACGAGCGCCCTCGCGCTGGCCACCACCGCGGGCCTCGAAGGCCTCACCATCGGCCGCCTCGCGACGGATCTGGGGATGAGCAAGGCCGGGGTGATCGGCCACTTCGGCAGCAAGGAGGCACTCCAACTCGCCGTACTGGCCTCGGCGGTGGAGCGGTTCCGGCTGCGTGTTCCGGCGCGCGCCGTCGGCGCCACGCCCGGCACCCAGCGGCTGGGGCGCGCCTTCGACGAGTGGATCGACTACATGGGCGAGTCCGAGAGCCACGGAGGCTGCTTCCTGACCTCGGTCGCGAGCGAGTTCGACGGCCGCCCCGGCCCGGTCCGCGACGCGGTGCTCGAGACGCTCGGCGCCTGGTCGGCGTACGTGCGGGAGGAGTTGCGCACCGCGGTCGAGTCCGGGGAACTGCCGCCGGACACCGACGTCGAGCAGGTGGCCTTCGAACTCGACGGCACGATCCTCGCGGCCAACCAGGCCATCCAGCTCCACAGAAATGCGCAGGCCCCCGCACGGGCGCGCCGCGCCATCGCCCGCCTGCTCACCACATGACAAGCCGTTCGATCACAGGGGACGGCGTCATCGGACCACTCGTGCGACTCGGCGAGCGGGGCCGGGCGGAACGCCGCATCGAGGAGGGGGCCGGATGCATTCGCCGAGGGACGGCAGCCACGTAGAGAGCCTGGACGGCAGGCTCGTATCGGCGGTGCGGGCGGGGGACGCCGACGCGGTGCGCGCGCTGCTGGAAGAGGGCGCACATCCCGACGCGTCCGCTGCGGAGGGACTGCCGGTGCTGTGCTCGGCCGTAGCGGCGTACGACGCAGTGGTCGCCGAGGCGCTGGTGGAAGGCGGCGCGGACCCGGACCGGGCACTGCCCGACGGCACGACACCGCTGCTGCGGGCCGTCGATCTCGGCTCGCCGGCGATGGTCTCGGCGGTCCTGGGCGACGAGCCGCCGCGACGGCTCCCGCAGGCCGCACGCGAGCGACTGCTCGCCATGGCCCGGAACTGGTACGAGACGGGTGCGGCCGAGGAGTTGTGCCGCAGGACCGGAGCGTCGGGGCCGGCCGAGACGTGCCTCGTCCAGGACGACGAGAGCCATCACGTCGAGCGGGTCTCGCTCGGCGGGCTCACCGTTCGGGCGGGGCACGGCGCCGTCCTGACCTCGTTGGAGTGGGCCTTCCGCATCCTGACCCCGGTCGACGAACTCGTGGCCCGCGCTGTCCACCGACCGGACGAGGACCATGTCGACTGGTCCGCGTCCCGCTTCACCCTGACGCTGCGCCGCAGCAAGGAGACCTGGTCGGCCGTGGTGGCCTTCCGCCATCACCCATCGCCCCACCACCGCCTGTTCGTGCTCTCCTACCTGCGGATGAGAATGCTGTTCGAGAGGTCCGGCCGTCACTCGTACGCGAAGGCGGAGAGTCAACTCCTGGCCGACTGGGCGATCGAGGAGACGGACAGCTCGGTGCTCGCGCAGGTCCTCAAGACGTTCAACACCTACGAACACCCGGGCCATGAAGCCGTCGGACTGCGCTACGCCGATCACCCGGACCCGCGCGTGCGCCGGCAGGTGCCCGACTGCTTCTCCACGAACGACGCCTCGCTCACCTCCACCGCCACGGCCGCGCTGCTCACCCTCGCGCGTGACCCCGACTCCGAGGTGCGCCGCGCCGTGTGCGAGGTGATCGCCCCGGCCCTCGGCCTCACCCCCGAGCCACAACTGGCACTGCTCGCCCTGATCCGGGACCCCGACCCGGACGTACGCGCCGCCGCGGCGGCCACCCTGTCCAGATCCCACGACCGCACACCCGCCGTCACAGAAGCGTTCGTTGCACTGCTCGACGAGGAAGACCAACTGCTGCGGCTGGAGGGCGCCTGCGGTCTCGCCCGGCGGGACGATCCGCGGACGGAGGAGGCCTACGAACGCGTGGGGCCGCTCGGTCCCGGCTTCGAGCACGATGCCCGGGCGGACGCGCTCTGGCGCTGGAGAATGCGGAACAGACCGTGACCGACCCAGCCGACCCGACCGACCCGACCGCCCTCACGTCGGTCGCGGACCTGGCGCCGGGACGGCGGATCTCGCTCCTCACACCTCTACAACCCCTCCCATCTCTACACATAAAGAGAAAATAAGCGCAGAATGTGAGCAAGCGGCGCTAACCGCACACTCCTCCATAAACGCGGTCAGGCCTGCAGAGATCGAAGGAGACGAGTCATGGCCAACGTCTCGCACACCAGTGGTGACATCACCAGCCACCCTGACGCTTCCGAAATGCGGGACCGCTACGCCCGCATGCTCGGTGGTCGCGATGTGGCGCTCGTGGACGGACCGGTGTTCCTGCTCGGTCTGTACTGCGCCGTATCCCCGTGGATTCTCCACTACACGACAAGCCAGCCCGCGCTCGTGACCCACAACCTGATCATGGGCATCGCGATCGCGCTGCTGGCCCTCGGATTCACCGTCACACCCGAGAGGATGTACGGCCTGAGCTGGGCGATCTGCGCGATGGGCACATGGTTGATCATCTCTCCGTGGGTCGTCGGCGACAGCCCGGACACCGGTGTCGCCCTCAACAGCATCATCGTCGGCGCGCTGGCCGTGGTCCTCGGGGCAATGTGCGCGGTCACGGCGAGGAGCACCAACTCCCGGATGTGACCCCGGCAGCACGGAAGGAGACCGCGGGCCGGCCCGTCGCGAGCGGGTCGGCCCCGCCGTGGGCAGGGCCGAGGAGTAATGGACCCGGGGCCGGGTGAACCGGGTCAGCGGCCGGGCATCAGCCAGGGCTCCTGAGGCAGCGGGCGGCCCGTCTCGACGAAGGACTTCAGATTGGACAGCACCGCCGACCAGCCGGAGGTCGCGTCGCCGAGCGCCGCCTCGTCGGCCAGGTCCTCGTGGGTCACGGTGAGGCGGACGATGTCAGCGTGCGGCTGGATGTCGAAGGTGACCCGGGAGTACTTGTCATCCCGACCCTCGTCCTCAGGCGCCGCCCATGTGGTCACCAGGCGTGTGGGGCGATCACTCTCCACCACGGTGCCGACGACGTCGGCGATGCCGGAGCCGTCGATGCGCCGGTGCTCCCACCGGGATCCGGGCCGCCAGTCCGACACGTTGCTGTGGCCCCAGTACGCGGCGGTCAGGTCGGCGTCGGTGAGCGCGTCCCAGACCTTCTCGGCCGTGCTCCGGATGTAGGTGACGTACACGAAGTTCGGCCTGCCGGTCATGGCTTCCTCGGCTCGTTGCTTGAGAGCGCTCAGCGCGAGCAGGCGCGGGCGCTCGAACTTGTCGATCCACCGCTCCTGCATCTCATGGAGCGGCACCGGATTGAGGTAGTGCAGCTTTTCCCTTCCCCGCCGCACCGTGCTGACCAGGTTGGCCGCCTCCAGGACACCCAGGTGCTGCGTCACCGACTGGCGTGTCATGTCGATGTGCTCGCACAGCTCACCGAGCGTCTGCCCACCCTGCTCGTGCAGCCGGTCCAGCAGCCGCCTCCGGGTCTGGTCGGCCAGCGCCTTGAAGACCTGGTCCATCGCGGGGTCATTCTCAGATCGCACACTCAACGTTATGCAGGTAATAACTTGCATGTCAATCGGCGGCGTCCACACCGGTCACTTCCCGACTCTGGTCGACGACCCGGACCTCACCTCAGGCCGGCGCCCAGCTCGCCACGATGGGCGGCCACCCAGCCGTAGGCCGCCCGCACCTCCCCCACCACTCCCCGCTCGCGCAGACCGACCATGGCCCGCTCGCCGCGCGACGCACCGGCCTCGATGCCGCGCCGGCAGCGGTCCTGCCACCACAGAATCGCGTCCACGATTGCGCTCGGGTCGGCCAGGCCGTAGGAGGCGCAGATCAGGGCGATCCGACGGGCGGCCTCGGGGACGTCCGAGACGCGCGGACCGAGGTCCAGGTACTGCCAGCAGACGTGGGCGACATCGTGGATGCGTGCGCCCGGCGCGGCGAGGTCCCAGTCGATGAAGGCGAGCGGCTGCCAACCCGGCGCGTACACGGTGTTGCGTGGGGACAGGTCGTTGTGACAGACGACTTCCTGATCCCCGGCTTGTTGCGTGCCGTGTGTGAGGTCATGGAACTCGCGGACGAGCCGGGCCACGCGGGCCAGGCTCGCGTCCGTCCGCGCCGCCTCCAAGGCCTCAGCATTCAGAGGCACTTGGCCCTCGACGTAGTCGAAGATCTCACGCCCCTGCTCGTCCGCGCCGAGTCGCCGCGGTGCCCCGCTCCAGCCCTGTCGGTCGAACAGGGCGAGCAGGCCGCCTACGTACTGCGCGCGAGGGCCGGGCGGGCGACGAACGGTCGGTCCGACCCGGACGACCTGGTTGACGAAGCCTCCGGGCAGCGCCGACTCCTGCATGAAAGCCGCCTCCGCGTACGGGTGTCGGGTCACGCCCCGGCTGGTTCGACGGCC
This sequence comes from Streptomyces sp. R21, assembly GCF_041051975.1. Lineage (GTDB taxonomy): Bacteria > Actinomycetota > Actinomycetes > Streptomycetales > Streptomycetaceae > Streptomyces. The sequence continues at coordinate 9,600,338 of NZ_CP163435.1, read as the reverse complement.
TCCAGCCGCGCCGGGACGTGCTTGTGCCAAGGGGTGCCGGCGAGCCAGTCGCGGTGGTGGAGGGAGGTGAGGTCATTGGGGGCGACGCCCACCGTACCGTGGTCGGGGTGGTCCACACCGAGGCCGTTGGGCAGCGAGATGTGTCCCTCGCGCATCATGTCGGAGACCTCGACGACGACGTGGGCGCTGCCGCGTTCGGTGAGCAGGCGGGCGGTGCAGCCGTTGGCCAGACCGAGGCGGTCGGCATCGGCCCGGCTGACGCGCAGGGCGCCTTCGGCGTCGCGGCGGCGCCAGGTCGGATCGCGGTAGATCGTGTTAGCCGTGAACGAGCGCCGCTCCCCCGCCGAGAGGACCAGCGGGAACCGCTCGCTCGTCAGACGTTCGCCCTGCTTCCCCAATTCCCTCAACTTCTCGGTCAGTTCGGGGATCTCTACGGTGAAGCGGTGGTCCGGGCGGCGTACGTAGTTCCATACGTCGTCCCAGTCGTCGACCGTGAAGGTCACCCCGGAGGGAGTCGCGAGGAGTGCGTCGTAGAGGGCGTCGCCGTCGGGGAAACCGGCGCGGCGCACGGCGTCCGGATACGTCATCGCGCACACCTGGGCGAGCCCCCAGACCGGAGCCGTGGCGCGCTGCGCTGCCGGCAGAGCGGCGCCAAGGGTCTCGTACAGCAGATACGGGGCGAGGCCGAACAGTGCCGGTTCCTTGCCGAGAGCGGCGAAGAAGGCCTCGCGGAAGGCGGTGCGCGAGGTGTGGGCCGCCTCGGTCAGGGCCGTCAGCAGTTCCTCGTCGGCGGCGGCCAGGCGGCGCAGCAGCCGGGCGTAGATCTCCGGTTCCGGGAGGGTGCCGGGCAGTGGGTCCAGGAGCGGCGGGCGGAGCTGGAAGGTGTTGTGGGGGAACTCGGTGTTGAAGAAAGTCGCCTCCCACTTCTCGAACTGGCTGGCCGCGGGCAGGACGTAGTCGGCGCGACGGGCGGTCTCGGTGAGGGCCACGTCGACCACGACCACGAGGTCGAGGGCGTCGAGCGCCTCGGCGAACGCCTGCGAATCGGCAAGGGAGTGCGCCGGGTTGGCGCTTTCGATCCACATCGCCCGGAACCGGTCGGGGTGGTCGGTCAGGATCTCCTCGGCGATCGAGTTGCACGGCACGAGCCCCGCGATGATCTTCGCTCCGGTGACGGGCGTACGGCGTCCGCGGCCGGACTTCCCGCTGCCGCCGGCGAGTGCGGCGAAGGCCGAGTGCAGGAACATCGTGCCGGGGCGCCCGAAGTTGCCGGTCAGGATCCACAGCAGCTTGTTCAGGTACGACACCAGGGTGCTGTGCGGAGCCTGTTGGACGCCCAGATCCTCGTACGTCGTCACACTGGCGGCCGTGCCGATGCGCCGCGCCGCCGCGCGCAGCAGATCCTCCTCGACGCCGCAGCGGGCCGCGTACTGCGTGACGGGCACCTCGGCCAGCGCCTCCAGCACGGGGCCGGTCCCGGCCGTGTGCTCCGCGATGAACTCGGCGTCGCACAGTCCCTCTTGGACGATCACGCCGAGCAGGGCGGCCAGGCACCAGGCATCCGTGCCCGGCAGCACCTGGAGGTGGAAGTCGGCCAGCGCCGCGGTCTCGCTGCGCCGCGGATCGAGGACGATCATCGAACGGCCGGGGTCCTTGGCGAGAGCGCGCAGGGTCGGCCGGGCTCGCGGAAAGCTGTGCGACTGCCACGGGTTCTTGCCGAGGAAGACCACGACCTCGGCGTGCTCGAAGTCGCCCTTGGTGTGGCCTCCGTAGAGCTTTCCGTCGACCCACATCTCGCCGGTCTTCTCCTGGGCGAGCGCGCTGGAGAAATAGGGGGCGCCGAGGGCCGCTTGCAGGGCCTTGGTGTGCAGGCCCCCGAGGTGGTTGCCCTGGCCGCCTCCGCCGTAGAAGAAGATCTTCTCGCCGCCGTGTTCCCTGCGCACCGCGGTGAGCCGCTCCGCGATCTCGTCGATCGCGGTCTCCCAGTCGATCTCCTCGTACGTCCCGTCGGCGCGGCGCCGCAGCGGGGACGTCAGCCGGTGGCGGCCGTTCTGGTAGTGGTCGAGGCGCAGGGCCTTCTCACAGGTGTAGCCGGCCGAGGCCGGGTGCTTCCTGTCCCCGCGAATGCGGGCCAACTTCCGTCCGTCCAGCTGGACTTCGATACCGCAGTTGCACTCGCAGAGGATGCACGCGGAGGTCCGCCAAGTCTCTCGTTCGGTGTCGGCCACGCCCATGGCTCCTCACGCCCAGCGGGTTCCAGTGAGTCTGGTAGAGCAACTTACTGGACGGTAGTGCCATCAGTCCTATAGAGCAACCCACTTGAGGGGTGCGGTTGTTGCCCGCTACGTGTTCGACTCGTGGAACTCATGGCACTCATGGAGAGGAGGCCGGATGGCGGGGCTGGGATGGATGTACGGCCGTGATCTGCCGCTGCTGAGCCTCACGTTCGCACGCGACCTCACCGCGCGAGAGCTGCTGGATCGGATGGGCGCGATCCCGGCGACAGTCGCCGTGCGCAGCCGGGAAGACTTCGACGAAGACTTCGGTGACGTCCTGTACAACAGCGATGCCTACGTCGTCAGCGCTGGGAAGTACGGCCCGTGGGCGTGGGCCTGGGAGCACGGCAGCTGGCGGTGCGTCGAGGACGGGCAGCTCGTGTCCGCGGTTTCGACCGGGACTGCGGCCTTGGCACTGCACGCCAATGAGCCCCGGGTCGAGTTCCTCTACGCCGAGGACCGGCGACTGATCAGCGGCATGTTCAGCCTGCGGAGCCTCCGGCCCGCGAACCGGATCGGCGACGACCCACAACGGTTCGACCCCGAACTACGGGCCCTGGGCGCCCACCTCGACCGTGACGACCCCGGCCCGCTGGGCACCCGCGGCCTCTTCTTCCGCCTCATCGAGGGTCTCGGCGCCGGCATCCCTCACGCCGACCTGGTCACGGACCCCGTACTCAGCGCGCGCCTGCTCGTGCTGCGGTAAAGACGGACCGCTCACACGCGGGTCGACCTATGATCCGAGGCGTTGCCCTCCCCCTGCCTCGCCGCCACGGCGCAGGCTGCCCGCGAAAAGTAGGTCTCCCACCGTGACCGGTTCCGTCAGCAAGGCCCCCTGGCTCCTCGCACGCTTCGCGCAGGCCGCGATCGGCGTGGCAGCCGTCGCGGACATGTTCCGGGTCGTGACTCTGCGGGCTCAGCATCTGCACCCCACGGATGCGTCGCTACGGAGCAGGTTCGGATTCGCGTCGATGGTATTCGTGTACCTGATGACGGCTGCCGTCGTGCTGTTCCTGGTGTGGTTCAGCCGCTGCCGACGGAACGCGCACGCGCTCTCGGCCGGAGCGCTTGGCCACGGTGCCGGTGGCGGGTCCGCCGGTACGGGTTCGCCGCGTCCCGGTGCACACGGTGCCGATGCCGATGCCGGTGACGGGTCCGTCTGGGCTGTCGTCGCCTGGCTCATACCGGTGGTCAACCTGTGGGTTCCGCGAGGCCTCGTCCTTGAGGTCCAGCGGGCGAGCAGCGCCGAGGCGGCGGAGAGGGGACGCGAGGACGTCCTGGTGAACGCCTGGTGGGCCGCTTGGGTGGGGCATGCGGTGATCGTGCTGGGGTCTCGATTCGGCCAGGGAACTTCGATGCCCCTCCTCGTACTGTCGGAAGCGTTCAACGTCGTCGCAGCGGTTCTCGCGATGTGTGTGATTCAGCGCATCACCGCTCTGCAGAGCGCCGCACTCCCGGCCATGTCACCTGCCGGGCCGCTGTCTCACGCTTGATTGCGGGGAGGCGCAACGGTCTGCCGGAAAACCGTTCGCCGAATCCACAACGCCTGTCCACACTGACGCGGTGAGCAGAACTGTCAGTGCGTGGGTCACGTCGGGTGCGGACTTCCTCGGCACCGCCGGGCCCTTCCCCGTCGATGTCCCGTGGTGGTCCGAGGTCGAACCGGTCACCGCCCGGCTGGAGGAGACGCTCGGTGTTCCCGTGCTGGTGCTGCGTCTCCTGTTCGTCGACGGAGGTGCAGGCAGCCGGGACGGCCATGTGACCTATCACGTGGAGGCGTTGGAGCGTCCGGTGCCCGGGCTGTTGAGTCAACAGCCCGTGGATCAGGATGTGTTGAACGGGCATGAGCCGCTTCGGTCACCGTGGGCGCGGGCGGACAGTCTGCGGGAACTCCTCGACGGGGCAAGGCGAACGCTGGCCTCGGCAGGGCGACCGGTGACCGGTCCGGTGGAGCAGCGCCGCACCTGGAACCTGGCCGGACTCTTCCGCCTGCCCACCGGGCAGGGCCCGGTCTGGCTCAAGGCGACACCGCACTTCGCCGCCGATGAGGCCGTCGTCATCCGCACCTTCGCTCAGGTCGATCCGGACCTGGTCCCGACGCTCCTCGGCTCCGGCGAGCGGCACATCCTGATGGAGCACATCCCCGGCGAGGACTGCTGGCAGGCCTCCCCCGAAACGCTCACCTCCGGGATGCACCGATTCGTCGCCGCGCAGGCGGCACTGGCGGCCTCGCTCTCCCCACTGCCCTCCGGCGTCCGGGACTGGAGCACACCAGTCCTCACCGCGCGCGTCCGCGAGCTGCTCGACGGCCCGGTGGCCGAGGAACTCACTCCCCAAGAGCTGTTTGCTGCAAGGGCGTTGGCGGACCGCTGGCCCCTGCTCGCCGAGTGCGGTCTGCCCGACACTCTCGTGCACGGCGACTTCCACTGCGGCAACTGGCGCAGCGAGGGCGGACCGCCGGTCATCATGGACTTCGCCGACGCGTACTGGGGCCACCCCGTCATGGACGGGCTGCGCGTCCACGATTTCCTCCCCGCATCCGCCGGCGCGTCCGCCGCCCGCGCCTGGGTCGACGCCTGGAAGTCCCGGGCCCCCGGCAGCGACCCGGCCCGCGCGCTCGCCGTCGCCGAACCGCTCGCCCATCTCGCCCTCGCCGTCCGCTATCAGGAGTTCCTCGTCGGCATCGAGCCGTCGGAGCAGCCGTACCACCGGGGCGACCCTGCCGCGGCCGTCCGCAGGGCCCTGCGGTGCGTGAAGAAACCCGCCCCGATCTTCACATCCGAGGAGATCCGTGCAGCCGGATGACGCCCCCTTGGCCGCGCCACCGCACCCGCGGCAGGATCAAGTCATGGAAAGCCGAGCGACGTTCACCCTCCCTGCCGCACTACAGCTCGAAGGATTCGGCATACGACTGCGGGAGTGGTCCGACGACGACGTGGCGGACCTGGCCGCGTTGTACGACGATCCCGAGATCGACCGGTGGACGCCGGTACCCTCACCGTTCGACGTCGAGGCCGCTCGGGTGTATCTCGCCGCGGCCCGCAGGAAGCGCACCGAAGGCCTGTCCGTGCAACTCGTCATCACCACGGATGGTCTCCGACCGCTGGGCGAGGTTCTGCTCTTCCGCAGCGCCGCCGACGAACGGGACGTCGAACTCGCCTACGGCGTCGGGGCCCCGTACCGAGGGCGCGGCCTGGCCTCCAACGCGGTGCGGCTCGTCGCCGAGTACGCCGCACGGCACATCGGGGCGCGGCGCACCGTGCTGTGCATCGAGGAGGGGAACGCGGCGAGCGAGGCGGTGGCCAGGGCGACCGGGTTCGTCCTGACGGGCGACGAGCCCGTCCTTCGTACGGCGAAGGGGCGGGAGGTGGTCCTGCGGACCTGGCGCTGGGGCCGGTCGGAATCCTGACCGGGTGACCGCGCCGCGGCCCGACGTGTGCGCTGCGGATCGTCCGCTCCGGGCCTCGCGGAAAGCGCGGCCCGCGTGGCCCCGTCGCCTGGTCATTGTCTCCGTATGCGTCGAAGAGTCGGCATAAACGGCGGATGTTCGGTGCGGATCTGAATATCTGCGACAGACGGTACGTGACAGTGGGTATGGAACCCCCACTCTCCGTACCTCCGTCGCCGAGGCGGCTGCCCTCCGCGCCGCCACGATTACCCGTGTCCGGCGCGCCGGCCGAAAAGCCGTCCGGTCATGCGCGGTTGGGCTGGCTGGATGCCCTGCGCGGCATCGCGGCCCTCGTCGTGGTCTTCGACCACTCGTCGTACGCCTTCTTGGCGGAGTCCCGGCAGGCGCTGATGCCTCAGTTCAATACCAGCCGGTACGCCATCATGGTGTTCTTCCTCGTGAGCGGTTACATCATCCCCGCGTCGCTCGAACGCCGGGGCTGCGTCCGGACTTTCTGGATCGGACGGGTGTTCCGCATCTATCCGCTGTGGGCGGCTGCCGTCACGGCGGTCCTTGCCCTCCATTGGGCGGGCATCGCGGTGATCCGCGACGACTTCGGCGGGGAGAGCGCCGCCACGGTGGTCGTCGCGCATGTCACTTTGTTCCAGGAGCTGTTGGGAACGCCGAACCTCCTTCTCATCCTGTGGACGCTCTCCTATGAGATGGCCTTCTACCTGCTGGTCGTCGCTCTCTTCACGGTCCGCCGGCACCAGCGCTCGTCAGCGGTGGCCGTCACCCTGGCCGCGCTCGCCGCCGTGAGCGCGGCGACAGGGGGCGTGCTGCCGGCCTCCGCCCTCTCCGGCGCGGTCGGCACCGGTCCGCTGGTCGTGGTCGTCTCGATCACCATGGTGGTGGCCATCTGCTGTGCGAGCGCCGGGTCGTCGGCGCTTAGGGTGTTCGGGGGTGTACTCGGCGGACTGCTGGCGTTCGTCCTGGTCCTTCTCAACGGCACGGTCTCCGCGTGGGAAGGCCTGGTGATCCTCGCCGTGATGTTCCTCGGCACCGCCGTCCACCGCGCCGAGACCGGTCGGAGCACCTGGTGGTCCGCTGCGTGCACAGCCGCCGTGGTGCTCGCCTGCGCCGTGGGCAGTGCGTGCCGGCAGGGCGACGGGACCGATTTCACCCGACGCGGCTGGATCGTGGCGTTCCTGCTGGCCGTGCTCACCTTCGGTGCCGGACTGGCGTTGCGCCACCGGCGGATACCGCGCTGGGTGACCGGGCTGGGAACCATCAGCTACTCGGTCTACCTGGTGCATCCGGTGCTGCTGGCGGTGACCGACCGCCTGTTCGGCCGGTGGCGACACGATCAGCCTCTGCTCGAAGTGGCCTTCTTCGCCGCGCTGTTGCCGCTGTGCGTGCTGACCCACCAGTTCATCGAAGCGCCGAGCCAGGCATGGGGCCGGAAGCTGGCCCGCCGCACGGATCCGCCGTGACGGGCGCCCGGTCGAGCAGGACGTCCGTTACCGCTCAACCGGGTTGACACCACATCAGATCGGACGAGGACGGAGACCGCACCTGCGCACCCCGGAGGTCGGCGACTGACCGCGGATCTGTGCCAGAGGTGTTGACCCGACTCTGGAAACGTTTTAACTTCCCTTCCACTCCCTACCGCAGCCGAGGAGGCTCCGTGGCAGCGCTGCTGCGCGAGCGCCCTGGAAAATCGACGGTCAGCCACTCTTCCCGTCACCCGACAGGCGCTCCAAAGAAGCGAAAAGGTTTTCACAGACGCCGGAGCCGGGCACTGTTCCTGCTGATGGTTCCCGGGCTCGCGTACTTCCTGGTGTTCCACTACGGAGCGCTCGCCGGCAACGTCATCGCCTTCAAGGACTACGTGCCCTTCGACGGCATCTGGGGCAGCCCCTGGGTCGGCCTCGACAACTTCCAACGGATGTTCCAGGACAGCGAGTTCTGGGACGCGGTGCTCAACACCCTCTGGATCGCGCTTCTCCAGATCGTCTTCTACTTCCCCGTCCCGCTCGCGCTCGCCCTGCTGCTGCACAGCCTCACCTGGAGCTCGGTGCGCCGCTTCGTGCAGTCGGTGGCGTATCTCCCGCACTTCATCTCGTGGGTGATCGTGGTGGCCCTGTTCCAACAGGTCCTGGGCGACACGGGGATGGTGAACAGCTATCTCGGCGACGCGGGGCTGCACACCGTCGACATCATCGGCAACCCGGACGCCTTCAAGCCGCTCGTTGTCGCGCAGGTGGTCTGGAAGGATGCCGGCTGGGGCACGATCATCTTCCTCGCCGCACTCTCCCAGGTCGACGAGCAGCAGTACGAGGCCGCGGCGATCGACGGGGCGGGACCCTGGCGGCGCTTCTGGCACGTCACCCTCCCGGCCATCCGCCCGGTGGTCGTGCTGCTGCTGATCATGCGGCTCGGCGACATCCTGTCCGCCGGCTTCGAGCAGATGCTGCTCCAGCGCGACGCGGTCGGCCCACAGGCCGCCGAGATCATCGACACCTTCGTCTACTACCAGGGCATCGTCGGCGGCGACTACGGATTCGCCGCGGCCGCGGGCCTGTTCAAGGGCGTGATCGGCGCCCTGCTCGTCTATGCGGCCAACAAGGTCGCCCACCGTCTGGGCGAACAGGGGGTCTACAAGTGAGCGCCCATGTCCGGCCCGGCTGGATGGAGAGGCCGAAGCCCGCCACCCAGGCCGCCAAGGCGGTGGCCCTCGTCACGGTCGTCCTGCTGGTCTGCGTGCCGTTCCTGGTGATTCTGTCGACCTCGCTCGCCTCGCAGCGCGAAGTGGTGGCGAACGGCGGCTGGGTGCTGTGGCCCAAGGACCCGACCCTGAAGGCGTACCGGGACATCCTCGACGGCGGCATCGTCACCCACGCCCTCGGCGTCAGCGCCGGTGTCACGATCGTCGGCACGCTGCTCAGCCTCGTCTGCACCGTGACGCTCGCCTATGCCCTGTCCCGCCCCGGGGTCTTCGGCGGCAAACCGGTGCTCCTGCTGGTGCTGTTCACCTTCCTCTTCCCGCCGGGCATGATCCCGAGCTTCCTGGTGGTCAAGGAACTCGGGATGCTCGACAGCTACGCCTCGCTGGTCCTGCCGGTACTGGTCAACGTCTTCAACCTCGTCGTCCTGCGCGGCTTCTTCCAGGGCATACCCGAGGAGTTGTACGAGGCCGCACGGCTGGACGGCGCCGGGGACTGGCGTGTGCTGTGGACCATCGTGATCCCGCTGTCGAAGGCGGCACTCGCGGTCGTCGGTCTGTTCTACGCGGTGGCGTACTGGAACTCCTGGTTCTACGCCTCGCTCTACCTGGAGAGCGACCACTGGCCGCTCCAACAGGTGCTGCGCACCTACGTGGTGGCCGGCTCCGGGCTCACCGACACCACCACCGGCGAAGCAACGGTCAACGCACCGCAGACCATCCAGATGGCCGTCCTCGTGATCGCCACCGGGCCGATCCTGCTGGTCTACCCCTTCCTTCAGAAGTACTTCACCAAGGGCGTGCTCACCGGCGCCGTCAAGAGCTGACGCCACGTCAGAGACCTGACACCACCTCGAGAACCTGACCTTCCCCCAAGAGCCGTATCCAGAAAGGTCGTTCGTCCATGCCCAGCATGTCCCGACGCACCCTGCTGCGTTCCGCGGCGGCCGGCGGCGCCGCAGTCTCCGTGCCCGGTCTGCTGACCGCCTGCTCCACCGGCTCCGACGACAGCGACGTCTCCAACGCGGGCAAGAAGCTGGCCCCTTGGCCCGCCTACGCGGCTGCCGCCGGACCGAAGCCGGACCTCGCCCCCACCGACGCGGGCGTCCAGCCCGGTTACACCTCCTACCCCGCCGACCTGACCACCTCGGTCGCCCGCACCCCGGGAGACGGTTCCACGGTCAAGGTCATGGCCGTCACCTTCGGCGTACCCCCGAAGGGAAGGGCGCAGAACCAGTACTGGCGGGCCGTCGAGAAGGCCCTGGGCGTCACGATCGAGTTCACCGTCATCTCGCAGGCCGACTACCAGAAGAAGATGGCCACGGTGATGGCCGGTGACGCCGACGACCTGCCCGACATCATCAACGTCTTCTCGGGCTTCGTCCTGCCCCGCGAGGCGCAGTTCGTGCAGAAGCGGGCCGAGGACCTGACCCCGTTCCTGTCCGGCGCGTCCGTCAAGGACTACCCCAACCTGGCGGGCATCCCCACCCACGCCTGGCGCGACATGGGCCGCATCGGCGGCAAGATCTACGGCATCCCGCTCGAACGGCCGTTGCCCGGCTCCACGCTGTGGGTCAACCAGGGCATGTTCACCGGCGCGGGCATGAAGGAGGGCTGGACCTCGGCGGACTTCGCCGCCGTCGCCAAGAAGGCCACGCACGGGAAGACATACGCGCTGGGCGCCGCGACCGGCTCGCTGTTCGGCAACGCCGTGCACTCGGCGGCCCACAACGCGCCGCAGGGCTGGTCGGTCGACGCCAAGGGCGTCTTCCACTCCGGCTTCGCGGACGAACGCTTCAAGGCGTCCGTCGTCTACCAGGCGCAGCTGCGCAAGAACGGCTCCTACCACCCCGACGCCACCTCGCTGTCGTCGGCCGACCTGAGCACGCTGTTCCTCAACGGGACGGCCGGTTCCATGCAGAACGGCTTCGGCGCGTACCAGGCGCTGTACCCCGACTCCGAGGGTCTGCTGACGCCGGCGCCCGCGCTGCCGTACAGCGTGGACGGGACGGCCGGCGGTGTCGTCGCCGCCCGCCGCTCCTTCGGCTACACCGTGCTGAAGAAGGCGAAGAAGGAGCGCGTCCAACTCCTGCTGCGCATCCTCGACTACCTGGCCGCCCCGTTCGGCACGAAGGAGTGGGAACTCACGCACTACGGCCTGGAGGGCCCGCACTTCACCCGGGGCAAGGACGGCGCACCGGAGCCCACCAAGCTCGGCGAGGTCGAGAACGTCACCAACCTGCCCTTCAAGTACCTGGCCGAGGGACCCCAGGTGCTCTTCGTTCCGGAGCGGCCCGAGGCGGTCCGCGCCCTGCACGCCTGGCAGCAGAAGGTGGTTCCGGTCGCCGTCCGCAACGCCTCCTACGGGCTGCAGTCCCGCACCAACACCGCCCAGGGCACCACCCTCAAGGCCCTGATGGAGGACACGATCACCGCCGTGATCGCCGGACGCAGCCCGCTGTCCGAGTACGACGCCGCCGTCAAGAAATGGCGTTCGCGCGGCGGCGACAGAATGGCCCAGGAATACGCCAAGGAGTACGCCGCCAACGCGTGAGGCGGCACCGGCGGACAGATCACGGCGAACAGGAACGGGGAACGACATGGCGACAAAGGGGCGGGTCACGATCCGCGAGGTGGCGGAGCGGGCCGGCGTGTCCGTGGCCACGGTCTCGCGCGTGCTCAGCGGCAACTACCCGGTGCCGCCCGCCACTCGCACCAGGGTGCTGCGCGCGGCCCAGGCGCTTGACTACGTCGCCAACGCCCACGCCCGCGCCCTGGTCGGCGGCGGCCGCAAGATGGTCGCCGTCGTCCTGCGCCAGGTCACCAGCCCCTTCTACGCACAGGTCGCCGAGGGCATCGAGGCGGAGGCGGCCGAACGTGGCTGGCTGTGCCTGCTCGGCGCCACCGGCGGGGACCCGCAACGGGAGCTGGAGTTCGTCCAGTTGATGCGCGAGGAGGGCGCCCGCCTGGTGATCCTCGTGGGCGGTGTCGTAGAGGACGACGCCTATCGCGAGCGGGTCGCGCACTACGCGCAGGCCCTCGACTCAGCCGGGGCGCGCCTGGTGCTGTGCGGGCGGCCGGCGCCGGATGCCGACATCCCCGCGCTGGTCGTGGAGTTCGACAACGAGGCCGGGGCCCACGCCATCACCGGCCACCTGCTGTCGGCAGGCCACCGCAGGATCGTCTTCCTCGGCGGCCTGCCCGGCAACACCACCCTGGACGCACGCGTCGCCGGCTACCGCGCAGCCCTCGCCGAGCACGGCCTGCCGCCCGAGGCCGGACACGTCGTGGACTGCGGCCTCGGCCGCAGCGCCGGACACCGGGCGATGACCGAACTGCTCAAAGACGACCGGGAGTTCACCGCTGTCGTCGCCGGTGACGACATGGTCGCGGCCGGGGCCATCCGCGCCATCGGCGAGGCCGGTCTCCGCGTCCCGGACGACATCTCCGTCGTCGGCTACAACGACATCCCCCTCGCGGAGGACTTCAACCCGCCGCTCACCACGGTCCGCACCCCGTCGACAGAACTGGGCCGGGCCGCCGTACGCCTCGCCCTGCGCGACCCCGAACAGGCCGCGGGCGCCCACCACTTGCTCGGCACCCACATCGTCGTACGCGACAGCGTCGCCGCGCCCCCGCCGGGGCGCGGCCTGTGACAGACGGAGGACTCACCCCCGCATGACCGCGCCGCACCTCTCGGCCGACGCCGGCCACCTGCCGCCCTCCGACCCCGTGCTCTCCCCTCTCACCGGCTGGACCCGCCTGCACTGGGAGACGACGGCCGACCGCCTCCTGGACGGTCTTGTGCCGTACGCCTCACCGGAGTTGGCCCAGTACCGGCTGCCCGGCCCGGCCAGCCACTCCGGCGCCAGGTCGGACGGGCTGGAGGGCTACGCCCGCTCCTTCCTGCTCGCCGCCTTCCGCATCGCGGGATCCGCCGGACAGGTCGGTCCCGCACTGATCGAGCGGTACGCGGCCGGGCTCGCCGCCGGCACCGATCCGTACGGCGCCGCGTGCTGGCCGCCCATCCGCGACCGGGCCCAGCCGATGGTCGAGGCCGCGTCCGTCGCGATCGCCCTGCACGAGACGCGCCCGTGGATCTGGGACCGGCTCGACGACGGCGTACGACAGCGGGTCGTCGCCTGGCTGGGCAAGTTCGTCGGCGCACGGGTCAACGACTCCAACTGGCGGCTCTTCCAGGTCATCACGGAGGAGTTCCTCGCCTCCGTCGGCGCCCCGCACAGCCGCGCGGAGATCGACGCGGGGCTCGCGCGCCTGGAGGACTGGTACCGGGGCGGCGGCTGGTACACCGACGGGGACGGGCGGAAGTTCGACTACTACAACGCCTGGGCTCTGCACCTGTATCCGGTGCTGTGGGCGCGCATCGCGGGACCGCGCGCCGATCCGGCCCTGGTGGACCGCCACCGCGAGCGGCTGCGTGAATTCCTCGGCGTCCACCAGTACTTCTTCGGCTCCGACGGGGCGCCCGTGCACCAGGGACGGTCCCTCACCTACCGCTTCGCCACCGCCGCACCGCTGTGGGCCGGCGTGCTCGCCGACGCCACTCCCCTGCCGCCCGGCCGCACCCGCCGGCTGGCCTCCGGCGCGCTGAAGCACTTCGCCGAGCGTGGAGTCCCCGACGAACAGGGCCTGTTGAGCCTCGGCTGGTACCGGCCCTTTCGCCCGGTCACCCAGCGCTACTCGGGCCCCGCCTCCCCGTACTGGGCGAGCAAGGCGTTCCTCGGACTGCTGCTGCCCGCCGATCACCCGGTGTGGACGGCCCCCGAGGAAGCGGGCCCCGTCGACACGGCGGACCGCCAGGTCGCTCTGCCCGCTCCGGGGTGGCTGCTGCACTCCACGGCCGCCGACGGGATCGTACGACTGGTCAATCACGGCAGCGACCGGCTGCCGCCGGACCCGGCCGAGTCCGAGGACAACGCGCACTACACACGCTTCGCCTACTCCAGCGCCACCGCCCCGCAGACGCCGCCCGGCGCGGAACCATCGGGCCCCGACAACCACCTCGCACTGCTGGACTCCTCGGGCGCCTCCCGTCGCGGGCGCATCCATCCGCTGTACGCCGAGGGCCGTCAGGCGGCGTCGTGGCACGCGCCCCTCGGGCCGGAGGGCGAAGCGCCTTCGCGCATCACCACGACCAGCGTGGTGCACGGCCCCTGGGAGGTGCGCGTGCACCGCGTCGAGGCGCCGGCCGGCACCACCGTGCGCGAGGGCGGCTGGGCGGTGGCCTGCGACACCGCCCCGCCCGCCACGGACACGGGTCCCGCCTGGGCTCTGGTCCGCCGCCAGGACGGCCTGACCTCGGCGCTGGTGGGTCTGCTCGGCTGGCAGGACGCGGATGCTCCGTGCCACGGCAGCATCGTGCACACCCGCGGCCACAACGCCTACGGCCACTACTCCGCCACACCTCTGCTCACCTCGCCGCACCCCGGCGGCACCCTGCTGCTCGCGACCCTCGTGGTCCTCACCGCCGATCCGTCACTCCACGGCGATCCCCGCGCTCTGCGCACGGGTACGCACGCCGCGGTCACCGCCCAGGGTTCTGTTGAGCTCCGCTTTCCCGACGGGACCCGCATACGTACGCCCTGAGACCCCCTGCGTAGGCGCCCAGGGTCAGGCCATGACGGGCGTTAACGCACACGGGTTCGATCGTTCGTCGGGGGGTGTGATCCGGCGTGTACCGGCGCTACCCGGCGTGCGCCAGTTGCGTTGGGGTTGCCGTGCGCCGATGCAGTGACGGTTCTGCACCCGGGTCCGCCGACACCCGGGCGGCGCCGCCCATTGATCGCGCTCGAAAACGGTACGGGGAGTTACGAAAGTGTGGACAAGTGTCGGCGGGCCCGAGGGCCTGTCCGCGTCCAGTGGTGGGGAGCCCGGCGGCCTGATCGGTCGGGAGCGGGAGTCGGCCGTCCTGCGGGGGTTGTTGGCCGGGCACCGTCTGGTGACGGTGGCCGGGACGGCCGGGGTGGGAAAGAGCAGGCTGGCTGCGGGGGTCACGGCGGCCATGACGGACGGACCGTGGCAGGAAGTCGTCGAGGTGCGCTGGCAGGGCAGCGGCCCGGGCGGGCCCGGCGCGCTCACCGCCCGGGTCGTCCAGGCCCTGACCGGGGTGCTGCCGTGTCCGGACGACGCGGTGGACATCGCCCGCGTGGTCCGCGACCTGCCCTCGGCACAGGCCCTGCTGTTCCTGGACGACGTCGATCCCGTCCACCGCGAGTGCCTGAGCATGGTGCAGCACCTGCTGATGGCGCATCCGGACCTGCGCGTGCTGGTCACGTCCCGCCGCGCCCTGGGCCTGGGCGACGAACACGTCCTGCGACTGGCGCCGCTCAGTGCCGAAACGCCGGGCGGAGAAAGCGGTCACGGTCCGGCGGTGGAGCTGTTCCTGGCGCGGGCGCGCGCCGCGGCGGAGGACGCCGGCCTTGAGCACGCGGACCTGGGGGACCCCGACCGTGAGCGCCCGGGCCTGCGGGCGGCACCGAAGGACGTCGGCCTCCCGGACGCGGACCTGCGCGCGGCGACGTCGATCTGCCGGCGACTGGACGGTGTTCCGCTCGCCATCGAGCTGGCCGCGGAGCAGACGGTACGTCATTCGGTGCGCGAGCTCGCAGAGTTGCTGGAGCGCCATCAGAACTGGCTCAACAGCCCGCACCCCACCCTGCGGCGGCACCGGTCGCTGCGCGAGGCGATCGGCGCCAGCTATGTGCTGTGCGAGCGGGCGCAGCGCATCGTGTGGGCGCGCGCCAGCACCTTCGGGGGCTCCTTCACCGAGTCGACGGCGGTGTTCCTGTGCGCCGGTGGCGGTGTCGAGCCGCACCACGTGCCCGCCTGTCTGGCGCAACTCACTGCCGTGGGCGTGCTGGAAGCCGTCGGCGACCCTGGCGGCCCGCGCCTGCCTCGGTACCGGATGACCCGTACGGCACGGGAGTTCGGGGCCGCGCGCCTGCGGGAGGCGGGCGAGTTCCCGGTGGCCGCGGAACGGCGGGTGGTCCACTGCCGACGAGTGGCCGCGGTCGCCGAGAACCTGTGGGGCACCGGTGACCAGTCAGGGGCCGTACGGCTGGTCCTGGACGAGCAGCACGACCTCGGGGCCATGATCCGGTACGCGCTGACCCAGCCGGAGCACGCGGAAGCCGCCCTGGAGACCGTGGTCGACCTGTGGTTCTGGTGGGCGGTGTACGACCGGGTCGAGGAAGGCCGCGACCACGTCCTCCAGTTGCTGCCGCTGTGCGAGCCGGACGCACCCGTGGCGGTGCGCGGCCTGTGGCTCGCGGCATGGCTGTCGGCGTGCACCGATCCGCAGGCCGCCCGGGCGCTGCTGGGCCGGGCCTGGCCTGCCGCCGTCCGGGCCGGCGACGACGCCGTCATCGGCCGCGTCGCCCATGTCCAGGGCATGCTGGAGCTGCACCGGCATGACTTCAGGGCCGCCGCCGAGCACTTCCAGGAAGCCGCGGACACCATCCCTCCGTACGCCCCGGGCGGCCCGTCACCGGCGGTCAGCCTGGCCGCCCTGGCCGTCGTCCAGGCCGGCTTCTCCCCCGGCGCGGCCCGGCGCAGTGCCCGGCGCGCCCTGACGCACCCGGGCGTCCGCGAGGACGAGTGGGCCGGTGTGCTCGCCCGCTACGCGCGGGCCTTCGTCGATCACCGGCGCGGCCACAGCGGCCGCGCCTGGCACCGGGCCCGCCGCACCCTGACCGCCCTCGACGCCGGACTGCCCGCTCCGCACGGCTCCGCCGCCCTGCGGCTGCTGCTCGCCGACATCGAGGCCGGGGCCCCGGGCCGACTGCGCCTGCCGTCCCTGCCGCCGCCGCGTACGGAGTTGCCCGTACCCGCCCCCGCGGCAGGGCGGGCGACACGGTGACCTGGGATTCGTAGCGCCACCGCCCCGGGCTTCTTGACGCCGAGCAACGACGGAAAGCGTCAAGCCGGGGCGCCTGGCGCGCGTACCCGTACCTTCGGCCGCGCACGCCAACCGCTCTCCCGCGTACTGCATACGTAGCAGGCGCCGTCCCTCGGGTCGGCATACCTACCCCCGGCGCGGCTGCCCTCCGACGTCGGCGATGTCACGACTCCAGGGCGGGCCTGATCTGCGCACGCGAGGTGACGCCGAGCTTGCTCAGGATGTGCTCGACATGGGTGTCCGCGGTCCGTTTGGAGATCACGAGGCGCTCGGCGACCTCCCGGTTGGACAACCCGTCCGCCACCAGGGCGGCGACTTCCCGCTCCCGCGGGGTCAGTACGTCCGGCGCCCCGTCCGCGGTGCGTGCCCCGGGCACGCACCGCGCCGACTGCGGCACTTCCGCTCCGGCGCGCACCGCCTCCAGGATCTCGGTTCCCGACATGTGCGCCCCGACGGTGTGCCAGCGGTCGAACTCCGCGTTCCCCAGCGCCGCCCGCACCGTCTGCTGCACGCTCTCCTGTTCCTCCAGCAGCGAGGGCAGCATGGCCACCGGATCCCCGCTCAGTCGCCGTGCGCTTTCCGCGTACCCCAGCAACCAGGCCGCCTGGGTGTGCCGTTCCCGGCGTGCGGCATGCCAGGCAAGCCCCAGGCAGCACAGCGCGGCGACCAGTACGTCACCGATCTCGCTCACCGCCTCCAGGGCCTGCCGCAGCGGCGCCGCGCTCTCCTCGTGCCGGCCGGCGAGCCAGAGGATCAGGCCCTGCACCATCAGCGTGGAGGCATACAACTGACGCTCGCCCGTGTCCTGGAGGAAGGTGAGACCCGCCACGCACCGATCCAGCGCGCCGTCAGCGTTCCCGAGGACGGCCAGCAGCAGCGCGCCCTCGTAGTGGATGATGGCCATGCCCAGCGCGTCGCGCGCCGCGACGATGCGCTGGAGCCCCTCCTCGACCTCGGCCAGCCCCTCGTCGATCTCCCCGCACAGCGCCCGCATCGCCCCCAGGTAGGGGTCCGCGAACAGCACCACCCGCTCCTCGCCGCTGCGCAGGGCGACCTCCCGTGCCTCGTGGAACCGCACCGGCGCCAGCGCGAGATCGCCGGTCCACACCGCGAACACCCCGGTCATCAACAGCCCCCAGGCCCGCTCCGCACAGTCCTCGGGCACCAGGTCCAGCCCCTTGTCGATCCAGTAGCGCCCCTCCGAGAGCATCCCGGCCGCCCGCCAGTACGGCGCCAGCTGCGCGGCCAGCCACAGCCCCTGTGCCGCCCGGCCCTCGGTGGCGTACGCGTAGCGCAGTGCGGCACGCAGGTCGGCGATCTCGGATCGCACCGAGCCGTGCAGGCCGACCTGGGCGGGGCTGATCAGCTCGTCCCACAACCGCTGTGCCAGCTGCCGGTGGTGCGCGAAGTGCCGCTCGCGCACGGCTGCCGCGCCGCCTTCCTCGTCCAGCCGCTCGGCGCCGAACTCACGGATGGTGTCCAGCAGCCGGTAGCGCGTCCCGTCCTCGCCCGCGCGGTGCACCACCGACTTGTCGACCAGCCCGAACACAGTGGTGGGTACGTCCTTGCCGGCGAGGATGCCGTCTGCGCAGATCCGCTCGGCGGCCCCGAGCTCGAACGAGCCTGCGAACACGGAGAGTCGGGCCCACAGCAGCCGCTCGGCCGGCGTGCACAGTTCGTGCGACCAGCCGATCGCGGTACGCAGCGTCTGGTGACGGTCCGGCGTGCCGCGCCGCCCGCCCGTGAGCACGTCGAAGCGGCCGCCGAGCCGGGCCACCAGCTCTGCCAGCGGGGCGACGCGCAGGCGCACCGCCGCCAGCTCCACCGCGAGGGGGATGCCGTCCAACCGCTCCACCAACGCCCGGACCTGGGCGTGGTTGGTCTCGGTCACCTGCCAGCCGGGCACCGCGCACGCGGCCCGCTGGGCGAACAGTTCCAGCGCGTCGTCCGCCCCCAGCGGCGAGATCGGCACGGTGAACTCCCCTGCCGCATCCAGCGGTTGCCGGCTGGTGGCGAGCACACACACCTGCGCCGCCTCGCGCAGCAGCACGTCACACAGCACCGCGCACGCGTCGACCAGGTGCTCACAGGTGTCGAGCACGATCAGCAGCCGGCGTTCCCGCAGGTGCGCGACGACCGCGTCCATTGGATCCATGCCGGACTGCTCGGGCACCTCCAGTGCTGCCGCGAGCATCGCCGGGACCAGCTCGGGATCCGACAGCGCCGACAGCTCGACGAGCCACACCCCGTCGGAGAATCGTTCCCGCAGGCCGCCCGCCGCACGCAGTGCCGTCCGGCTCTTGCCGACGCCTCCCGGCCCCACCAGGGTGACCAGTCGCGCCTCGTCGAACGCCCGCTGTATCCGGGCGATCTCCTCGTCCCGCCCGACAAAGCTGGTCCGTTCGACGGGGAGCTGTCCGCCCCGCTGCCGCCCGAAGCCAAAACTCATGGTGCCCCCGTGACCGTCTTCCACCGCTCGCCCGCCGAGCGGCCGTCACAGCGTAATGAAGCCATTACAGGGCGCTGAGAGCCCGAAACGGCCGTCCTGCGGAAAACGCGCAGGCAGACGCGCCTGCCTCGAATGGAGATCGAAAGGACATCCCCAGGGTGGTTCGATCACGCCGCAGCGGCCAGGCCGGATCAATAGAGGAAGCGGTGCAGCGGAGCGGACTCGGTCAGCAGCATGGTGACCCGGTGGGCGAGGCGTTGCCAGGCCTCTTCCTGCGCGTAAGTCAGCCTCACGTCCTCGCCGTCGGCCTCTTCCAGTACCGCGAAGAGCGTGGTGGCGTCGGCGTCGGGAGCCAGGTCCACCATCGAGAGGACCCGCGCCAAGGCGCCGACCAGGCCGACCGTGCTCTCCTCGGCGGACAGGACACCTCCGTGGAGCGCGGCGAAAACGCCTGACGGATCGGGCTGGTCCGGCGGGGCCACCAGGCTCGCGGACAGCTCACGCAACAGCGCGTACAACAAGTCCGTTTCCGCGGTGGGCAGCGTGACGATGCGCAGGCCCTCGTGTTCCCAGCGCCCGTTCGGCGTCCACACCCGCGGCCCCCGCGCCACCGCGTCGGCCAGCGTGTCCCGGATGCGCCGGAAGGCCGCGAGTCCGTCTTCGAACAACCGGCGATCATCCGCTATTCGGGGGGATCCCGCCAACGGCGCCAGCAAATGCTTCTCCACCCGGTCGCACTGAGCGGTGAGATCCGGGTCCACGACAACGAGACGAACCGACGTTCGCTGTTCCTGCTGCTCCATGTCCAACACTCTGCCATTCGCCTCGGACAACGGCGGCGGCACTCCTGCAGCAGCCGCTCGCCGCGTACGCCTCGACGTACCCCGGTCCGACGCGCGGGCCCGTCACCCGGCCGCGGACCAGTCAACCGACGCGGAGACCAGTCAACCGACTGAAGCGTTTGCCCGCTTCCGACGGCAGGCTGGGGGCATGCCTTCGATCATTGGGTCCTCCTCCGGGGGCGGCGGCACCGGCTCTGCCGTCACTGCGAAGCAACGGGGCCGGGTACTGTCCACCGATTCTGTGCCGCTCCGAGAGAGCCTGGCCTATTGGCACGACGCGGTCCTCGAGACGCTCGTCGGCATGTACATCTCCACCGAGGACCGCACCTACAACGCGAAGATGCGCACCGACCAGCTCGGTGACCTGCAGATCACCACGGTCGACTGCGATCCGGGAGTGGTCTACAGGGCGCCGCGCCTCATCGCCCGCGGCGACGGTGAGCAGGTGTTCGTCGTGCTGCAGAGCACCGGTGTCGCCCAGATCGAGCAGGACGGCCGCGCCACCGAACTGCGTGCGGGGGACGTCGCCTTCTTCGAGACCATGCGGCCCTCCCGCACGCGCTTTCCGCAGCGCTTCCAGATGAAGATATTCGCCGTGCCACGATGCCTGCTCGGCCAACGGGAGGCGGACCTGCAACAGATCACGGCGAAGGCCCTGCGCCCCAGCGAGGGACTGACGGCGGTGCTCTCGCCGTTCATGGCACAACTGGCCGACAGCTGCGACTCCTACTCCGCCGCGATCACCGACCGGCTCGGCAGCAGCACGGTGAGCCTGCTGGCCGCGGTCGCCCAGGAACAGCTCGGCAAGGGCTCGGCGGATCTGCCCGGCGCCGACCAGGTTCTCCTGCTGCGTGTCCAGACGTTCATCCGCTGGCATCTGAGCGATCCGGACCTGACACCCCCGGTCATCGCCCGCGCACATCAGATCTCCGTGCGCTATCTGCACCGACTGTTCGAGAACGAGGGCACCACGGTCTGCCGCCTCATCCGGGAACTCCGATTCGAGGAGTGCCGCAGGGAGTTGGCGAGCCCGGGCCCGGCGAGCGCGGGTGTGGGAACGGTCGCCCGCCGCTGGGGATTCACCAGCGCGACCCACTTCAGCCGGGTGTTCCGGGGCCGGTACGGGATACCTCCGACGGAGTGGTTGCGCCGCGAACGTGGCCAAGGCTCCCACGAGGAGGATCGATGCCCCGTCGACAGCCGCTGAGTCCACCGCTTCACCTGGCCCTCTCGACGGAGACGGCTGCGCCTGCGGACCGGGTGTCCTCCTGGCAGCACGCCCTGTCCGGGGCCTTCGTCAGCCAGGACGTCCTGGTCCAGGACCCCGACGCATGGCGGGCGTCGATGTGGGCCGACCGGATCGGTTCGTTGCAGATCGCCATGGAGGAGTCCGATCCGGTCAAGGTCGTGCGTACGCCCGAGCAGATCGCCTCGGACAGCAAGGCGCACCTCTTCGCCCGCCTCCAACTGCACGGCACGGCGGCGCTGTTCCAGGACGGCCGCTCGACGCAGCTCGGCCCGGGGCTTCTCGCCTTCTACGATGCGAGCAGCCCGTTCAAACTCGTCATGCCCGAGCGCTACCGCGCCTGTGTTCTGATGATGCCCCGCAGGCTGCTGCGACTGGACGACACGCAGATACGTCGCCTCACCGCGACGGCCGTCGACGATGCCCCCGGCGGGCCTGCCGCACTGCTCCTGCCGCTCCTGTCCGGCCTGGTGTCGCAGATCCGCACAACGCCGCCGGTCCTGCGCGAGAAGCTCGCCCGCACCGTCACGGACCTCCTCGCCACCTTGGCAGCGGGTCAGTCGGGTCCCCAGGGGCCCGCTCCGGGAGCGGCAGGGCCGACACTGCTCGACCAGGTGAAGGCGTCCGTCGAACGCCGTCTCGGTGAGCCGGAACTGTCGCCCCGGCTGCTCGCCGACGAGCACGGCATCTCCGTGCGTTACCTGCACAAACTCTTCCAGGAGCAGGGCACCACCGTGGGCCGCTGGATACGACAGCGCCGGCTCGAAGCCTGCAAGACCGAACTCGCCCGGCGTGACGGGGCAGACCGAGTGATCGGCACCGTGGCCGCACGCTGGGGGTTCTCCAGCCCCGCCCACTTCAGCCACGTCTTTCGCAGCGCCTACGGGATGTCGCCGGGCGAGTGGCGCGCCTCCGCCGCCGCGACCGCCCAGGACGGCTGAGCGGCCCGGGTCGCGCTCGACCCAGCGGACGGCTTCGCCCAGGCCAGAACCACGGCACACCGACAGGCCAACGCCGGTCACCCGATCGGCCTGCTCACCTTGCTCCGGTGAGGGTGTCGGGAAAGCCTGTAGCCCGAACGGGGGTGCGCTTCGCTGCCGCCGGGGCCAGGTCGGCCGCCGGCGGGCGCGACGGCTCGACGCGCTCGACCCGGACTTCCCGACCGTCACACCGTGACGCCGTATCCGCGGGGCGCACGTCGCAGGGGCCGGAGTGCACGAGCACGTCGAGGAGGCTGACCGGGGTGTTCGACGAACCCACGTCGCCGCGCGTCGCCATGCTGCTGCGACGGATCCTCGATGACACCGAAGCCGCGGTCGGCGTCCTCGACATCGAGCTGCGCTACCGGTACGTCAACCCCACGCTCGCCCGTATGAACGGCGTCCCGGCCGGCGACCACATCGGTCGCACCATCGCCGAGATCGTCCCCGACATCGACGCGGGCGAGGACGTGATGCGCCGGGTCCTCAAGGACGGCCGCCCCCGCGAGATCGTCTCCAGTGGGCACACCCGCGCCGAATCGCCGTTGGAGCGCCGCTACTGGCACGGCGCCTACCACCGGCTGGAGGCTCCGGACGGCGCCGTACTCGGTGTCGTAGGAATCCTTCTGGAGATCTCGGCGGCGCGGGAGCAGCAGCGCGCGCTGGAGCAGGCCCGCGAGCGGCTCGCCCTGCTGGACGCGGCCGCCACCCGGATCGGGACCACACTCGACATGGACACCACCTGCGGCGAGCTGGCCGACTTCCTGGTGTCGCGGATCGCCGACGTGGCGACGGTGGAGGTGTTCCCGCAGACGGGATCCACCCGCAGGCCCGGCGGCGGGGTGCTGCGGCTGCGCCGGGCGGCGATGGCCTCCGTACCGGAACTGCGCGAGGCCGTACGGCGGTTCGGCCCGCCGGGGTCGTACGTCGACTACCAGCCGGGGTCGACGATCCCGCGCTGTCTGGAGACGCGACTGCCGGTCATCGAGAACCTGCTCGCGGACGAGGAACTGGGCCGCTCCGCCCCGCACCCCGACCGGGTCGCCGCCTACCGGAAGCTGGGCATCCACTCGGCGCTGGTCGTCCCGCTGACGGCCCGCGACCACGACGTCGGCACCGTCACCCTGATCCGGGCCGGCAACTCGCCCGCGTTCGGCGAGGAGGACTCGGTGGTCGCCCTGGACCTGGCGGGCCGTGCCGCGATCAGCCTGGACAACGCGCGCCGCTACACCGCCGAGCACAACGCGGTCGTCGAGCTGCAGCGGGCGATGCTCGCCGAGCCGGGCCGACCGCACCCCGACGTGGACATCGCCCACCGGTACCGGCCCGCCGGGCGGCGCGTGCTGGTCGGCGGCGACTGGTTCGAGATCGTCGCGCTGCCGGGCGGCCGGACCCTGATGGCGGTCGGGGACGTGATGGGCCACGGTCTGGAGGCGGCTGTGGAGATGAGCCGCTACCAGGCGATGCTGCGGGTGGCGGCGAGCGAGCACCTGCCGCCGGACCGGATCCTGGAACGGATGGACGTGCTGCTGGGCCAGGTCGGCGTACAGCGCCCGGCGACCTGCGTGATCGCCATCGCCGACCCCGCCGACGGAACCTGTCTGTACGCCAGCGCCGGCCACCTCCCGCCCGCCGTCGTCGCTCCCGACGGCGCGGTCGTCCTGGTCCCGGTGCCCCCGGGCCCACCCCTCGGCATGGGCTTCGGCGGCTACGAGACCATGGCCGCCCCCTGCCGCGCGGGCCACACCCTGCTGCTCTACACAGACGGTCTGGTCGAGCGCCGCAGCGAGGACATCGACGCCTCGCTCTCCCGCCTCACCGGGCTCCGGCTCACCGGCCGGGAATCGACCGAGCAACTCCTCGACCGGCTCCTCGACGACGTCGCCCCATCCGACGCGGAGGACGACTTCGCCGTCCTGGCCGCCCGCGTCACCCGGATGTCCCCGCCGGACGAGCACCCGCGCCGCGACGCCCGTTGACTGGGGCGAAGTCGAGTTCGATTGCGGGAGGCGCGATGCCGGGCACGTGGGTGCGGGGACTGGCGGGTGCGGTGGTGGCCGCGGTCGTCGCCGCGGGCGCGGCGGGGTGTTCGGACGACAACACCAGCCCGTCGGACGTCGTGTCGAAGGCCGCGTCGGCGGTCTCCTCGGCCGCCTCCCGGGCGTCCGACGCGCTCGCGTCGGCGTCGGACGCCGCCCAGCGGAAACTCGACGAGGTAAAGAACGGCCTGGACGCCAAGGACCAGGTGAAACTGGGCGATCCGTCCACCGACTCCGACGGCCGCACCACGGTCGACGTCTCCGCCGAGAACACCGCCGACTCCACGAAGTCCTTCGCGGTGAAGGTCGACTTCCGTGACACGGACGACAAGCTGCTGGACACGGTAGTGGTGACGCTCTCCGACGTGGCGGCCGGCAAGACCGGCCGGGCCACCGCGCGCAGCACCCACAACCTGTCGAACGACAACGTCACGGCGAAGGTCGGCACGGCGCTCCGCTACTGAGAACGCTTCGGTGCGGTGCTGCGGCCGGACACTCCACGCGTCACCCGAACGGCCCACACCCGCTCGCCGCCCGCCCCCGGCGGACCCACGCTCGAAGTCGTCGCCCATGAGGGGCCACAGGGACGGAGTACGACCATGACGAACGCGACCCAAACCCCCGGACGACCCGCGCAGCACGGAGGCGGCGGCAGTGCCTGGGCGTCCGGCGGCACGATGTTCGCGGGCGTGCTGATGATGGTGTACGGCATCCTCGGCGTCCTGAACGGGATCGCCGCGATCGCCAAGGACGACGTGTACACCCACATCGGCGACTACGTCTTCGAGTTCAGCCTCACCACCTGGGGCTGGATCCATCTGGTCCTCGGCGTGCTCGTGGCCGTGACGGGCTGGGGCATCCTCAAGGACGCGGCCTGGGCGCGCGGCGTGGGCGTCGGCCTGGCCGCGCTCGCCGTGGTCGCCAACTTCATGTGGCTGCCGTACCAGCCCCTCTGGGCGCTCGTGTCGATCGCGATCGCCATCTTCGTGATCTGGGCGCTGTGCACCGACCGCGGCCGCACGTCCACGGTCTGAATCCCAGGCGCGTCTGGTCCTGCGCCCCAGCCCGTGAGAGCAGGGCGAAACGGGCCCGGCCCGGGGACGACGTACGTCCCCGGGCCGGGCCCGCCACGTTGAGGAGCGGGAGGCTTACGCCTCGCTCGCCTTGAGCATGTCCTCGCGTTCGACGATCTTCACGCGCTCGCGGCCCTGCGGCTCGCCCAGCGCCTTCTCCGCGGCGTCGAGCCGGTACCAGCCCTCCCACGTCGTGTAGCGCACGTTCCGCTCGGCCAGGAAGGCGTCCACCGACTCCGGGGCGGGCGAGGTCGGCTCCTGCAGACGGCCGTTCGCGTGGTCGTCCAGCAGGCTGGCGACCGTCTCGTTGGCGTCACCCTTGGTGTGGCCGATCAGGCCCACCGGACCGCGCCGGATCCAGCCGGTGACGTACGTCGACTGCAGGTGCTCGCCGGAGTCCTCGATCACCCGGCCGCCCTTGTCCGGCACTGTGCCCGACTCGACGTCCCAGGGCAGCTTGGCCAGCGAGTCGGAGAGGTAGCCGACGGCGCGGTAGATCCCGGTGACGTCCCAGTCCTTGAACTCGCCGGTGCCCTTGACGTTGCCGGTGCCGTCGAGGGCCGTGCGCTCGGTGCGCAGGCCGACGACCTTGCCGTCCTCGCCGAGGATTTCGGTCGGCGACTCGAAGAAGTGCAGGAACAGCTTGTGCGGCCGCTCGCCGACGTCGCGGATCGCCCAGTTCTCCACCGTCTTGGCGACCATGTCGGCCTGCTTGTTGCCGCGCCGGGTGGCGATCGAGCCCTCGTCGTAGTCGATGTCCTCGGGGTCGACGATGACCTCGATGGTGGGCGAGTGGTCCAGCTCGCGCAGTTCCATCGGGCTGAACTTCGCCTGCGCCGGGCCCCGGCGGCCGAAGACGTGGATCTCGCGGGCCTTGTTGGCCTGCAGACCCTCGTGAACGTTCGGCGGGATCTCGGTGGGCAGCAGTTCGTCCGCCGTCTTGGCCAGGATGCGCGCCACGTCCAGCGCGACGTTGCCGACGCCGAGGACGGCGACCTTCTCGTCCTCCAGCGGCCAGGTTCGCGGAACGTCGGGGTGGCCGTCGTACCAGGACACGAAGTCGGCGGCGCCGTAGGAGCCGTCCAGGCCGATGCCGGGTATGTCGAGGGCCCGGTCGGCGGTGGCGCCGGTCGAGAAGATCACCGCGTCGTAGAAGGCGCGCAGGTCGTCCAGGTTGATGTCGCCCGGGTAGTCGACGTTGCCGAAGAGGCGGATCTGCGGCTTGTCGAGCACCTGGTGGAGGGCCGTGATGATGCCCTTGATACGCGGGTGGTCGGGGGCGACGCCGTAACGGATCAGACCGAAGGGTGCCGGCATGCGCTCGAAGAGGTCGATGGAGACGCCGGGCTCGGTGGCGGCCATCGGTGACTTGAGCAGCGCGTCGGCGGCGTAGATCCCAGCGGGTCCGGCACCGACGATGGCTACCCGCAGGGGGCGGGGCATGATCAGGTTCCCTTCGAGCGGTGATGACTGACTCGTCAGCAACCGTAGACTAAGGCAAGCCTTAGTTAGCACCCGGGTCCGATCTATGCCCTCATAAGGCCACCTTATGGGGTGGCAAACCCTGCCTAGGGGCAGAAGTATCACAGCCGAGCCCCGGGAGAACGACCCGGCTCCACCTCCGACAGGCGCCCCACCCCTCACCCCACCGCCACCGGCGACGACCCGCCCGCCACGGCCTTGTGGGGCGCGCCGGTGCCGTCCGCGGGGACGGTCCAGATGTCGCTCGTACGGCCGCCGCCGGCACCCGGCAGCGCGTAGGCGATGGTGCCGTCGTCCAGCCAGGCCGCCTGATCGTCGACGCCCCGGGTCTCGGCGAGCGGCCACTCCCGCATGGTCCGCAGGTCGAGGACGTACAGCCGCCAGGGCGCGGCCGGGTCGCCGGAGAGCTTCTTCTTGAAGGCGATCCGGGTGTTGTCGGGCGACAGGGAGGGACACTCGGCGTTTTGCCTCAGCGCCGTCGCCGACCAGTTCTTCATGTCGCCCTCCACGAGGTAGGTGCGGCCCTTGGTGGAGACCGTCGCGTAGAAGCGGTTGTCGTCGCGGGCGAAGGTCACCCCCCAGTAGTTGACGTCGGGGGCGTGGTGGCGGGCGCCGTCGATGGTGAGGGGGATCTCCTCGATGGACTTGATCAGGTAGCCGGTGCGCAGGTCGAGGACGGCGGTCCGGGTGGAGAAGGCGGTGGTGGCGTACGAGTCGCCGGTGGCGAACACCGTCCAGGCCAGCATCCGTCCGGAGGCGGAGACGCGGGCCCGGGTCGGGATGCCGGGCACGGTGATCCGGCGCACCTCGCGAAGCCGCCGGTCGAGCACGATCGCGTACGTCTTCGGCAGCACCCCGGGCTTCGCGCGCAGGCAGAGGGCGGTGCCGCCGGCCGCGTGGAACCGGTCGCAGACGGGGCCGCCGGTGGTGCGGTCGCCGCGGGTTCCGGCGAGCGGCTGGTGCGCGACGCGTCCGGTGGCCGTGTCCCGGAAGTACAGCGCGGGACCGTCGAGGGTGAACGAGGCGTCGGCTGCGCCCCGTTGGCCGTCCGACCGGGCTTCTGAATGCAGCACGTACCCCACGGATCCGGCCGCGAGGAGCAGCACCGCGGCCACCAGGACGGCGATACGGGCCCGGGGGCCGAGCGGGTTCGGGGGTCCGGGGAACCTGGCCGTCATGCGGTCCGCCTCTCGGGGTTCTGGTCTCCCGGTGGCTCTGCGGAGCCCGGGGCGTCGGACGCGGTGCGCGGCAGCAGTGCCCAGCCGCCCGCGAGAGCGGCGAGCAGGACCGACGTCGCCGCCCACAGCGCGGGGCGCGGTCCCCACACCGTCCATGCGGCGCCGAAGCCCGCCGCGGCGAGCATCCGCGACAGCGCCTGGCCGGTCTGGAGCAGAGCGAGTCCGCCCGCGCTGCCGTCCGGGGGCAGCACGGACCCGGCGAGGGCCATCAGCACCCCGTCGGTGGTGGCATAGAAGACGCCGAGCAGCGCGAGGACCGGCACGAGGAGGAGCAGGGGCGGGCCGTCGGCCGGGGCGAGGAGCACCGTGTACACGGCGAGCAGTGCGAGATGTCCGTACAGGAAGGGCAGCCGTCGCCCCGCCCGGTCCGCGATCCGGCCCGCCGGGACGGCGAGCACCAGGTAGCACGCGGCCGCGCCGAGCGGCAGCAGCGGGAACCAGCCGACGGGGAGGTTCAGTCGGCGTTGGAGCAGGAGGTAGACGAACGCGTCGCCGATGGTGGCGGCGCCGAGCAGTGCGGCGGCTGCGACTATCCGTCGGAAGGCGGGATCTCGTAGTGCGCCAAACGCCTTGCCTGTACGGGGTGTTGAGACCGGCGTCGACGGTGCCGGCCGGTGCCCGGGGACGTACAGGACGAGGAGCAGTACCCCGAGCAGGCCGACGCAGAAGCTGACGACGAACACCGCGTCGTAGGCGTCGGCGGTGGCGCCGAGCAGGGCGAACGCGGCGAGCGGGCCCAGCAGCGCGCCGGTGGTGTCCATGGCCCGGTGCACGCCGAAGGAGCGGCCGAGTGCGTCGGGCGGGCTGCTCAGGGTGATCAGGGCGTCGCGTGGCGCCGTACGGATGCCCTTGCCGATCCGGTCGGTGGCGAGGGCCGCCGCGATGCCGGTGGCGGCGCCGCCCGCGAGCAGCAGGCCGAGGCGGGAGCAGGCGGAGAGGGCGTAGCCGATGCCGGCGACCCGTTTGTGCCGGTGGCCGCGGTCGGCGGCGTGCCCGGCGAGCAGTCGTACGACGGCGGAGCCGCCGTTGAACAGGCCGTCCAGGAAGCCGAATTGGAGGGGTGAGAGACCCAGTCCGAGGACGAGGTAGAGCGGCAGCACCGCGGTGACCATCTCGGAGGAGATGTCGGTGACGAGGCTGACCGTGCCGAGTGCCAGTACGGTGCCGGGGACGCGTCGGCCCGCCCCGCCGGTGGAGGGCGGGGCCGACGTGTCCCGGCGGCCTGTGGTCGCCAAATACATCAGTGGCAGGCGTACTTCGGGCTGGTGTCCTTGATCTGGTCGTCCGTTCCCACGTAGGTCCAGCCATAGCCGGAGTCGGTGAAGTCCAGTTTCAGGACGCCGTATTGACCGCTGATCCGCTTCTGGCTGTTGGGCTGGACGTTCTCGATGGGGTACGGCTCGGCGCCGCCCATGCCGCCGACGATCTCCACGATGCCGTCGGCCGTGGCCCGCCCGTCGGGATCCTGCGGGGCGAACCGCTCGTAGTGGTGGTCGTGCCCGTTGAGCACGAGGTCGGTTCGGGCCGCGTAGAGGATCTTCCAAACCGGCTTGCTGACCGGGTCGTTGCCGTGTCCGCCCGAGGAGTAGAGCGGGTGGTGCCAGTAGGCGGCGATGCACGCCTTGCTGTTGTGGGCGAGGTCGGCCTTGAGCCAGTCGATCTGGGCGCTCTGGTCGAAGGAGTTGGAGTCGAGGGCGATGAAGTGCCAACTGCCTTCGTCGAAGCTGTAGTAGCTCTTGCCCTGGGGGTAGGCGATCGCCCCGAAGTACGACTTGTAGCCGACCAGGGAGCCTGCCGGGTCGTATGTCTCGTGGTTGCCCGGGACTGGGTGGGTCCTGTCCTTGAAGACGCCCCAGGTCTTGTCGTAGTAGGCGCGGTAGTCGGCGATCCGGGCGTCGTCGTACTGGTTGTCGCCCATCGTCAGATAGAACTTCGGGTTGATCCGCTGGGCCAGCGCTGCGGTCTTCGGGTGGGCGCAGCCGCTGTCGGAGGCGGTGCACTGGGCAGCGATGTCACCGGCGGCGACCACGGTGAAGGCGCCGGTCGGCGGGGGCCCGCCGTCGAACGTGCCGTACACCTCGACCTCGTACAGCGAGTAGCCGTACGACGTGCCGCGCGCCGTGCCGTACACGCGCAGGTAGCGGCCCTGGCCGGAGAGAGCGGTCCAGTCGTCGGTGCCGCCGTTCCCGGCCGTCTCACTCGCGAGGCGGGTCCAGGTGGCGCCGTCGGCGGAGACCTCGATGCGGTACGCCTTGGCGTACGCGGCCTCCCAACGCAGCGCCACCCGCGTGACATCGGCGGTGGCACCGAGGTCGACGGAGATCCACTGCGGGTCCTTGCCCTCGGCGCTCGCCCAGCGGGTGGCCGGGGCGCCGTCGACGGCATTCTGCGGGCCGAGTGCGGAGCTCTCGACGGAGGACGCCGTGGCGGGCCTGCCGTTCGAGATGAGGGGGTCGGCGGCGGCGCCGGCCCGGTCGGGGTAGGTGAGCAACAGGCCGCCGACGAGGAGGAGTACGGCGGCGATGACCACGCCTACCGTACGGGCCCGCGTGGGCGTGGGGGGCGGAGCTGAGGCGTTCAGGTGCATCCCTGGACTCCCTGGCCTTGGGGGTGGCGAGAGCTGGACACCGGTGCGTGACGGCGGACCCCCGGCCGGTGTGCGGGCAGGGGGTAGCGTCACGGCGGCCGGGTCAGAGCTCTCGCTGAGCGCGTCATGCCTCACCGGAATCAGGCACCGCGCCAAGCCACCGCCCGGGATGCTAGCGAATTGGAAACCTTCCTACCAGTCCCCCGGCGGCAGTTGATCCGCGTCACCTACGACACCGCCTCCCGCACCTGGGCAAGTGCCAGGGTGCAGGAGGCGGTTGGCCAGGTCGTACCAGGTGAGCCGGTGACGCCCGGTCAGTCCGTTCCGGACTCCATCGCGGCGCGGTCCAGGAGCGCCTCGTCCTCGGAGACCTCGCCGCGGGAGGCGATGGCCTCGGCGCCGCCCTCGGGCAGTTCCGGCATGGTGCCGATCAGCCCGGTCGCGGCCGCCTGGGAGGCGCCGATCGTGGGGCTGCCGGTGCCGATCAGGCCGAGGCCGACGTACTGCTCCAGCTTGGCGCGCGAGTCGGCGATGTCGAGGTTGCGCATGGTCAGCTGGCCGATCCGGTCCACCGGGCCGAACGCCGAGTCCTCGGTGCGCTCCATGGACAGCTTGTCCGGGTGGTAGCTGAACGCCGGGCCCGTGGTGTCGAGGAGCGAGTAGTCCTCGCCGCGCCGCAGCCGCAGCGTCACCTCGCCGGTGACGGCCGCGCCGACCCAGCGCTGCAGCGACTCGCGGATCATCAGCGCCTGCGGGTCGAGCCAGCGGCCCTCGTACATGAGGCGGCCGAGGCGCCGGCCCTCGTTGTGGTACTGGGCGAGGGTGTCCTCATTGTGGATCGCGTTGACGAGGCGCTCGTAGGCCGCGTGCAGCAGTGCCATGCCGGGGGCCTCGTAGATGCCGCGGCTCTTGGCCTCGATGATCCGGTTCTCGATCTGGTCGGACATACCCAGGCCGTGGCGGCCGCCGATGGCGTTGGCCTCCATCACCAGGTCGACCGCGGTCGCGAACTCCTTGCCGTTGATCGAGACCGGACGGCCCTGATCGAAGCCGATCGTCACGTCCTCGGCGGCGATCTCGACCGAGGGGTCCCAGAACCGCACGCCCATGATCGGGTTGACGGTCTCGACGCCGGTGTCCAGGTGCTCCAGGGTCTTGGCCTCGTGGGTGGCGCCCCAGATGTTGGCGTCGGTCGAGTAGGCCTTCTCGGTGCTGTCGCGGTAGGGCAGGCCGTGGGCGACCAGCCACTCCGACATCTCCTTGCGGCCGCCGAGCTCGGTCACGAAGTCCGCGTCCAGCCAGGGCTTGTAGATGCGCAGGTGCGGGTTGGCGAGCAGGCCGTAGCGGTAGAACCGCTCGATGTCATTGCCCTTGAACGTCGAGCCGTCGCCCCAGATCTGCACGTCGTCCTCGAGCATCGCCCGCACCAGCAGAGTGCCGGTGACGGCGCGGCCGAGCGGCGTCGTGTTGAAGTAGGCACGCCCGCCCGAGCGGATGTGGAACGCGCCGCACGTGAGCGCGGCAAGGCCCTCCTCGACCAGTGCCGCACGGCAGTCGACCAGACGCGCGATCTCGGCTCCGTACGCCGACGCGCGGCCGGGCACCGACGCGATGTCGGGCTCGTCGTACTGGCCGATGTCGGCGGTGTAGGTGCACGGGACGGCACCCTTGTCGCGCATCCACGCGACCGCGACGGAGGTGTCGAGGCCGCCGGAGAAGGCGATGCCGACGCGCTCGCCGATGGGCAGGGAGGTAAGAACCTTAGACATAGGAAGAGTATGCGCTATTACGCATGACCATGCAACGTGGGTGTCGCGAACAGACCTCAGGACGGCTTTCGGGCGACGGCCGCGCCGTCGCCCGAAAGATCAACCTGCGTGCGCCGCTGTGCGCGGGATGCGCGGCCTCACATGTTGATCATGTGCCCGGCGAGGCCGTGCAGCGCTTCCTTGACCGCCTCGCCCAGGGTGGGGTGGGCGTGCACATTGCGGGCGACTTCGTGGACGGTCAGGTCCCACTGCTGGGCCAGGGTCAGCTCGGGCAGCAGCTCGGTGACGTCCGGGCCGATGAGGTGGCCGCCGATCAGTTCGCCGTACTTCGCGTCGCTGATCAGCTTCACGAACCCGGTCGCGTCCCCGAGCCCGTGCGCCTTGGCGTTCGCGGTGAACGGGAACTTCGCCACCTTCACGTCGAAGCCCTTCTCGCGGGCCTGCGCCTCGGTGTAGCCGAAGCTGGCGATCTGGGGCTGGCAGTAGGTGGCGCGCGGGATCATCACATAGTCCAGCTCCATCGTCTCCGCACCCGCGAGGGTCTCGGCGGCGATGACCCCCATGGCCTCGGCGGCGTGCGCCAGCATCAGCTTCGCGGTCACGTCGCCGATGGCGTAGATGTGCGGCACCGACGTACGGCAGCGGCCGTCGACGTCGATCGCGCCGCGCTCGGTGACCTGGACGCCCGCCTGCTCCAGGCCGTAGCCGGTGACGTTCGGGGCGAAGCCGATCGCCTGGAGCACCTTGTCGGCCTCCAGGACCTGCTGGTTGCCGTCCTTGCCGGTGACCGTGACGCGGACCTGCGGACCGGACTCGTCGATCGACTCGACCCGGGTGGAGGTGAGCACGTCGATGCCCAGCCGGCGGTACTGCTTGGCCAGTTCCGCGGAGACGTCGGCGTCCTCGAGCGGGGCGAGGCGGTCCAGGAACTCGACGATGGTGACCTTCACACCGTAGTTGTGCAGCACGTAGGCGAACTCGATGCCGATCGCACCGGCGCCCGCGATCACGATGGACTGCGGCAGCTCCTCGGCGAGGATCTGCTCCTCGAACGTGACGACGCGGGAGGTGCGGCGGGTGCCCGGCAGCAGCTTCGGAGTGGCACCGGTGGCGATGATGCAGTGATCGAAGCCGACCGTCCGTGTCGAGCCGTCGAAGCCGGCCACCTCCAGGGTGTGCGCGTCACGGAAGGTGCCGCGCCCGCTGATCTCGGTGATCTGGTTCTTCTTCATCAGGTAGTGCACGCCCTTGACCCGGCCGTCCGCCACCTTGCGGCTGCGCCGATAGGCCTCGCCGTAGTCGAAGGAGACCGTCCCGTCGACCTGGATGCCGAAGGTCTTGGCCTCTCGGGTGAAGATGTGCGCCAGCTCGGCGTTGCGCAGCAGGGCTTTGGTGGGGATGCAGCCCACGTTCAGACAGACACCGCCCCAGTACTTCTCCTCGATCACCGCGACGCGCTTGCCCAGCTGGGCGGCTCGAATGGCGGCCACGTATCCACCGGGGCCCGCTCCGAGTACGACGACGTCGAAACGCTCGCCCTGCTCATCCATCGATCGTTCCTTTCCCAAGGGACGGCCGGCCTCCCGCAAAGGCCGACTCACTCCCGGTCGAACAACGTATGCACCAACTAGACACCGGTCACCCTAAATTCCTCGACGTCAGCAGCATGGTCCATCAGCCCGTTCGGCGCAGAAGAGAACGCGTCGGCAAGGCAGGTCTGCGATCGGAGCGAATGCCACATGGCCCACGAAGAAACGCGCCACCTGCTCGTACAGAGCCGCGGCGAGCCGTCCCCCTTGTACGAGTCGTACCTGGAGTGGGCGTACGACGACATCGACACGTACACCGGCTGCGTCCCGCTGGACGACCCCGAGCTGGGCCTGCCGGCCGATCTCGCCGACGCCCTGCGCGCGTGGTCGCTGTCGCGGCCGTCGGAGGATTCCGCGTCCCCTCCGAGCCTGAGCGAGCACGTCCAGCAGGGCCTGGTGGTGGCCCGACGGCTGGCCAGGCACCTCGGCCCCGCAGTGGCGGTGCGCTACCGGGACGAGCGGCACCGGACGTCGAAGTGGATCTGCTGGGGCTGCGACCGCCTGCACGAGGAGGGTGACGGCACCCCGCCCCACCCGCTCCACATCGACGTCGACGGCGAGTTCAAGTTCGGTCCGCTGCGTTCCGACGGTTTCGGGGACTTCTTCCCCGACGATCCCACCGCCGCCCTGCACCTGTCGGACGGCCTGGTCGCCGCCCTGTACGCATGGGCGGACGGGATCAACACCACGCTCAATCTCATGATCGGGGACCGCGACGAGGCCAAGTACGACGGGGCGTGGCAGCGGCTGTTCCGCGAGGGGATGGACCTGGCGAGGCAGGTCGCCCACGAAATCGGCCCCGGCCGGACAGTCACCTACAAGGGTCTGGCACACGGCAGCCTCGCCATGCTGACGTCGGTCACCTGGCAGGGAGACCGGGAGCTGTAGCCGCGGGCTCCGCCTGAGAATCTCGCTTTCGATGACGCACCCTCATGGTTGAGGATGGCCGGCATGACCATCCCGAGCAGAAGAGCGCAAATGTTCATCGCCGAAGAGGACGATCCTCGGTTCAGTGGTCCCGCGACCGGCGACGAAAGGCGCATGCTCGTCGACTTCCTCAAGGCCCAGCGCACGACACTGGAGCTGAAGTGCACAGGCTTGGAAGCCGAGTTGGCCCACAGGTCCGTGGAGCCGTCCACGCTCTCCCTGCTCGGCCTCGTCCGGCACCTCGCCGATGTCGAGCGTCGCTGGTTCCGGCGGATCCTGGCCGGGCTCGACGTACAGCCGCTCTTCTCCTCGGGGGCCGACCCCGACGGGGACTTCGACGGTGCGGTGTCCGACCCGTCGGTGGTCGCGGCGGCGTGGGAAGCCTGGCATGCCGAGGTGGCGTTCGCCGACCGCTTCGTCGCCGAGGCGCCCGACCTTGACGTCGCGGGCCTCGACGCGTGGCGCGGGGAGGTGTCGCTGCGCTGGGTGCTCATCCACATGGTCGAGGAGTACGCCCGGCACAACGGACACGCGGACCTGCTCCGTGAGCGGATCGACGGCGCGAGAGGAGTGTGATCCGCCCACCACCCCCGGACCGGTCGCCCTCGCCGCACCGGGCTCAGGCATGATGCGCCCATGACCGACCGCACCCCGATCCGTGTCCTGATCGCCGACGACCAGGACATGGTCCGTACCGGCTTCCGCTTCTTCCTGGACGCGCAGCCGGACATGACCGTGGTCGCCGAGGCTCGCGACGGGGCGGAAGCCGTGGCGCTGGCCCGGGAGTTGCGGCCGGATGTGTGCCTGCTGGACATCCGCATGCCCAAGCTCGACGGGCTGGAGGCGACGCGGCTGCTGGCCGGGCCGACCGTCGCGGACCCGCTGCGGATCGTCGTGGTGACGACGTTCGACCTCGACGAGTACGTCTACGGCGCGTTGCACGGCGGGGCCTGCGGCTTCCTGCTCAAGGACTCCGGCCCCACGCTGCTGGCCGAGGCGGTCCGCGCGGCCGCGAACGGTGACTCGCTGGTGTCGCCGTCGATCACCGTACGGCTGCTCAAGCACCTCACCGCGAATCAGGCCCCGAAGCCCGCCGCACCGCCGGAGCCCCAGGACCCGCTCACCGACCGTGAGTTGGACGTCGTACGGCTGGTCGCCCTCGGTCACACCAATGCCGAGATCGCCGCGTCACTGTACGTCTCCCTGTCGACCGTGAAGACACACCTGGCCGGCATTCAGCTGAAGCTCTCCGCGCGCAACCGCGTCGAGATCGCCGCATGGGCCTGGCAGACCGGAAATGCCGGCGCCCCGGGGCCGCGGCAGTGAGGGCGGCGAACGGGAGCACCGGCCCGGCGACGGCGGCCGCCGGGGTCAGCAGGAGTCCGGCGCCGGTGAGGGACCGTACTGCGAGCCGATCCGGTACACGCCCGGCCGGGTCACCGTCAGCCGCGTGAACTCGCCGTCCGGGGTGAGGCAGCCGCCGTCGGAGCGCAGCCACGGCGAGTACGCGACCCGTAGGGTCACCGAACCGGAGCCCGGAACGCGGACCTCGACCTCGGCGCTGGTGGTCCGGACGACAGAGGCGGGCGCCGACACCAGCGGCACCGCGTCGCGCACCCGGTACACCCGCCAGTGGGCGTCCTGCCACACGGGCTCCAGCCAGTCGGGCCGGTGCTCACGGACCAGACGCGCCTCGTCCTCGGCGTAGCCGTCCGGTTCGCCGAGCGGCACGACCACGAAGCCGACCGCCCAGCGGTCCAGCCAGGCCCGGTAGGTGGTGGCCGAGAAGGTGCCGTCGTAGAAGAGCCGGTCGCGTTCCATGTCGAGCTGGCGGTTCCAGCCGCGCGCGAGGTTGACGTGCGGGGCGAGTGCGGTGGCCTCGCGGTGGTTGCGGGCCGGGACCGCCTCGACCCGGGTGCGGTCGGCGCCGAGACCATGGAGTGCCCGTACGACGCCACGGGTGTCCACCGCCCAGGCCGGCACCGACGCGCTCACCCTCAGGTCGGCGACCGTCTTCGAGCCCACCCAGCCGACGGAGAACACCAGCGCCACGATCAGGACGTTGCGGGACAGCCGCCGCAGCCGCGGTGCACTGCGGAGCGCCGCGAGAAACACCGCCGGAGCGAACAGCGCCGCGAGCCGCTCGATGTTCGTGCCGATCGGCGAGGGGACGAGATAGACGAGGACGGTTCCGGTCGCATAGACGACCCCGCTCCAGCGCGCCACGTGCCAGGTGCGGGGAGCCAGCACGGTGACGGTCAGGCCGAGCAGCGCGGGCGCCCAGATCCGGTCGGCCGGCATCAACTGCTCGCCGGTGAAAGGGAAGAGGAGCGTGGTCGTGGCGACCACGGCGGCGGGCGGCGCCAGCAGCGCGAGCGCGCGCCTCCAGTCCCGTACGAGAAGGAATGCCGCGCCCACGACGGCCAGGAAGAGCCCCGCGACCGGGCTGGCCATGGTCGCGAGCGCTGCGTAGGCGCCGGCGACGACCGCGCGGCGCTCCCGGGTGAGCAGCACGCAGGCCCCGAGGCCCAGAGCCACGCCGAGCGCGAAGGTCGTACGGCCCGAGGCGACATCGCACCACAGGGCGAACGACGCGAGGAGCGCCGGGCCCAGCGGGCGCCGTATGCCGGTACGGGTGATGAGCACCGCGGCCAGCCAGGTGGCTGCGAGCCCGGAGAGCACGGTGACCGTGCGCACGCCGACGGCCGCCATCAAATACGGGGAGATCAGGCTGTAGTTGGCGGCGTGCATCCCGCCGTACCAGGACAGGTTGTACGCCGATCCCCCGTTCTGCGACGCGAACTGTGCCCACGCATCCTGCGCGGCGAGGTCACCGCCGCCGGTGGCGAGGAACGCCCACCACACCGCGTAAGGCACCAGCATCGGCAGCGTGGCGAGGAGGGGAACGCGGTGGCGTCTCCAGAGTTGGGGCGCGGCGGGCTGCGGGGGTGCGGCGGTTCCGTCGGGTGGGGGCGCGGGTGCGGGTACGACGAGGAGCGGCCGCTCGATGGCCAGCTGGACGGG
This sequence comes from Streptomyces sp. R21, assembly GCF_041051975.1. Lineage (GTDB taxonomy): Bacteria > Actinomycetota > Actinomycetes > Streptomycetales > Streptomycetaceae > Streptomyces. The sequence continues at coordinate 9,562,786 of NZ_CP163435.1, read as the reverse complement.
GCCGGCTGTCTGGACGGGGTCGGCTGTGTGGGTCACGGGCATCCTGGGGATGGGGGATCACGGGAGTCGGCTGACGCCATCGTGGTTCTGCGCCCTCAACCCGCGCCTCGGCCGAACGGTCATGGCCGACCGGCCCGCAACACCTTCATGTCAGCCATTCGGCTGATCCACCCGCGACGGTCTCCTCGTCCCGCCTCGCTCTGCCGCACCATCCGACCGGGCGGCCGACGCTCAGCATCTCGCCCCAAACACAGGGCACTTGACCGGCAATCCCGGCGCTTGCGGCGGCGCGCCCCTCAGGCTTCCGGAGTCATGCGGTCACCCTCGCGAAGAACGCGGCGACGTTGGCCACGGTCCGCTGAATCCTCTCTTCGAGAGTCAGCGACTCCTGCAGCCGTGCCCCGACGCCCGCGTCCTTCTTGCCCCGCAGGTACAGCGAGCAGGCGAGGTCGCTGCATATGTAGGCGCCCACCGAGTTGCCCTGCTGGCCGGCCTTGCCCGCCTTGGAGGCGACCATCAGACAGACGCCGCCGGTGTGGGTGGTCAGGCACATCGAGCACATACTGCGGCGCAGTTGCCCGATGGCAGAGCTGGGGCAGCGCAGCGCGAGGGCTTTCGGGCGGCCGTCCAGTTCGGTGACGAGGTAGCCGCGGTCGGGGGCCTGCGGATCTCGCCAGCCGAGGTAGTCCAGGTCGTCCCAGGGCCGGTCGGCCAGATCGCGGGGGACGGCCAGGCGCTTCGCCTCGCCCTTGGTGCAGTTCACGAACGCGGCGCGGATCTCTTGCTCAGTCAGCGGCTTCATGGGAGGCACGCTAATTTGCCTAAAAGCTTTAGGCAAATACATAATCTCTTCAGGCGAATGAGGGAGAGGCTATGGCACGCGCAGGACTGACCACGGAACGCCTTGTCCGGGCGGGGGCGGAACTGGCGGACGAGGTCGGCTTCAACGAGGTGACCGTCTCGGCGCTCGCGAGGCAGTTCGACGTCAAGGTCGCGAGCCTGTACTCACACCTCAAGAACTCCCACGATCTCAAGACCGGGATCGCGCTGCTCGCGCTGGAGGAACTCGCCGACCGGGCCGCCGACGCGCTGGCGGGACGGGCCGGCAAGGACGCCCTGGCCGCCTTCGCCAACGTCTACCGCGACTACGCCCGCGAGCACCCCGGCCGCTACGCCGCGGCGCAGTTCCGGCTCGACCCGGAGACGGCGGCCGCAAGCGCGGGCGGCAGGCATGCGCAGATGACGCGGGCCGTCCTGCGCGGCTACGACCTCACGGAGCCGGACCAGACGCACGCCGTCCGGCTGCTGGGCAGCGTCTTCCACGGCTACGTCACCCTGGAGATGGCCGGGGGCTTCAGCCACAGCGCTCCCGACTCGCAGGAGACCTGGGTCTGGACGCTGGACCGGCTGGACGCCCTGCTGCGGACCTGGTCCGCGCCCTGATCCCCGCCGTCCGCAGCGCCCCGGGCCACCGGCCCCCGGCCCGTCGGCTCAGGACTTCGCCACCACCACCGTCACCTTCCACTCCTGAAGGCCCTTGCACGCGATGTGGCCCGGGTCGGTCCCGCACACGGGTCGGGACGAGGTGAGGTGTGTCGTGCCGGCGGCGGCCGCGCTGTAGGCGGCGGTGGCGTCACCGGGCTGGATGACGATGCCCGCGTTGGTGGGTTCGAGGGCGTCGCCGGTGGCGCTGACCGGCTTCCACGCGCGCGTGGTGGTGCCGTCCAGGGTGATACGGACGACGCCGCCCGCCGTCAGGCACACCGTGCGGCCCGAGTCCTCGGCGGTGAGCGACGCCTCCGGCGCGCACCCCTTCTCGCTCGTCGTGGGCGACGGCGACGTCGTCTGCGACTGCGATGGCGTCACGGCACTGCTGCCGGACCCGCTGTCGCCGGTCTGCGAGCCGCAGCCTGCAAGGAGCAGGGCGGATGCCGCGAGGGCGAGGACGGTACTCGGGTGGGGGGTCGTACGGCGCATGGGTTGGCCTCCTTTCCCCTATGACGTGTCACAAGCGCATCGGGATCCACTGCGCAGGTGACGGGTGTGCAAAGGGTGACGGAAGGCGTCTGCCCAGCGGGACGTGGGGGCGAGAGTGAGCCCGTCTCTCTCGGGCCCACCCCCATGTCTCCCCCCCCTCACGTCCCGGCCGGCTCCGCGTCCGGAGTCGGTGCGGCGAGGTACTCCTCCGTGATCTCCTTCGGGCCGAAGGGCCACACCTTCTCCAGGCGTGCCCAGACGACGTAGGCGACGCAGCCGAGGGCGAGCCAGGCCAGGGACCATTCGATGGGGTGGCGGCCCGGGGAGTTCTTGTCCGCGTAGCCGTAGATGGTCAGCCAGCCGGCGAGGGCGATGAAGCTCGGCAGCGGGTAGAGCCACATCCGGTACGGGCGGCGCAGCCCCGGCTGGCGTCGGCGCAGCACCGAGAGGGCGAGGATCTGGGCCAGCGCCTGGACGATCACCATGACTGTGGTGAGCAGCTGGATAAGGGTGGCCAGGTCGGTGTGGCGGCCGATGAGGAAGCCGATCGCCGTGACGACGCCCATGGTGGCCAGGCCCAGCATCGGGAAGCGGTGCCGGGGGTGCAGCTTGGCGTACGGGCGGAAGAAGACGCGCTCGCGTGCGGCGTCGTAGGGGACTCGGGAGCCGCCGAGCAGGCCGGTGAAGACCGAGGCGAACGCGGTGATGAGGATGAGGACGGTGACCGTGTCGGCGGCGCCCTTGCCCCAGGTCTTCTCCAGGACGGCGGAGGCGACGGAGGTGGAGGCGATGTCGCCGGGGTCGGTCATCCGGCGCCAGTCGATGACGCCGAGAGTGCCGATCTGCAGCAGCAGGTAGATCGCCATGATGCCGACGATCGAGAAGATGATGGAGCGGGGCAGGATGCGGCCCGGGTCCTTGATCTCGGCGCCCATGTAGGCGGTGGTGTTGTAGCCGAGGTAGTCGTAGATGCCGATGGTCAGGCCTGCGGCGAAGCCGAGCCAGAAGCGGTTGCCGGCGAAGTCGAAGGCGTGCGCCGGGTAGGTGAAGGCCAGGTGCGGGCTGAAGTCGGTGGCCGCGGCCAGGATCACCAGCAGGACCGACGTGATCATGACGGCCCACATCACGGCGGTGATCCGCGCGATGTGCTCGATGCCGCGCCAGAGCAGGATGACCACCAGGGCGACCATGCCGAGCCCGACGAGGTCGCCGGTGGTCCTGCCCATGTCGGGCGCCAGATAGCCCAGGTACTGGACGAAGCCGACGACACCGGTGGACATGATCAGCGGGATGAAGAGCATGGCTGTCCACACGAACAGGAACGGCATCAGCCGCCCGGTGCGGTACTGGAAGGCCTGGCGCAGATAGACGTAGCTGCCGCCGGAGCCGGGCATGGCCGCGCCCAGCTCGGCCCAGATGAGTCCGTCGGCTAGCGCCAGCAGGGCGCCCGCGACGAAGCCGATGACCGCCTGCGGGCCGCCGAACGCGGCGACCATCAGCGGGATGGTCACGAACGGCCCGATGCCGCACATCTGGCTCATGTTGATGGCGGTGGCCTGGAAGAGGCCGACGCGGCGGACGAAACCGCCGGTGGGCGGCGGGTTTGCGGACATGGGGTCCTCCTGAGGCAGGACACGGGGAGGGGTACGGCGGGACGGCCGATGTCGGTCGGCGTCTGTCGAGGCCGGTCGATGTCGGCCGACGGTCGTCGACCGTCGGCCGTCGGATCAAGTGCGGCGGGCATCCGGCCGGCGCTGGGCTCCCCTTGGGTCCCCTCGGCTCGCCCGGCGAGGCTGACTGGGCTGTCTGAAACTGGCTGAGCTGACTGGGCGATAAAGTTAAGGAGCCTTACTAGATGCGTCAAGAGGGTGCCACGAATGCGTGAGAATGGTGCGATGCCCGCCAGCGACGCCGTAGAGCAGCCGGAACAGCCCTGGAACCGTCAGCGGCTGCGGAGCAGCAACGAGCGACTGCTGCTCGACCGGCTGCGCACCACCGGCGCCGCCTCGCGCGCCCAACTCGCCCGCGACACGGGCCTGTCGAAGCCGACGGTCTCCAGCGCCCTCGCCGCGCTGGCCGAGGCCGGGCTGGTCCACGAGGTCGGCACGCATGCCCCCGAGCGTGGCCGGGTGGCCGTGCTCTACGCCCCCGACCCCGCCGCCGGCTATGCGCTCGGCATCGACATCGGCCGCGGCTGGCTGCGCGTGGCGGTCGCCGATCTGGACGGGGCCGTGGTCGCGCGTGCCGACGTACGCAACCGTGCGCGCACCTCGGGGGCCATGGCCGACCTGGTGGTCGCCACCGCACAACAGGTCGTCGCCAACTCCGGCGTGAAGCGGGACGAGGTGGTGCACGCGGTCGTGGGCACGCCGGGGGTGTACGACGCGAAGCAGCGTCGGGTGCGCTACGCGATGCATCTGCCCGGCTGGGGCCGCGCAGGCCTGTTCGACCGGATGCGGGAGGAGTTGGCCATTCCGCTGGAGGTCCACAACGACGCCAACCTGGCCGCGCTGGGCGAGTACACCTACGGCGTGGGCGCGGGCAGCCGCCTCTTCACGTACATCATGATCGGCACCGGACTCGGCATGGGCGTCGTCAGTGAAGGCCGGCTCTTCACCGGGGCGCACGGCGGAGCCGGGGAGATCGGGTTCCTCCCGTGGCCGGGGCAGCAGAAGCCGGACACGCTGGAGGACGCGGTGTCGGGGGTGGCCGTCGTCGAGGCGGCGCGGCACTTCGGGATGACCGGGCAGCTCACCGCGAAGGCCGTGTTCGACGCGGCCCGGCAGGGAAATCCCGCCGCGGTCGAGGCGGTTCGGCTGGAGGGCGAGCGGATCGCGCACACCGTGGCGGCGGCGGCCGCGGTGCTCGACCCCGACCTGGTGGTGCTCGGCGGGGGCGTGGGCCACAGCGTCGACCTGCTGCTGCGCCCGGTGCGCGAGACCCTGCGGGGCCTGACGCCGCTGCGCCCGAAGATCGTCCCGAGCCGGCTGGGCGAGGACGCGGTACTGCTCGGCGCGGTGGCGACGGCGCTGGGGACGGCGCGGGACGTGGTCTTCGAGCGGCGGTCGGCCTCATAACTCCGGCCCCCGCAAGCCCAGTTGAGCGTTTGGCGCGGGGCGGTGACCCTGATGCGGGGCCCCTGCCCACAAATCGGCGCGGCCCCCTACGGCACGGCCCTGCGCCCGCGGAGCAGCTTCCCGTCCAGCACGGCGGTGATTGACATGGCCTGCCCGGCGCCCTAGCTTGTGGGCCCAGTTAGTAAAGTTTCCTAACTTGACTGCCTGCTCAGCTCGATCCCCCGTTGCACCCCTGCCCGCCCCTCCCCCGACCCGCAGTGCCGAAGCGCGGATGCTCCCCCACCTCCCAAGGAGACCACCGTGTTCCACCGCCCTGCCTCCAGACGGCGCTTCGCCACGGCGGCCGTCGCCCTGGCCCTCCTCGGCACCCTCACCACGAGCGCGTGGAGAGGCGCCCACGACACCGGGACCTCCCGCTCCCCCGGCCCCCGGGCCACCGCCGTCGCCTCCGCTCCGGGCAGCACCACCCCGCTCTCCGGGTACGCCATCCAGTCGACGGCCAAGGTGACCGACTCCGCAGCCGCCGTCTCCAGCCCCGGCTATCCGGCGAGCGGCTGGTACCCGGCGGGCCCGCGCTCCACCGTCCTGGCCGCGCTGCTCGCAGGCGGGACGTACGCGGACCCGTTCTACTCGACCAACCAGCAGAAGATCCCGAAGGCCGGCTTCGACGTCCCGTGGTGGTACCGCTCGGACTTCACGGTCGCCGACACCTCCGAGCGCACCTACCTGGACTTCAGCGGAGTGATCTCGGCGGCCGACGTCTATGTCAACGGACGGCAGATCGCCCAGGCCGCGGACGTGGCAGGCGCGTACACGCACCACGAGTTGGACATCACCTCGCTGCTCCGTGCGGGCACGAACGCGGTCGCCTTCCGCATCCAGCCCAACGATCCGAACAAGAACCTGACCATGGGCTGGATCGACTGGCTCCAGCCGCCGCCCGACGAGAACATGGGCATCGTCCGAGACGTCCTCGTGCGCCGCGGCGGCCCGGTCGCGCTGCGCGACACGCACGTGGTGACCCGGCTCGACGTACCCTCGCTCTCCTCAGCGGACCTGACGGTCAAGGCGCGGCTCCGCAACGACTCGGACACCGCCGTCACCGCGACGGTCTCCGGCACGATCGGCACCGCGGCCGTCAGCAAACCCGTCTCCCTCGCGGCCCACGAGACGAAGCCGGTCACCTTCACGCCCGCCGACTTCCCGCAGCTCCATCTCACCGCGCCGAAAGTGTGGTGGCCCGCGGGTATGGGCGGACAGCCCCTCTACGGCCTCGAACTGACCGCCTCCGTCGCCGGCACCGTCTCGGACACCGCACACGAGAGCTTCGGTATCCGTGACGTACAGGCGCCGCTGAACTCCGACGGCGCCCGGCAGTACCGCGTCAACGGCCGCAAGCTGCTCATCAAGGGCGGCGGCTGGTCGCCCGACGAGTTCCTGCGCTGGGACCGGGCGTACGCCGAGGACCGCCTGAAGTACGCGCTCGACCTCGGCCTCAACACCATCCGTCTGGAAGGCCACATCGAGCCGGACGAGTTCTTCGACCTCGCCGACCGGTACGGCATCCTCACGATGCCCGGCTGGGAGTGCTGCGACAAGTGGGAGGGCAACGTCAACGGCGGCGAGTCCGGTGACAAGTGGACCGCGGCCGACTATCCGATCGCCAAGGCGTCGATGACCGCCGAGGCCGCCCGCCTGCGCGACCACCCGAGCGTCATCTCGTTCCTCATCGGCAGCGACTTCGCCCCCGACGCCACGATCGAGAAGAACTACGTGGACGCCCTCGAGGCAGCCGACTGGCCCACCCCGGTGGTCGCCGCGGCCTCCGACAACTCCTCTCCCATCAGCGGCAGTTCGGGCATGAAGATGTCCGGCCCGTACGACTGGATCCCGCCGAACTACTGGTACGCCAAGCGTGAGGGCGGCGCCACCGGCTTCAACTCCGAGACCAGTGCGGGCCCCGACATCCCCACCCTCGACACCCTGCGCCGCATGCTCTCCCCCGCCGAACTCGACACCCTCTGGAAGAACCCGAACGCCAAGCAGTACCACCGCTCGCCGTCGTCGACCTTCGGCACCCTCAAGCTCTACGACAACGCCCTGACCGGACGCTACGGCGCCCCGACCGGCCTCACGGACTACGTGCGCAAGGCGCAGCTCGCCCAGTACGAGAACGTGCGCGCGCAGTTCGAGGCGTACGGGCGCAACGCCGGCGACGCCTCGAAGCCGTCGACCGGAGTCGTCTACTGGATGTTCAACAGCGGGTGGACCTCACTGCACTGGCAGCTGATGGACCGTTACCTTGACCAGGGCGGCGCCTACTTCGGCGCCAAGAAGGCGAACGAGCCGCTGCACGTCCAGTACTCGTACGACAGCCGCTCGGTCGTGGTGGTGAACAACCGGCATACTGCCGCCTCCGGACTCACGGCCCGGGTGACGCTGTTCAACACCGACGGCTCGCAGCGGTACGACAAGTCGGCGGCCGGTGTGAGCGTCGGCGGGGACGGCGCGCACAGCACCGCGCTCACCGTGCCGTCCTCGATCAGCGGACTGTCGACGACGTACCTCGCCCGCCTGACGCTGACCGATTCCGCGGGCCGGGAGGTCAGCCGCAACGTCTACTGGCTCTCGACCAAGCCGGACACTCTCGACTGGGCCAACACCGACTGGTACTACACGCCGACGACGAGCTACGCGGACCTCAAGGGCCTCAACGCCCTTGCCCAGGTGCCGGTTTCGGCCTCGGACGCGACGACCGAGGCCGCGGAGGACGGCACGTCGACGACGAGGGTCACCGTGCGGAACGCGGCCGGCGGCAGGACTCCCTCGCTGCTGACCGACGTCCATCTCGTGGACGCGTCGGGCAAGCCGGTGCTGCCGGTTCAGTGGTCCGACAACCAAGTCAGCCTGTGGCCGGGCGAGTCGACGACGCTGACCGTCACCTACCGCACGGCGGACCTGCACGGGTCGGCGCCCTACCTGCGCATCTCGGGGTGGAACACGCCGGAGAAGACGGTTCCGGCGGCCTAGACGGAGGGGCGGGCCCGATCATGTCAGGGCGGGCCCGCCCGTCTGCGTTCAGCTCGCGTAGAGCGCTCCGATCAGCTCACATTGAGCGCCGTGTCGTCGAGGACGAACGACGTCTGGAGCGTGGAGCCTTCGGTGCCGGTGAACTTGAGGGTGACCGTCTGCCCCGCGTAGCTCGCGAGGCTGAGGCTGCGCTGCGTGTAGCCGCTCGCCGCGTTCAGGTTCGAGTACGTGGCCAGCGTCGACAGGACGGTGCCGCTGCTGTTGAGCACCTGCGCCTTCAGGGTGTCGTACGCCGTGCTCGTGGTCGTCTCGGCCGTGTCGACGTGGAGATAGAAGGTGAGGGCGGCGGTCGTGCAGCCCGACGGGATGGTCACCGACTGGGAGAGCGTGTCGGTGTGCGCGGACCCGTAGCCGTTGAGCCAGGCCTTGTAGGAGCCGGTGCGAGCCGCCTCGCCGCTGTCGGTCGTGATGACACCGCTGCTGGCGGTCCAGGAAGTGCTGCCGGACTCGAAGCCGGGGTTGGCGAGGAGCTGGGCCGCGGTGCAGGTGCCGCCACCTCCGCCACCACCGCTGCTTCCGGCGCCGGCGAGCCACTCGGTGGCATTGAGGGCGAGGGCGGCGTTCGTGGCGCCGGTGTCGTTCCAGCCGTCATAGAGCGTGTTGCCGGACTGGCCGGTGCCGTCGTCGATGGGCGAACTGTCACCCCAGAACGCCACGCGGCCGCTGCCGAAGGTGCTGGTGGCGAAGAACGCACCCGTGTTGCCCGAGTAGCCGGTGCGGTAGAGCAAGCCCTTGACCGCCGAGTTGTCTGCGGGCTTCAGCGTGGCCGTCGTACCACTGGCGATCAGGCTCTTGCTGACCGTGCCGAACGAGCCGTGCAGCACCGGGTTCGTGCTGTCGGAGATGGCGCTCGGGTAGTCGGAGCTGATGCTCAGCGAGTCGATGGAGAAGCCGAACGGGTCGGTGCTGTCGACGCTGTTGTTGGTCATCAGGTCGTTGAGGATTTCCACCGCATCTTCGCCGTCGTTGTTGCGGTCGGCGCCGGTGTGGTCGGAGACCATGAACAGGCCGCCGCCGTTCTTCACGAACGTCATGATGGCCGTCTTCTCGGCCGTCGTGAACAGCGTGTTCGGCTCGGGAAGGACGAGCGTGTCGAAGTTCGACAGGTCTGTGGCCGTCGAGCCGCCGTAGGCCAGGCTGGAGCCCGAAGGCAGCGTCTTCAGGCTGTAGCTGCCGGTCTTCTGCAGGGCGACGCCCCACGAGGACAGCGCGCCGGTCCAGTCCGTCTCGGAGGACGGGGAGGAGTCCTGGCCGAGCGGGTCGGGCTGGCTGCTGGAGATGATCCAGTCCGCGTTGCCGGCCGTCTCGGCATGCGCGTTGTCGAACAGGATCCGGTGCGTGGTGGCCGCAACTGCGGGAGTGGCGGCGGACGTCTGGAGGGCGGCACCTGTGGCGAGCAGGCCGAACGCGGCCAGCGCCGTGCCGAGTCTGTGGCGGGATCGTCTGAATCCGTGCATCCGGCGAACCTCCGTGAGGGATGGGGAGAGGCGGTGCGGGCGCAAGTCTCCGCGCGTAGAACGGCGGTTGGCCGTCCTTATGGCGACAGATTCTTGAACGGTACATGGCAAACGAGGCTCTGAACAGCGGCCGCCCGCGCCCCATTGCGAACCGTGGAACACCGAACGGACTGGCTTCGCGTCACGGGGGCACCCTCTAGCTGCAGGGAACCCGACCAAGAGGGGTGGAAATGGAGATCTCGGGCATCATCAGTGCCATTGTCATCGGCATCATCATCGGTGTCCTCGGCCGGCTCGTCGTCCCGGGGCGCCAGCGCATCGGCATCCTGTGGACGATACTCGTCGGCATCGTGGCCGCGTTCATCGGCGCGGGCATCGCGGCCGCCTTCGGCGTGGCCGACACCAAGGGCATCGACTGGATCGAATGGCTCATCCAAATAGGCCTGGCCGCACTGGGTGTTGCCGCCTTGGACCGCGCGAAGGCGCGCCGCTGACGGGACGTTGCGCCCGGCCGGGCGCACTGAGCCGCTGAAGGGATCGGCGCCGCGCCGCGCGCGAGGGCGAGCGCCTCGCCATGCGCGAGGGTGAGCGCTCGCCGCACGCAAGCGGTGGGCGCCGCGCCATGCCCACCTAATTCCCTTGCCGTCGCGCACCGGCGGGGCTAGGTTCTGCGGGCTTCTCCCCCACACATCCAGCCATCACCCGGAGACACCTTGTCGCTGCGCATCACACCGCTGACCGACCCCGACACCACCCCCTCCAGCCGCCGCCTGGCATGGCTGGCCGCCGGCGCGGAGGGAGTTCCCGTCGGCTCCGCCTATCTGCGGCTGTTCACCAAGGAAGGGCAGGAGCACCTCGCCGAGGTGGAGGTCGCCGTACACCCGGCCGAGCGGCGGCAGGGGGTCGGCAGCCGACTTCTGGACGCGGCCGTCGCCGTCTCCCGCAGCGAGGGGCGGCGGTCGCTCGTGGCGCAGGTCGAGGACGGCTCCCCCGGCGATCCGTTCCTGGCGGCGCGCGGCTTTCGCAGGGTGCTCGCGCTGACGTACAGCCGTCTGCCGCTGGCCGAGGCGGATCTCGCCCGGATCGACGAGATCGCGGAACGCCCGCATCCGGGCTACGCGTTGACACAGTGGGACGGCATCGTGCCGCCCGAACTGGCCCGCACCTTCGCCGAGTCACGGCGGGCGATGGACGACATGCCGATGGAGGGGACCGACTTCGGGACGGTCGTGTGGGACGTGCAGCGTGTCGTCGCGGCGGCCGAAACCGTCGCGAAGCGCGGGGAGTTGCTCCACACCGTCGCCGCGGTGGACACCTCGGACGGCTCGATCGTCGGGTTCTCCGAACTCGTGGTGCCGGGCGACGGCCGGGGCGATGCCCAGCACTACGGCACCGGTGTGCTGCCCGAGCACCGCGGCCACGGCCTGGGGCTGTGGATGAAGGCGGAGTCCATCCGCCGTGCCCGACAGCGCCACCCCGAGCTCGAGGGCCTGCTCACCGACACCGCCGACAGCAATGCGCCCATGCTCGGCATCAACGACACGCTCGGCTATCTGCCCACCCACAAGGCAGTGGAGTACCAGCTCGACCTGTGACCGGTGCGAGGACCGCCGTACCTCACCTGCGGGAGACGGATTCAGCATTCCGTATACGGTCTCCCGGTCCTACCGTGGAGGCAACGAGAACACCCCGTTCAGGCCCGCCGACGCGGCTCCCCTCAGCATCGACGGGCCTGCCGCCTCCACCGTGCGCCCGGCGCGGGAGTATCTGGCGCGACGGGAGGCAGTCCCCCTGGGCGGCGTGTGCCAACGAAGTCAGCATGCCAGCACACCACCCGCCGCGGCGGGGGCCGACCGGCCCACAACTGCGGCCCGTTCGGCCCCCGTCGGAGACGGTCAGGCGCGGCTGGGTTTCACCTCGGTCCAGCCTGCCGCGCCGACGCAGGCTTCGTTGCCCTCGGGGTCGGCCAGTACCCAGTGCGACGGCGCGTGGGCATCGGTGACCAGGCGGCCGCCGACGGCAAGCGCCGCTGCTATGCGTGCTTCCGCCTGGTCGTACGGCACCCAGACGTCGACGTGAACGCGGTTGCGCTGCGGACGCGGGGTGTCCATCTGCTGGAAGTAGAACGGGGCGCCGCGGCGATGCGGGTCGATCAGGTCCTCGGGGCTGCCGGCGCGGTCCTGGTAGCCGAGCAGGGCACGCCAGAACGCCACCACGTCGGGACCGGAGAGGGCGTCGAGGGTGACCTGGACGGTCTGCACGGCGGACGGATCGGCGGGAATACCCAGCCGTCGGGCCACGGCCGAGATCTGCCGGGCCAGCTCGACGTCCTGCTCGATCATCCCGTAGTAATCGCCAGTGAGCGTGATCAGCCGCACGGTGACGCCCTCGTGCCGCAGGTCGACGTCGGGTCGACCGTGCCCGAGGTCGGGGAGTTCACTGATCGCCTGCACGAGCTGCGCGCCCGTCGTGAACGATCCGGTGCGGAAGTAGGCGCACGCCCCCTCACCGAGGACCCGCCACTCCTCCACGCCGTCGCTCTCGTGGAACTGCTGCGGTCTGATGCGTGCGACGCCACTCTCTACGTAAGTCACGAGCAAAACATAACTGGCCGGTCCGACAATCCGCTTCGGACCCATGGACGTGGGAGCCTAGTTGCCGGTGGCATCCTTCAGACTCAGCGCAGCGCGCCCGAAGGCCTCTGTCAGGAACCGGTGTTGACGATCCGTCAGGTCCGTCAGGAAGAGCACCGCGTCGGCGCCTGTCTCTTCGCAAGTGGCGGCGACTTCTCGGACCTTCCCCTGGCTCAGGATGGTCCGCGACGAGTACGGCAGGTGCATCTTCCTCGCCCCGCCGCCGGAGACGCCTCGGCGTTGCACCACTCGTGCGCCCCGCGCCGTCAGGTCGTCGACAGCCGCGTCCATGAGCGCGCCGAAATCCTTCTGTTTGGCGGAGAAGAAGCCGACGACGACCACCGCGGATCCCGCGATCTCCGCAGGCGCGACGGGCTGCCGAGCCCGCACCGCGGGAGCGCATCGGGGGTGGCGGCGCTCCCGCCCGCGGTTCTGCTGCATGCCGACACCGTAGACGCGCGGCGGCAGCGGCCACACCTGTTTTCTTCGCGGCGGCTTTCAGGCCTTCGGCTGGGTGAAGCGGATGCTGTTGCCGAAGGGGTCGCGCAGGCCGCAGTCGATTCCGTACGGGCGCTCGGTGGGCTCCTCGGTGAACTCGACGCCCCTGCCCAGCAGCGTCTCGTACGTCTTACGGCAGTCGTCCGTGCTGAAGATCAGCGAGCCGCCCGTGGCGCCCTTGGTCACCAGTTCGCGGACCTGCTGTGCTGTCTCCTCGGACATCGCCGGAGGGCCCGGCCTCTCCAGCAGGATCTGGCGTTCCGGGTGCCCGGGGACGCTGACGGTGAGCCAGCGCATGAAGCCCATGTCGACGTCGGCGCTGACCTCCAGGCCGAGCTTGCCGACGTAGAAGTCGAGGGCCTCGTTCTGGTCGAGGACGTAGATCTGTGAGTGTGTGATGGCGTTGAACATGTGCATCACGCTACTGGGCGGGCCGGACGAAAACTTATCCAAAACTGCTCAGCCGACGGGTGAGACAACGCCGGTGCAGACGGACACGGGCAGGTACGAGCGGCGGGGCGGTCAGGCCCTCGGTCGCAGCCACGCCATCGTGAAGCACGTCGGGACGTCCGCGGGCGCCGCTCCCTTGCGGTAGGCCCTCGGCGACCGGCCGACGATGTCGCGGAACGTACGGCTGAAGGTTCCCGGGCTGCCGAAGCCGACCTCGAAGCAGATGTCCGTCACGCTCCGCTCGGTCTCCCTCAGCAGGAACATCGCCCGCTCGACACGGCGGCGCTGCAGGTAGCGGTGCGGCGTCTCGCCGAACGTGGCCCGGAACGTCCGCGTGAAGTGCGCCTGCGACACATGCGCGATGCGGGCCAGGGCCGGGACGTCCAACGGCTGCTTGTACGCGCGGTCCATCGCGTCCCGTGCCCGAAGCATGCGGCGGTTGGTCTCCTCTGCGGCGCGACTCACGGCGCCATCACACCACGATTCACCGCCATAAGCCCGAGATGACACGAAGGGGCGCCCATCCGGCCAACCATGGCGACTCGTAGGCCAGTTACCTCCCGGTTCACGGCGTCTCGCTTGTCTCCCTCTGGGACCGGGTAGGGCGAGATGATGCTGCGCCTACCCGAGTTCACCGACGAACTGGCGGATGGCTTCACCGCCGACGGCTACCTCCCGCTGCCCGGGCTCATGGCGCCCCCGGCAGTGTCGGTCCTTCGCGCGGAGGTGAACCGGCTCGAACAGCTCGCTGTGCGGCGGGAGTTCACGATGGAGTGCATGGATTCCTCTCCGCGCCGCATGACCACCCTCGGCGGCCGTGTCATCGCGCAGGAGTCCGAGCTGATCGTGCGGCTCTACCACCAAGGGGGCTTGATCGACCTCATCGGCCGGATCGCGGGCCTGAAGGTCGTGCCGGTGCGCGACGCGCTCGAACGCCATGTCGTCAACGTCCTTCACCGCGACGGCGACACCCACGGAGCGCACACGGACGACTATCCGCTGGCTCTCGTCCTGTTCATGGAGGCACCGCACGACCCCGAGGACGGCGGGCTCCTGGAATACGTTCCGCACACCACCGTCCTGCGCGCTCTGCGGACTCCGTCGGCGCGACAGGTCCACCACCGCGCCGGCGACGGCTACCTGCTGCGCAGCGACACGACCGCCCATCGCGTCACGCCACTGGACCGCGACGGAGTGCGCCGTACCGTGCTCAACTTCGCGTACACCACGGCGGACCGGCAGCAGGCTGTGACGACCTCCGCGTCCCAGCTCTACTGAGCCGCTTGCTCCTGGTGCGGCGTCACCGGTCGCTTGCCATCGCCGCGAGGCCGTCGTACGTGGACGGGTGGGCCGGCGTCCAGCCCAGTTCGCGTTCCGCCTTTGCCGAGGACACACGCATGGAGGTGGTCATCATCGTGTGCACGTACGACATGGGCTTCGTCAGCCAGAGCGGGACGGGCATCGGCTTGGGCAGGTCGAACTGCTCGGCCACGGCGCGGACATGGGCGGCGAAGCCCAGCGGGGTGCGGTCGGTGATGTTGTACGCCTGGCCGGGGTGGCCTCGGTCGACCGCGGCGGCCACCGCGGCTGCCGCGTCGGTGAGTTCGATCCAGGGCAGGACGCGGCCGTGGTCGGCGGGCGCGGGGAGCTGCCGCTTGCGGAGCATGGGCAGCAGGGCGTCGGTGCCACCGGGGCCGTAGAAGAGGCCGAAGCGCAGTGCGATGCCCTCCAGCTCTTCGGCGGCGAAGGTGAGTTGTTCCTTGATGCGCATGCCCTCGATGTGCCGCTCCAGTTCGGCCGTGGTGCCGCGCGGGCCGAAGGCGTCGTCCTCCGTGAGGACATGGTCGCCGTGGTCGCCGTACCCGTAGCCGAAGACCATCGACTCCGTGACGAAGCGGCGGGCGCCGGTGGCCCGGGCGGCCTCGATGAGGTGGGCGGTGCCGTCGATGCGCAGCGCGTTGGTGGCGTGCATGTCACGGTGGCGCATGGGCGCCCTGCGCAGGGCGGTGGCCGCGTGGATGACCGTGTCGAAGTGCCGGCCGTCGACGGCGCGCAACAGCGCGTCGCGGTCCATCAGGTCGGCCCGGACGCCGCTGCCCGGTCCTCGTCCGAGGCCGGTGACCTTGTGGCCCGCCTCGGTCAGGGCGTGGGTGATGTGGGTGCCGAGGACGCCGCCGGCGCCCGCCAGGAGGATGCTCTGGTTCGTCGTCATGCCCATGCGACGACGCTAGCGGCCCGGGATGTGACATCGGGTCGCTGACATGCGGGAACGGACCCGCGTCCGCACCCGGCGGCGGCCGGGCGCCGCGCCGGGTGCCACCGGAGCCGTGCCACCGCGCGGAACGGGCGCGCACGGCCAGCACGGCCCGCCGCTACGTGGCGTCCGGTGTGCGGACGTACGGCGTCGTCGTGGTCAGCGGTGCGAAGCCCAGGCGGGCGAGGATCGGGCGGCTCTGGTTCGAGGCGTCGACCTGGACGTAGCGGTAGCCGCGGTCCACGGCGACGCGGGCACGGTGGGCGACGAGGGCACGGTAGATGCCCCGGCCGCGCCAGGCCTCGACCGTGCCGCCGCCCCACAGACCGGCGAAGCGGGAGCCGGGTACGAGTTCCATGCGGGCCGCGCTGACCGGGGTGTCCCCGGCGAGGGCCACGACGGCGACGACGTTGTCGTCGTCACCGGTGAGCTGGGCCAGCAGCTGGTGGCGCAGCCGGGTGCTGTCCGTGCCGAAGGCCTTCTCGTGGACGTCCGCCACGAGGTCGACGCCCGCGCGGTCGATGACGGGCAGGATGCTCACGCCGTCCGGTGGTTCGACGTCGAGGGTCAGGTCGCCCACCTCGGCGACCATCACCGTCTCCTCGGGTTCGGCCGTGAACCCGGCCGCCCGCAGCCGTCGCCCCAGGTCTTCCGGCTGGTCGTGCCCATACAGCTTCCATTCGAACTCACGCCCGAGTTCGGTGTAGTACCGGATCTGCTCGGCGATCGCCGCGTCCGCGCCCGCCTCGTCCAGGTCGGACCAGACGACCCCGTTCCAGCCGTGCTCGGCGCCGACCTGGCGCACCACCTTGTCGACGCGCTCGATCCGGGCACCGGGGCCGTCGGGCCTCGCACCTTCTCGCATGTCCCGATCGAACAGAGCCAGTACCGCTACGTGATCCATGGGCTCACTCCACCATCAGTGGCCCCGCACGGCAATGGCATTGGGCCGGGGCGGTGCCGCCCGACCGGCACCGCCCCTCCGCGTCGTCCCAGGTCAGGGGCGGCTCAGTTGCGGGTCCACTGCTGGTTGGATCCGCCGTTGCACGACCACAGGTCGATCGACGTCCCGTTCGCCGTGCCGTTGCCCACCGCGTCCAGGCAGAGTCCGGAGACGTTGTTGGTGATGGTCCCGTTGGTGTTGACGGTCCACTTCTGGTTGGTGCCGCCGTTGCAGTCCCACAGGACCACCTTGGTGCCGTTGGCGGTGCCGCTGTTGTAGGCGTCCAGGCACTTGTTGCCGTAGACGACCAGTTCGCTGCGCGCGGTGGAGGTGAACGTCTGGTTCTGGCCGCCGCCGCAGTCCCAGAGTTCGGCCTGGGTGTTGTTGGTGATGCCGTTCTGGAAGAAGTCCAGGCAGCGCCCCGAGCCGGTGCCGACGATCGCCGTCCCGTTGGTGCCCGGGATGGCACGGACCGCCACCGCGTCGATGTCGGGTGCCGTGCCGGTCGACGCCGCGAAGGTCAGCGTGTTCGCGCCCTTGGCCAGATGGGCGAGGACGGAGACGGTGCGGTAGGTGCTCGACGAGCCGGTGGGCGGGAAGGCGAGCGTCTGCGCGTACTGGCCGTTGACCTTGAGCGTCGCCTGGCGGGCGGACGAGCCGCCATTGGCGTAGCTGATGTCGACGAGCTTCGTCCCCGCGGCGGCCGCGCTGACACCGGTGAACGTCGGCGTCGTCGCGGTGGTGGTGTCCTCGTACGTCGTCCCGGATCCCTCGGTGCCGGAAACGGTGAGCAGCACGCCTTCACCGGCCGGGACACTGGTGGTGTAACTCGTGGCGTAGGAGCCGACGTTGGAGGCGGACCACACGTTGCGCACGGTGGCGGAGGCCGTGGTCAGCCCCATGTCCTGCCAGCGGGCGGTGATATCGGCCGCGGCGGAGGTGCGGTTGAGCAGCAGGACCGCGCGCTTGCCGGTGCCGGACAGGACCTTGCTGTAGACCTGCAGGCCGCTGCTGTCCTCGGCGACCTTGACTCCCTGGAGTCCGCGCGCGTCCTGGTCGATGCCGATGACCTCGGAGTTGGTGAGGATCGAGGCCGTCGATGTGCTCATGGTGGCGAGGTTGTTGCCCGCGAGCAGCGGGGCGCCGGAGATGGCCCACAGGCCCATGTGCGTGCGGTTCTGGGCGGCGTTCAGTCCACTCATGCCGATGGTCATCATGTCCGGGTCGTTGTAGTAGCCGGTGTGCTGGGCGGCCGGGTGCAGCGACTTGTCGAAGTTGGCCAGGATGCTGGACATCGTCGGGTTGTTGGGCCAGTAGACGATGTCGGTGCTGGTGCGCCACATCGCGCCCGTGCCGGCAGCCCAGTTCCACGGCTTGCCGGTGCCCCATTCGCACAGGGACAGCACGAGCGAACGTCCGGTGACGGCGGTCGCGGCGGTGTTGGCGTCGCGGATCGCCTTGTACGTCGTCTCCTGGTTGAGGCCCTCCACGTCGCCGCCGCACCAGTCGATCTTGAGGAAGTCGAAGCCCCAGTTCTGGAAGGTCTGGAGGTCCTGCTGGTTGTGGCCCTCCATCCCGGTGTTGGGTGCGGCGGGCGTGCCTTCCGGGGTCGGGTAGTAGTAGCCGCAGCCGTTCTTCCCGGCGTCGGTGTAGATACCGGCCTTGAGTCCTTTGCTGTGGATGTAGTCGGCGATGGCCTTCATGCCGCCGGGCCACTTCGCGGTGTCGACGCTGATGTTGCCGCTGCTGTCGCGGGCGCCCTCCCACCAGCCCTCGTCGATGTTGACGTACTTGTAGCCCGCGGCGGCCATGCCGGAGGAGACGAGGGCGTCGGCCTGGGCCTTGATGGTGTTGTAGTCGACGGCGCTGGCGAAACTGTTCCAGGACGCCCAGCCCATCGGGGCCGGGGCAACCCCGATCTGACTGGTGCTCACCGCGGCCGGTTCGGCCGTCAGCGGGGTGGTGGAGCGGCCGAGGCCGGTCAGTCCGGCGAGGGCGAGACCGAGGACGGCGCACTGGACGGCGGCGCGGCGCAGGAGGCGTCTGAGACGGGGGGTGGTCTGGGGGGACATGCGGCTCTCCCTTGAGCGGTTTTGTTCGCAGACTCGAACAAAAGTCAACGAGACTCGCCACATAGGAGCGCCCTAGCGGGATTCAGTCAAGACCCGCTTCAATAAAGGCCGTTCACCTTCGGCCATCTCCCGGACAGCCGCGCTCGTACCTCGCTGTGCACACGGGCGGGCACGCCGGCGTTCATGCGCACCCGCGTGTCGGCGAACGCGCGCGCACGCGGGGACCCGGCCGCCGCACGCTCCGGAGGATCAACTACGTTCCCCTCAGGGCACGTACACAGGTTCCGACAAGAGCGGGAAGAGGGGGAAGACATGCGGGAAGAGGCCATCGTCCAGGCCGCGGAAGGCGTCCATCTCGTGCACGGCAGCAACACGAACTGGATCGTCCTGTCCGACGGCGACGCCGCCACTCTGATCGACACCGGCTACCCCGGCGACCGCCAAGAGGTCCTCGCGTCACTCAAGGCCCTCGGTCACTCGCCCGAAGGCCTCGCGGGCGTGCTGATCACGCACGCGCACAACGACCACCTCGGTTCGGCCGAGTACCTCAGCAGCACCTACGGCGTCCCCGTCCACCTCCACGACGAGGAACTGCCGCACGCGCGCCGCGAGTTCCTGCACCAGGTCACCATCGGCCAGGTGGTGCGCGAAGCATGGCGGCCCGGTGTGCTGCCGTGGGCGGTGCACGCGCTGCGGTCGGGCGGCAAGACGGACGTCCGCATGACGCGGCCCGCGCCGTTCCCCGGTACCGGGGCGCTCGATCTGCCCGGCCGCCCGGTCCCGGTGCACACGCCGGGGCACACAGCGGGCCACTGCGTCTACCACCTGCCGGACGCCGGCATCTTGATCTCCGGTGACGCCCTGGTCAGCGGCCACCCCACCTCGCGGACCCGCGGTCCGCAACTGCTGCCGGTCATGTTCGACACCGACCGCGCGACCGCTCTCGCCTCGCTCAGCCGCATCGGGTCCCTCGCCGCGGACGTGCTGCTGCCGGGGCACGGCCCGGTGCATCGCGGTTCGGTGCGCGAGGCGGCCCAGCGCGCCGAGGAGCTGGTCAGCTGACCTCCCCCGCCTCAGCAGCGGCGGGCCGAACCGCCGCCAGATAGGACCGCAGCGCGTCCCGGTTGCGGGCCAGGCAGTCGATGCGGCTCTGGATACGGTCGATCTCGCCGCTCAGCAGCGCGGCGGTCTCCGGGGTGAGGCACTCGGGGTGGAGATGAATCTCGCCGGGGTCGGACAGGAACGGCAGGATGACTCGGATGATCTCGGTGGTGAGGCCGGAGTCGAGGAGCCCGCGCAGCTGCCGTACACACGCGACCGCCGACTCCCCGTACTCCCGGTAGCCGTTCTCGGCCCGCTCGGGGTGCAGGAGGTCCTGCTCCTCGTAGTAGCGCAGCATCCTGGTGGGGACGCCGGTGCGGCGCGACAGTTCACCGATCTTCATGGCTCTCCACCCGCTTGCGGTGCCGGTCGGGGACGGCACGCTTGCCTTCACACTGATGTGAAGGTTTCAGCATGGTGCCATGTCCACCGCACCCATGGCCAAGGGCACCGCCATGTCCTCCCGCCCCACCCCCGCACTGCCGTGGTGGGGTCTGCTCGCCCTGTCCACCGCCGCCTTCACCGCTGTCCTGACCGAACTGCTCCCGGCGGGACTGCTGCCGCGGATGGCACCGGCCCTGGGCGTCTCCGAAGGGCGTGTCGGGTTCCTGGTGACCGGTTACGCGCTCGCCTCCTTCCTGGCCGCGATCCCGCTCACGGCCGCACTGCGCGGACAGCCGCGCCGCCGGGTCCTGATCGGCACACTCGTGGGCTTCGCCTGCTGCAACGCCGTCACGGCGCTCTCGACGTCGTACGCACTGACC
Organism: Streptomyces sp. R21; assembly: GCF_041051975.1. Taxonomy (GTDB): domain Bacteria; phylum Actinomycetota; class Actinomycetes; order Streptomycetales; family Streptomycetaceae; genus Streptomyces. The sequence goes on along the minus strand of NZ_CP163435.1, from coordinate 9,542,470 downwards.
TTCACCGTCCGGCTCACGGCCGGCGTCATGGGCGGCACGCTCTGGGCGATGCTCGTCGGCTACGCGGCCCGTATGGTCCCCGCGGAGCGGCGCGGCCGCGCGATCGCCGTCGTCCTCGCGGGGATTACCCTCGCCCTGTCCCTGGGCGTTCCGGCCGGCAGCGCGCTCGCCGAGGCACTCGGCTGGCGCGCCGCCTTCGCCGTACCGGCAGTGCTCGCCGCCCTGCTGGTGGTCTGGGTGCGGTGGCAGGTGCCGGACTTCCCCGGCGAGGCGGCCGGCACGCACGTACCGCTGCGCCGCGTCGCCGGCCTCCCCGGGATCGTGCCCATCCTGTCGGTCACCCTGCTTCTGCTGCTGGGGCACCAGGCGATATACACCTACGTGGCGCCGTTCGCGGAGCATGTGGGGTTCGGCCACACCGGTCTCGTCCTTCTGGTGTTCGGGCTCGCCACCGTCGTCGGGATCTGGATCGTCGGCGTACTGGTCGACGCTCATCTACGGCGCACCCTGCTGACGTCTCTCGCGGTGATCGCGGGGGCCATGCTCGCGCTCGGCCTGGCCGCGCGCAGTCCCGCCGTCCTGCTCGTCGCGGTCGCCCTGTGGGGCGCGGCCTTCGGCGGGGCACCGACCCTGATCCAGACCGCGCTGGTCGACGCCTCCGGCCCCGCCCACGCGGACGTGGCCACCTCGCTGCAGACCACCGTGTACAACACGGGCATCGCGGCGGGGTCGTTCACGGGTGGGCTCGTACTGGAGGATGCCGGGGCGTCGGCCCTGCCCTGGACGGCGTTTCCGTTGGTCGCGGGGGCGCTGGTCGTCGTGGTGGTGGGGCGGCGGATGGCGTTTCCGGTGCGGCGGCGGGCGGGCGATGCTCGATTGGTGGACGGGCGAGCGGTGGACGGCCGAGGGGTGGACGGGCGCGGAGCGGGCGGTCGCCCGGTTGGCGGACGCTCGAAGGCTTCTGTCGTGTCCTGCGTCTGCGATACGGCGGCTGCGGCGTCCCGGGAGTCGACGGCGATGCGGCCGAGCCAGTAGGAGTGCGACGTTGACGCCGGGGCAGGTCACCACCGCCATCGGCGCGAAGGCCGACCTCGTCAGCCGACCCCGTCAGCCGAGGGCGTCGAGCAACTCGCGTTCGCGCGGTGCGCTGAGGCCCGCTCGCCTGGTCCGCTCCAGGCCCTGTTCGCGTTCCCAGCGCAGCGTGTCCGCGAGCAACTCCGCGCGGGGTCGATGACGCAGTCCCGCGGCCCGCGCCGCGGCCCCGCTGCGGGCCGACCACCCTTCCCAGCCCGGCTCGGCCAGCCACATCGGCAGGGACTCGGCCCCCATGTACTGGGCCACCCCGTTCGCCAGCAGCCACGCCGGGTCGGCGGCGACCACCGGGCCGGTGTGCCCGCCCAGGGTGCGCGACAGCTCGATCCACTCCCCGAGGGGGACGACGGGGCCGACGGCGTTGTAGGTGCCGACGCGCCCCGTCTCCGCGGCATCCAGCAGCCAGGCGGAGAGGTCCCGCGCGTCGACCACCTGGGTCGGAACGGCCGGCGCGTCGGGAACGAGCAGCGGCCCGCGCGGATCGCGTGCGGCACGGGCCACCCAGTAGCCGGAGCGGCCACTGTGATCGCCCGGGCCGCCGATGAGACCGGCGCGAGCGATCAGCAGACGATCCCCCACGACCGCCGTCGACGCCTGCTCGCACGCCACCTTCGCCTCGCCGTACACCGCGCGGTCGACCTCGCTCCGGTCGGTCGGCGGCAGGAGGGCAGCGGACTCGTCCGCGTGCAGCACGGCGTGGGAGGCATAGGCGCTCACCGAAGAGACGTAGACCCAGTGCCCGGCCCGCTTCCCCAGAGCGTCGAGCGCCGCACGGACGAACCCCGGCTGCCACGACACCTCGACCACCGCGTCCCATGCCCGGTCGAGCAGCGGATCATATGCCGAGGGATCGCGCCGGTCAGCGGCCACCAGCACCGCTCCGTCGGCGACTTCGCCGCTTTCGCCACGCGCCAGACACGTCACCCGATGACCGCGCGCCAGCGCCTGCCGGGACAATTCCCGGCCCACCCATGCCGTTCCGCCCAGAACCAGGATCTCCATCCCGCCACCCAAGCACCGCGACGACCATGCGCCCAGGGGGATCTGCTGACAGCAGACCGAAGGATCCGGCCTGATCGCCGCCGGTCACCAACCCCGTGGGGCAGGCCGGTTCACTCCTCCTAGCCGAGTTCGAGGGTGGTCACGCCGAAGACGCGCTCCGAGGCGAACGGCCTGACCGGTCCGGTGTACATGCGGGCCGTTTCGAAGGACGGTGTGAAGCCGAGTTTCTCGACGAGAGCGATCCCTGCGGCGTTCGTCTCGGGGATGTCGATGGCGACCTCGCTCCCGGTGGCGTCGGCGGTCAGCGCGGTGAAGAGGGCCTGGGCGTCCTCGGCGGTGTCGGCGAACAGCGGGCCGATGCGCAGTGCGTCGCGGGCGGGCCGGATGACGCCGTAGCCGGTGACGCGTCCTTCGGTGCGGCGGAGGAAGGCCCGGTGGCCGGCGCCGGTCAGCCACCGCTGCAGGAAGAGCGGGCGGTCCGCGGGATAGCAGGCGCTGTCGTACGCCGTGAGCGCGTCGAGGTCGGCCGGTTGGGCGGGCCGCACTTCGGGATCCGCCTCCCCCGCGGGCGCGGTGCCGTTGAAACGGATGGTGCGGTGGGCGAGTTCGAAGCCGGACTGACGATAGTTGGACTGCTGGGCGACGACACCGTCGAGGCCGATGGTCCGGCCTTCCGCGTGGGCGAGGGCTGCCTTCCAGGTGGCGAGGCCGTAGCCGCGGCCGCGCAGGTCGGGGCGTACGAGGTAGCAGCCCAGGAAGGCGTAGTCGCCGCCGTAGTTGACGACGGAGATCGCCGAGACCGGCTCCCCGTCGATGCGGCCGAGGAAGAAACCTCCGGGGTCCTGGGCGAAGAAGCTCGGGCCGTCGGACAGTCCGGGGTTCCACCCCTCGTCCGCCGCCCAGCCGCTGATCACCGGCCAGTCGTCGAGTGAGGCCTGGGTGACGACGAGGTCTTGGGGACCCGGAGAGGTCATCTGCGCGCTCCATTCCATGAGGGCTTCGATGCGGTGCTCGGCCGCACGCGCAGCATCCTTCCCGATCGGCGCGGCGCACGCCACGCCGCGATCATGCGGACGGCCGCCCAACCGGCCACTCCCCCAACGGCGTTGGGCTCCGGTGCGGGCCACGACGCCGGCCCGGACGGGCAGCCTAAGCTTGCGACGTATGAGCGTCGATCATGTGACCCTGCGCCCCGTCGCCGAACACGACCTGCCCGTCATGGACCGGTTCCGAACGGAACCGGAGGTCTCCGGGCCCTTCCAGTGGTTCGGTTGGTCGGAGACCGGCCGCTGGCGCCGTCTGTGGGCGGAGAACGGACTGCTCACCGACGACTCGGGTCATCTGATGGTCGTACGCGACACCGAGCAGCTGGGTTTCGTCGCCTGGCGGAAGGTCGTCGTCACCCGCAGCACGTTCTACTGGAACGTCGGCATCGGCCTCCTGCCGGACGCACGCGGCAAGGGCGTGGGCACCGAGGCACAGCGGCAGTTGGTCCACTACCTGTTCGCCCACACCCTCGTGCAGCGGATCGAGGCGGACACCGAGGTGGGCAACACCGCCGAGCAACGTGCCCTGGAAAAGGCCGGATTCACCCGCGAGGGCGTGCACCGCAGCGTCGTGTTCCGCGACGGACAGTGGCGCGATCTCGTGCGCTACAGCATCCTGCGCGGCGACTTCGCCTCCCCCGCGTCGCGCCACTGACGCGAGGCTCTCACCGGCACCTCGGTCACCCTGTACGCCATTATGAGTGCGTGGACTTCGAGCCGTACCGAGGTGAGCTGGTGGCGTACTGCTACCGGATGCTGGGCTCGTTCCACGAGGCCGAGGATCTGGTCCAGGAGACGATGCTGCGCGCCTGGAAGGCCCGCGACCGGTACGACGGCACGCGTGCGTCCGTACGGACCTGGCTCTACCGCATCGCGACCAACGTGTGTCTGACCGCGCTGGAGGGGCGCGCGCGGCGGCCGTTGCCGTCCGGGCTGGGCGCGCCGAGCGCGGATCCTGAGGCACCACTCACGCCGGCTCTCGACGTGCCGTGGCTGCAGCCGTTTCCGGATGCCCGGTTCGACACGGAGGTGCGGACCGATCTGCGGCTCGCGCTGGTTGCGGCGATGCAGTTCCTGCCGCCGCGTCAGCGGGCCGTACTCGTACTGCGTGAGGTGCTGGAGTTCAGCGCCGCCGAGGTCGCCGAGCAACTCGGGACGACGGCGGCGGCTGTCAACAGCACGCTGCAGCGGGCCCGTGCCGCTCTCGCGGACGAGGGCGGCGTCGACGAGGTCACGGAGCCGGACGATGCCGGGGTGCGCGCGGTGGTCCAGCGCTATCTGCGGGCGTTCGAGTCGGCCGACGTCCCCGCGCTCGTGCGGCTCCTCACCGACGAGGCGGTGCTGGAAATGCCGCCGGTGCCATTGTGGTACCGCAGCAGTCGCGACTACGGGCTGTTCATGGACCGCGTGTTCCGGATGCGCGGGACGGGCTGGGGCACGCGGTATCTCACCGCCAACGGGCAGCCCGCCCTCGCCGCGTACGCGCCCGAGCCCGGCGGCAGGCACCGGCTGCACACGCTCCAGGTCCTCACGGTCACCGGCGGCCGCGTCACGCGCAACGTCGTGTTCGCCGATCCGCGGGTCTTCGACGCCTTCGACCTGCCTCGGGAGATTTCTTCGGAGGAATTTCACCGGCCGCGATGAGTGGGGCCGGTGCCGCCGGTATGTACCGGTGAGCATCGATCGAAAGGACCCACCTCATGAGCGTCATCGTCATTCAGTTCATCACCTTGGACGGCATCGTGTCCGACCCGGACGGGGCCGGGGGAACGCCGACCGGCGGCTGGGCGTTCCGGCACGGGCCCGGGACGGCGGGCGGGGACAAGTTCCGGCTCGGCAGCACGCTGGACGACGGCGTCCTGCTGCTGGGGCGTACCACGTGGGAGCTGTTCTCGCGGCTGTGGCCGACACGCGACGACCCGTTCTCGGCGCGGATGAACGCCGTACCGAAGCTGGTCGCCACCCGGTCCCTGACCGACACGTCGGCGTGGGGGAACTCGCGGATCGTCGACGGCGACCTCGTCGACGCGGTCAAGCGTGAACAGCGCGATGTGATCGTCGCCGGCAGCCTGAGCGTCGTCCACGCGTTGATGGCCGAGGACCTGGTCGACGAGTACCGGCTGCTGACCTTCCCCACCCTCCTCGGCACCGGCGAGCGGCTCTTCCCCGCCGGTGGCCCGCCCGCGTATCTGGAGTGCCTGTCGGCCGAGCAGGCCGGCGCCGCCCTCCTCGCGCGCTACCGGAGGGCAGCACGGTGACCGTCCGCTTCGTCGCCCTCTAGGCGACGCCCGCCGACCAGTCCCGCGCCCGGGCGACGAGGAGGGCCACGTCGTCGTGGTTGTCCGGACGGCGCAGGGTTCTCAGGAGCCGGTCGCAGAGGGCTTCCAGGGGGCGGCTCGGGTCGTCCAGGAGGCCCAGGAAGGTGGCGAGGCGCTCATCGAGTGAGTGCTGCCGTGTCTCGACGAGCCCGTCGGTGTACAGCACGAGCTGATCTCCCGGTTCGAACGTGACCGTGGTCGTGGAGAAGGCGACGCCGCCCACGCCCAGGGGCGCACCGGTGGGCAGGTCGAGCAGCTCCGAGGGGCCCTCGGCGCGGACCAGGGCGGGCGGCAGATGGCCGGCGTTTGCTATCTGGACCTGCCGCAGATGGGGGTCGTACACGGCGTAGATGCAGGTGGCGATGTAGTGGTCCAGCCCGGCGGTGATCTTGTCGAGGTGTTCGAGCAGCCGGGCCGGTTCGAGCTGGAGTGAGGCGAGGGTGCTGGTCGCGGTGCGCAGGCGTCCCATGGTGGCGGCGGCGCTGATGCCGCTGCCCATCACGTCCCCCACGACGAGCGCGGTCCGGTCGCCCTCCAGGGAGATGAGGTCGAACCAGTCGCCGCCGACCTCGCTGGCGGCGTCGGCCGGCTGGTAGCGGGAGGCGACCTCCAGGCCGACGGTGGAGGGCGGGCTGCCGGGCAACAGGCTGCGCTGGAGGGTGACGGCGGTGGTCCGCGCGCTCTGGTACCAGCGGGCGTTGTCGATCTGCACCGCCGCGCGGGCGGCCAGCTCCCGCGCCAGGACGAGGTCGTCGTCGCTGAAGGGCAGCGGGTTCCGCGTGCGTTTGAGGTCCAGGGCACCGATGACCTCCCCGCGGGCGGTCAGCGGCACGGCGAGATACGAGTGGACACCCGCCCTGGCCAGCAGGGTGGCCGCCTCCTCGTCGCGGGCTATGCGCGGCAGGTCCTGGTCCTCGACGTGGCGCACGATGACGGGTCGGCCGGTGTGCACGCACTGGGTGACCAGGCGGTCGGCCGCGTAGCGGGCGACGTGGCCGGGCGGGTCGGCGGCGCGGAGCGCCTCGGTGGGGTGGCCGGCCTTGACGGCGAGGGCGCGGATGACGACCGGGCCGGTGGGCAGCACATGGGCGCGGCGCCCCTGCAGGACGTCGTCCAGCAGGTCCACGGCCGCGATGTCCGCCAGTTCGGGGACGGCGACGTCGGCCAACTCGCGTGCGGTCTGGTCGAGTTCGAGGGTGGTGCCGATGCGGGCCGAGGCGTCGGCGATCAGCGCCAGTCGGCGTCGGGCCCGGTCGGCCTCGATGCCCGCGAGATACCGCTCGGTGACGTCGACCACCGAGATGGCCACGCCCAGGACGGTGCCGACGGCGTCCTCCAGGCGGTAGAAGGAGACCGACCAGGCGCTGTCGTGGTCCGGATCGGCCGGGGTGCGGCCGACGGCCTGCTGGTCGACGAGGGGAACTCCGGTGTCCAGCACCCGGCGCAGGGAGCTCTCGATGGCGTCGACGTCGAGGAACGGCAGGACCTCCCGGCTCGATCGGCCGAGGTGTTCCGCAGCGGACACTCCGTTGATCCGTTCCAGCGCCGGGTTGACGGTCACGTACCGCAGATCGGTGTCGAGGACCGCCAGGCCGATCGGGGACTGCGAGACCATCTGCGCCGAGAGCGCGAGCCCGCGCTCCACCTGGCGCACTGTGCCACGGTCCGTGGCCAGGCTCAGGGCGTGGCGGACTCCACGGTCGTCCACGAGCGGCGTGTTGCGGAACTCCACCAGCCGTGTGGTGCCGTCCTTGTGGAGGACGGGAAACGCTCCGGCCCAGCCCTCACCGGAGTCCATCACCCGCTCGAACAGCTTCACCACCAGGCCCCGGTGCTGTTCGCGGACCATCAGCCGCCCCGCGTACTGACCCAGCGCCTCCTCGGCGGCGTAGCCGAACAGCTCCTCGGCCTGCGCGCTCCACAGCACGATGCGTCCGTCGGGGCCGAGCACCACCGCCGCCATGCCCAGCACGTCCAGCAGTCCGCTCGGCCTGGACGTCCCGGGGCCCGGCTCGTCGGAATCGGTTCGCAAGGATCCGGCTGCACTCATCAGAGGACCGCCTCCGCCCGTTCCGTTCGCTGTGCCGTTCCGGACCGGCTCCGGCCCGCATCACTCATCCAGTGTCCCCGGTACATCCATGGTCCCCCCGGGACCGGCAGTCGGCGCAGTCGTGTTCGACTGGCCAGATCATCACAGAACGTAGCCGAAACGTGCAGCCAGATCCGGCGAACCGCCGGTTCGGCTCTCCCCCACCCCGGACCACGCGGGTGGATGTCATCGTTCTCCGCCGCCGTAGTGCAGGTTCTCAGCCGTCCGCACGAGTTCCGCCAGCGGATCCCGCGCCCCGTACCGCCGCCATCGGCGCAGGCACCCGACCAGGCACCGGAACAAGGTGGACGCCCTGATGGTCCGCCCCCGGCGCGGCCGCAGGCCATGAACGCGGGGCGGAAGCGGCAGGACACGGCCGGGCCTGCTCAGCGTGGCCATGGTTCACCGCCGGCGGAGAGATCCCCGGGCCACGGCCCCGGCCTGCCCGGAACCGTCCGGCCCCTGGCCCGCCAGTCGGCGACCAGTCCGGCGTAGATCGGAGTGTCCGGTCTGCTCGACGCCGTGAGGTCGGCATGCGGCGGGTGGCCCCCCGCGCGCTCCAGGCGTACGTATCCCGACGTGATGGAAGTGCCGTTCATGCCGCTGTGCAACGCGCGGCCCGCCCCAGCGGCACGGCGGCCGCCACGCGTGCACCGGATCGCGTGAGAGGACGCCCCCGTTCGGGGCCATGCACTCATCCGATGAACAGACGGCCACCCGGCATCACGGGCTGGAAGGGCCGGGCTGCACGGGAGGTATCGCGCGAGGTCACGAGCAGCACGGTTGATCGACCCTGTCTTCACAGGTGGGAGGGCCTGCCACTAAGGTTGCGCCGCTGCCGTGGAGACGAACGTGACGCCGTCCGTTCACCTGTGGGGACAGGCCCGGCGAACGTTCATTCACTTGTGGGGGCACCTTGAACACGCGTACGCGCCGCAGACCCGCGGCGCTCATCACCGCCGCCGTGCTCGCGGCGGGCCTCATCGCCGCGCTGCCGGGGCCGGCGACGGCCGACACCGGCAGCTGGCCAGCCACCGCCGGGAAGCTGCTGTACACGGACGGCGGCGGGCAGATGGGCCTCATCAATCCTGATGGGTCCTCCTCGTCCCAGTTCTATCCGACGGGAGACCAGGGCGCCTGGTCCGCCGACGGCAGCCAGGTCGTGTTCGTCAACCACTACGACGACCACATCCGTACGGCGTGGGCCGACTCGGAGGACACCGGCGTCGACATCACCATGCCGTCGGGCAGCGGCTGGCATCCGGCCGATCCGACGTTCTGGTACGGCGGCGGTGACATCGTCTTCACAGCCGGCAGCCGCCTTCGGGTGACCGCCGCGGACGGCACCCGCCCGCCGAAGGCCCTGTTCGGCACCGATGTCGACGGCTGCGACTCGCAGCCGAGCGGCGCGGTGAACGGCATGCTCGCCTTCGTCCGCACGGGAACGGGTTGCGCCACCGCGGGCACCCCGGCCGTCTGGGTCTACAACGGCCGGACCGGCGGGTTCACCAAGCTGGCGAGCGACGCGAACGACCCGAGCATGTCCCCGGACGGCGGAGCGGTGGCCTTCACCCGGTCCGTCGACGGGCACAAGCAGATCTTCACCGTCAAGACCGACGGCACCGGGTTGACCCAGGTCACGAAGGGCGACTACAGCCACAACCGGCCCGCCTGGTCGCCGCAGGGCAACCGGATCGCGTACGACATCTACGTCACCGGCAGCCCGGACACCGGCCCCAGCGGCCCGCAGCTGCGGATCCTCGACCTCGGCACAGGCACGGTGGCGAAGGTGCCCCAGGGCAACGGCACCGACGTGGCCTGGCAGCCGCTCCGTGACAACGTGATCTCCCGTGTCTACGGCTCCGACGTCTACGACGGCAACATCGCCGCGTCCAAGTGGACCTGGAACACGGTCGGCCAGAGCGCGCCCGGCCTGACCGCCGCCGGCGCGGCCGTGCTCATCAGCAAGTCCGACTCGGCATACGCCACCACCGCGACGTCGCTGGCGGGCAAGAAGCGCGGGCCGGTGCTGATGACCTCCGGCACGGGCCTGGACTCCTCGGTGCAGACCGAGCTCAAGCGCATGCTGCCGCAGGGCAGGACGGTCTATCTGATCGGTGGCACCAGCATCCTGAGCAGCACGGTGGCGTCCAAGGTGACCTCGCTCGGGTACGTGGCCAAGCGGCTGTCCGACGTCTCGCGCTACTCCACCTCGGTGGCCGTGGCCAAGACCATCACCAGCTCACCGAAGTACGTCTTCCTCGCCACCGGCACGGACTACCACAACGCCCTCGCAGCGAGTTCGGCCGCGGGCGCACTGGGCAGCTCCGGGACCGCGACCGTCCTGCTGACCGACGGTAGGACCATGACTCCGTCGGTCTACGGATACCTCAACAAGTACAGCCCGAGCACCACGAAGATCATCACGGTGGGGACGGACGCCGAGTCGGCGCTGGCCAAGGCGTACAACGCCGGCAAGATGCCGAACTGGCCCAGCACGTACCACTACTACCGGGTCGCCGGTGGCACACCCCAGTCGAACGCCATGCGGCTCGCCGACTTCTGGTGGTCGCTTCCGTCGAACGCCGCGGTGGCCTCCGTGGACAGCTGGCGCGGCGGGGTGTCCGCCTCCTCGGCGATGAGCACCGACGGTCCACTGCTGTGGACCGACGTCACCTCGCTGTCGTACGACACCAAGCGGTACCTGATGCGGATGTCGTCGAGCATGTACCACGTGGCCGTCTTCGGCGGCACGGGCTCGGTCGACTCGTCCGTCATCCCCAAGATCGGCGCGGCCATCGGCGTGGGCACCCACTACGCCTACACGTCGTACTACAAGGGCGCCGCGCCCAAGACCACAGCCGCCCAGCCCCCGCCCGGCGCCGCCCAGCTCGCGCCGAGCCCGGACCTCACACCGCTCCAGGTGACGGCCGCGAGGTAGTAACTGCCGCAGTACAGCGGGCGCGTCCGGCGGCTTGCCGGGCGCGCCCGTACGGCTTCACAGAGAGTGGAAATGCATCCAGTGATCGCAAGGGGAGACATGTTCGGGAAGCGACGCCTGGCCGTTGCCGCGGCGGCCGTTGTGCTCATGGCCGCGCTCGGCGCGTGTGGGACCGGAGCGGAGGGGGCTGCTGGTGGGAAAGGCAGCCAGGGCAGTAATGAGCTCCAGGGCTCCGAGTCGCGGGCGGACAGCGTCGCCGGGCTTCGCGACAGCGTCCGTCATCTCCCCGCGAAGACGGTCAGGGCCACCCGGCCGCACACGGTCAGCACGTGCACGTCCACCACGAGGCGGGTCAAGCACACGCAGCGCAGCGGAACGGGCACCCGGGCGAAGACCCGCACCTGGTACACCACCGAGCGCCATCAGGACTGCAGGAAGATCCGTCGGGGCACCGAGACCTATCAGCGCGTCATCCGCACGGAGAAGTGGTGCGTGAGCCTGGACGACGTGGACGGCAAGGCCGCCAAGGACGACGTCTGGTACCGGGTCAGCCGCACGACGTACGACGACGCGGTCGGCCTTGACCGGCACGCCCGCTTCGAGTTCGTCCCGACAGGCAGCGGCTGCTGAACTCGCCGCTCCGCGTGCGTTCTTGGCGGCAGATGGTCCTTGTGCGGCTCGGGTGTGCCGGGGCCGGGAGCGACGAAGGGGCCGGTACGGTCGCCGACTTGATCCGTGCCGGGTTCGTCGTCCGCTCCGGGGACCGGGTCCGGTGGGTGGCGAAGACGTACAGGCGCAGCACCAGGAAGCGTCCGATTCCGGCGAGCCCGGCCGCGCTGAGATAGACGGCCTGCTCCCTGACCATCCCGGGCGACGGCTGCACCAGGTGCAGTACGAACATCGCGGCGCAGGTCACCCCGTACGCGGCCGTGGCCGATCCCGCGGACTGCCAGTGCTGTCGCCATCCGGCACGCCGCCCGGCCCCGAAGGTGAACCGTGCGTGGAGCTCCGTGCACAGGAGCGTGGACGCGATCGTGATCAGCGCGTTCGCCAGCACCCACGGCATCAGCTCAGCGGTCAACGCCACGGCTCCACTTGAGGCGACCCCGACGCCTCCGCCGCACAGGACGAACCGGGCGAAGGAAGCGAGCGGGCCGCCGGCACCGGCCGGGGTCCGAGGGGCGTCGGTCGCGTCCGCCGCGGTCTCCGCCGGTTCCTGACGCCGCGTCTGCGACACCGTTCTCGGCATCGACGAGAGCAGCGCGTTCATGGCGGTTTCCTTCCGGAGGGCGGGCGTTGACCCTTGGGGATCAGCTGGGTGCAACGATGCCGTCGCCCGCTCTCCAGCACGATGATGTGTACTCCCGAACCGAGGGGGGTGCTGGCTCCACCATGCGGCCGGGGGGCGGCCCCCGCCGTAGCATCGCTCACCTCGAAGGGCCGTACGTCCCGGTGCGTGACACAGGCCACAGGAACTCCTCCCGTGCCGTGGAGAGAAGTGGTTGTGAGGGACTCAGAGAACGATGTGCGCCGCCGTGTGCGCGAGGGGGACCGCGAGGCGTTCGCCCAGCTGTACGAGGAGTACGCCCGCGCGGTGTACAACCACGGATTGCGGCTGACCGGCGACTGGTCGACGGCCGAAGAGATCATGTCCGAGACGTTCCTGGCCGCGTGGCGTACCCGCGCGCGGGTGCTGGAGGACGGCGGTTCGCTGCTGCCATGGCTGCTGGGCATCGCCACGCACAAGGCGGACAACGCCCGCCGGAGCGTGCGCCGACGGCAGCTGTTCCTGGCGCGTCAGCCCAGGCCGGGCGAAGTGGCGGACTTCGCGCACGAGATGGCCGGGCGCATCGACGACGCGCGGCGCCTGCGTGCCGTGCAGGCCGCCCTGGGCAGGCTGCGACGCCAGGAGCGCGAGGTGCTCGCCCTGTGCGTGTGGTCCGGTCTGGACTACCAGCAGACGGCTGAGGCTCTGGGCATCGCGGTCGGCACCGTACGTTCGCGCCTGTCGCGTGCCCGCAAGAAGCTCGCCCGGCTGGCGGACGAAAACCTGGAACCGCGCAGTGCTCGCGGAGAGATGACAAGTGCGGCCGCAATCGCGGCCCTGCCCGTGCGGGAGGAGCTCACATGAATGACAAGACCGACTCCGCGTCCCCGGAGCGGCACGGCGACCGCGAAGAGATCGCCCGCCTGCTGCCGGCCCCGGCCGACTGGGACCTTCCGCACGAGCAGCACCTTCGTCACAAGGATCTGCTGATGCATCACATCGACCGCGACCAGGCCGCCCCCACCCGGCCGGCCCGCCGGCTGCTTCGGCCGGCGCTCCTTGCGCCGGCGACCGCGCTGGCCCTGGCCGGCGCGCTGACCGCGGGGATCGCTCTGTCCGGCAACGACGGGAAGCCCACCGGCGCCGCGTCGCACGGCGCGGCCACCGACATGCAGCCCGCCGCGGCCCTCCTCGACCGGATCTCCACCGCCGCGGGGAAGCGGGACACCCCGACCGTGCGGGACGACCAGTTCGTCTACACCCGCGAGAAGATCCGCGAGGCCGACCTGACCACGGGGAAGGCCGTCGTCAGTCCACTGCGGGACTATGAGAAGTGGATCGCGCAGGAGCCGGGCCCCCTGCTCAAGCAGGGCCTGTTCCGGGAGGACGGCGAGACCGGCGCCTTCAACGCCGATCTCGGTGACACCAAGGGCACACCCGCCGGTTTCAGTCGGCCCACCTATCAGTGGCTCAGCTCCCTGCCCACCGACCCCGACAAGCTGCTGGCCCAGCTGTACGCCAAGACCCCGAACGCGCAGGGCCGGGAGCGCGACCAGGCCGTTTTCGAGCAGATCGGGTCCATGCTCGGCGGTGTGATGCCGCCCCGGACGGCCGCCGCCTTCTACCGGGCCGCGGCGAAGATCCCGGGTGTCACCCCGGCTCCGAAGGCGCGCGACGCGATCGGCCGCCAGGGCCTCGGCATCGCCCGCGACGACACGCGCTACGGCATCCGGACCGAGTGGGTCTTCGACGAGAAGGACTACTCCTATCTCGGCTCCCGCAGTTATCTGACCAAGGACGCCTCGTACGGTAAGGCCGGGACGCTGCTGTCCAGCGCGGCCGAGATGGCGCACGCCGTCGTCGGCAAGGCCGGCCAGGAGCCCGCCGAGGCGCAGGAGACGCGGACCGAGCGCGAGAACTGACGGTTCGTCCGCCGTAGGGCGGCGTCAGCCGGAGCGGGCCCGGTGGCAGCACCGGGCCCGCCGTCACGGTGCCTCTTCCACGGGCGGATCGCCCGGTGGGTTCTCCCCCGCGGTGAGATGTTCCAGGACCTCGACCAGCTCCTGGCAGGCCCGTTCGACCGAGCGTCTGGTGTTGAGCTGCTCAGTGATCACCGCCGAAAGGAGGAGGGCGGTCAGGGCCATGGCTCCGTTGAAGGCCTGGAGCTTCATCATCACCTCGACGCGTGTCAGCCCTTCGAACGGGCCGATCCCGTCCGTCGCGGCGACGGTCGCCAGCACGGAGGTGACCAGGGCGATCAGCGTGCTCCCGACGAGCTGGAAGCGCAGCGCCGCCAGGATGAGCAGGGGATAGACGAGGAACAGCATGCTGATCGGGCTGCGGGTGGCGAGCGGAACGAGGACGCAGGCGAGGAGGGTCAGCCCCAGGGCCTCCTTCCATCGCGACAGGTTCGGAGGCCAGCGCGCCCGGTACAGCAGGAGCAGGATCGGAGTGACGATCAGGACGCCCATCGCGTCGCCCACCCACCAGGCCAGCCAGACGGGCCAGAAGTCTTGTGCGGCGAGCTTGCCGGTGAGGACGTTGGTCCCGACGCCCACGGTCGCGCTGATCAGCATGCCGGTCAGCGCTCCCAGGAACACCAGCGCCAGACCGTCCCGCAGTCGGGCGAGATCGGTGCGGAACCCGACCCCGCGCAGCATCAGGTACGAGCAGACCGGGGCGGCGGTGTTGCCCGCCAGGGTGCCGAGCACGGCGGGCCGGAGCGAGGTGAGGGACATGATCACTAGGAGGGCGCCCAGTGCGATACCAAGCCAGGAGCGCAATCCGAAGATCAGCAGACAGGCGAGCGCGATGCCGGTGGGCGGCCAGATGGGGGTGAACACCGCGTCCTCGACGACGAGCTGCCGCAGCAGGCCGAGGCGCCCCGCCGCGTAGTAACAGACGGCGATCGCCAGCGTCTGGAGGCCGAAGGCGACCAGCCGGCGGAGATCCTGAGTACGCACCACAGCTGCCATCAGACACCGAGGCCGCCGGGTCGGCGAGGCGAGAGGCCCTGGGCCCGCGCTACGGCCGCACGTCCGGGCCCTCGTCGCCCAGGACGAGCACAGCGGCGTCGTCCTCGTGTCCCACCAGCTCGGAGACCTTGATCACGGCGGCGGCCAGCGAGCCCGCGTCCATACCCGCGACGGCCGCGATGCCCGCCAGGCGCACCACGTGGTCGAGCCCCTCGTCGACCGTCAGCGCGGGCCCCTCCACCACGCCGTCCGTGAGCAGGACGAACACTCCGCCGGTGGTGAGCCGGTACCGGGTCATCGGGTACTCCGCCCCTTCCTGGATGCCGAGCGGTGGGCCCCCCTCGTCCTCCGCGATGCCGGACCTGCCGTCCGCCGTGGCCCAGACGCAGGGGATGTGTCCGGCCCGCGCGCTCTCCAGTACTCCGGTGGACGGGTCGAGCCGCATGAAGACGCAGGTGGCGAAGAGTTCGGTGCCGAGGGACAGGAGCAGGTCGTTCGTCCGGGCGAGGAGTTCTCCCGGTTCACTCGTGACGGAGGCCAGGGCACGCAGTCCGACCCGCACCTGGCCCATGAACGCGGCCGCTTCGATGTTGTGGCCCTGGACGTCGCCGATGGACAGCCCGATGCGGCCGTCGGGCAGCACGAAGGCGTCGTACCAGTCGCCGCCCACATTGAGTCCGTTGAAGGCGGGCACATAGCGGGCGGCCAGGCGGAAGCGGGGGGTGGCGGGCAGCTCGCCGGGAAGCATGCCGCGCTGCAGGGCGATGGCCAGCTCGACCTGGGAGCGCTGCAGTACAGCGCGCTCGCGTGCCTGGGCGGTCAGGGACCCGAGTCTGGCCAGCAGCTCGTCGGCATCGTCCATGGGGCGCTTTCGGGACATCGATCACTCCAGGGACGTATTAACCCTTTCAGGGTAATACTGACCGCTCCCGCCGCCTGTCCAAGCCGCGCGCTCACCGGAGCAGGAGTCGACGAAGGGCGGTGGCGACCTCCTCGGGAGCTTCCTCGGCCATGAAGTGTCCGCAGGTGCCGGCGGTGTGGGTGAGGTCCGGCGCCCAGGCTTTCCAGAGGGCGTGGGCGTCGAAGCCGAAGGCGGCGCCCCAGTCCCGCTGCAGGACCGTGACCGGCATCCGGAGCCGGTTGCCGGCGTCCCGGTCGGCCTGGTCGTGGTCGACGTCGATGTGGGCGGAGGCCCGGTAGTAGGCGACGATGGAGGTCACCGCGGTGCGGCAGGCGTCCAGGTAGGCGGCGCGGATGTCACCCGGAATGGCCTGCGGGGTGTTGGTCCAGATGTCGAGGAAGCGGCCGAAGAAGGCGTCCGGGTCGGCCGCGATCATGCGCTCGGGTAGTCCCGGGGGCTGGGCCATCAGATAGAGGTGGAACCCGACCGCGGCGGTGGTGCCGTGCATGACGTTCCACATGTCCAGGGTCGGCAGGACGTCCAGGCAGGCCAGGTGGGTGAGCGCCGCCGGGTGGTCGAGTCCGGCGCGGAAGGCGACCAGGGCCCCGCGGTCATGGCCGATCAGTGCGAACCGCCGGTGCCCGAGGGCGCGGGCCCGGGCGACGATGTCGGCGGCCATCGTGCGCTTGGCATACGTGGTCCCGTCGGCGTCGGCGGGCTTGTCGCCTGCGCCGTAGCCGCGCAGGTCGGGGCAGATGACGGTGTGGTCGGCCGCGAGGTCGGCGGCGACGTGCCGCGTCCCTGGGTCACTCCGCTCGCCCTGCTGGGCACCGGCGATCGCGCCGAGGCGGGGGCTGCCCTGCGCGCCCTGCCGGAGCCGCCCGCGGACCTGATGTACGAGGTGCTGTGCTGCCTGCAAGCGGTGGTGGCCGTGGAGCTCGGCGACCAGGGCGTACTGATGCGGGTCCCGCGCCGCCCTGCTCCCTGCCGAGGCCGAACTCGCGGGCGCGGGCAGCGGCCTGGTCACGCTCGGCCCGGTGCGGCGCTGCCTGACCGCCGTCATGACCGCGCTCGACTCGCCGGACGGGGTCACCTGATGCCCGTCCGGGCCGCCGTCCCTCACGCGGGGCACCCGTCCAAACCTCCCGCGCCCCTTCGGTGTTACCGTCCCGCCATGTCCAAGACGGAGATCGACGAGGTGACCGCCGAGTTCTTCGGCGCCTTTGACAACCGGGGCGGCAAGACGGCCGACGTGGCCCGGATCCGGCGGCTGGTGCTTCCCGGTGGTGTGATCGTCATGACCGGGCCGGCGTTCACTGTCTACACCGTGGACGAGTTCATCGAGCCTCGCGAGCGGCTGTTGTCGGACGGCCGGCTGGTCGAGTTCTCCGAGTGGGAGACCTCCGAGCGGACCGAGATCGTGGGCGACATCGCGTCGCGGGTGGGCACGTACAGCAAGTCCGGGATCCTGGACGGTGAGCCGTACGAGGGTGACGGGACCAAGACCATCCAGTTCGTCCGTACCTCGGAGGGTTGGCGGATCTCGGCATTCGCCTGGTACGACCAGCCCTGAGGCCGGTCGGAGTGCGCCCCTGGACGGCCCGTCGCCGTGCGTGGCGAAGCAGGTGAGCGGACCGATCAGGATTCGAGAAGCGAGGACCCCCGAGCCGCGGCTAGCGTGACCGTCATGGACATCACCCTTCGCGCCGGCTCCCGGATGGAGACACGATGAGCAGGGCCACCAGGACCGACACGCAGTCGCCCGAGCCGCACGTTGCCGACAGCCACGATCTGATCCGCGTGCACGGTGCGCGTGAGAACAACCTCAAGGACGTCAGCGTCGAGATCCCCAAGCGCCGTCTCACGGTGTTCACCGGCGTCTCCGGCTCGGGCAAGAGCTCCCTGGTGTTCAGCACGATCGCCGCGGAGTCGCAGCGGATGATCAACGAGACGTACAGCGCCTTCGTGCAGGGCTTCATGCCCACGCTGGCGCGGCCCGAGGTCGATGTCCTCGACGGGCTGACCACCGTGATCACCGTCGACCAGCAGCGGATGGGCGCCGACCCGCGTTCCACGGTCGGCACCGCCACCGACGCCAACGCGATGCTGCGCATCCTGTTCAGCCGGCTCGGGAAGCCGCACATCGGCTCGCCCAAGGCGTTCTCCTTCAACGTCGCCTCGATCAGCGGAGCGGGGGCGGTCACCGTGCAGCGCGGCGGGGAGACCGTGAAGGAGCGTCGCAGCTTCAGCATCACCGGCGGCATGTGTCCGCGCTGCGAGGGCCGGGGCACGGTCACCGATCTCGACCTCACGCAGCTCTTCGACGACAGCAAGTCGCTCAACGAGGGCGCGATCACCGTCCCCGGCTACAAGGGCGGCGGCTGGAACTCCCGGCTCTACAGCGAGTCCGGCTTCTACGACCCGGACAAGCCGATCCGCAAGTTCACCAAGAAGGAGCTGCAGGACTTCCTCCACCGCGAGCCGACCAGGATGAAGATCGCGGGCATCAACATGACCTACGAGGGTCTGATCCCGCGGATCCAGAAGTCGATGCTCTCCAAGGACAAGGAGGGCATGCAGCCGCACATCCGGGAGTTCGTGGACCGGGCGGTCACCTTCACCACCTGCCCGGAGTGCGACGGCACCCGGCTCAGCGAGGGGGCTCGGTCCTCGAAGATCAAGAAGATCAGCATCGCCGACGCCTGCGCGATGCAGATCAGCGATCTCGCCGAGTGGGTGCGGACCCTGGACGAACCGTCCGTCGGGCCGCTCCTCGCCTCCTTGCAGCAGACTCTCGACTCGTTCGTCGAGATCGGGCTCGGCTATCTCAGCCTCGACCGCCCCGCGGGCACGCTCTCGGGCGGTGAGGCGCAGCGCGTCAAGATGATCCGCCACCTCGGCTCCTCGCTCACCGATGTCACCTACGTCTTCGACGAGCCGACGATCGGGCTGCACCCCCATGACATCCAGCGCATGAACGGCCTGCTGCTGCGCCTGCGCGACAAGGGCAACACCGTGCTTGTCGTGGAGCACAAGCCGGAGACGATCGCCATCGCCGACCACGTCGTCGACCTCGGCCCGGGCGCCGGTACGGCGGGCGGCGCCGTCTGCTTCGAGGGCACCGTGGAGGGGCTGCGGACCGGCGGCACCGTCACGGGGCGCCATTTCGACGACCGGGCCTCGCTCAAGGAGACGGTGCGCAAGGCCACCGGCACGCTGGAGATCCGCGGCGCGACGGCGAACAACCTGCGGGACGTCGACGTGGACATCCCGCTCGGGGTGCTTGCCGTCGTCACGGGTGTCGCAGGCTCCGGAAAGAGCTCGCTCATCCATGGGTCGATCCCCGCCGGTGAGGGTGTGGTGTCCATCGACCAGACCCCGATCCGCGGCTCGCGACGGAGCAACCCGGCAACGTACACAGGACTGCTGGAGCCCATCCGCAAGGCGTTCGCCAAGGCCAACGGCGTGAAGCCGGCGCTGTTCAGCTCCAACTCCGAGGGCGCCTGCCCCACGTGCAACGGCGCCGGCGTCATCTACACCGACCTCGCGATGATGGCCGGAGTCGCCACCACCTGCGACGAATGCGAGGGCAGGCGGTTCCAGGCATCGGTGCTGGACTACCACCTCGGTGGGCGCGACATCAGCGAGGTGCTCGCCATGCCGGTGACCGAGGCCGAGGAGTTCTTCGCCACCGGCGAGGCCCGCATCCCCGCCGCGCACAAGATCCTCGAACGGCTCGTCGACGTCGGGCTCGGCTACCTCAGCCTCGGCCAGCCCCTCACCACCTTGTCCGGCGGTGAACGGCAACGGCTCAAGCTCGCCACCCACATGGGTGACAAGGCCGGTGTCTACATCCTCGACGAGCCGACCACCGGCCTGCATCTCGCCGATGTCGAGCAGTTGCTCGGCCTGCTCGACCGGCTCGTCGACGCCGGCAAGTCGGTCATCGTCATCGAACACCACCAGGCCGTCATGGCACACGCCGACTGGATCATCGACCTCGGCCCGGGCGCCGGCCACGACGGCGGCAAGGTCGTCTTCGAGGGCACGCCCGACGACCTGGTCACCGCCCGCTCGACTCTCACGGGCGAGCACCTCGCGGCCTACGTCGGCACCTGAGCCCTCTCGTTCCCCGTACGGCAGCTCGTCGCCGGGACCCCGCCCAGGGGGTCCCGGCTTCGGTCACACCTCCCGGTGATCGATACCGAGCAGGCTCGCGGCGGCCCTGAAGTCGGCCGTGTGGTGGCCGAGTCCGAGCGACCAGTGGTGGCCGACGCCCGTAGCACTCCACGCGTCCACCCACTCCCCCGGGTCCCGGCCGAAGTCGACGCGGCTGGTGGTGTTGCCGATCTCCAGCAGCGGACCCGGTACGACGGTGCCCTCGGAGGTGATGAAGCACAGGCTGCCGTCGGCGTCCTGCCCGAGGCCCAGCAGCGTGACGGGGCCGTGCTGGACGTCGAACTCGACGCTCACCCCCCAGCCGCGCTTGCCGTGGTAGACGCCCAGCCCGCGCAGCAGCGGGTCGCGGGCGCTGACGGCGAGGTGGGCCGGACCGTCGTGACCCATCTCCACGACACCGTCCTCGAAGTCGAGGGCCTGGATCTCGGTGAAGGAGCCCCCGGCGCCGACGCTCTGCGAGGCCAACTGGGCGACGCTGGTGCGCAGTTCGTACTCGCCGGCCGCGGGCACTCCCCGGGCGGTGAGCAGCGAGGCGCCGAGGATCATGCCGGCGCCGAGCCGCTCGTGCAGTTCTCCGTCGAGACCGCGGTGGTAGTACGCGAGGGTGTCGAGCCCGTAGTCCTCGACCAGCCGGTCGAGGGCGACCGACACGGTCGCACCCCACGCGAAGTCCTCGTCCACCACGCTCTTGTCGAGGGTGAAGACCTGGCGGGCGAGCGCCATGCGCTCGCGGGTCTCCGCCTCGGTCACCGTCTCGACGCGGTGGCGCAGGTCGTCGAACTCCAGCACCTCCACATGCGAGCCGAAGGCCGAGGGCAGCAGGGTCAGGTCGGTCGACACGTCGAGCATGCCGGGATACAGGTGCCCCATCAGGCCGTGCCGGGCATGCCGCAGCGCGGCGCGGACGTGGGCGGCGCGGATCCACTGCTCGATGCGCCGCCAGGCGGATTCCTGGCGCAGCCACCCCGAGACCGACCGGAAGGGGATGCCCGCGCGACGGAACACGTTGCCGACCTCGGGCACGGGGCACTGTCCGCAGTAGGCCAGCCAGGCCCCGGTGTCGAAGGACGCGTGGTCCATCCGCTCGGACGGCTGGAGGTCGATGACCAGGACCGGGGTGTGCGAGCGCTGTGCGATCGGCAGCACCATCGACGAGGTCAGATACGTCGTCAGGAACAGCACGATCAGGTCGCAGTCCGCCCGGCGCAGCTTTTCGGCGGCCTCCGCTCCCTCCTGTGCGTCGGAGATGAATCCGGCGTCGGTCACCTCCGCGTCCATTCCCCGGAAGCGCTCGGCGACGTATCCGGCGGACTCCTGCAACTGCGGCAGCAGTCCGGGGAACTGCGGCCAGTACGTGCCGAGTCCGCCGGAGACCAGTCCGATCCGGGTGGGGCGGCGAGCGACGGGGGGAAGCAACTCGCGCACGCGGGCGGTCCGTTCGGCGGCGCGGCCGGCGGGGGCGATCGTGGCCATGGCTGGTGCTCCTTGTGAGGTCGGGTGAGGGCCGGGTCGGCTCAGGTCGGGGCGATCCTCAGGTCGGGGCGGGCGGCGGCGACGCCGGACGAACGCGGAACCAGGACACGGATGACGTACGCGCCCGCGACCGCCGACGCCGCCATGCAGGCGGTGATCGACCAGAGCAGGATGGAGGCGCTGTAGTCCATCAGGGCGGGCGTGACGAACGCGACGCCCGCGAAGACTCCCCGCGAGACGGCGTAGGTGAGGCCCTGGGTGGTGCCGCGGGTGTCCGGGGGCAGCGTGAGCTGCGACCACACCTTGTAACTGGCCTCCCCCGCGAAGGGGTTGGAGATCTGGTAGAGCACGAAGAAGACGAGCATGCCGACGAGGGCGCCGGCCGTGAGGGAGGCGATACAGAAGGCGATGATCTGCACGACCGTGAACACGTAGAACAGCCGGTCGCGCAACGGGGTGTCGGCGATCCGGACGAAGACGAAGGTCAGCACCAGCGCGATGGGGAGGAACGCCAGGTTGATCCCGGTGGCCAGGCTCTGCGAGGCGCCGCTGACCGTGACCAGCAGATAGGTGCCGAACTGGCCGAAGGTATTGGCGCCGACGCCCCAGGTGACGTAGTAGGCGAAGGTCGCGGCCATCGGCAGCAGCGCGGCGCGGTTCCACACGTTCTTCAGCTCGGTGCCGCGCGGGGCGGCCAGCACGGCCGCCTCCTGGGCCACCTCCGCGTCCGACGGCTCGTCGGCCAGGTCGAGCCGGGAGCGGAGCTGCCAGGTGACCAGTGCGGCGATGGCCAGATGGCCGGTGATGCACCGCGCCCCGGTCATGCCCGTGTCCGACAGGAGATAGCCGAGGAAGATGACGACGACGATGCCCGCCACCCACATGACCTGCGTGAAGGACACCAGACGCGCCCGGCCGTCGGCGGGTGCGGCGTCCGAGACCACGGCGAGGGAGGTCGGCAGATCGGCACCGGCCGCGAGCCCCGCCACGAGCACGCCGACGAAGAGCACGATGTCGTTGGGCGCCAGCGTGATGACGACCGCGCCCAGCGCGAAGCAGAAGATGTCCCAGTTGTAGACACGGCGGCGCCCGAACATGTCGGCCAGCCGTCCGCCGACGAGGGAGCCGACCGCGATGCAGCCGGTGACGATCGCGCTGATCGCGCCCGCCATCCACACGCCCATGTCGTAACTGTCCCGGTAGATGGCCAGGTTGACGGCGATGCTGACGATGAGAGCGGCGTCGAGGTAGGAGGCCATGCCCGACAGGGCCGCGACCTTCCACAACCGCCATGGGATGGGTTGTTCCGCGCGTTCGGGACCAGTGGGGGTTCGGACCATGATGCGACTCCGTCGTCTGGGGATGGGCCGAGCGGAGGGGGACGTCGCGGCTCTGAGGCCGATGCGCAGTGAATATAGGGACGGAAAAACGTTCCAACAACCCCTCATGCACCCATTCGCAGGAAGACGCGACACCCTCCTTCCCGCCATCGGGATCCGGTGCCAACATTCCAGGTGGTCGACAACGTGGGCTGTATAGAACGTTTTTGATCCGCGAGGCGCCCCGGCCGTACTCGGAAGGACCGTATTCGTGATCTCCTCCGCGCTGCAGCAGCTCTTCGACGACCCGCCCCGGGACTTCGGCCCCGCTCCCCTGTGGTGGTGGTCGGGCGCGAAGGTCACCCGCGAGCGTCTGGAATGGCAGATGCGCGCGTTCGCGGACGGCGGCGTCCACAACCTCGTGGTGATCAACCTGGCGCCGGCCGGACCGTGTTTCGGCGCCCGGGCCGACGACCCGGCGTGGTTCGGCGAGGAATGGTGGGCCCGCTTCACCGATGCCTGCGAGATCGCGGCGGAGCTCGGCATGCGCCTGTGGTTCTACGACCAGATCGGCTTCTCCGGCGCCAACGTCCAGGGCGGCGTCACCCGGCGGCACCCCGAGGCGGCGGGCCTGGCGTTACGCACCCGCAAGGCGGCCGTCTCCCGAGGCACGATCGCCCTGCACAACTCCGAGACGCTGGTCGGCGCGTACGACGCCGAGGGCCGACGCCTGCTCTTCACGACCAGTGCGCGGATCGCCGCCCCCGACGGCACCGAAGTCCAGCTGGTCACCGCCGTCCCCACCGCGTTCGACTACCTGGACCCGGGCGCCGTCGGCCTGCTGATGGACGCCGTCCACCACGAGTACGACCGCCGCGTACCCGAATACCTCGGCAACGTCATCGCGGGCAGCTTCCAGGACGAGCTGCCGGGCACGAACGCCTGGACCGCGAGCTTCCCCGAGGAGTTCCGCGCCCGGCGCGGTTACGACCTGCTCGACCACCTCCCGGCCCTGTTCGGTACGAGCGCCACCGACCGGGCGGCGAAGGTCCGCGCCGACTACTACGCCGTCCGCGCGCAGCTCACCGAGGAAGCCCTGTTCCAACCGCTGGCCGCCTGGCACCGCGAGCGCGGCATGCTCCTGGGCTGCGACCAGAGCAACCCCGCCCGCGCGGGCTACCCGGCGCAGTCGACACAGATCTACACGGACTACTTCCGCACCCACCGCTGGTACGGCGCCGCGGGCAGCGATCACCATGGAGACTCCAAGGTCCACTCCTCCATGGCGCACCTCTACGGCCACGAGCGCGTCTGGATCGAGGCGTTCCACTCCTCCGGCTGGGGCGGCACCCTGGAGGACACCTACGACTGGCTCCTGCCGTTCCTGCGCAGCGGCGCCAACCTGTACAACCCGCACGCCAGTTACTTCGGCACCGCGGGCGGCTGGTTCGAGTGGGCACCGCCGTCCACCGACTGGCGCCAGCCCTACTGGAAGCAGTACCCGGCGTTCTCCCGGGCCGTGTCCCGGATCTGCTCGATCATGTCGTGGGGAAGCTACGACGCCGACGTGGCGGTCCTGCATCCCACCGCGACCATGCAGTCGCTCGTCCCGCTGGACGCGCCCCTCCACCACTTCGGCGAGGGCCGGCTCGGCGACGGCCACTCCGACGCCGACGAGACCCAGCGTCACTACCTGGACCTGTGCGGCACGAACAACTGGCTCCGCCCCCGGACCGGCGCCCTGGACCGGCAGTGCGTCTCCTTCGACGTGGTCGACGACGACTCGGTGCAGCGCGCCAAGACCGCCGACGGGGCCCTGCGCATCCGGGACTTGGCGTACAGCGCGGTGCTGCTGCCCTCGGCGAGCGTCCTGGAGGAGGAGACGGCGCGGCGGCTGACCGAACTGCTCGACGCCGGTGGCAGGGTCGTCGTCGTGGGGCGCCCTCCCACGTCGGCCGCCGGACTGTCCGGTGACGACTCCGTCGTTGCGGCGCTGTCGGCCCATCCGCGACTGGAACGTGCGCCCGACGCCGAGTCCGGCGCGACGGCGGTGGCCGACGCGGCCGGACACGCCACGGGCGAGGTGCCGCTGCTCGTCCGCAGGACGGGGAACGAGGCGGTCGCGCTGGTGACGGGCGCCTTCCCGGACGCCGGTGCGCCCGAGCCGCGCACCGACTCTCCTCAGCCGCGCAGGAAGCACGCCATCGATCCCGCGCGCTACGCCCGCACCTCGTCCGTCACCGTGCGTGCCCCGGTCGCCGAGGCCGAGATCTGGAACCCCGCGACGGGCACCCGGGGCGCCGCCCCTGTCACCGTCACCGACGACGGTGTCTCGACCATCGAGGTGCCGCTGGACGGCGCCCCCGCCGCCCTCGTCGTCTGGCGCGAAGGCCCGCCGTCGAGCGCGGCGGCCACCCCGCCGGCTCCGGAGCCGGTGCGGGAGGAGGCGATCGACGTCTCGACCGGCTGGCAGGGCCGTCTGATCCCCACGATGGACAACACCTGGGGCGACCTGGCGCTGCCCCCGGGCGCCTCCGTCGACGAGCCGCAGATCTGGGACATGGAGTGGAGCGAGACCGACATGCCCGACGCGGTGTGGCGGCGGGCGCGGGCGACCTACGGCAACCGGGTCCGCGTCCTGCCACCGGTGCCCTCCGCCGAGGCCCCCGAGCCGTTGGACGCGGCGTCCGTCGAACGGGTCCTGAGCGGCGAGCTGCCCCTCGTGCCACCGGA
Source organism: Streptomyces sp. R21 (assembly GCF_041051975.1). Lineage (GTDB taxonomy): Bacteria > Actinomycetota > Actinomycetes > Streptomycetales > Streptomycetaceae > Streptomyces. The sequence goes on along the minus strand of NZ_CP163435.1, from coordinate 9,517,135 downwards.
CGCGGGCTGGGACGTATCGGTGTACTCGTCGAGCCGTGGGATCCCGGATCCAGGTGGGCTGCTCGGCAACAAGGGGCTGGTGAACGAGGAGTTCGTACGGGTCGCGGTGCCGGGAAGCGGAAGGGCCGTCCGGGTCCGGGCGATCGTGGAGACCGGCCACCGGGGAGCCGCCGCCCTGCACGTCGGTGCGGAGGCGGTCAAGCGCGTGTGGTGGAACGGCGAGCGGCTGGATACCGGCGGCGGATATCTGGCCTCGGCCCGGGTGACGGTGGCACGGGCCCGCAACGTGCTCGAGTACGAGCTGTCCGACGCCGCGAGCCGGCCCTCGACAATCTCGGCCGCCGCCGACACCCCGCTGGGCAGCTGCTTCTGCCTGTCCGCACCGGACGGATGCGCACCGCGTCCGCGGTTCATGCGCCTGCCCGAAGGGGTGCGGGCCGACGGCCCGGTGACGTATCGCGCGCGGATCCAACTCCCGTACGACGGTGTACGGGCGGTGCTCGTCGTGGGCGCGGCTACGGCGGTCACCGTGCTCCTCGACGGCGCCGTCGTGGCGCGGCAGGAGAAGGCCGAGTACTACGAGTCGGACTGGGGCGGGGTGCCCGCGTTCTTCCGCCATGAACTGCCGCTCCTGGCGGGCGAGCACGTGCTCGACGTCGTGACCGACGGCGCCCGCGCCCGTGACGCCGTGTTCGTCGACCTCGCCGCACGGTCGGGGTCCGGCGTGACCGCGCTTGTCAGCGGCGCCGGTTGGGAGGTCGGGACGGGTGGATGGCAGGGCCGCACTGTCGAGGACGAGGGCAGGCGGGGCGAGTTGCAGCACTGCCACGCCGCGGTTCGGCCGCACCCGTTGCCGGACACGGAGTGGCTCACCGGTCCGCCGGTGCTCGGCAGCGCCGTACTGCCCGTGCGGTGCACGGACGACGTCCACGAGGCGCCGCAGCGCTTCCGCTTCACCGTGCCCGCGGGCACGGTGTCGGTCGACCTGCCGCTGGAGCTTCCCGCGAGGGTGCGGGTCGGGGACGGCGCACTGCGCCCGCTCGACGGCCAAGTCCTCGTCCTGCACCGGCCGTTGGCGGAGCCCACGGAGGTCGAGGTGGTCACCGTGCCCACGGCTGTCCTGCGGGGCGGCTCCGGGTGGCGCGGTCCGGCGCGTGTGCGCACCGTGGCGGCGCCGCTGGCGCTGGGAGACTGGAGCTCGCTGGGGCTGGGCAGTTGGAGCGGGGGCGTGACCTACTCGCGTGCGCTTCAGGTACCGCCGGGGCCGGACCCGGTGCTGGACCTGGGGCGGGTGCGGGGCAGTGTCGAGCTCGCGTTGGACGGGGTGCCGGTGGGCGAGGCGTTCTGCGCCCCGTACCGCTTCGTGCTGGGCGGCGCCGGCGGGCGCACCGTCCGGGTCGACGTGACCGTCCGCGGCACTCTCGCGCCGTACCTCGCCGAGGCCACTCCGACGGCCTGGGCCTTCGCGGACCAGCTCGCTTCGGGCCTGTTCGGGCCGGTGACGCTGCGGATTGCGCGGAGCTGACGGGGTTCAGGTGTCGGACGGCGGCCGGGTGGAGTGCCGCAGGACGAGGCCGGGTGCGAAGACCCGGGTTTCGTGGTCGTGTTCCGCGCGCGCCTCGATCTCGTCGAGCAGCATCTCGACGGCCGCCCGGCCGAGGTCCTCGACCGGCTGCCGGACCGTCGTCAGGGTCGTCGCCCCGAAGCCGGCGATGTCGAGGTCGCCGTAGCCGACCACCTGGACGTCCTCGGGAATGCGCACGCCTCGCTCGGTCAGTCCGCGGCACACCCCCGCGGCGAGGAAGTCGTTGGTGCAGAAGACCCCGTCGGGCAGGTTTTCGAGCTGGTCGGCGATCTTCGCGCCGTACGCCACCGTCATCTCCTCGGCGACGACCTGGTCCAGCCGCGCCTCGCGCCGACTGCGCACGGCCTGCCGGGCGCCCTGGTAGCGGTCGGCGCACTGGCGTATCCCGCGCTCCCCGTTGACGACGAGGATGTCGCGCGCCCCGCGGTCCAGGAGGTGCTGCACGGCGATGCGGCCGCCTGCGATGTCGTCGACGGAGGCGGAGCAGCCTTCCTGGTCCGGCATCGCGCGGTCGGCCAGGACGAGCGGGATGCCACGGTCGCGCAGCCGGGTCAGCCGGCCCGGGTCGGCGCTCAGCGGAACGACCACCACCCCGACGGCCCGCTGCTCGACGAGCATGGTGAAGTAGCCCTGCTCCCGCTCCGGCGCGTCCCCGCTGTGACAGAGCACGAGGGAATAACCGTGGTCGTAGGCCGCGTCCGCGGCGCCCCGTGCGATGCGCGAGTAGAACGAGTTGGCCACATCGGGCAGCACCAGCCCGATCGAGGACGAGTGCCCGGTGCGCAGGCCGGCGGCTCCCGGGTGGGGCACGTAGTCGAGCACGGCGACCGCGGCGCGGACACGCTCCGCGGTCTGCGCGTTGACGCGCTCGGGCCGGTTGAGCACGTTTGACACCGTGGACACCGAGACGCCGGCGGCGGCCGCGACGTCCTGAATACGGGCGGGGCGTGCCGAAATGGCGTCCACCCCCTCGCCAGGACAGCAGTGCAACCAACTACGACAGTGGCCCTCATGGGCGTGGCAAGCATACCGCCATCGCACCTAAAACGATTTCCTCGATCGGGCCGTTGGCCACCAGAAGCCCCGGCTCTGCCGGGAGTTCGTCCCTGGGGCGGACAAGTCAGAGGGACACCCCGCGCCCTTTCCATTCCTCGACGGCGGTGAGCGGCACCGGTGCCGGGCGCTGAGCCGTCGTCGTCAGATCGATTCGCCGGCCCTCGGCCGCCGAGCGCAGGACGGCGCTCATCGTTTCGAGCACGTGCAGGGCGAACTCGCCGCCGGCCCGGGGGACTCGGCGCGCGTCGGCCGCGACGAAGTCGAGCAGTCCGACGCCGCGGGCGCCGTCGACGTAACCCGCCGACGGTTCGAGGGTGCGCCATTCGGTGCCGCCGAGTTCGAAGAGCCGTACCGCGCCGTCGAATCCGTTCGGGTCGGGGACCGCGAGCGTTCCGGTCTCGCCGTGGACCTCGATGGGCGCGGCCGTGGTGGCCACGCCGTCGAAGCTGGTGGTGAGGGTCGACAGGGCGCCGCCCGCGTGCTCGAGTACGCCGGTCACGTGGCTGTCCACCTCGACCGGGATCCGTTCGCCGCTGCGCGGGCCGGAGCCGATGACCCGCTCGGTGCGCAGCCGGCTGGCGGCGCCGATCACCGCGCGGACCGGTCCCAGGAGGTGGACGAGCGCCGCGATGTAGTACGGCCCCATGTCCAGCAGCGGGCCGCCGCCGGCCGTGTAGTAGAAGTCCGGGTGGGGATGCCAGCGCTCGTGGCCCGGGGTGACCATGACGGCCGAGGCGGACAGCGGGCGTCCGATGCGCCCCGCGTCGACGGCCGCGCGCGCCGTCTGCGTTCCGGTGCCCAGGACCGTGTCGGGCGCGCATCCCACACCCACCTGGGCCGCCGCGGCGGCGTCGATGACGGAGCGGGCGTCGGGGAAGGCCGCGGCGAGCGGCTTCTCGGCGTAGACGTTCTTGCCGTGGCCGATCGCCCCGAGTGCGATCTCCGCGTGGGCGGCGGGGGTGGTGAGGTTGAGCACCGTGTCGACGTCCGGACTGCCGAGCAGGCGCTCGACGCCCAGTGCCTGCGCGCCGGGGATCTCGGCGGCGACGGCGGCCGACCGGGTGGCGTCCAGGTCGGCGACCGCGGTGATGCGCACCGCGGGATGCTCCGCGAGCGTGTCCAGGTACGCGCGGGAGATGACGCCGAGTCCTACGATTCCGATGCGGTGCGCGTCGCCCACAGCATGCCCCTCTCGATGACGGTGCGGACGTGGGGGTTTTCGAGCACGTCGAGGCTGTGGCCGGGGGTGGTCACGACGATCCGGCCGGCGCCCCACCGGCGGGTCCAGATCGCCGGTGAGGTGACCGGCCGCTGCCAGGGCTGCCACGGACGGGTCGGGTGGGTGGTGGTGGCCAGTACGTCGATGAGGTCGTCATGGAGCACCCAGTACTGCTCGGTGTCCAGTTCGAAGTCCTCGATGCCCGCGGTGATGGGGTGTTCGCGGCCGAGCTCCGTGATGTTCACCGTATGCGGCAGATAATTGTCCTCGGGGCCGCCGTGGCGTTCGCAGGGTTCCTTGCCCGGGTGCGTCGCGAACTGGCCGCCCACCAGGTGGAGATAGTCGGACGAGGCGCGGAAGGAGTCGGCGATGCCGCCGTGCCAGCCGGTGAATCCGGTGCCGGCGACGACCGCCGTGCCGAGGCCCGCCAGTTCCTCGGCGGCGATCTCCGCCATGCTGATGCACTGCACGACGAGGTCGGTACGGGCCATCGCGGCGACGTCTGCGTAGACCTCGGTCGACTCCTCGACCCGCACGTCGTATCCGCTGCGTTCGAGGAAGGGGAGGAACAACTCCGTTGCCTTGACCGGCTCATGGCCTTCCCATCCGCCTCGCACCACCAGCGCCTGTTTCCGCGTCATGCCGGTTCCCTTCTGACGGCCGTCGCCCAACGACCTGGTGAGTGACCATTGAAGGGCATCCTGCCGGGCTTCCGCGCGTTCGCGAAAGACGTACTCGGGGCCCTGCCGCTATCGCACGACCGTGGCCTGCGGCATGTCCGCCGCCGGGTAGGCTGGGCGCGCTGCGGCACCCCCCACCATCACCCTTGCTCACGTGGTGAGTTACGGCCTGCGGCGGTCAAGTCGTCTTGTGGCATGAGTGGCATGAGGATGAATCACAGGTGCTGATAGCGGGCCGGTACCGGCTGCAGACCCCCATCGGACGCGGCGCCATGGGCGAGGTCTGGCAGGCGTACGACGAAATGCTGGGCCGGCCGGTGGCCGTCAAGCTCCTGCTCGGGCAGGACTCCGATCCCACCGCCGAATCCCGGTTCCGCCTGGAGGCCCAGACCGCGGGACACCTGAACCATCCGCATGTCATCGGCGTCCTGGACTTCGGCTCGTACGAGAACCGGTTGTTCCTGGTGATGGAGTTGATCGAGGGCGACAGCCTGGCGCAGCATCTGAAGGCCGGGGGTCCGCTGCCCGTCGAGCAGGTCGCCCGGATCGCCGCCGAGGCCGCGGCCGGGCTCGCCGCCGCCCACCGGCAGGGCATCGTGCACCGGGACATCAAACCGGGCAATCTCCTTCTGGACGCCGACGGCGCCCTCAAGATCGGGGACTTCGGCATCGCCCGTTTCCTCGACGACCCCGCCGGTGCGCTCACGGCCACCGGGCAGATCGTCGGCACCAGCCTGTACCTCGCGCCCGAGCGCGCTCTGGGCAAGCCCGCTTCACCCGCCTCCGACGTGTACTCGCTGGGCTGTGTGCTCTACCAACTCCTCACCGGGCGTCCCCCGTTCCAGGCCGACACCGCCCTGGTGATCCTGCATCAGCATCTCGATGCCACGCCCGTGCCACCGCGCGAACTCGGCACACATCTACCGCCCGCCTTCGAGAACTACCTGCTCGGCCTGCTCGCCAAGGAGCCCACGGACCGGCCCGGTTCCCGGCAGGTGGCCGACTGGTTCGCCGTCGGCGCCTGGCAGGGCCGCCCCGAACCCCTTCCCGCGGCGACGCCGGCCCCCGCTCCGCGGCCGGTTCGCCCGACCGGACCGACGCCGGGCTCCGCGCCCGGTCGGCGGCGCGCACCGGGCGAAACGGGGCCCCCGACCACGTACGCGCTGCCGTCCGCCCCCGTGCGGACCGGCCACACGCGCCGGAGCCCCCGGGCGCGCAGGGGCGTGCGCGGCTTCGCGGCCCGTCGGCCGAGGCTGACGATCGCCGTCGCCGCAGCGGTGATCTTCCTGGCCGCCATGCTGATCGGCAGGGCCTGGTTCGCACCCGACCCCGGGTCGGCGGAAACCTCCCGCCCGGACCCGGCCCGCACCGCGGGCCCCACTCCCCCGCCGGGCCAGTCCGCGCCGGCTTCCCGAGCCGCCGGCCACTGACCGCGCGGAGCGTCAGTACCAGTGCGGCAGTCGCGGAAGACCGACGCGTGACCCGCGGTCGGCCACGACGGAGGGACGCGGGAACGGTCCGGCGTCGGCCGGGCCGCCGATGATCTGGGCGGACAGGTCGGTGAGTTTCATCCGGTTGCTGCGGGCGTGGCGGCGCAGCAGGGCGAAGGCGTCCTGGACAGGGCAGTCGAGGCGTTCGGCCAGGATCCCCTTGGCCTGTTCGATGACAACCCTGCTGTCCAGGGCGCCCTGCAACTGCTCGCCGCGGCGCCGGGCTTCGTGCAGGAGGTCGTGGTGGGCCAGGCCGAGCGCCGCGGCGGCGGCCAGGAGCTGGCACCAGCGCACGTCGTCCCGGTGCAGCGCGCCGTGCTGGTGGTAGAGGTTCAAGGTGCCCAGAAGACGGTCGTGCGAGCGCAGCGGCAGGGCGGTGACGGCGGTGAACCCCGCGTCCAGGGCGCGGCGGGTGAAGCGCGGCCAGCGGGTTCGGCTGTGCGCGTGGAGCATCGGCACGTTGGTCAGGGGTGTGCTGGAGCGAGCGGTCTCGATGCACGGCCCCTCTCGCAACTCCATTTGTGCGCGCTCCAGTTGACCGGCAGCGTCATTGGACGCCCCTTGACTGCGCGGCCGGCTGTCGGTGCCGGTGAGGTGGCAGCCGGCCGCGTCCACGCCGGGCACCCGGGCGGCGTCCCGGGCCAGACGGCTGAGGAAGGTTTCCTCACCTTCCCCTCGCAAGCGTGCGTCGGCCAGCGTGAGCAGCACACCGGCCGCCGGGTGCTGGTGAACCGGAAGAGACATCTCGACATCCAACGTGTCGTGATCGCGGATGAGGTGCCGCCGGGCAGGAAACGGCGCCGCGAGCGATCGCGCGGGTCCGGGGACGGTCGTACGGCACAGCGGTCACGCACGCGGAACGCCTGCCCCTGGAACCGGTGTTGACGCACGGTGAGGGTCCCCCGTGCACGCGCAGGGGCCTCTTCGGGCCATTCCCGCGCACCGGGTCGTCGCAGCCGTCGGACCGGACCGGATCAGCGACTCTCCTCGCCCTGGGCGACCTCGACCTCGTGATGGACGGTGAGCACGTCGGCGGTCGCGGCGGTCGCGGACAGGACCGCGCAGGCGGTGAGGAGCAGAGCGATACGGCGCGTGGCGCGCGGGCGGCCGCCCGGCGACGCGAGGAGAGCGGCGACCCGCTGCGGGACGGGGCCGGTCGTCGCCGCCGGGGCGAAGGCCGGCCGGGTGGCGCGGGAGGCCTGGCCGGCGAGGGCGGCGCGGGCGATGGCCCGGGCGATCAGCCGCCGGTCGCCGACGGCATCGGCTGCGGCCTCGTCGGCTGCTCGTTCCGCGGCGAGGCGAATGGCGGCGCGGGTCGCGCGCAGCGCGGGGTGACACTGCGCGGCGAGTTCGGCGGCGGCGAGGAAGTAGTGATGGCCACCCCGGTTGTGGGCGCGTTCATGGGCGAAGAGGGCCTCGCGTTCGGCGGCGTCGAGGCTGCGCAGCATCGCGGTGGTCACGACGATGCGGTGCGGGCGGCCCGGCAGGGCGTACGCGTCGGGGTGCGGCGAGTCGATGACGCACAGGTCGCCCGCAGCCGGGCGGCGGCCCGCCTCGGTGCGAGCGGTCCGGAAGGCGCCGAACTGCCACAGGGCCGAGCGAACGAGCGTCCAGACGCCGAGGGTGAGCACCCCGGCGGCCACGGTGGCCGCGGGGACGACGACGGCGTCCGAGGGAGTACGCAGGGGGTGCACGAGTTCGCCGAGCGCCGCGAAGGCGGGGATCTTGAGCAGCCCGGTCAGCACCAGGACACCGAGGGCCGCCGCGCACGCGCTCGCCAGCACGAGGGCGACGGCGGTCAGCGTCCACAGCGCGGCGACGGGGTCCAGGCGGTCGAGGGCGCGGCGCGCCAGCGGCGGTGCCGCGAAGGGCACCAGCAGGGGAACGAGCAGCAGGAGGATCACGTCTCGTCGGCCTCCAGCAGCTGGCGCAGCAGCTGCTCGTCATCAGGGCTGAGCTGGGCGACGAAGCGGGCCAGCACGGTTTCGCGGTCGGTGTACCGGTCGAGTTCGGTGTGCATGCGCCGGGCGGTGAGACCGGCGGCGTCCTGGACCGGGAAGTAGGCGTAGCCGCGCCCCTGCCGCTCGCGGCCGACGACGCCCTTCTCGTGCAGCCGGGAGAGGATCGTCGTCACGGTCGTACGGGCCAGGCCGGAGGCGAGTTCCAGCTGCACGCGGCCGGGTGTGAGGGGCGCGCCGGCGGCCCAGAGGGCGGCCATGACGGCGGCTTCGAGCTCACCGGACGGTCGTCGTTCGTCCTTCTCGTCGGTCATGGGAACGTTCCTCACCCCGCTATCGTCTACAGTCCAGTAGACCGTCTACAGAATTGTAGTCACCAGTCGGGCGCCGCTTCGTCGCGTCCGCTGGTTCCGGACGAAGGAGCTCGCGACGATGACCACACCCACGTACCCATCGTCGCAGCTCGCAGTCAACGTGTCGGACGCCCCTTCACTCCTGGCCCCCGAGGTGTCCCGCTCACGGCGGGCGACGAAGCCGCGCGCCGAGGAGGCACGCGGATGATGCTCGCCCTCACCGGGGCCTCGATCGACGGCTCCCTCTACGTCGACGTGGTGGACCTGGCCCGCAGCTCGCCCGCATGGCTGGACGACGGCCTCTCGGCCTGGTCGACGTACGGGCTCGTGGTGTTCGCCGCACTCATGGTCGTCGGCTGGTGGCGGGCCCGCCGGGTCGGCACCGTGGCGGCCGCGCAGGCGCTGGCCGTGCCGGTGATCGTGGTCCTGGCCTACGGCGTGGACGCCCTGCTGAAGCAGGTGGTTCGCGAGGAGAGGCCCTGCCGGAGCCTGCACATCAGAACGCTGGAGGCGTGTCCGGCGCCGGGCGACTGGTCCTTCCCCAGCAATCACGCGGCCATCGCCGTCGCGGCCGCGGTGGCCCTGCTGTTCGTCTCCCGCCGGCTCGGCACGATCGCCACCGTCGCCGCCTGCGTCATGGCGGTCTCCCGGGTCTGGGTCGGCGCCCACTACCCCCACGACATCGCGGCCGGTGTGCTCGTCGGCGCCGTGGTGGCGATGTTCGGCATGCAGCTGCCGCGCCGCTTCCCCGACGCGCTGGTCCGGCGGATCACCGCCACCCCCCTGCGTCCCCTGCTGTTGGCCTCATGAAGCGCGGCAGCCCCCGGCGCGGCGACATCGCGGACCTCGCCGGAAGCGTCGGCCTGGGAGCCCTGGCGGCCCTCACCGTCCTCACGATGGTCGTGATCGGCCGCGACGGCGCCCCGCTGTTCGCCGACGAGGACCTGCTGGACTGGTCCGTCGCCCACCGCTCCGTCATGGCACTGGCGGCGGCCCGCGGCCTCACCGCCACCGGAACGGGCGTCATTCCGTACGCGCTCGCCGTACTGGCCGGGATCGTCGCGGGCCGCACCGCTCGCCACCGGCTGTTCGCCGCCGCCCTCGCCCTGTGCTGCCTGGCCGCCGGGCAGGCCGTGCGCTACGGGCTGATGACACTCGTCGCCCGCCCCCGCCCGCCACGGACGGATTGGGGGACCCATGCCTCCGGATGGGCCTTCCCCTCCGGGCACGCCACCACGGCGGCCCTCACCGCCGGACTGCTCGTCCTCGCGATATTCCTGCGCGCCCCGCGCGGCAGAACCCTGCTCGCCGTCGTCACCGGGTGCTGGGGCGCACTGGTCGGACTGACCCGTGTCTATCTCGGGGTGCACTGGTTCACCGATGTGGTGGGCGGCTGGCTGCTGAGCATCGGCTGGCTGGGCCTGTGCCTGTGCGCCGCGGCCTCGTGGCTGCCCGACCGCTTCATCGCCGCAACCACAAGCACGGCCACCGCGCCGTTGGAGGACCATGCGCCACAAGATCCTGGTCGTCGAGGACGATCACACCCTGCGTGACGTCGTGCGGCGCGGGCTGCGCGAAGAGGGATTCGACACGCTGCCCGCTCCGGACGGTGCCACCGCACTGCGGCTCGCCACCGACGAGGTCTCCGCCGCCGTGCTCGACATCGGGCTGCCCGACGCGGACGGGCGGGACGTCTGCCAGGCGATGCGTGCCAACGGATTCCTCTCTCCCGTCATCTTCCTGACCGCCCATCACGGTCTGACCGACCGCCTGTCCGGGTTCTCCGCGGGCGGTGACGACTACCTGCCCAAGCCGTTCCACCTCGCCGAACTCGCCGCCCGGCTGCGCGCGGCGGTCAAGCGCGCCGCGCCCGGCCCCGCGACCACGGCCGGCGACCTGGTCCTGGACGCCGTCCGGCACACGCTGACGGCGAGCGGAACCCGGGTCGACCTGACCCCGACGGAGTTCCGCCTGCTCGCGGCACTCATGGCAGCGTCCGGGGACATCGTGCGCCGACGCGAGCTGATCCGAGCGGCCTGGCCCGCGGGAGCCCACGTCAGCGACAACACCCTCGACCAGTACCTGACCCGGCTGCGCCGCAGGCTGCGCGAGGCGGGCAGCGACCTCACCATCGGCACCGCCCGCGGGATCGGCCACCGCCTGTCATGACGTCCCTCGCAGCCCCCTTCCCCCCGCTCCTGACCATCACTTCGCGGCTCACCCCGCGCACATTGCGCGGTCGGCTCTCCCTGGTGGCGCTCACCACCGCCGCGCTTCTGATGGTGCTGCTCACGGTCGCCTTCAACGCCGTGGTCGGGCGCCACCTCCAGCACCAGGCCGACGACGAACTGCGCACCCGCACCGCGGCCGTCGCGACGACCATCGACACCAGCGGCCCGACCGTACGCGTCCTGGAGACCTCCAACGACCGCCTCCTCGACGCGAACGTATGGATCTACACCGGCACCCGGCTCCTCGAGCAACCACCCTCGCCCGCCGCCCCGTTGACCCACCTCGCCAGGGAACTCGTCGAGCACGGCGGCCGCCGCTGCGTCACCGCCGAACACCCCGCCCCCGTGCGGATGTGTGCCCGGCCCGTCCCCGACCGCACCGGCGCCGCCACCGTCGTCACAGCACTGGACCTGACGCCCTACCGGAGTTCGGCCGACACCCTGCTGCTCGGGTCATGCGTCCTGGACGTGCTGATGCTCGCCTGCACCTACGCGCTCACCCGCCTGGCGGTCGGCCGCGCGCTGCGGCCCGTGGGCACCATGACCGACCAGGCCACCCGGTGGAGCGCCGTGGCTTCCGAGGAGCGCTTCGCCGCCGTCGCCCGCCCGGCCGAACTCGCCCGCCTCGGTACGTCGTTGGACGCGCTCCTCGACCGTATTCGCGCGGTACTGCGCCATGAGCGGCAGCTGACCGGGGAGCTGTCGCACGAGCTGCGCACCCCGCTCAGCCGCATCATCGCCGAACTCGACTGGTGGCAGGCCCGCCCCCGCTCCGCCGCCGAGACGCGGGCAGCCCACACCGTCATCGCCGATGCCGCGGAGTCCATGCGCACCATCTGCGACACCCTCCTCGACGACGCCCGCGGCGGCGCGCCCGCGGTCCCCGGCACCGCCGAAGTCCGGCCCGTGCTGCGCCGCCTCACCGAAAGCCTCGACGAACAGGGCCACTTGGCCGTGACCGTCCTCGTCACCGGCAGCAGCACGGGCAGCGGCAGCGAGGAAGAGGAGGGAGACCTGGAGGCCGGTGTCCAGCCCGCTCTCCTGGAGCGCATCGTCAGCCCGCTCCTCGCCAACGCCTGCCGGTACGCGCGCTCGCACGTCACCGTCCGCGCCCACGCTGCGCCCGGTGGCGTACACATCGCGCTCACGGACGACGGCCCCGGCGTACCCGAGTCGTTCGCGCCGCAGCTCTTCCAGCCCGGCCGCCGGGCCGATCCCGGCGACGGACACGACGGAGCCGGCCTGGGGCTGCCGCTCGCGCGACGCCTGGCCCGCTCCGTCGGCGGCGAGGTGACGTACGACCCCGGGCACACACCCGGGGCTCGGTTCGTGGTCAGCCTGCCCGCGGGCTGACCGTCTGCTGCTCTTCGAGCTCCGACGCCGGGGCCGAGGTCCTGCGTTCACGCACCTGGGCGTAGCCCATCAGGCCGACGAGGAGCGCCAGCAGCACGGCCGACGATCCCGCCGTGCCGAGGTCGAGACCGCCCTTGGCCACCGGCTTGGTGAGGAAGTCACCGGCCGTGGCGCCGAGCGGGCGGGTGAGGACGAAGGCGAACCAGAACAGCAGCACGTTCGGCACACCGGACACGCGCATCAGGGCCAGGAGCACCAGCAGAGCCCCGGTGATGAGCAGCGCACCTCCGGCGTACCCGAGTCCCGAACTGTCGGAGAGGAAGTCGCCCATGGAGGTGCCGAGCGTGTTGGAGACGAGGATCGCCGTCCAGAAGAGGGCCTCGCCGCGGAAGCTGACGATGTCGCGGATGACGAACGTCATGCCGGTCAGCTTCCAGAGGGCGAAGACGGCGATCAGGATCGAGATCAGGATGGCGGCGCCGACGGGGTAGCCGAGCCCCAGGCCCTGCGGTCCCCAGCCGAGCGAAGTGGCGCCGCCGGAGAGGTACTTGGCACCGGCGTCCCGGTTCATGAAGTCGGACATGGTGGTGCCGGCCATGCTGGTGGACAGGATGACGGTCCAGTAGAGGAACGGGTGGTAGCGACGCGACCTGAGCTGGACGACCAGGGTCGCCACGAAGAGCAGGAACAGGGCGATGGTGGTGAGGAAGTAGCCGAGTTTCAGCGTCTGGGCGAAGAGGTCGCCGGCCGTCTCGCCGAGGGTGGTCGCGGCGATCTTCATGATCCAGAAGGCCAGGGTGACCTCGGGCAGTTTCTTCATCACGGACCTGGTCGTACTGGCGACGTCCAGGTCGGTGAGGATGTCCGGCTTCTCCAATGAGGAGGCTCCTGTTCTCCGTCACGCGAGAGGGCGCCCGCATGCCGAACGGGCGCCCTCTCGGGTGGGACGAGTGGGGGGTGACCTGCCGGTGGCAGCACCGGTTCCGACCGTGTCAGCCGCAGCCTGAACGCATCCTGAACACCCGTCAGCGAGGCGGTTGGGCCGCCTACCGGGCGCTCCGTCCCGACGCGTTGACGTCCGCGGCCCCATCAGCGTCGACGTCCGTGGTGGCCTCCGCGCCGGTCCCCGTGGCGACCGCTGCGCCGGTCCCCGTCCCGACGTCCTTGCGCGTCACCGTCAGGAACACGACCAGGCCGAGGATGACCGCGAGGAACAGCACGCTGGTCATCACGGTGCCCAGGCCCAGCCCCCCGTCGCCGGTCGGCTGGGAGAGGTAGTCGCCCATCGAGGCGCCGAGCGGCCGGGTGAGGACGTAGGCGATCCAGAAGCTCCACACGGCGTTCAGGCCGAGCGCGAAGCGCGCCACCGCGACCGCGGCGATCGCCTGGGCGAACAGGACGGCCGAGACCCAGTAGCCGAGGTCCATGCGCTCGGCGACCAGGTCGCCGGCCGCCGTGCCGAGCGCGAAGGTGAAGAGCACCGCGAGCCAGTAGAACGATTCGCGGCTCAGGGTGTCGATGCTGTGGATGGACAGGGTCCGCTCGCGGCGGTACCAGACGACGAAGACGAGCGTGAGGACGATCGCGAACACCGTGGTGCTCGTCGTCAGCGGCACGCCCAGGTTGTCGGTGAGGTTGTCGCTGATCAGGGTGCCGACGATGCTGATCAGGGCCACGGCGAGCCAGTAGACGCCGGGGCGGTAGGCGGTGGTGCGGAACTGCACGACGAGCACGGCGGCCAGCAGCAGGCTCATCAGCAGCGACACACCGGTCAGGCCCAGGCCCAGCTTCTCGTTGAGCAGGTCGGCCGCGGTCTCGCCGACCGTCGTGCACAACACCTTGATCAGCCAGAAGTACACGGTGACTTCGGGCACCTTGTTCCGGCGGAGGCGATGGCCGGGTGCCGCGGTCGCGGCACTGTCAACGGTGGAGGTCTCGGACGTCTCGTGGGTCATGAGGCCAGACCGTCGCATCAGGAACCTGAACACATCCTGACCGCCGCGTGGCACCGCCCTCCCCGGCCGGTTCACGCGTGGACCATGCGAGCCATGGATCTCTGCCATCCCCGCCTCGCCATAGCGACGCTTCGTCCCCGCCCCGCCCCCACGACGAAAGAGCGCCGCCGTGCACAACCCGACCGACCGCCTCTCCCCCACTGACCGTGCGACCGGGTGGCTGCGCCGACGCCTCGGCCGGGCCATGGCCCTCGCCTACGTGCTCGCCCTCATGGCACCCGGCCCCGGCCTCTGGCTGCGCCACGCGCATGGCCTGCCGCTCGACGGCACCCACGAACTTCCCCTGCCGAGCACCTCGTTACTGCTGGGCCTGGTCCTGTTCTCCGCCGGACTCCAGGTCCCCGCGCAGGCGCTGGGACAGCTCCTGCGCCGGCCGAGAACACTGCTGGCGGGACTCGTCCTGCATGTGCTGGCCCCGCTGCTGATCATTCCGCTCGTCGCGTTCCTGCTGCGGTGGACTCCCGACTCCGACGGCGGCAGCGGTCTGATCACCGCCATGATCATGCTCCTCGCCATGCCGGTCGCCGCCGGGGCCACCGTATGGACCGGCAAAGGTCAGGGCGACCAGCCGACGATGGTGGGGCTGGTCCTCGTGTCCACCTTGCTCAGTCCTCTCACCCTCCCCGTCACCGTCCAGGCGCTTGCCCCGCTGCTCCACGGCGAGTACGTGGGCACCGTGGAAGCGGCCGGACAGACGGCGAACAGCGGCTTCACGCTGACCGGGGTGGTGCTGCCCTGCGCGGCGGGACTCGCGTGCCGACTCGTCATGACACGTCCTGGACTCGCACGTCCTGGACTTGCACGTCGCGGACTCGCACGTCCTGGCCGCGCCCGTCGCGGACCATCGCGTCCCGGACTTGCCCGTCCCTGGCTGAGCCGCCTGCTGAGCGCCGTCGTCCCGACGGCGATGCTCGGTTCGCTCGTCCTGACGTACGCCAACGCCGCCGGCGCCCTGGGATCCTTTCTCGCCCACCCGCGCCCGCTCCTGCTCACCGCCGCCTTGGCCGTCGCCGCGGTGGTGTGCACTCTGTCCTTCGCCACGGGCCGCATCGCGGCGCGTGTCCTGCGCCTCGACGCCCCGGCCGCCTCCTCCCTCACCCTCGCGTGCGGAATGAACAACAGCAGCGCGAGCGCGGTTCTGATCACCAACGCACTGCCCGACAAACCTCATCTGCTGCTGCCGGTTCTCGCGTACGGGTTGCTGCAGAAGACGGCCGCGAACCGGGTCGTGCGCGTACACCCCCGCCTCCCGCCTCCCGGCTCCCGGCCCGGCTAACTCCGCTGCCGCGCCCGGCGTGCCTGCTGCGGGGCCTCCGACGGGGCGGCGAGCGGGCCCTCGGTCAGGGCGCCGAGGAGGCGCAGGAACGTCTCGCGGTCGGTGTCGGAGAAGTCCGCCAGGGCTTCCCGGTGCACGCGGTCGACGATCTCCTGGCTGCGTACGGCCGCCTTCGCGCCCTCGTCCGTCACCGCGATGATCCGCGCCCGCCGGTCCGTGCTGGAGGGGCGGCGTTCGGCGAGGCCCGCCTTCTCCAGAGCGTCCACCGTGACGACCATCGTGGTCTTGTCCATGTCACCGATCTCGGCGAGCTGCGCCTGGGTCCGCTCCTCGCCCACGGCATGGACGAGAACGCAGTGCATACGCGCCGTCAGACCCACCTCTGCGAGGGCGGCCGCCATCCGCGTCCGCAGGACATGGCTGGTGTGGTCCAGGAAGAAGGAGAGATCGGGCGCGGTACGGGCCGGGGAGGCCGGGCTCAGGGCGGTCATGGGATTCAGATTAGCAAGGAGAAGAGTTCTATGTAGATAGTCTGCAACGGAACCATCTGCTACGGTCTCACTTGTCGGCACCGCCACACGGCGGTCACCGACGACCGCCACCAGGCGACCGTCCATGACAGGAAGGCCCCCATGCCCAGGTCCACGTCAGCTCCCGCGCTGTCGCCCCAGTCGCACCCCGCCTCCACCCCGGAATCCGCGCCCGCCTCACCGGCTCACCGCCGCCGTTCCCTCGCCCTGGGCGTCATCGCCACCGGAATGCTGATGACAGTGCTGGACGGCAGCATCGTCACGGTGGCCATGCCGGCCATCCAGAAGGACCTCGACTTCACGCCTGCGGGACTGAGTTGGGTGGTCAACGCCTATCTGATCGCCTTCGCCGGGCTGCTGCTCCTGTCCGGCCGGCTCGGTGATCTCCTGGGCCGCAAGCGCATGTTCCTCACCGGCACCGCCGTCTTCACCGGCGCCTCCCTCCTCGCCGGAGCGGCCGGTTCGCCCACCGTCCTGATCGCCGCGCGGTTTCTGCAGGGCGTCGGCAGCGCGATGGCCTCCGCGGTGAGCCTCGGCATCCTGGTCACCCTGTTCACCGAGCCGCGTGAACGCGCCCGCGCCATCGCGGTGTTCAGCTTCACCGGCGCGGCAGGCGCCTCGATCGGGCAGGTGCTCGGCGGTATTCTGACCGACACCCTCGGCTGGCACTGGATCTTCATCATCAACCTGCCGATCGGCCTCGCGGCCCTCGCGGTCGCCGTACCCGCCCTGCCCGCGGACCGCGGCCTGGGTCTCCGCGCAGGCGCCGACATCAGTGGGGCGTTCCTCGTCACCTCCGGACTCATGCTCGGCGTCTACACGGTCATCAAGGTCGAGGCGTATGGCTGGACTTCACTCCACACCCTCGGCCTCGGCGGCCTGTCGCTGCTGCTGCTCGCGGGCTTCGCCGCACGGCAGGCCGTCGCGAAGACACCGCTCATGCCGCTGCGAATCCTTCGTTCCCGCACCGTCGTGGGGGCCAACCTCGTCCAACTCCTCATGGTGGCCGGGCTGTTCTCCTTCCAGATCCTGGTCGCGCTGTATCTCCAGCAGGTGCAGGGTTACGGAGCCTCCAGGACCGGATTCGCCATGCTGCCCGCCGCCGTGGTGATCGGTATCGTCTCGCTCGGTGTCTCCTCGCGCCTGATCGGACGCTTCGGCGAGCGCGGTGTCCTGCTGGCCGGACTGGCCCTCCTGACCGCCCTGTTGGCGCTGCTGATCCGGGTGCCCGTCCATGCGTCGTACGCCGTCGATCTGCTCCCCGTGATGCTGCTCGCCGCGGGCTTCGGCCTCGCACTGCCCGCGCTCACCGGACTCGGTATGTCGGGGGCGGACGAGCGGGACGCCGGACTCACCTCGGGCCTGTTCAACACCACCCAGCAGATAGGGATGGCGCTCGGCGTCGCCGTCCTCTCCACCCTCGCCGCAGGCCGCACCAAGGCCCGGCTGAGCGCGGGCGCCCCGAGGTCCGAGGCGCTCACCAGCGGCTACCACCTGGCCTTCGCCGTCGCCACCGGACTGCTCCTCACCGCGTTCGTGGTCGCCTACGCGGTCCTGGGCCGGCGTCCCGCCGGGTCCCGCCAGGACGCGGTCCCCGCAACCGCCTCGACGACGTCCTGACGGCGACCGCCCCGAGCGGCATCCGGCTCACCAACCGAATACACCACCGCACACCGGCCCTGCCCGCAGCCGTCCTCACGGAACGGCGGCGGGCAGCGGCTTCGGCGTCGGGAAGGCCGTGCCGCATCCATTCCGTGCCCGGTGCGACACCGCCTTCCCGCCCCATGCCGCTGGTCAAGCGGTGGTGCAGGTGCTGCCGTTGAGGGTGAACGTGGTCGGGGCCGTGTTGGTGGCGCCCTTGGCGGCGATGAAGCCGAGGGTGACCGAGCCGGCGGCCGGGATGGTGGAGGTGTAGGAGGCAGGGACGACGCTCACCGTGCCGCCGCTCTGGGTGGGCGTTCCTCCCCACATATTGGACACCGTCTGGCCGCCTGCGAAGGCGAAGGCGAGCTTCCAGCCGTTGAGGGTGGCGGTGCCGGTGTTGTGGAGGATGATCTCCCCCTGGAACCCGCCCGGCCATTCGCCCACAACGCGATAGCCGACGGAGCAGGCCGTGCCCGGAGTGCCGCTGCCCTTGTCGGTGGTGACGTTCACCGTGGCGGAGCGGGCCGAGCGGTTGCCTGCCGCGTCGTGGGCGTAGACGGCGAAGGTGTACGCCGTGTCGGCGGTGAGGCCGGTCAGGGAGGCGGTGTTCGTGGTGGAGGCCGCGACCGTGGTCTCGGAGCCGCCGCTGACGCGGACGATGTCGTAGCCGGTGACGCCGACGTTGTCGGTGGCCGCGGCCCAGGTGAGGGTGACGGAGGTGGCCGTGACGGCAGAGGCGGTCGGGGTGCCGGGGGTGGTCGGCGCCTGGGTGTCGCCGGGGCCGCCGCCTCCGTAGATGGTTGCTTCCTTGGACGTCCGGGCGATGCCGCCTGCGCCGTTGAAGGCGCGCTGGCCCCAGGAACTCAGCTGCGTGGGATCGAAGTTGATGGCCAGGTCGAGGATCGGGTCGGTGTTGCCGCTCCAGGACCAGGCGATGTAGCCGAGCTTGAGCTGCTCGGCGGTGGCCATCATGGTGTCCTCGTCCGGATCGCCGTACTGATCCGCGGGTCCGCCGAACTCACCGATGACGATGGGCAGTTTGGCGTTGACGAACGCGTTCAGGTAGTCGGTGATCTCCTGTGCGGTGTCGAACACGCTGTACATGTGGATCGAGAAGATCAGGTTGCCGGTGGTGTCGGCGTCGTACACGGACTGGGCGTTGGCGCGCATCACGCCTTGCCAGTCCTGGCCCCAGTTGGGGGCGTCCACCATGATCGTGTGCTGCAGCCCGGCGTTGCGCAGCTTCTTGATCGCGGCGATGGTGGGGTCGGTCCACCCGGCGGGATTGGTGTTGCCCCAGGGCTCGTTGCCGATGTTGATGATGACGTAGTTCTCCTGGCCGGCGAGAACGTCCTTGAGGCCGATCCAGTAGTCGGCCGCCTCGTCGAGCGTGCCGGCCGCGCTGTCCTCGCCGTATCCGGTGGTGTCGTGCACCTCCAGCACGCAGATGAGCCGGTTCGCCTTGCACTGGGCAACGATGTCAGAGACGTCCGCGGCGCTGTTCTTGGTCCAGCGGTGACCGTCGGCGAGGACGACGCGGACGGTGTTGGCGCCGAGCGCCTTGATGTCGGCCAGCGACTTCGTCGTCCTGCTCGGGTACCAGGTGTGGGCGTGGTTGACGCCCCGCATGATGAAGTCGTTGCCGTTGCCCTCCAGCAGGCGGCCGTTGCTGATGTGGAGGCCGGTGGCCTGGACGTCGGGCGTCTGGGGCCGGGCCTGGGCAAGGGTCGGACTGAGAACGCCGAGGGCGACGAGCCCGAGGAGCGTGACCAGTCCCGTCAGGAGGCGGGCCAACGAACGCTTTCGTGTCGTGCTTCTTGTTGTTCTCACTGCGACTCCAGAGAAGTGAGCGCCAAGAAACCAAGGCATGGGAGAGAGCATGGGAGCGCTCCCATGAACCCACTTCGCCAAGTACACGTCAAGGCATTGCACGCATTCATGTCGGTGCCGCTGGGACCGGCGAGAACGCCGGGCCCAGCGGCACCGTGATTTCCTACGCGCTTGTACGGCCTTCTACGGGGCGTTGATCAGGTCGTACGGCGGCACGGTGACCGTCCGGGCGCCCGGTGTACCGCCGAGAATGACCTTGCGGAGGGAGATGTTGTTGTTGAGATTGGTCTCCTGGAGCCGCTTCTCGGGGTTGGCGATCACCTCGATGTAGTACGTGCCGTTCGCCAGGCCGGTGATGTCGAAGGACTGGCCGGGGCGGTACTGGGTGTAGGTGTCGCCGGAGCCGACGTCGAGGACCTCGCGGACGGAGATCGAGTTCCGCTCACCGCAGGCGGTCGACAGATCGGTGTTGTACGGGTGCCAGTTGGCATTCTTCACCGTGTAGTCGATCGCGTCGGTGTTGGCCAGGCAGAACGCCTCCTTGCCGCTGCGCTCCTGCTGGGTCTGGTCCGCGTTCAGCAGCCGGTAGCTGGCGAAGTCCGTGAAGTGCCAGTGCTCGTGACCCACCCGCGGGTCCCACTCCATGGTGCCGCTGGGCGTGTACCCGACCTGCTTGCCCGCGGCGTCGTAGAAGTACTGGTAGGAGTCCATCTTTTCCTTGCCGGGGCTGCGGAATCCGTCCACGACGAGCGGGGCGGGTCCGGCGTTCCAGACGTTGGCACTGAACGCCAGATAGTCCTTGCCGGGCACGTCCCCGTCCTCGCCGTCGGTGACGGCGATGTCCCAGGCGGGCAGTGAACGCAGGTCCGGCTTGGGCACGTTGGCCGGGACGCCCGCCCGGCCGGTGGGCCGTGCGGCGTTCGACTTCAGCGCGGGCGCGATGCGCGAGCCGTCGGTGTGGCCCGCTCCGTCACCCAAGTGGTGTGCCATGCCGCGGCCTTCGAGCGCGTGGGACAGGGACGGCGGGGTGGGCGCGTCGGCACCACGGGGACCGTAGTGCGCGGCGGAGTGGGCGGAGTGCGCCCCGTGACCGGCTGCGTGATGGCCTGAGGAGTGCGACACGACCCCCTCCCCGCCACCCCCGTCAGCCATCTGACGCACCGTCACCTTGATGGTGGGGCGGTTGTCGGGAATGCCGAACAGGTCACGGTACTTCTTGGCCACCGAGACCTTGGCCGTGTACTCCCCCGCCGGGAGGTCCACCGGGTTGTCGTAGTCGACCGTGCTGGAGTTGGACGCCCAGCCCTTCTCGACACCCCACACCGAGCCCAGCGTGAACGGGTTGGTGG
This sequence comes from Streptomyces sp. R21, assembly GCF_041051975.1. GTDB lineage: Bacteria > Actinomycetota > Actinomycetes > Streptomycetales > Streptomycetaceae > Streptomyces. The sequence goes on along the minus strand of NZ_CP163435.1, from coordinate 9,496,566 downwards.
AGCAGCTCTCCGGGTATTTCGACGTGGCCGGGGCGTCCGGCCGGATCCGCCCGGAGGCGTTGTTCGGGCAGTAGGTGCCCTTGGACTTCGTCACTTCATGGCCGGCCGCGTTCTTGATGGACACGTTGAGGAAGCCGGGCAGCCCCGAGAAGTCCTTCACCAGTCCGGCGGGCAGTGTTCTGGTCCGCGTGGTCGTTCCGTCGCGGATGATCTGTTTGGCGACGACGGGATCCTTGTACGACTTCCGGGTCACCTTGAACTCCAGCGGCACGTCGTCGACCGTGACGTACGTACCGAGGTCGAGGTAGACCCCGGTGTCCCCCTCCCAGCGGTCGAGCGTCACGGACTTCGACGCGGCGATCAGCTTGAGCTTCGGCTTGGCCGCCGTGTTCGAAGGGGCCGATTCGGCTCCGGGAGCCGCCCAGGCCCCGGCGGCCACGACGGTGAGCGCGGCCGCCGCGGCGAGCGCCGGACGCTTCAGGCGTGTGCGGTGTTGCTGATTGGTCATCGGTTCCTCGTCTGCGAGTGCCATGGTCAAGTGGCATCGGACTGGACAGCCCACGACCGGCCGACGGTTCGGACGCACCCCACGCGCCCAGGGCCGAGTCTGTGAACAACCTGTGAGACCGGTGAAAGGGTGCATGGGTTGCTTGTTGAGAAAGAAAACAACTGGAACGTGTGAGGCGACGGCCCGCGCGGCACGGAGGACGTCCTCAACCGCGGGAACCGGCTCCAAGTCCCCTGATCCACGGACCAGTTGGCCGACCGCCGCTTAACCGGTTGGGGGATCGTCCGGACACCCGCCATAGTGACGCCCATGGCATCTCTTGTGCACCACGTGACCATCGACTGCGCGGACACCTACCGGCTCGGCACCTTCTGGGCCGAGGTACTGGACACCAAGATCGGCGACGACGACCAACCCGGCGACCCCGAGGCCCTGGTGGAGGCCGGGGGCGTCTCGATCCTGTTCGTCGCCGTTCCCGACGGCAAGACGGTCAAGAACCGTATCCACTTCGACATCCAGCCCACGGACCGCTCGCGCGACGAGGAGGTCGAGCGCCTGCTCGCCCTCGGCGCGACACCCGTCGCCGACCACCGGCGTCCCGACGGCACGGGCTGGGTCACCCTCGCCGACATCGAGGGCAATGAGTTCTGCGTCGAGCGCAGCGCCGCCGAGCGGGCCGCCACGACGTCCTGACCTCACCTCGGGGCAATCCGACGACGCAGCACCTTCGTTGTCCCTCTCGCCCCGGGCGCTCCGGCCTTCCGGGAGACGGACTGGTACCGCTTTCTGTGGGCACTCGTCAGCCGTCAGTAGCCATCAACGGCTGGGATGCGAAAGGCCCGCTCATGGAAATCTCCGGCGTCATCAGCGCCATTCTCATCGGCATCGTGATCGGTGTCCTCGGCCGGCTCGCCGTTCCGGGACGCCAGCGCATCGGCATCCTGTGGACGATCATGATCGGCATCATCGCCGCGTTCATCGGCACCGGCATCGCGTCCGGTCTCGACGTCGCGAACACCAAGGGCGTCGACTGGATCGAGTGGATCATCCAGATCGCCCTCGCCGCGTTCGGTGTCGCCGCGCTCAGCAAGGTCAAGCTGCACCGCTGACCGAACCGCCGCACCGCACACGTCGAAGACCCCTTCCGTCCGTGTTGTCCCGGACCGGAAAGGGTCTCCCCGTGCAGAGCCTCACGTCGACTCGGCGCGTCGGGTCACTGCGTCGGCTCCGCGTGCCGGACCGGCCGGAAGCGCCGGTAGAGCACCGTCCCGCCCAGCAGCAGCACGGCGCTCCCGGCGACGGCGGGCAGCATCTGGTCGCTACCCGTGTGCGCGAGGGACGACGACGCGGGCGGCGCGGCGACAGGCCGCGGCGGCTTCGCGGGGATGTGCTTCTTCGGCGGCCGTGGTTTCGGAGCGGGCGTGCCGGGGTGGTGGGGATGACCGCCGGGCGTGGAGGTGTTCGTGGACTCGTTGCCCACGGCCGCGTCGCCGATGCCGACCACGTTCACGGAGTTGCCGCTCACGTTCACCGGCAGGTGCACCGGGAGTTGAACGCCGTTGCCGGACAGCACGCCGGGCGAGTCCTGCGCGCCGCCGTGCGCGGAGGCGCCGCCGCCGTCGGCCGAGGTGCCGCCGTGGCCCGTGCGGTGGCGCCCGCCCGTGTTGGCGCAGGTGTTGCCCGCGGCCGGATTGAGGAGCCCGATCACGTTCACGGTGTTCCCGCACACGTTGACGGGCACGTGCACCGGGAGCTGGATGGTGTCGCCGGAGATCAGCCCGGGTGAGGCCGCCGTGCCGCCGTCCGCGGCGGAGTCGGCGTACACCGGCATCGTGACTGCCATCGCCCCCGAGGCGGCGGCCGCGGCGATCAAACCATTTCGGGTAACCCGTTTCATAGGTTCCCTGCCTTCCAGACATGGTCGCGGGCACTCGCCCGCACCGGATAAAACGCTGAAGAACCATCCGAGTTATGGCTTATCGGGCTTTCACTCCATCGAGCGTCACGGTTATCGAACTGGTCGGAAAGGCCGCAGTTCGGACCGGTCCGCTGTCGGCGCGCCCCCTCGTGCGGGCCGACAGCGTCGGCGCGCAGGCTAAGGGACACCGGCGCGTCCCGCTCGCCCAGAGGCGTGACCCCGGGTGCCCGCCTATCGTGATCCAGGGGGTATCCCCGTCGGTGGACCGAGGGCTGCCCCACGGTCCGCGGCCGGGCGTCCCTGGAGGCCTTCATGCTGTCCACGCACAGACGCTGCGCGCTCGTCGGAACCGCGACGCTGGCCCTGCTGGGGGCCGGACTTCCGGCGGTGTCCGCGGCCGCCGACGACGGCCCCGATCTGTCCCGCTTCTACGGCCAGAAGATCAAGTGGTCGGCCTGCCGGGGCGAGGAGATGCCCAAGGATCTGCAGTGCGGGAAGGTGACCGTCCCCCTCGACTACGCCAAGCCTGCCGGCGGCACGCTCGACGTGGCGCTGGCCCGCTACCGGGCGACCGGAAAGTCACGGGGGTCGGTGCTGCTGAACTTCGGCGGCCCGGGCGGCGCCGGAGTCAGCGAACTCGCCGCCGGGGGCAAGGACTTCATGGACCTCACGAACGGCTACGACGTGGTCACCTTCGATCCCCGCGGCGTAGGCCAGTCCTCCCCCGTCAGCTGCGGCGACGGCGCCGACGCGGCCGCGGACCCGGCGAACGCGGGCGCCGACGACGGTGACCCGCAGGCCACGCTCAAGGCGCTGCAGAAGGCCGCCGCCGCGTGCACGAAGCACTCCGGGCCGGTCCTGCGGCACATCGGCACGGTCAACGCCTCGCGGGACATGGACGTGATGCGCCAGGCGCTCGGCGACAAGAAGCTCAACTACCTCGGATTCTCGTACGGCACACGTCTGGGCGCGGTGTACGCGGCGCAGTTCCCCAAGAAGGTGGGCCGGATGGTGCTCGACGGCGTGGACACGCTCACCGAGCCCCTTTCCGAGCAGGGGCTGGTGAGTGCCGAGGGGCAGCAGACCGCCCTGGAGGACTTCATCACCTGGTGCGCCAAGGACGTGGCCTGTCCGTTCGGCCAGGACGTGCGCACCGCACAGCAGCAGGTCGTCCGGCTGGTCGACTCCCTGGACGAGGATCCGGTCCCGACGGACTTCGGGCAGCAGTTCTCCGGCCAGGACCTCGTGGGCTCCATCGGCCAGGCGCTCTACAGCGAGCAGCTGTGGCCCACTCTCGAACAGGCCCTCGCCTCCCTCGTCCAGGACGGCGACACCCGCGACCTGATGCAGCTGTCGGGTGGCGCCTCGCTGCCGGACATCCGCCGGACCGCCACGGCGCCGGCCGACGGCGGCGGACTCGTCGACGCGCAGGACGTTCCGCTCGACAACCTCCCCGCCGCGCTGATGGCCATCAACTGCGCGGACGACCCCGACCGGCCGACCGCCGGCCAGGTCACCAGGGATCTCGACGCGCTGCGCGCCGAGTACGAGCGGGTGTCGCCGGTCTTCGGCCCGTACCGGCTCACCGAGGTGCTGATGTGTTACGGCCGCCCCAAGGGGACGGACTACATCCGCGACAAGGTGCGTGACCTGCACACCGCGAAGATGCTCCTGGTCGGCACCCGCGGCGATCCCGCGACGCCGTACCGCTGGACCGTGGAGACCGCCGAGCGGCTCGGCTCCTCGGCCGTCGTGCTGGACAACAAGGGCGAGGGTCACACGGGGTACGCGTCCTCCAAGTGCGTGCACCGCAAGGTCGACGACTTCCTCCTGTACGGCTCCCTGCCGCACAGCGGCAGTTCCTGTGGCTCGGACGACTGAAGGACCGGCGCCTGTCCACCGAAGCCCCCATCGGGAGATGACAGATCGGATACGGGTCCACAACACGGGCAAGTCAGGTACAACCCGCCGCACTCCCCGACCGTCACACTGGGCAGGCGTCGCCCCGCGCACGCCACCGCCGTACGTGACCGAACCAGGGGGAACCACCGATGCGCATCCGACCCGTCCTCGCCCTTTCCACCGCCGCCACCGCCCTGCTCCTCGCGACACCGCAGAGCGGCGCGGCCGCCACACGGCCCGCGCCGTGCGCGCAGAAGTCCCTCACCGTGCGAGCCCACGTCTCCCAGGACCCCAGGGTGCTGCACCTCAGCGTCACCAACCACGGCGCCCGGGCCTGCACCGTCGACCGCATCCCCACCGTCACCTTCGGGGACCTGGACGGCGCGGCCCTGCCGGTGCCCGCCGGTGACAGCGCCCCGTACCGGATCGGCGCGGGGAAGGCCGCGTACGCCTCCGTCCGCACCATCGCCGACCCGGCCGACCCCGAGGCCCGCCGGGTGACCTCGGTCGGCGTCTCCGCCGACCCGTCCCACTTCGGGCGCTCCTTCTCCGCCCGCCGGCTGGGCGCGGGCGACGCCGTCCTCGTCTGGGAGCCGGTGACGACGTGGTGGAAGCCGTCCGCCGCCGCCGCGGACAAGGCGCTCGCGAAGGGGGCCCTGCAGTCGGCGTAGGACGCGCGCACGCATCGCGCCCCTCTCGCCTGATGCGTTCCCATGGGTTTCACTCATGGTGTGCGCCGGATGCTCGTACTGCTGCTGGTCGCCCTCGGCGCTGCCGGGGCTGCGGCCGGAGCTGCAGCAGTACTTCATCGAGCGGAACTTCGACGAGCGCCCGTACGACCGTGATGTGCGCAGCATCGTGTACGAGCGGGCCAAGGGCGTCGAGGCCGAGGAGCCGTTCGGCACCGAGCAGGACGTGTACGCGGACGGGCACGAGTACCTGGTGCCGTCGATGTCCCCGGTCGAGGTGCCGGACGAGCCGCCGATGGTCCGCGTCGGGGGTCCCGACTGCACCCACCCCTACGACATGGCCTTGCTGAACGTCTCCGCGATGAGTTTCGGGGCGCTGTCCTCGAACGCGATCCTGGCGCTCAACAAGGGGGCGGCGCTGGGCGGTTTCGCCCATGACACCGGGGAGGGCGGCCTGTCGGAGTACCACCTGCGCGGCGGCGGCGACCTGATCTGGGAGATCGGTACGGGGTACTTCGGCTGCCGGACCTCCGAGGGAGGCTTCGACGCGCGCGAGTTCGCCGACAAGGCCGCACTGCCGGAGGTCAAGTGTGTGTCGCTGAAGCTGTCCCAGGGGACGAAGCCGGGCATCGGCGGGGGGCTCCCGGGTGCCAAGGTGAACGCCGAGATCGCGCAGGCACGTGATGTCCCGGAGGGTGAGACCGTGGTCTCGCCGCCGTATCACCGGGTCTTCGCCACACCGCGCGAACTCGTGCTCTTCATCGCGCGTATGCGCGAGCTGTCGGGCGGCAAGCCGACCGGGTTCAAGCTGTGCGTGGGCTCGCGCCGCCAGTTCCTGGCCGTGTGCAAGGCGATGCTCGCGGAAGGCGTCACGCCCGACTCCATCGTGGTCGCCGGGTCCGAGGGCGGCACCGGGGCCGCACCGCTGGAGTTCGCCGACCATCTCGGTACGCCGCTGACCGAGGGGCTGATCACCGTGCACAACGCCCTGGTCGGCACCGGGCTGCGGGACCGGATCCGGATCGGCGCGAGCGGCAAGGTCGCCACCGGCGCGGACATCGTCAAGCGGCTGGTGCAGGGCGCGGACTACACGAGCGCGGCGCGCGCGATGATGTCCGCCCTCGGCTGCCTGCAGGCTCAGCGCTGCCACACCAATACCTGCCCGGTCGGCGTCACTACGCAGGACCCGCGGCGGGTCCGCGCCCTGGACGTGGCCGACAAGACGCAGCGCGTCCACCGCTTCCAGCGGTCCACTGTCCACAGCGCCGTGCAGATCATGGCCGCCATGGGCGTACGGGAGCCGGCGGAGCTCACTCCCGAGCTGCTGCGCCGCCGTACGGACGCGACGACCGTCTGTCGTACGCCGAGCTGTACGAGTGGCTCGCGCCCGGCGTTCTGCTGGGCGAGCCGCCCCGGTCCTGGGGCACGGACTGGGCGGCGGCGGACCCGGACGCCTTCTGACGTCCCGTGCGGGGGCCCGCTGCTCCTAATGCCCCACCGGCGAATCAGTCCTATCGTGCACATATGGAGCACGCGCTGAGTACCGCAACCCTTACCGAACTTCGTCGGCCGCGTCCCTATCCCGCGGTGTCCGTGCTGACGCCGACCCACCGCAGGGAGCCCGACAACGCCCAGGATCCGGTCCGGCTGCGCAATGTGGTGGCCGAGGCCAAGAAACAGCTGGAGGCCGACCCGGCGGTGACCCGCGAGCGGCGGACGGATCTCGTCGCACAGCTCGACCTGGCGCTCGCGGAGGTGGATCTGGCGCACGCCGAGGACGGCCTGGTGATCTTCGCGGCTCCGGGCGAGCACCAGGTGTGGTCGCTGGCCCGCACCGTGCCCGAGCGTGTGGTGCTCTCGGACACCTTCCTGACCCGCAATCTCGTCGCCGCGCAGGTCTCCGAGCGCCCCTTCTGGGTGCTGTCCGTCTCAGCCGACCGGGTCACGCTGTGGAACGGCGGCGCCGACCGTGTCGTGGCCGAGGACAGCGGGGGCTTCCCGCTCACCCGGAGCCTGGAGGACCCGGACGCCGAGCGCCAGGAACGGGTCGGTGACCTCGCCAGCACCTTCCGCGCCGAGCGCACCCGTCAGTTCCTGCGCGAGGCCGACACCGCCATGAGCACGGTGCTGCGCGAGCATCCCCGGCCGCTCTACGTCACCGGCGAGACGGCTGCGCTCTCCGCCCTGGACGAGGTGGGCACGGTCACCAAGCAGGCCTCCCACATCCCGCACGGCGGTCTGGCCCACGGCACCCCCGAGGCGGTGTGGCAGGCGGTCCGGCCGCTGATCACCGCCGAGGAGCGGAAGAACGTCGACGCGGTCGCCCGGGAACTCGAGTCGGCCCGCGGCCGCAAGGAGTTCGCCGCCGGGGTCGACGAGGTGTGGCAGAACGCGGCCGAGGGCCGGGTCCGACTGCTGGCCGTCGAGGAGAACTACCGCGTGACGGTGCGCGACGACGGCGGCGAGCATCTCGTCCCGGCCGAGAGCGGCGATCTGGACGCCCGCGAGGACATCGTCGACGAGATCGTCGAACGGTGCCTGGAGACCGGCGCCGACGTCCGCTTCGTCCCGGACGGCAGCCTCGCGGACGCGAAAGGCATCGCAGGGGTACTGCGCTACTGATCTTTCCGGCCGACAATCGGATCACATGGACCGAGCTGTCGGCGGAGAGGTGCAAAGCGCGTGAGTGAGCTGTTGGGTGTGGCGGTCCTGGGTGCCGGACACATGGGCGCCGACCATATACGGCGCATCGACCAAGTGGTGAGCGGCGCCAGGGTCGCCGCCGTCGCCGATCCCGAGACGGAGCGGGCCAAGGGCGCCGTGGCGGGCATCGACGGCGTATCGGTCCACACCGAGGTGGCGGCCGCACTCGACGCGCCCGGCGTGGGCGCGGTGTTGATCGCCTCGCCCGGGCCCGCGCACGAGGAGGCGCTGCTCGCGGCCTTCGCGCGCGGCCTGCCGGTGCTGTGCGAGAAGCCGATGGTGCCGGAATCGGCGGGTGCGCTGCGGGTGGTCGAGGCCGAGGCCCGGCTCGGGCGACGGCTGGTGCAGGTCGGTTTCATGCGGCGCTACGACGCCGAGTACGGGCGGCTCAAGTCCCTGCTGGACAGCGGGCAGTTGGGGCGGCCGCTGATGCTGCACTGCACACACCGCAATGTGTCGTCCCCGCCCGGCTTCACCTCGGCGATGCTGGTCAACAGCTCGGTCTCGCACGAGATCGACGCGGCGCGCTGGCTGCTGGGCCAGGAACTCACGGCGGTGACCGTGCGCCGTCCGCAGCCGTCCGCGCACGCACCCCAGGGGCTGCTGGACCCCCAGTTCGTGCTGTTCGAGACGTCGGGCGGCGCACTGGTGGACGTGGAGGTCTTCGTCAACTCCGGCTTCGGCTACCAGGTGCGGTGCGAAGCGGTCTGCGAGTCCGGCACCGCGCGGATCGGGGACGAGCACACGATGGTGGTGACCCGGTCCGGCGGTGCCTGCGAGGAAGTGGCGCAGGACTACCTCGTACGGTTCGCGGACGCCTACGACCGCGAGGTCCAGACATGGGTGGACGCCACCCGGGAGGGCAGGGTCACCGGCCCCGGCGCATGGGACGGTTATGCGGCGTCCGCCGTCGCCGAGGCCGGAGTCCGGGCGCTGGAGACCGGCGGCCGAGTGGCCGTGGACCTCGCGCCGCGCCCGGACCTGTACGGCTGAACGGACCTGTACCGCCGACTCGGCCGGGGCGACTACCGCCGACTCGGCCGGTGCGACTGAACCGGCTCAGCCGCTGACGCTCGCCCCGCCCGTCTCGATGTGCCCGGTGAACCGGCGCGACCAGGTCGCGTCGGAGTCCACGGTGACGGTGAAGTCGTACCAACCGCCCTGGTAGGCCACCGCGTTGAAGAAGTCCTCCGCCGCCCCGCCCGCGGCCACGGTGTACGTCCACGGCCCGTCACCGCGGTAGTGGTTGGAGGTGATGGTGAACTTCACCGCCGCCGCCGAGGAGTTGGTCATCTTCAGATAGAGGGCCGTCTTCCCGGTCCCGGACTCCGTCGCGTAACGGTCGCTCACCTCGGCCGCCTTGCCGGCCTTGGTCGCGTCGCCCTTGAAGCGGCGCAGGAAGCGGTTGGGGCCGACCATGGTGAAGTCGTACTTGCCGTCGCCGTACCCCGTGCCGATGTTGAAGGAGTCGGAGGCGGTGCCACCCGCGTCGACCGTGTACTGCCAGGGCGTGGTGTCCCGGTAGGCGTTCGGATGGATCGAGAAGTGCGCGGCGCTCCTGGCCGGGGTGCCCTGGTTGGTCATGGCGAACCAGGCGAGAATCTTGCCGCTCGCACCGAACTCCAGGTGGTCCAGATGGCCGGCCGGCTGGTACGGCAGGGCTCGGGCGGGGCGGGTGCCGGGCTCCTGGGCGGGCAGGGCGTTGGCAGTGGGCACCGGGTTGGGCAGGGGGCCGCAGGTGGCGGACCCGATGACGCTTGTGGTGGGCAGGGAGGCGGCGCCGTAGACCGGGTTGCCGAAGTCGAAGACGCCGGTCAGGTCGCCGGTGACCTTGCGGCGCCAGGAGCTGATGTTGGGGCAGGCGGCCGGTTTGCCGAGTGCGGCTGTCCAGGACTCCAGGAACCGCAGGACGGAGGTGTGGTCGAAGACCTCCGAGGAGACCCAACCACCGCGCGTCCAGGGCGAGATGACGAGCATCGGGACACGGAAGCCAAGGCCGTAGGGGGTGCCGTTGAGGAACTCCCCCGCCGTGCCCGCGGGCGGCGCCGGCGGCGGCACGTGGTCGAAGAAGCCGTCGTTCTCGTCGTAGTTGAGGAACAGGACGGTCGAGTCGAAGACGTCCGTGTCGGCCGCGAGCGCCTTGTAGACCAGGTCGACGAAGTGGGCGCCGTCGCCGGGCGGGGCATAAGGGTGCTCGGAGAAGGCCTGGTTGGCGACCACCCACGAGACCTGCGGCAGGGTGCCCGCGAGGACGTCCGCCTTGATGGCGGCGGCGATGTCGTCGGGCGTGGAGCCGGTGGCCTTCGGCACGGAGGCCATGCCGCGGTCGTACAGCGGGTCGCCCGCCTTGGCTGCGGCGAACTTCTTGAAGTAGGCGCAGCCGTTGTCGCCGTAGTTGTCCTGCGCGTTCTGGTAGACCTTCCAGGTCACCCCGGCCGTCTGCAGGGCCTCGGCGTAGTTCTGCCAGGTCAGTCCGGACTCGTCGCCGCCGTCGTAGCTGGAGCCGTCGACCTTGCCGCTCCACAGGTAGGTGCGGTTGGGGCCGGTGGCGCTGAGGGAGGAGCAGAAGTAGGCGTCGCAGATGGTGTACGCGTCGGCGAGCGCGTAGTGGAACGGGATGTCGGTGCGGTCGAGGTAGCCGAGGGAGCGTACGTTGCCGACGCCGGCGACCCAGTTGTCGAGGCGCCCCTTGTTCCAGGCGGAGTGCTGCGAGGACCAGGAGTGCGGGAGGTCGCCGGTGCACTGCGCGAGGGTCTCGCCGTCCTTGCCGCCGGCGGCGGGCGTGGAGCTGAGCTTCCACGGGTACTGACGGCCGGTGCCGCTGGGCTGGTTGAAGACGGAGTTGCCGCCGGAGAGGGCGATGCCGCTGCGGTCGTCGAAGCCGCGGACGCCCTTGAGACGGCCGAAGTAGTGGTCGAAGCTGCGGTTCTCCTGCATGAGGATGACGACGTGCCGTACGTCCGAGATCGTGCCGTTCGCCGCGGTGCCGGCGGCGGCTGCCGGACGGGTTCCGGCGCCCATCGCCACGCCTGCCGCCACTGATGCGCCGAGCCCCACGAAGCCTCTTCGGCTGATCGGTGTCATTCGCCCGCCCTCGTCACTGGCGTGCCCCTGCGGCACACCGCGCGCAAGAGTGCACGCGGTGATCGTCAAGGTCCATACCTGTGCGGTGAGATGGGAGTGAACAGCGGCCGAACCATGCCGCCACGGCACGAGGTGGAGGTCAGTCGGGTGCGCCCGGTCCGTCCCGGGTGGGGCTAGAGCTTGAGGGTGAACCAGGTGGTCTTGCCCTCGTCGGTGGAGCGTACGCCCCAGTCGCCGGCGAGGGCGCGGACGAGGATCAGTCCGCGCCCGGACTCCTCGTCGTCGGCGGCCAGCCGAGGCTGAGGCAGATGGGGGCTGCGGTCGCTGATCTCGACGGTGAGTTCGCTGTCGGTGCGGCACATGTGCAGGCCGAGGGGGCCCTGGGCGTGCTGTACGGCGTTGGTGAGGATCTCCGAGAGCAGCAGGCGTGCGTCGTCCGCGATGTCGACGCAGTCCCAGGAGGTGAGGGCCTTGCTGAGGAAGGCGCGGCCTTCGGGCACGGACTCGGGCCGGGCCGGCAGGGTGGTGGTGACGGCCGCCAGCGGGGCGTCGGGGAGCCGGGTCAGCAGCAGGGTGACGTCGTCGTTGTGGCCCTCGGCGTCGGGCAGCAGGGTGGCCAGGACGTGGTCGGCGGCCTCCTCCAGGTCGGGGGCGGCGGCGAAGAGACCGTCCAGGGTGGCGGTGAGTTCGGCGAGCTGGTCCTCGATGTCGCTGCCGGGGGTTTCGATGAGGCCGTCGGTGTAGAGGACCAGGGTGGCGCCGGGTGAGATGACCGAGGTGGACTGCTGGTAGAGAACGCCGCCCACGCCCAGGGGTGCGTTCACGGGTGCCGGGAGCGCATGGGCGCCCTGGCCGGGGGTGGCGACCAGGGTGGGCAGATGGCCGGCCGAGCAGGTGGTCACCTCACCCACGTCGGAGGCGATGACCAGGTAGCAGCAGGTCACGAGTTGGTCGGGTACGTCGAGGTCGGCGACGGCGATGTCGAGGGCCTGCATGAGCCGGCGGGGCTGCATGCCCGTCTTGGCGAGCGCGTGGGCGGCGGAGCGCAACTGGCCCATGACGGCGGCGGCTTCCAGTCCGCGGCCCATCACGTCGCCGATGAGTACGCCGACCCGGCCGGCCCCCAGGGGAATGAGGTCGAACCAGTCGCCGCCCACGCCGGCGCCCTGGGTGGCCGGCCGGTAGCGGCTGGCGGTGGCGAGTCCGGGGATGGCCGGTGGCGTGCCCATCAGACTGCGTTGCAGGGTCAGCGCGATGTGCCGCTGCTGCTCGTAGAGGAAGGTCAGTTCCGCCTCGGCCCGCTTGCGGTCACTGATGTCGCGGACGATGGCGCATGCGCCGAAGACGGTCCCGTCGGCTGCGCGGGAGGGCCACAGGGTGATGTCGACGTCGAGGAGCTCGCCGGAGCGGGTCAGCCGCAGCGTCTCGAAGTGCTCGACTCTCTCCCCGCCGCTCAAACGCTCCATCAGGGCGTCGATCTCGAACCGGCGCTCGTCCGGCGCGAGCACGGAGACGTGCCGGCCGATCACTTGGGCCGGGGTGTAGCCGTAGAGCCGTTGGGCGGCGGCGTTCCAGTAGGTGATGCGACCGTCGAGGGTCTTGGCGAGGATCGCGTCCTGGGAGGATTCGACGAGTCCGGCGAGTTCGTTGATGCGTTCCTCGGCCCGCTTGCGTTCGCTGACGTCGCGGACGGCGGCGGACACCAGGAGACCGTCGGTGGTCTCCAGCGGACTCAGACTGATCTCGACCGGGAACTCCGAACCGTCCTTCCGCAGCCCATGCAGCTCCAGACCCGCACCCATCGGCCGGACCTGCCGATTGTCCGCATAGCCCTCACGATGCATCGTGTGATGCCCACGAAAGCGACCCGGCACCAGCAACTCCACCGGATTCCCCAGCAGTTCCTCCCGCCGATACCCGAACAACGCCTCCGTCTGCGCATTCACCAACCGGATCGTCCCCGTGTCATCCACGATCACCATCGCATCCGGCGCCGCCTCCAACAGCCCCCGGAACCTTTCCTCCGCGGCCTTGCGTTCGCTGACGTCGCGGACGGCGGCGGACACCAGGAGACCGTCGGTGGTCTCCAGCGGACTCAGACTGATCTCGACCGGGAACTCCGAACCGTCCTTCCGCAGCCCATGCAGCTCCAGACCCGCACCCATCGGCCGGACCTGCCGATTGTCCGCATAGCCCTCACGATGCATCGTGTGATGCCCACGAAAGCGACCCGGCACCAGCAACTCCACCGGATTCCCCAGCAGTTCCTCCCGCCGATACCCGAACAACGCCTCCGTCTGCGCATTCACCAACCGGATCGTCCCCGTGTCATCCACGATCACCATCGCATCCGGCGCCGCCTCCAACAGCCCCCGGAACCTTTCCTCCGCGGCTCCTGACCCGTGCCCGTCGAGCGCATCGCCACAGACGCAGTGCCTCGATCCCATCGCCGCGGCTTCGTGAGCCGGCACCACTCTGGTCACGTCACTCATGTCCGCCCCAAACCCACCGCAGCCGCAAGGATTCGGGCCATCCCAGTACACCCGGGCAGCGCCAGTGCCTGCTTGTTCTCTACTGGCCGCACAACGGCCGGTTCTGTGCGCGACCTGCGTCACCGGTGACCGTCTGCGACAGCGGAACGATCACCGCGCGAGCCTTGGGGTTCTGGGCAGGATCAAGGTCCGCAGCTCGCCGGCGCACCGCCGGCCGACCGCCGTCTCATCCAGATGTGCTGATCAGCTCGTCGGTGACCCATCGGGCGACGTCGGCGGGGTACGGCGCCGACAGCCCGAGGACGATGTGCCGGAACCCGGCGCCGATCGCCTCGCCGATCGCGTCCCGGGTGACGCCGGGCCGGTCATAGGAGACGGACAGGTGGATCGAGCGGGTGACCGAGTCGGGGTCGCGTCCGATATCGGCGCAGTAGCGGTCAAGGAGTGCGCTGCGTGCGACGCAGTCTTCGATGTCGCCGCCCGGGATGTTCCACAGGTCGGCGTGCTCGGCGACCACACGCAACGTCGAGGACGAGCGTCCACCGATGAGGATCGGCGGGTGCGGACGCTGGACGGGTTTGGGGCTGCCGAACGCTCCGGTGAGGTGGTGGTGGGTGCCGTGGAAGTCGAACGGTTCGGCCTCGGTCCACAACCGCCGTATCACCGTGCATGCTTCGGCGAGGCTCCCCACGGCGTCGGCGGTGTCGTGGAACGGCAGGCCGTGCGCCGCGTACTCACGCCGGGCCCCGGGAGGGTTGGGCCGTGAGCCGGCGCCGATGCCGAAGTCGAGCCGTCCGCCGGAGACGATGTCGACGGTCGTGGCGATCTTGGCCAGTATCGCGGGCGGCCGGAACCGGTTACTGGTCACCAGCACGCCGAGCCGCAGCCGTCGAGTGTGGGCGGCGAGGGCCGAGAGCAGTGTCCAGCCTTCGTACGTCGGCCCGTCCGGCTCACCGAGGATCGGCATGAGGTGATCGAACAGCCATGCGTGCTCGATCTCCGCAATCGCATCCGCCTCACGCCAGACGCGTAGGACGTCGCGGTAGTCGACCTGCGAGGGAGCGGTCATGATCCCGAATCGAGGACGGGGTGCGTGCGCCATGGGCGGGATCACCGGCGCCGCAGCGACGGGTCGAGCAGGGCGGGCGGAGTGTCGAACTTCTCGTGCGCGGCGAGGTCGGTGCCGGGTGCGACGATCGCGTCTATCGCGTCGAGTACGTCGGCGGAGAGCACGGTGTCGGCGGCGGCGAGTTGCGCGTGCAGGTGGTCCGGCGTGCGGGGGCCGATGAGCGCGCTGGTAACCGCCGGATGCGCGGTCACGAATCCGAGCGCGAGCTGGACCATGGTCAGGCCGGCCTCGTCGGCGACCTTGGCCAGCTGCTCCACGGCATCGAGCCTGGCTCGGTTGGAGGGGATGGCGGTGTCGAAACGTTGCGGCATGAACGTCGAGCGGCTGGTGGTGATCTCCTGCCCCTCGCGGATCGCGCCCGACAGCCAGCCCGAGGCCAGTGGGCTCCACACCAGCACGCCGAGCCCGTACTCCTCGGTCACGGGCAGGACGTGGGTCTCGATCCCGCGCTGGAGGATCGAGTAGCTGGGCTGTTCGGTGACGTAACGGCTCAGGTGATGCTCGCGGGCTGCCCACTGGGCTTGCACGATGCGGTAGGCGGGGAAGGTCGAGGAGCCGAAGTGGCGGATCTTTCCCGCGCGTTGCAGGTCGGTCAGGGCTGACAGCGTCTCCTCGTCGCCGGTGTTCGGGTCCCACCGGTGGATCTGGTAGAGATCGACGTGCTCGACACCGAGACGGCGCAGGCTGTTGTCCAACTCGGTGACCAGCCAGCGGCGCGAACTGCCCTGATGGTTGCGCTCGTCGCCCATCGGCATGCCCGCCTTCGTGGCCAGCACGATGTCGTCACGGCGGCCGGCGATGGCCTTGCCGACCATTTCCTCCGACTCTCCGGCGCCGTACATGTCGGCGGTGTCGATGAGGTTGATCCCGCCCTCCAGTGCGGCATCGACGATGGCGGTGGCCTCGTCCTGGGTGGTGCGCCCGATGGCGCCGAAGTTCATCGCGCCGAGCGCGAGGGAGCTGACCTGCACACCGGTGCGGCCCAAGGTGCGGTACTGCATGACCGTGTTCCTCCGTGATGGATGGAGCCTGCGGCAAGGCGCGGCTGGTCGTCGGACCCGTGCTCTGACATCATGAGCAAACGGAACCTTGTTCCGTTAACGATACGGAACACTGTTCCGCTTTGGCAAGCCCGGCACGGAGGAAGCAGCGCGGTGAACGACAACGACGAGGGCACAGGGCACCCGACCCCGCCCAAGCGGAAGGACGCCCGGCGCAACAAGGAGACTCTGCTCGACGCGGCCGCCTCGGTCTTCGTGACCTCAGGCGTGGAGGCGCCGGTGCGCGACATCGCGGCCGAGGCCGGCGTCGGGGTGGGAACGATCTACCGCCACTTCCCGACGCGAGCGGACCTCATCATCGCCGTCTACCGACACCAGGTCGAAGCCTGCGCCGAGGCCGGGCCGAGCCTGCTGGCAGCCGGCCCGACTCCGCATGCCGCACTGGGGCGATGGATCAACCTCTTCGTCGACTTCCTGGTCACCAAGCACGGACTCGCCGCCGTGCTCCAGTCCGACAACTCGGACTTCGAGGCGCTGCACACCTACTTCCTCGACCGGCTCGTGCCCGTCTGCACCCAACTGCTCGACGCTGCGGCCGAGTCGGGCGAGATCCGTTCCGATCTGGCGGCCTACGAACTCATGCGCGGTGTCGGCAACCTCTGCATCGGCGCGGAGAGCGATCCTCGCTACGACGCCCGTCGACTGGTCGAGCTCCTCATCACAGGACTGCGCCGGTCGAACTGACCGTCGGCGGCCGCGAATCCGCGGCCGCCGACGGCTTGTCAATCCCTGCCGCTCGATGTCACCCGACGCGGATCTCGGCCAGCTGCAGACGGTACTTACCGCTCTCGTCGACTGCCGGGCTGCCGAGCCTGGTGGCATCGACGCGCAGATAGCGGCCGGTGGCGCCGGTCAACGTGTACGACTGGCTCCCCCCGTTGGGGTTGGCCTGGCCGGTGACGGTGCGGACGGTGGTGTACGTCGTGGCCCTGTCCGCGCGGGTCTGGATCCTGAAGTCGGCCGGGAACCCGGCCGTGCCACCGCCGACCGCCGCGGTGTCCGTGCGCGGGGACAGGGTGAGCGTGCCGATCGCCCGGTCGGCACCGAGATCGACCTCGATCCAGACGGAGTTGGCGCCGACATCGGCGGAGGGGAAGTCGGTGCTGGTGAATCCCTTGGTGCCGCTCTGGCTCGTCGTCGTGCCGTCGAGCACCCGCGTCTTGCCCCAATCGCCGTTCTCCAGCGTGTAGTTGGCGGTGACGGTGGTCGAGGCGGTGGGGACGGTGAGCTCGGCGAGCTGGAGGCGGTACTTGGCGGTCTCGTCGGCTGCCGGGCTGCCTAGTTTGGTGGCCTGCAGGCGTACGTAGCGGGCGGTGGCGGTCTTGAAGCCGTATGTCTGCGGGAGCCCCTTGGGGTTGGGCTCGGCGGTGACCGTCCGGACGGTGGCGTAGGAGGTGGCGCCGTCGACCCGCGTCTGGAGGGTGAAGTCGACCGGGAAGCCCGCGGTGCCACCACCGGCCGCCTGGGTGTCGGTGCGCGGGAAGAGGCGTACGGCGTCGAGGTCGGTGTCCGCGCCGAGGTCGATCTCGACCCAGACGGGGTTCGCGCCGACATCGGCGGAGGGAAAGTCGTTGCTGGTGTACCCCTTGGCACCGCTCACGCTGGTCAGGCCGCCGTCGGTGAGCCGGTTCCTGCCCCAGTCGCCGTTCTCCAGGCTGTTGTCGGCGGAGACGGGCCTGCCCAGGGCGAGGTCGTCGAGGCGGCCGGTTCCGGTCGCGGTGAAGGTCCAGGTGCCCGGCTGCACGGTGAAGTAGACGTACGAGGAGTCGGCGCTCTCGTACGTCAGACCGCTGACGCTGCCGGTGGCGGCTCCGCCGGTGAAGACGGTGGTGCCGCCCGCCTTGATGACGGGCCGGGAGCTGCCGTAGACGGGCACCCCCACCCGGGCGGTGGTTCCGCCGGGCGAGTTGAGCGTCAGCGTGACGCTGCCGCCGTCACGGTTGATGCCGACGCGGACGTCCCCCTTGACGGTGGGCGTCACGGTGCTGATCTTCGTCAGGGTGCCGGTCTGCGGGATGACGTCGTACGTCGTCCAGCCGGGCCGGGTGGGGCGGACCCCGGCGGCGTAGGCGGACAGCGCGTACAGCGGACCGCCGTTCCAGGCGTGGTTGTCGGTACCGTCGGCCTTGGTCCACAGCTCCCACAGCGTGTGGCATGCCGGGTCGGCGACCTGGGCGGCGTAGCGGTTGCGCATGCGTTCCTCGGCGATGGTGGCCGCGCCCATCAGATACAGCGCTTCGAGGACGTAGAACTCCATGTAGGGGCTGGCGTTGAGGTGATTGCGCAGCACCTCGGTGACCGGCCGGAAGCGGGAGGCGGGGGCCAGCCCGGCGACCACCGCGAGGGCGTTGCCGCGGTCGTCGGTGTCGCCGTTGTAGCCGGGCGAGCGGTACTCGTTCTTCGAGGCGTTCCACAGCACGCGGTCGAAGTTGGCCTTGATGCTGTCGCGCCTGGCCTTCCACCCGGTGACGTCGCCGCTGTTGCCGCTGAGGTCGGCGAGCTTGGCGGCGGTGTCCAGGGCCAGGTAGTACCAGCAGTTGTCCAGGACGCGGGCGTCGATGTTGGTGCCCCAGTCCTCCCAGTCCCAGTCCCCTGCGCGGTGGTTGACCAGCCCGTCGCTGTCCAGGCTCCACAGGTTGAGGTACGTCTTCACCGCCGGGTAGGCGCCGGTGACGGCATCGGCGTTGCCGGTGTAGAGGTAGTACGTCCAGAACGACCACACCGAGGCGAGCATCTGGACGGGCAGTTCGGCGGTCCAGATGGTGGAGGGGACCGGCGAGTAGAGCGCGCCGTTGGACTTCTGCCAGGAGGCCAGCTGGGAAATCGCCTTCGCGCCGAGGGCGTGGGAGCGGGTGTCGAAGGTGTAGAAGCCCTCCTTGAGCTGGTTGACCACGTCACCCCACCACTGGGCGCGTTCGCGGGTGGGGCAGTCCATGTAGTTGTCCCGCATGTTGACGTACATCGTGCGGGCCGCCTTGCCCCACAGGCTGTCGAGGAAGGCGTCACTGCTGCTGAACGAGCCCGCGAAGTCGGTGTCGTAGCCGGACTCCCGGTATTTCAGGTCGAGGATGGTCACGCCCGCCGGGATCGTGTAGCGGACGGCGGTGCCGCTCATCCATCCCAGCGACTCGAACTCCTGCACACCGCCCGTGCAGATGTAGGTGGAGCGCACGTTGTAGGCGGTCCCGGGCTCGATTCCCGTGAGGCCCGCGCCGTCGTCGTAGTGGTCGGTCTGCATACCGATCACCGCGCCGGCCGGGGCGTCCACCTTCAGATACGGAGTGACCTGGAGGTTGGACGGGAGGGTGGCCGAGATGGCGGTGGAGCCCTGGCCGGAGGCCGGGAGCGAGGCGGCGTTGGTGTAGGTCTTCAGGCCGGAGTAGCGGAACTGCGGGATGGGCCGCTCGACCAGGTTGTTCCAGGGGGCGGCACCGACCGCTCCGTAGTCGGTGGGCGCGCTCCATGCGCGGTCGTCGAAGCCCGGGGACTGCCAGTCCGTCATGGCGGCGGCGCTGCGGGCGTCGTAGGAGATGTTGGACTCGGGCAGCCGGAAGTTGGCCTGTGTCCCGCTGGTGTTGTTCGAGTAGCCCGGGTGGACGGTGTGCTTCCAACCGGCGTCGCTGAGCACGCGGGTGGTCGTCGAGCCGACCTGGATGTCGGACTGGAACAGCAGACCGCCCTTGCCGCTGCTGTTGTGCGAGAAGCCCTGCTTGCCGAAGTGCCACACCAGCAGCGCGACCGTGTTGCTGCCGCCGGTCAGGTGAGGCGCCAGGTCGATCTCGTCGTAGTACGTGTCCGTACGGTTCGGGCCTCGCTTGAGCTGTCCCTCGAAGACCACCAGCGTGCCGTTCACCCAGAGCCAGTACTTGGAGTCGGCGGAGATCCGCGTCACGGCCTTGGACGGGGCCGCGCCCAGAGTGAACGATCTACGGAAGGCCACCCACTGGTTCGCCGAACTGGCCGACGCCCAGATCCACTTCGCCGTCCAGGAGACGGCGGCCGACGCCACGGACGCGCCCCCGGGCAGGACCAGGGAGCCCAGGGTGGGAACGAGAGCCACGGCTATGGCCGAGTGCAAGACGGACCGACGTGTCACCTGGGGCATCGAGGGCTCCTGCTGTCGAGGGTGGGGGGTGCTCGGCCGGAATGGAGTCGAGATCCCAAGTGGATGGGCACTCCGACTAATTGAATCGATTCAAACCGGCGTTGCAGATGCGATGCTGAGCCCTCGCGTGATGCGGTGTCAACCCTCTCGTAACAAGTGATCGCCATCAGGTCCCGGACTGCGGTTCGCGTGCGCCGAGTTGCTGCAGAGCTCAGCGGGCGTCGGAGGTGTTCTGCGCCGGGTCCGGGACGAGGATCACCTTGCCGGTGACCGTGCCGGACTCGGCCAGCCGCAGGGCCTCGGCGGCCCGGCTCAGCGGGATGCGGGCCGCGACCTGCGGGGTGATGGTGCCGTCGGCGAGCAGGGCGAACACGCGGCCGAGGTCGGTGCGCAAACGGTCGTGGAAGGTGTCCGAACGGCGCTTGCCCGCCCAGATGTTGTAGAAGTGCGTCCGCCGACCGTTGGGCAGGAGCTTCCAGAGGAACAGCCGCCCGATGAGCTTGAGCACCGGCAGGCGGGAGGAGCCCGTGTCGTTCTTGGTGGCCGCGGTGCCGTACGAGACAAGCGTGCCGCCCCGCTTCAGGAGCCTGAAGGAGTCGACGATGCCGTCACCCCCGACGTGGTCGAAGACAGCGTCGACGCCGTCCGGGGCCAACTCCCGCACCCTGGCGGGGAGATCGGCCGCGCGATAGTCGAGCGGCGTCGCGCCGAGCGCGCGCACCGCGTCGTGATGGCGGGGCGAGGCGGTGCCGATGACGCGGATCCCGGCATGCGTGGCCAGCTGCACCAGAGTGGAGCCCACCCCGCCGTTCGCCCCGTGCACCAGCACGGTCTGTCCGGTACGGACCCTCGCGATGCGGTGCAGCATCTGCCAGGCCGTGATGCCGTTGACGACGACCGTCTCGGCGTCGGCGGCGTCCAGTTCGCCGGGGACCTCGACCAACCCGTCGACGGGCAGGGCGACTTGGCCGGCCCAGCCGCCGACCTTGGTCAGCGCGGCGTAGCGCCGGCCGATCAGCGCGGTGTCCACGCCCGCGCCGACCCGCAGCACGACGCCGACCATGTCGTAGCCGGGGACGAAGGGGAACGCCGGCTGGTCGTAGTACTTGCCGCGGCGCATCTGCTGCTCGGCGAACGACACCCCGGAGGCCTCCAGGCCCAGTACGACCTCTCCGGCCGCCGGCTGCGGCGCGGGGCGTACGCGAATTTCGAGGCCGGACGGCTCCACGACGCCCGGGAGGACGACTTCGGTCACCACGTCCGCGACGGTCTCGGTGTCCATGAGGTCAGAGCTCCTTCATATCGGTAAGTGCTTCATTTTGTGAGTGCTTCATGTGTTCGTGATAGGTTCTAACTAAAGCTTGCTCCTTTATATTCGATACGTCAAGGGCTGGACGCCGGCGCACCCCGAGCGGACTCCGACCAGGCTCCGCCCAGACTTCGAGCAGACGAAGAAGGCGATGAAGTGGCCACAGACAGCCGGACCGGGACAGGCCCGCGCGATCGGTTCCGCGCACAGGTGCGACAGGAGGTCAAGGCGGCGGCACTCCAGCAACTGGCCACCGGCGGCCCCGAGGCCCTGTCCCTCAACGCCATCGCCAAGCAGCTGGGCATGACCGGACCCGCGCTCTACCGGTACTTCGCCAACCGCGACAGCCTGCTCACCGACCTGGTCATCGACGCGTACGGCGACCTGGCCGGCGCCCTCGCCCACGCGGCCGACGCGGCCACAGGGGACGCGACCGCACGGCTGACCGCGGTCGCCGGGGCCTACCGCGACTGGGCACTGACCGAGCCGTATCGCTACCGCCTGCTGTTCAGGGCACCCCTGCCCGGCTACGACGCCCAGTCCACGCGCCTGGTGGAGGCCTCCCAGCCCGCCATGAACGTCGTGCTGAACGCGGCCACCGCTCTGACCCGGCCGAACACGCCCGTCCCGGACGGCTCGGACAGGTCGGACGGCTCGGCGTCACAGTTCGAGGCGTGGATGGAGCTGCGCGGCGTCGAGAGCGTGCCCGCGGCGGTCGCCTCGCGCACCACGCTGCTCTGGGCACACCTGCACGGTCTGGTGAGCCTGGAGATCGAGGGCAACTTCACCTCGATGGGCATCGACCCCGCGCCGCTCTACACGGCCGATCTGCGCGACTTCGTACGCGCGCTCACCGACTGAGACCGAGGACTCGCACGTACGCCCGTCGAACAGTAGATTGAACACTGGCGCGCCTACCCCTCAACACCATCAAGTCACGTACGTCGTCTACGACTTGACCACCTTTGGCGCGTATCTCATCGGGTCCGCTCAACCCGTCCGGGAGGACTGCGGCATATGCCAGATGCACCACCGCGTCGGGTGTTGCCAAATCCCTTACAGGGCGTCGCGGGCTGTGCAACAGTCGTAACGGTCCTTCCTTCAGCCTTGGTCGTACCGTCCCCGCATCGGAGTACGTCATGTCGTCCCATCTCTCTGCGGACCGCTCAGCCGCTCAGCCGCCCCAGCGCGGCTCGGTCGACGCGCTCATCTCGCAGACGCGGCGACTGCGCGGCGAGGTGGACGCCGTGCGGCGTGACGCCCCCGTCGACGGCGCGGACCCCCACGGACGCTGGCAGCGCGCCCTCTGTGATCTCGCGGTGCATCAACTCAACGACCTCGACGAGCACTTGGCGCAGCTGCGGGACGGCCCACCGCCCGTGCCCGTCCAATCCGCGGCCGGACCCGCCGCCCCAGCCGTGCCGACCGCACCCCGGCACGGCTCACTGCTGAGCCGGGTCGGCAGCGCCGAGTGGAATCTGCTGACGGACGAGGCGAGTTGGTCCGGGGAGCTGTACCAGATTCTGGGCCGCGACCCCGCCGCTCCCCCGCTCACCCTCGACGAACTGCCGTCGCTGGTGCACGACGAGGACCGCCCGATGCTGACGGCCATGGTCACGGACTGTCTCATCGACGCGAAACCCATCGACGGGGAGTTCCGCATCCGGCGCGCCGACGGTGGCATGCGGACCGTGCACATGATGGGCGAGCCCGTGCTCGACGCCGACGGCAGCACCGCCTCGATGTGGGCCGTGCTGAGGGACGTCAGCGAACTGCGCCGCAGCCAGCGGACGGTGAGCGAGACCCGTGACTCGCTGCAACGCCACCGGCACATCGCGCAGACCGAGCGCCGGCTCGCGGTCGAACTGCAGGAGGCCGTGTTGCCGCCGTGGCGCGGCTCCCTGCGGTTCCCGCAGCGGGGTCCCGAGACCCTGGACCTCGCCGCCCACTATCTGCCGTCGTCCAGCAGTGCGCTGATCGGCGGCGACTGGTACGACGCGCTCGAACTCCCCGACGGCGACTCGCTGTTGACCGTGGGCGACCTCACCGGCCACGGGGTCGCCGTCACCTCGGGCATGGCGATGCTGCTCGGCGCGCTGCGCGGCATGGCCGTGGCGGGCACCCAGCCGGGCCAACTCATGGCGTGGCTCAACCAGTTGCTCGACGCCTCCGTCCAACCCGCCCTCGGCAGTGCCGTCTGCTGCCGCTACCGGCCCGAGACCCGCACCCTCACCTGGGCGCAGGCCGGACACCCCGCCCCGCTGCTGTTCCGCAACGGGACGGGGCGCGCCCTGCCGACGCCGGACGGTGTACTGCTCGGCGCGACTTCCGGTGCCGCCTACGGGCAGGCCGAGGTGACCCTCGAAGAAGGCGACCTGCTCCTCCTGCACACCGACGGACTGGTACCCCGCCGATGGGGCTCGCCCCGCCCGGGCGAAGCCGGGAGTGACGAAGCCGCCGTGCAGAGGCTGCTCGATCTGGCCCCGCGCTTCGACGGGGCCCGCACGGCCCAGGACTGCGTACGGACGGTTGTCGAGGAGTTCGGCGAGAGCGAGCGCGAGGACGACGCCTGCGTGCTCGTCGCCAGGGTCGGCTCCTGACGCCCCGACAACCTGGTGCCGCTCACCTGCGACGTGATGCCGCCGATTTACGGTTGTTGACCTGCGGGGGCTGCTAGGCCCGCGCGCTCCTGCCTCCCTTGGGCCGCAACGCGTTCTTGGGAAGGGAGAGTTTGATCTCCTCGCGCAGTTCGTGGATCTTCGGATAGCTGGAGTACTCGGCGGTGAGCCGGTACATCTCGCGCAGCCGGTCCCAGGTGCGGTGAGAGGAGTTCGCCCCCATCGACACCAGGGCCAGTCGCGCGTACCGGTCCGCCTGCTCGGGGTCGTCCGCGATGAAGCAGGCCGAGGCCATGGACAGGAAGTCGAAGATCTTCGACCGCTGCCGTCCGTCGACCCGCAGGGCCAGGGCCTTCTCCGCGTAGTGCTGTGCGTGTGCGGCCGCGCCCGAATCGTGTTCCGCCAGGGTGCGATAGGCCAGGGCCTGCATGCCGTACAGGTCCTCCTCCTTGAACATCTGCATCCAGCTCGGCGGCGGTACGTCGCCCTTGTCGGAGACGAAGAGATCCTCCGCCTCCCCCAGGGTGCGGCGCATCGCCTGGCCCTTGCCCATCGACGCCTGTGCCCAGGCCTCGATGGTGTAGAGCATCGCCTTGGTGCGCGGCAGCACTTCCTCACCGGAACCGGACTTGGCGAGCTTCATCAGGTCGAGTGCGTCGTCGGGCCGGCCCAGGTGCACCATCTGGCGAGCCGCTCGCGAGAGCGCCTCCCCGGCGCGGGGCCGGTCGCCGCCCTCACGGGCCGCGTGGGCGGCGATGACGAAGTACTTCTGAGCCGTGGGCTCCAGGCCGACGTCGTGCGACATCCAGCCCGCGAGGACGGCGAGGTTGGCGGCGACGCCCCACAGGCGCCGCTGGAGATGGTCGGGGTGTCGGTAGGAGAGCATGCCTCCCACTTCGTTGAGCTGGCCCACCACGGCCTTGCGTTGCAGCCCGCCGCCGCGGGCCGCGTCCCAGGCCCGGAACACCTCGACCGAGCGCTCCAGTTCCTCGATCTCCTGCGACCCGATGGGGGCGGCCTCATAGCGGTCGAACCCAGCGGGGTCGGCGTGCAGGGGATTGTCGAACTGGGGAGCGTCGGCAGCGAGGGCCGGATCGGTGTGCAGCCAATCGTGCATGGCACTGGTGAGTGCGGATCCTGCGGCGAGCGCGGCACCCGCGCCCACCAAGCCGCGTCGGTTGAGCATGAGGTCCATTCCCGTGAATTCGGTGAGGACCGCAGCTGTCCGCTCGGGCGCCCACGGCACACCGTCGGGATGTTCCGCACTCCCGTCGCCCTGCCGTTTCCCCACGCGCCCGTGCCGGACCAGACCGAGGTCCTCCATGGTCACGACACGGCCGAGACGCTCGGTGAACAGTGCTGCCAGCACCCGCGGCACCGGATCGCGCGGGATCTCTCCCGTGTCGATCCACCGCCGTACCCGTGAGGTGTCGGTCGACAGCTGGGGGTGGCCCATGGCCGCCGCCTGCCGGTTGACCAGCCTCGCGAGTTCACCCTTGGACCAGCCGGTCAGGCCGAACAGATCCGACAGTCGGGTGTTGGGTTGTCCGCTCACGTCAAGCCCCCAGGTTCTCGGCTGAGTTGACAGTAACCCTCTGTCAGTTGCTGAGCGACTATTCGCCAGGGTTCGCCAGGGTGCGCCAGATGGTGTGCCACTGGTCACCGGGTGTCAGGTAGGAATGCGCCACCCCGACCCGGTTGCCTCAAGGACATTCCCCAGGGTGCACCAGGGCAGCCGGGGCGGGTAGCGCGGCAACCTGCAGGCACACGAAGGGATCTGTTTCGCCCATGTACACAGCATCGTCCTCCGTGTCCGCACCGCCCCGGTCGCTGCACCCCCGCCCCGCGGGCGGCGGCGGCCCCTACCTCGACCCCGCGCGACCGGCGGCCCCCGTGCTCGGTGCCGGCAGGACGCGCCGCGTTCCGGGGCTCGGCACCCAACCGCTCAGCGGGAGACTCGACTTGTCCGGCCCCCAGGGCGCCCAGCTGCGCACGGCGATCGCGTCGGTGCACCGGATCTGCCCGGAGTTCGCTCCGGTCCAGGTACTGCGCCGCAGCGGGCGCTCCGTGCTCCTCGTCGGAACGACGGGGCGCAGCACGGCCGTCGCCAAGTGTTTACTGGATCACTCCCCCATCTGGGCAGACCGGATCCGGCATGAAATAGCCGCCTACCGCTCGTTCGTGCGGCACCGGCCGCCGGTCCGGGTACCGCGTCTCATCGCGGCCGACCCGGACAACTGCACCCTGGTCATCGAGCGGATGCCCGGCCGGGTGGCGGCACTGCACCGGCATCCGGCCGAGGCTCCGCCGCGCGCGGACATCCGGGCGGCGCTGGGTGCCATCTGCCGGCTGAACGCGTGGCGCCCGCCGGCGGGGACGTTCGACGCCCCGCTGGACTACGCGGAGCGGATCTCCCGCTTCCATGAGCTGGGTCTGCTCACGGACCGGGACATGGGCGACCTGCAGAAGCTGGTGCACGGCATCGCGCACTCCGCGGGACGTCAGGGCATGGGCCAGTTCTGCCACGGTGACGCACTCCTGTCCAACATCCTCCTCTCACCGGCCGGTCCAGTGCTGGTGGACTGGGAGCACGCGGGCTGGTATCTGCCGGGGTACGACCTGGCCACCCTCTGGGCAGTCCTCGGTGACGCTCCGGTGGCACGGCGCCAGATCAGTCAGCTCGCGCAGTCGGCGGGGCCGGCGGCGCGCGACGCGTTCCTGGTCAACCTGATGCTCGTGCTGACCCGTGAGATCCGTACCTACGAAACGGCCGTGCAGCGTTCGATGCACGACACGACCCCGGCGGCACCGGGACCGGCCCACCCGGGTGCTGCGCCGTCCGGCGAGGAACAGCGGCTGCTGCTGCGGCGGCTGCACGACGACTGCCAGATGGCCCGACGGGCCGTTCGAGCGGCAGTCGGCACTCGCTGACGGGGATGGCGGTCCGCGGTGCGCCAGGGACAGCGGCGTACCGCGGACCTTCGTCGTGTCCGGGCACGGGGTGTCCGGACAGGGGGTGTCCGGACAGGGGACGACTTCCCGTGGTCCCATGCCGCAGCGAGAGCCGGACCGCCGAATGGACCACAGGTCCACTCCACTGACGCCCCGCAGGCGGCGCCACCGTCGCCACGAAAACCCTTCAGCCCCTCACTGACATGCGAAATCACCCTCCTCTGGGCATGATTGACGGATCGTCGGAGAGCCGGTACCACTGACGCACGTTCGGCTCTCGCACGCCCCACCGCGCACCATCGCCTCAGGAGGCTGCATTGCAAGGCTCTGCCACCGACCCCCACGCCCCCGCCGGACACAGACGTGCGCGCAGGACCGCGGGCGCCGTCGCCTCCGCGGCACTGCTGCTGCCACTGCTCGGCGCGGCTCCGTACGGCAGTACGGAAGAGGCGTCCTCCACCCGGTTGCAGGACGCCTTCGCGTCCGCGGCCGCCGACTACCACGTACCGCAGAGCGTGCTCCTCGGCGTCTCCTACCTGCAGTCCCGCTGGGACACGCACGGCGGAGCGCCGAGCGTCACCGGCGGCTATGGCCCGATGCACCTCACGGACGCGCGTACCGCGCTCGCCGACACCGCGGCCCTGCACCACAGCGAGGGCACGGAGGACGCCCGCGGCGACTCCTCGCGAGCGGCCCTGCTGCCCGACACGAAGGTGCCGGACAACGGTGAACTCCCCGCCCGGCTCAAGACGTTGGCCAAGGCGGCCCAGCTGACCGGTCTGTCGGCCGAGCAGCTGCGCGACGACGCGGCCACCAACGTCAAGGGCGGTGCCGCGCTCCTCGCGGCCGCGCAGAAGGACCTCGGCGAGCCGCTGAGCGAGGACCCGGCCGACTGGTACGGAGCGGTGGCGCGCTTCTCCGGCGCGGACGACAGCGCGACCGCGGCGACGTACGCCAACGACGTCTACGACGTGATCCGCGACGGGGAGCAGCGCACCACGGACACCGGGCAGCAGGTGGCACTGGCCGCCCAGCCGGGGCTGGCCCCCGACCCGGCGCCGCTGCGGCGCGCCGGGCTGCGGACGGTGTCCGCGGACGGCACGGAGTGCCCGGCGACGGTGTCGTGCGAGTGGATCCCCGCGCCCTACTCGGAGTTCGGCGACGGCGACTACGGAAACCACGACCTCGGGGACCGGCCCGCGTCGCAGTCCATCAAGTACATCGTCATCCACGACACCGAGGGCCAGTGGGAGGGGGTCCTCAACCTGATCAAGGACCCGACCTACGTGTCCTGGAACTACACCCTGCGCTCGACCGACGGTCACATCGCCCAGCACGTGAAGGCGAAGGACGTGGCCTGGCACGCGGGCAACTGGTACGTCAACGCGAAGTCGATCGGCCTGGAGCACGAGGGGTTCCTCGCCGCGCCGGACGCCTGGTACACGGAGGAGATGTACCGGGCGTCGGCGCGCCTGGTGAAGTACCTCTCCAAGAAGTACGGCATCCCGCTGGACCGGCAGCACATCCTCGGGCACGACAACGTGCCCGGCCCCACGACGTCCACCATTCCCGGCATGCACACCGACCCGGGCCCGTACTGGGACTGGCAGCACTACTTCACGCTGCTGGGGCACCCCTTCCACGGCGTGCCCGCGAGCAAGGGCAGCGGCAAGGGCGGCGGCGGTCTGGTGACGGTGCTGCCGGAGTTCGCCGAGAACCAGCCGGTGTACACGGGCTGCGTCACCAAGGGCGAGCCCTGCGCCGCCCACGGGTCCAGCGAGGTGCGGCTGTACAGCCTGCCGGACGAGACCTCGCCGCTGATCAAGGACATCGGACTGCGGCCCACGGGCGCCGACTCCACGATCGACGTCAACGACGTGGGCTCACGGGTCTCCACCGGTCAGCGGTACGCCGTCGCCGACCGGGACGGCGACTGGACGGCGATCTGGTACCTGGGCCAGAAGGCCTGGTTCAAGAACCCGAAGGGACAGCCGACCGCGGTGACCTCCTTCGGCCTGGTCGTCACGCCCAAGGCCGGCCTCACGGAGGTCCCGGTCTACGGCCGTGCCTACCCGGAGAAGGAGGCGTACCCGGCGGGCGTGCCCGTCCAGGCGGTCTCACCTCTGCCGTACAAGCTCCTCGCGGGCCAGAAGTACGCGGCCGGGGACAAGGTGCCGGGCGAGTACTTCTACGCGCCGACCTTCGACACGACCCCGCACCGGGTGGTGATCGGCAAGGACATGTACTACGAGATCCAGTTCGGCCACCGGGTGGAGTTCGTCCGGGCGGCGGACGTGGATCTGGTTCCGTCGGCCTCGTAAGCACCGTACTCACCAAGGCAGTTGGGGCCGGGTCCGCCGTCAGCGGGTCCGGCCTCTCTCACCCCTGGATGGGGGCGTCCGCCACGTCGAGGTTGCGGTCGCCGAACGTCTGGTGGGCACCGTACCCGCGACGCGCCTGCCCGAGCCGGGCGGCGACGGTGTCCGGGTCGACCGCGGTCTCGGCGTCGATCAGGTCCTGCGCGGCGGCGATCGCGCCGGGCCGGGGTGCGCGCCAGTCGCCGAAGTCGTAGCCCTGGGCCGAAACGGGGCCGCCGGTCCACAGGGTTCTCGTTGAACTGAAGCCGCTCGGAGGCGAGGGTGCCGAACACCATGGCGCCCAGCGCAGCGGCTCCCTCGACACCGACGAGACATCGGAGGAATCCGCAGCGGCCGCCTCGGTCTTGCGCGTCATCGGCCATGCCCCGGACGCTAGGGGTCCGATCACCTAGCCAACATGGGGCATGACAACGCGTACGGCATCTCGAACGTACGGGGGCTGGATCAAGCCTTGCGGAAGCGGCGGTCGGCGGGCTCAGCCCTGCTGGAACAGCTCCGCGGGCAGCGGCTTCAGCAGGGTGTAGAGGTCGTCCGTGATCGGACGGTCCCAGGCGGCGATCGTCACCAGCACGTTGTCACTGCGGTCGAACTGCACGCAGGAGATACGGGTTTCGGAGAGCTTGAGTCGGCGCACGATCAGGAGGTTGTCCCCCTGCATCACCGGCATGTCCTCGGTGCCGACAACGGTCACTTCCTCGTCGTTCTCCAGCGCCAGCAGCAGCTGCGCCACCTCGAACGGGATCTCGCCCTCGGGTACGTCGCGGGCCGGGGAGCCCTCCGGCAGATTGCCGATGATCATCGCCGGGCCGCGGCCGCCGAACAGGTCGTAGCGCAGGAAGACGCCCTGGCAGCTGCCGTCGGGGGCGGGCAGCAGGCCCGCGCCGAGATTGCCCGGCCAGTCGCCCGGGTCCATGGCCAGAACATCGAAGTCGGGCCCGGCGGGAGTGGCACTGCGGCGGCGGAGGAAGGACATGTCGCAATGGTACGTGCACAGCCGCGAACCAGGTCCCGGGGGCGCTCTCCGCAGGCCCTTACGGAGACGTCTGTTCCCCCAGAGCGGCACCGAGCCCCGTACGATCCGTGCCGACCTTCCGGAAGACCGCCGACAGCAGCCGCACGACGGCCACCTCGTCGGTGTCCAGTTCCTCGGCGATCTCCGCGGTACTGCGGCCCCGGACGGTGAGCCCGGCGGCCGTGCGCTCGCGGGCGGTGAGGGTGTCCGTCTCGGTGCTGTGCAGGCGGCGCGGGCGCAGCCCGGAGGCGGCGAGTTCGTCGCGGGCGTCCTCGACCAGGCCGTCGGCCCCGCACTGCACAGCCGCGTCGAGTCCCCGGTACAGGTGTTCGGCGGCTTCCCTGGAGCGTCCGGCGCGGCGCAGTTCGGTGCCGAGGGCGACCAGTGCGCAGGCCAGTTCGTACGCGGCCGGGGAGCGCTCCAGATGGCTGACGGACTCCTCGAGGAGCTTGATCCGGCTCGAACCGGAGGAGACCTCGGCGGCCGCCCGCAGGGCCTGGCCGATGGCCGAGGGGGCGCCGAACTGACGGGCGCGCGCCACCGCTTCGAGGGCGGTGGCGACAGCGCGCTCCGGAGCGTCGTGGCTCTCGGCACGGGCCAGGTGGAGCTGCCAGGGGCACCATGCGGGGTTGCGCATGCCGCGCGGGTCGAGGCGGCGCCCGGCCGCCGCGAGCTCGGCGGCGGCGTCCTTGGTGAGGCCGCATGCGAGCAGCAGCTCACCGTGCACCGTCTGGGCATCGGGGAAGACCACGGCGGCGGGGAAGGGCTCCCCGAACGCGTACTCCTCGGCGATCTGAGCGGCCTCGGTGATGCGGCCGCGGGCGATCAGGACCTCGATGAGGACGCCCACCGCGTACCAGAGGGCGGGGACGCCGCGTCCGACACGTTCGGCGAGCCTGAGGCCCGCGCGCCCGAAGTCCTCGGCCTCGGCGAGACGCCCGCGCCGGAATCGTACGTATCCGAGCAGCGTGTAGCCGAAGGCGAGGTGCGCCCCGTGCCAGCCCTGGCGCTCGAAGTCGGCGATCCCGGCGGCGAACAGCTCCTCGGTACGGCCGGGGCGGTCCGCGTACATGAAGGTGAGGGCGACCAGCACGGGCACCTCGAAGCCGTGGTCGGCCTCGGCCCAGCCGAGCCCGCCGGCGAGCGCGCGTTCGGCGTGGCCGAGCGCGACGTGGGCGGGCTCGCCGCGCAGGGTGGCGTCCCAGGCGCGCAGGCCGATGATGTAGCGCTCGGTGAGGTCGCGGCCGGTGAGCCGGTCGGCGAGCCGGGTCAGGCGGCGGGAGCGGGCGGGCGAGTTCGGTTCGTCGGCGCGGAAGGCGTCCCACATGAACTGCTCGGACTGCATGCGCAGGCGCACCCGGGCGTCGCCGGTGACGGGGATCTCGCGGGCCAGGGTGTCGGAGGCCTCGCCGAGGCGGTCGCTGTGGGCGAGCACCTGGGAGAGCCGGTAGACGATGTGATGGCGCAGCTCGGGGTCGGGGACGGGTTCTTCGAGTGCGGCCCGCAGGTGGTTGACGGTGGTCGCCGGTTCGGTGAGCAGGGAGGCGCAGCCCAGTTCGTACAGGACACCGGCGCGCTGCTCGAAGGGCGGCGGTTCACGCAGGGCGCGGGCGAGGTAGCGGCGGGCCGCGTCGGGGGCTCCGGCGCGGACGGTCTCGCCGGCGGCGGCGCGCAGTTGCTGCACGACCCAGCTGTCGCCGTCGGGGTGGGTCTCCAGGAGGTGGCGGGCGGCGGCGGAGGGGCCCAGCCCCGCGTCGATGAGGCACCATGCGGCCTGGCCGTGCAGGGCCACGCGGACACCGCCGGGGATGGCCCGGTAGACGGCGGTGGCGATCAGCGGGTGGACGAACTCGAGGGTGTCGGCGCCGGTGAGGATACGGGCGCCGCGCAGGGCGTCCGCCGCGTCGGCGGCCTCCTCGGAGCCGAGGCCCGCGACGGCGGCGGCGAGCGGCGGCGGGATCTCCGTGCCGAGGACCGCGCAGGCCCAGGCGAAGCGGACGGTCGAGGTGCCCAGGCGTTCCAG
Source organism: Streptomyces sp. R21 (assembly GCF_041051975.1). Classification (GTDB taxonomy): domain Bacteria; phylum Actinomycetota; class Actinomycetes; order Streptomycetales; family Streptomycetaceae; genus Streptomyces. The sequence goes on along the minus strand of NZ_CP163435.1, from coordinate 9,464,683 downwards.
TCGGGCGATCAGGCCGCTGCCCTTGACGGCGGCCGCGAGGTCGCGCAGGAGGTGGGCGCCGGCCTCGGTCGGGACGAGACCCCGGTCGCGCACCTTCGCGGTGAGTTCCACCGCCTCGAACGGGTTGCCCGCGGTGACGGCCCAGCATTCACGGCAGAACGCGTCGTCGGCCTGGGTGCCGAGCGACTCGCGGACCAAGCGGGCCACGGCGGCCGCGCTGAGCGGTTCCAGGTCGAGGGGCCGCTGACCGGCCCGTCCCGGCAGACCCCTGAACGCCTCGGCATGGTCGGGGAGTTCATCGGGCCGGTAGCCGACGACGAGCAGCAGGGGAAGTTCCTCGGCGCGCGGCGCGAACGCGGCCAGCCAGCTCAGCGACTCGGGGTCGGCCCAGTGCGCGTCGTCGAGGACGAGGACCATCGGGGCGCGCTGCACCGCGAGATGAGTGAGCACCCAGTCGAGGCCGTCGCGCAGGCCCTGCTGGTCGGGCGGCGCGCCCTCGGCCGCCGCGCACAGCCCGAGGGCGGGGCCGACGATGGCGTACCAACTGCCCAGCTGGGCACGGAGTTCGGACTCCGGAGTGCCGGCCAGCTGCGGCTGCAACAACTGGCGGGCTACGTGGAAGGCGACGCCCTGTTCCTGGTCGCCGCCGCGGGCGGACAGCACGGTGCAGCCCTTGAGCGCGGCACGCCGCCGTACCTCCGCGAGGAGCGTCGTCTTGCCGATTCCGGCGCGCCCCGCGAAGGCGAGAAGCGCGCCGCGGGGACGCTCCGGCGACTCGGCTCCGTCCCCGCGCAGCCCGGTGAGCTCGCCCAACGCCTCGTCGACGGCGGCGAGTTCATTCTCGCGTTCGAAGAGAGTCCGCCGACTCCGTACGATGCGCTGTTCCATCGGACACCCCCCTGTCACGGTCGTGCAGCCGGCGCGGGGAGCAGGTGCGCACCGTGACCTACAGGCACCTCAGCGTACGCCTCGGGGGGTGCTCAGGCGCCCGAAAGGGCGCACTCGCGCGGTGAACTCCGCGTGCCCATGTCGACATCCCCCGTCAGTCGAAGATCGACGAAGTCGAGTGTGATCGCCGTCAGCTTCATCTGCGGGCTCCGGCCATTCCTCAACCGGCGTCCGGAGAAGCAGGCAGTGAAGCAGGCGGAGAAGCAGGCGTGTGCACCGATACACGAGGTGCCGAACCCTCGGGCACGGAGGCCCGTCCCAGGTACGCCACGATGGTTGCCACGAACCGATCGGCGTCGTCGAGCCATGGGAAGTGTCCGGACCCGGGCTGGATCACGAGTTCGGCATTCGGGAACAGCTGGGCGAACTCGTCCACTGCGGGCGCGGGAGCGCCCGGATCGACCTGCCCGGCGACCAGGAGCACCGGCTGCGTGAAGCGGGCGAGCGCCGCGCGCGTGGCGTCCGGGGCGAAAGCGCCCTCGGCGCCGAAGGCGGCCACGATCCGCGGGTTCAACTGCTCGTCCTCGGCGGCCTTGTGGGCCTGAGCCGCCTCGTCCCAGCGGCCGTAGGAGAACGGCGCGATGGTCTGCACGTTCTCGGCGGTCACCTGGCCCGCCCCCATCGCCTCCAGGGCCGCGAACGCCGCCGGGAACCAGGGCTCGTCCCGGCGGGGCCGCACGGTCTCGCGCCGAAGTTCTCCGGTGATCGTGATGCCGACGGCCCGGACGCTCGGGGTGATCAGCGCGAGTCTGCCGACGCGTTCCGGATGGCGGCCCGCGTACTGCACGGCCACATTCGCCCCGGCGCTGTGTGCGAGCAGGTCCATCCGGGCCAGGCCGAGGTGCTCGCGCAGTGCCTCCACGTCGTCGACGAGTCGGTCGCAGCGGCAGGAGGTGATGTCCTCCGGCATCGCCGACCGTCCGGTGCCCCGGATGTCCAGCCTGATCAACTTCCGGTGCGCGGACAGACCGCCGAGGTCGCCCAGGTAGGCGGACGCTGTCGGGCCGCCGGGCAGGCAGACCAGCGCAGGGCCGTCCCCGAGCACGTGGTAGGCCAGCTCGGTGCCGTCGTACGAGGTGAAGAGTTCCATGTCGGCCACCCTGAGGGGTGCTGGAGACTCCGGCTATCGTTTAGCCACAGCTACATGATGGGGTGGCACGGATGGCGGTAGAGATCAGGTTCACCGCGGCGTCGGTCGCCAGGGTGCGGTTCGCCGTCTCCCCGCTGGGCGAGACCGTCCTGGCCCTGCGGATCCTGCTGGGCACGGGCGGGCACGCGGTGCATCAGCCGTGGGTGCGCGGGGCGCGGCCGCTGCTGGCCGACGAGCACGAGTTGCCCCTGCTGCGGGCGCTGATCGCCGGGCCCATGCCGTCGTTCCTGTTCCCGGTGCCACAGGAGCGGCTGCCCTCGATGGCGGCGGAACTGGAGCTGCTGCGGGCCACCGAAGAGGACTTCTTCCAGCGGGAGTACGGCGCCGTCCTGGGCGTACCGGTCGAGGAGGCACCCGAGCCCGCGGCGGTGCTGGCACGGCTCGCGGAGGCGCTCCAGCGCTGCCACGAGCGGCTGATCGCTCCGCACTGGGGCCGGATGTGCGCGGTTCTGGAGGCCGACGTCGGCAGGCGGGCGCTCACCCTGGTGGACGGCGGGGTGCAGGCGCTGTTCGACGAACTGCACCGGGATATCGCCTGGGACGACGGCCAGTTGGTGGTGCACGGCCGGCGCACCCCGCACTCCGTCCACACGGTGGACACCGGCGGGCACGGCCTGGTCCTGCTGCCCAGCGTCTTCAACTGGCCGAACGTGGGCGTCGACAAGTCCCCGATCGCCGCCGCGTCGATCCGTTATCCGGCGGAGGGCGTCGGCCTGCTCTGGGAGGCGCCTGCACCGACGCTGTCCGGTCTGGCCCCGGTGCTCGGCCACACGCGGACGGCGCTGCTCGCCGCCCTGGCCGAACCCCTGACGACGGCGGCCCTGGCCATTCGCCTGGGCATCACCCCGAGCGCGGTCTCACAGCACCTGGGGGCATTGCGCGGGGCGGGCCTGGTGTCGACACAGCGCAGGGGCCGCACGGCCCTGCACCTGCGCACGGAACGAGCGACGCACCTGTTCAACATCTCGGCCCCGTAAGGCCGTTCGGCGACCCGCGCGCGGAGCGTCTAGATATGAATGAGGATCTGCCGCAAAGGATGCCCAAGCGCGTCCGTTACCGCGGCGAGTTCACCGTCGGTCAGCCATCCCCGGTTCGGATACAGGACCTCGATTCTGAACTGCGCGAACCCCATCGGCCAGTCGTACACCAGGTCGTTGATCGAGGTCCCGGCGGCGCAGCAGGGCACCGTGACCACGAGCGTGGGAAAGCCGCTGTCGTAGCCGTCCGAGACGGCTTTCCCCCACCAGTCCCCCGTGTCGAGCGCCGCGCCGCAGTACGGACAGGAGATCTTCGTCAGGTTGGCATAGCAGTGGACCATCTCGACGGTGTCATGCCACATCATGTCCATGCCGCGTCGGGCGTCTTCGTCGGGAAGCATCCCGGCCAGCACGGCCGCCGCGCGATCCGCCGCCTCCCGGCCGGGCCGCCAGTACGGATCCGTCGGAATCACCGTCAGGTAGTTGTCACTCATCACGTGCCTCGCTGGACGGAGTTCTTGTGACGCTCATGGTGCCGGGCGACCCTGGCGCGGTTCCCGCAGGAGGGCTTGCACCACTCCTGGCGTGGATGTTCCTTGATGAAGTACCGCACACAGCGCGGCCCGTGGCAGGCGCGCAGCCGCTGCCGGTCGGGGCTCGCGAGGAAGGCGATCGCGGCGCGGGCGAGGCCGGCGGTGAGCGGAGCGCCCGCGTCCACCGGCTTCTGGCGTACGGCGGGGTCGGCGCCGTCGGGCCAGGCGAGGACGGGCACGGCCGGGGCGAGGGCGGCCGCCGCGTTGAGGCGTGCCACGGCCTCGGCGGCCGGCATCAGGCGGGCCGCGTCGGCCGGACTGGGCGCGCCGGGAAGCACAGCACGGGCGAAGAGGGCGCGGGCGGCGGCACGGAGGTCGCGGACCGCGGCGAGCATGCTGTGGTCGGCGACGAAACGTTCGGCGGCCGGCAGCGCGTCGCGGTGCTGCTCGACCCACGCGACCAGTCCTGTGACGTCGGTCAGGTCGTCGGCCACTCCGCCGTGGCCGTCGTGCCGGATGGTCAGGGCGAGGTCGAGGACGAGCCGCGCGTCCGTGCTGAGGGAGTCCTCCATGACGCTAACGATAAGGCCAACCGCATCCATTAAAGCAGGCGAGGCTCGGCAGGATCCGAGTCAGGCGTGGTGCGTAGCGACGTAACGCGCGAGCCTGCCGCACCGCGCTCCCGCTCGGCACGCCGGGCATGCCATGCGGCGTCCGTCAGTCCTGATCGGGCGCAGGCGGCACCACGGCCACCGGGCTCGCCGCGTGCAGCAGAACGGCCTGGGCGACCGAGCCCAGCATGCGCGCGGGCGCGAGCAGCCTCCGTCGGTGGCGTCCCACGACGACGAGTCCGGCGTCCTTGGACGCGGCGACGAGGTGTCCGGCCGCATCCCCCGCGGCCACGCTCACGTCGACGGGGACATCGGGGTGGCGTGCGCGGTACGGGGAGACGAAACCGTCGGCGAGCGCGCGCGTCTCGCCCACGACGGCGTGCTGGTCGACGTCCGCCACCGCGAAGCCACCGGGCGCGGCCCAGCTCTGCGCGGGCCACGGGTAGGCGACGACGACATGGAGGCGGGCGTCCCTGCGGTCGGCCTCGTCGAAGGCGAATCCGAGCGTGGCCTCATCCGGGCTGTCGACGCGAAGGCCCACCACCACACGTGGTCCCGGTGCCACGGCGGGCGCGTCGTGCACCTCGCGGCCGGGTCGCGGTACAACGACCACGGGGCACTCGGCATCGCGCGCGGCGGCCATGCCGTTGGAGCCGAGCAGCAGACTGGCGAAGCCGCCACGGCCGCGGGAGCCGAGCACGATGAGCTGGGCGGTCTCGCCAAGTCCGGGCAGTACGGCGCCCGGTGGGCCCTCCAGGCCGAGGTACTCCGTCACCGGTCGGTCGGCGCGGCCCTCCAGGTACGTGCGCACCTGGTCGAGGACCGGGTCGTCGACCGGATCGGGTGGTCCGGCGACCAGGACGTCGGGCTGCGCCCAGGCCGCGTACTGCCGCACATGGACCACGCGCAGCGGCGCCTCGCGTGTCCGGGCGGCCGTGACGGCCCATTCGAGGGCGCGCAGACTGTCGTCCGATCCGTCCACGGCCGCGATGACCGGCAGAGTGCTCATGGAATCCTCGCCTCCGGCACGCACTTCGAGCTTCCTGGGGCCAGCGTGACTCAGGCGGCGGCCCCAGGACGGGCTCGAAGGGCGCGTGTCCGGAAAGAGGAGAGATTCACCTCCGGGTCAGAACCTCGGTTCAGAACCTCGGTTCAGAGCTTCGGTTCAGCATTCGCGTCGGAACCTCAGGTCAGGTCGAACTCGCCCTCGCGTGCTCCCGACACGAACGCGCCCCACTCCGCGGGCGTGAAGATCAGGGAGGGGCTCTCCGGGCGGCCGCTGTTGCGCATCGCGATGAAACCCTCGACAAAGGCGATCTGGACGTCACCCCGTCCTCGGCTGCTGGATTGCCAATCGGCGGTGCTCAGGTCCAGCTCAGGCTTGTCCCAGCCCGCCAGTGGGTGCTCCTGGATGGTGCTCTCGGCCACGTCCGTGCTCCTCCCGGTTCGTCGTCCGCCGCCAGCCTAGCGATCGGTCACGGTGGCGGACAGGCCACGTGAGGGGGACGGTTTCAGGAGGCGGGCGGCTCGGCGCCGACCAGCCACATCGAGAAGAACTGGGACCCGCCGCCGTAGGCGTGCCCGAGCACCCTCCTGGCCCCGTCCACCTGGTGTTCTCCCGCCTGGCCGCGCACCTGAAGTGCCGCCTCGGCGAACCGGATCATGCCGGAGGCACCGATCGGATTGGTGGAGAGGACGCCGCCGGACATGTTGACCGGCAGATCACCGTCCAGTTCCGTCACTCCGGACTCGGTGAGCTTCCAGCCCTCGCCCTCGTCGGCGAACCCGAGGTTCTCCAGCCACATGGGTTCGTACCAGGAGAACGGCACGTACATCTCGACGGCGTCGATGTCCCGCCGCGGGTCCGCGATGCCCGCCTGCCGGTACACATCGGCCGCACAGTCCTTGCCCGCCTGGGGCGACACGAAGTCCTTGCCCGCGAAGAGCGTGGGTTCGCTGCGCATCGCGCCGCCGTGCATCCAGGCGGGCGGCCGGGGCGAACGGGCCGCGCCCGCACGGTCGGTGAGGACCATCGCGACGGCGCCGTCCGAGGACGGGCAGGTCTCCGAGTAGCGGATCGGGTCCCACAGCATCGGTGAGGCCTGGACCTTCTCCAGGGTGATGTCGTGTTCGTGGAGGTGCGCGTAGGGGTTCTTCAGGGCGTTGCGGCGGTCCTTGTAGGCGACCAGGGAGCCGACGGTGTCTGGGGCGCCGCTGCGCCGCATGTAGGCGCGCACGTGCGGGGCGAAGAAGCCGCCCGCGCCGGCCAGCAGCGGCTGCTGGAAGGGGATCGGCAGGGACAGGCCCCACATGGCGTTCGACTCGGACTGCTTCTCGTAGGCCAGGGTCAGGACGGTACCGTGCACACGGCCCGCGACGAGGTTGGTGGCGACCAGCGCGGTGGAGCCGCCGACGGAGCCCGCGGTGTGCACGCGCAGCATCGGTTTGCCCACCGCGCCGAGCGCGTCGGCGAGATAGAGCTCAGGCATCATGACGCCCTCGAAGAAGTCGGGCGCCTTGCCGATGACCACCGCGTCGATGTCGGCCCAGGTCAACTCGGCGTCATTCAAAGCACGTTGGGCGGCCTCGCGGACCAGTCCGGCCTGGGAGACGTCCCGGCGGGCCGCGACATGTTTGGTCTGGCCGATGCCGACGACGGCTACGGGCTCCTTGCTCATCGGGCATCCCCTTCGAGTACGGCGACCAGGTTCTGTTGCAGGCAGGGACCGGAGGTGGCGTGGCCGAGTGCGCGGTCGGACAGCCCGCGGTGGATGCGGGCGGCGGCCTCGCCGATGCGGATGAGTCCGGCCGCCATGACCGGGTTGGCGGCGAGCGCGCCTCCGGAGGGGTTCACGTCCACGTCGGCGCCGAGCCGCAGCGCCTTGCGCAGGACCACCTCCTGGGAGGTGAACGGCGCGTGCAACTCGGCGGTGTCGACGGGCCGTTCGAAGGCGCCGGCCCGCTCGGCGGCGAGGCGGGTGGACGGCGAGTCGGTGAGGTCGCGCACACCGAGGCCGTGTGCCTCGATGCGGTGGTCGATGCCGCGGATCCAGGCCGGCCGCTCGCACAGGTCACGGGCCCGCTCTCCCGCCGCGAGGATCACCGCGGCGGCCCCGTCGCCGATCGGCGGGCAGTCGCCGGTGCGCAGCGGACGCACGAGATAGTCACCCTGCGCCACCGAACCGCGCAGCTGGGCATGGGAGTTGGAGGTGGCCGCCGTACGACTGCGGGACGCCACGCCGGCGAGGGCGGGCTCGTCGGTCTCCCCCGCGTCGATGAGTGCCTGCGCCTGGAGGGCGGCCAGCGCGACGGAGTCGGGCCACAGCGGGGCCACGTAGTACGGGTCGAGCTGCCGGGTCAGGACGTCCCGCACGGAGCCCGGCGAGGACTTGCCGTAGGCGTACACCAGGGCGGTGTCGGCATCCCCGGTGAGCAGCTTCGTCCATGCCTCGTACAGCGCCCACGCCCCGTCCATCTCCACGTGCGACTCGGAGATCGGCGGCCAGGCGCCCACTCCGTCGAGCGCCATGGTGAAGGAGAAGGCGCGTCCCGCGAGGTAGTCGCTGGAGCCGGAGCAGGTGAAGCCGATGTCGCTGGTCTTCATGCCCGTCCGGTCGAGGACGTCGTGCAGGACCGGCATGAGCATCTCCACCTCGGAGAACTCGTCGCTGGTGCGCCGGTGGTCGGTCTGCCCGAACGCGACGACGGCGATGTCCCTGACGGGCCGCATCTAGATCAGCTCCTTGTACACGTCGTAGTCCGCGTCGGGTTCGCCGGTGGGCCGGTAGTGGTCGGGGTAGCGGCCGCCCTCCGTCCACACCGGCTCCACCCGCAGCCCCATCCGCACCTGGTCGTAGGGGATGCCGCCGATACGTCCGTGCAGGGCGAGGTCGGCGCCGTCGAGGGCGATGTGCGCGTAGACGTAGGGCACGTCGATGTCGAGGTTCTTCGCCTTGATGTTGACGATGCAGTACGTCGTGACGGTGCCCCGCGGCCCCACTTCGACCCGCTCCGATGTGGCGACACCACAGGTGGGGCACGCACCCCTCGGCGGCACGTACACCTTCTGGCAGGACGGACAGCGTTCACCTACGGTCCGCCGCTCGGAGAGCGCGTCGATGTAGGCGGCCTGGGCGCGGCCCGGCGAGTAGACGTAGTCGAGGCGGGCGGGCGCGACGATCCCGGTGACCATGTCCTCGAACAGGCCGTCGTGGCCGGTGAGTTCCGCGCTGCCGTCGTACGGCTCGAAGCAGGCGATGTCCGTGATGGCGCCGCAGCGCTCGCCGGCCCACCGGATGCGGACGCGCATGCCGGTGCGTACGGCGTCGGATCCGGGGGCGTCGAGGGCGTGCAGAAGAGCGGTGTCGGCGCCGTCGAGCTTCACCAGGACCCAGGCGAACGGGGTGTCGAGCGGCTGGCCCCGGCGGGGGGCGTGGTTCCAGGCCCAGGTGGTGACGGTGCCGGTCGGGGCGACCTCCACGAGGTCGCGGATCTCCTCGGCGGTGACGGGGTCGTACTCGACGGGCGGGACGAGGGTGCGTCCGTCGCCGGTCTTCACACCGAGCACGACCCGTTCGCGCAGGCCGGTGAGGAAGGCGCTCTGGACGGGGCCGAGGGAGCGGGTGAAGGGGAACTCGACGACGAGGGGGGCTTTGAGGACTTCGGGCATCCCGGTGTCTCCTTGGGAGGGGCAGGCGTGCCGACGGGCGGGCGGACGGCGAGGCGCGCGCTGCCGGACGGGCAGGCGGGTCAGGCGCGCTTGTAGTGGGCCGGGCGCTTCTCCGCGAAGGCGCGGGCGCCCTCCTTGGCGTCGGAGGTGTCGAAGATCGGCCAGCCGCGCTTGAGTTCGGCGGCGAGCCCGTCGGTCTCGGTCATCTCGGCGGTCTCGTACACGGACGCCTTGACCGCCTCGACGGCGAGCGGGCCGCAGGCGTTGACCTGCTCGGCGATCGCGAGGGCCTTCTCCCGTGCCGTGCCGTCGGGCACGACGTGTCCGATCAGGCCGATGGCGGCTGCTTCCTGAGCCGTGTACGGGCGTCCGGTGAGCAGCATTTCGAGCGCGTGGGTGCGCGGGATCTGCCGCTGGAGGCGGACCGTGGAGCCGCCGATGGGGAACAGCCCGCGTTTTACCTCGAAGAGCCCGAAGGTCGCCGACTCGCCCGCCACGCGGATGTCGGTGCCCTGGAGGATCTCCGTGCCGCCCGCCACGCAGTGGCCCTCGACGGCGGCGATCACCGGTTTGCGGGGGCGATGGTGGCGCAGCATCGCCTTCCAGTGCAGGTCGGGGTCGGCTTTGAGCCGGTCCCGGTACTGCTGGCCCTCCATCCCCTGTCCCGCCAGGGCCTTGAGGTCCATTCCGGCGCAGAAGGCGCTGCCCGCCCCGGTGAGCACGATCGAGCGGATCGTGTCGTCCGCGTCGGCCTCGATCCAGCCGTCGTACAGGCCGACCAGCATCGGCAGCGAGAGCGCGTTCCTGGCCTCGGGCCTGTTGAGCGTGAGTACCAGTGTGGCGCCTTCGCGCTGCACGGTGAGGTGTTCGGTGCCACCCATTGCCGTCCTCCCGTCAGACAGACCCTCTGAAGCAGGCTCTCCGGAACAGGCTCTCCGGAACGAGAACAGGTTGCAGGAGGCGCGAGGCCAGGACAAGGGGTTTCTGACAGGTAGTCAGATTTCTTCTGCGCGGGCCCTTCCCAGTTGCGCCGCCCTTTGCTCTGATGACCGTCGAGCCGATGGATGCCAGGCATGACCGGGGTCAGGAGGAGCGGTGGAGTACAACCTTGCCGACCTGTTCGAGTCGGTCGTCGACGTGGTTCCGGGCCGCGAGGCCCTCGTGTACATCGACCACCCCGGGACGGGCGCGGAGCGCCGGCTGACCTACGCGGAGCTGGACGCGGCGGCCAACCGCATCGCCCACCACCTGATCGACAGTGGTGTCCGGCCCGGCGAGCATCTCGGGCTCCACCTCTACAACGGCATCGAGTACCTCCAGACCGTGCTGGGATGCCTGAAGGCGCGGATCGTCCCCGTCAACGTCAACTACCGCTATGTGGAAGAGGAGTTGGTCTACCTCTACCGGGACGCGGATCTGGTGGCCCTGGTCTTCGACGGGGAGTTCACCGAGCGGGTGGCGGCGGCGCTGCCGCAGGCGGAGAAGCTGCGCCACCTGGTACGGGTGGGGACTCCCCCGCCGGGCGCGCCCGCGCTGCCCGCCGTGGACTTCACCGAGGCAGCGGCCACCGGGTCCGCCGAGCGGGGCTTCGGGCCTCGGTCGGCCGACGACCAGTTCATCATCTACACCGGCGGCACCACCGGCATGCCCAAGGGTGTGATGTGGCGTCAGGAGGACCTGTTCTTCTCGGGGCTGGGCGGCGGCGCTCCGACGGGCGAGCCGGTCAAGAAGCCCGAGGAGCTGGCCGAACGCGTCGCGGCCGGCGGCGAGGGGATCACCTTCTTCCCCGCTCCCCCGCTGATGCACGGCACCTCGACGCTGACCGCCTTCATCGGCTTCAACTTCGGCCAACGCATCGTGATCCACCGCAAGTTCGTGCCCGAGGAGGTCCTGCGGACCATCGAGAAGGAGAAGGTCACCAGCATGTCGCTGGTCGGCGACGCGATGCTGCGGCCGCTCATCGACGCGTTGAGCGGGCCGATGAAGGGCACCGACTGCTCCTCGATGTTCAGCGTCTCCTCGTCCGGGGCGATCATGTCGGAGACGGTGCGCGAGCAGTTCCAGGCGCTCGTCCCGAACGTGATGCTGCTGAACAACTTCGGCTCCTCGGAATCCGGCTTCAACGGCACGGCGACCGCAGACTCGGGGCCCGAGCACGGCTTCCGGATCCGCGTCAACTCCCGCACGCAGGTGGTGGATCCTGCCACCTACGAGCCGGTGGTGCCGGGCGAGACCGGACGCGTCGCCCAACGCGGCCACGTCCCCCTCGGCTACTACAACGACCCGAAGAAGACCGCCGAGACCTTCTTCCAGAAGGGCGACGAACGGTGGGTCCTCCTCGGTGACATGGCCACCGTCGACGAGGAGGGCATCGTCACCGTCCTCGGCCGCGGCTCCCAGTGCATCAACACCGGCGGCGAGAAGGTCTACCCCGAAGAGGTCGAGCAGGCCCTCAAGTCGCATCCGGACGTGTACGACGCGCTGGTCGCCGGGGTGCCGGACGAGACGTGGGGCAACCACGTGGCGGCCGTGGTGCAGTTGCGCGAAGGCTCCGGGCACCCTTCTCTGGAGGACATCCAGGCCCACTGCCGCAGCCATCTCGCGGGCTACAAGATCCCGCGCCAGCTGGTCATCGCGGACAGCATCCAACGCTCGCCGAGCGGGAAGGCGGACTACCGCTGGGCGCGGTCGGTCGCGGCGGAGGCGGCGGGCTGACCCCAGGGGGCCGACGACGGGGGACCCGAGCGCTTGCTAGAGATCGCCGCCGGGCAGGGCGTACCCGTCGCCCTCGCCCCAAGGGATGTCCAGGTCGTCGATGTGCACACGCCAGTCGGCGCCCGGCAGGGCCCGGCGCAGCTCGGTCAACGAGTCCAGGACGTGGGCGATCACCGGCATCATCCGGTCCTCTTCGAGGGGCAGCTTGGTCGACCCGGCCAGGATCTCGCCCGGCTCGCTGCCGCCGCCCTCATAGAGGTCCTCGTAGAGGTAGAGGCTCTCCTCGTCCTCGTACGGGAAGGACTCCTGGTGAGCGGCGGCGATGCGCTCCACCTCGGCCGCCTCGGTTTCGCTCGGCGGCGCCGTCCGGCGCGCTCGGTAGTACAGGGATACGCTCACGCGTCCAGCGTAGAGGGCGATGCCATGCGGCCGGACGAGCCCCGACAACCCACAGCCTGTGGGGCGTTCCTGTTCGCCCACAGCGGGATCGCTTGCCGCCCCGCCGCGCGACGGGAAGCGTACGGGCATGGCCTTCTCCGTGGCACACCTCAGTGATCCGCACCTGACGACGGGACTCCTGGCCGGGGAGCGGCTCACCCGATTCTCCCGCGCTCTCGGCTCCATCCTGGCCCTCGACCCCCGGCCCACCTGCGTGGTCGTCACCGGCGACCTGGTCGACCGCGGACACGCCGACGAATATGTGACGCTCCAGGAACTCATCGCCCGCTTCCCCGTGCCGCTGCACCTGGTGCCCGGGAACCACGACGATCCCGACTCGCTGCTGAACGTCTTCGGCGGCGGCCCACATGTGGGCGGCGCACATGGATTCCCGTACTCGGTGGAGTATCCCGAGGCCACCCTGGTGGTCCTCAGCTCCAAGGTGCCCGGAGCCCCGTCGGGCCTGCTCGGCCCCGAGCAGTTGGAGCGCCTCGACGAGATCCTGTCCGGACGCGCGGACGTGCCCGCCTTCGTGTGCGTGCACCATCCGCCGATCGACATCGGCATTCCCTTCCTGGACGGCATGAACCTGGCGGACTCCGACGGGTTCGGCAAGGTGATCGGACGGCATCCGCACGTCGTACGGGTGCTGGCGGGCCATGTGCACCGGGCGGTCACCGGCGAGTTCGCGGGCAGCACGGTGGTGACCGCGCCGAGCACCCACCTCCAGAGCAACTTCAATGTGCGCGTGGACGGGCCGGTGGGCTACGTCGACGAACCCACGGGGTTCCTGCTGCATCTGCTGACGGGCACGGGGTGTGTGACGCATACCGTGGCGGTCAGTCATGCGGGGGCGCTGACCATGGGGTTCTGAGGGGGCAGGGCGTCAGGCTTCGGGGTCGCCATACGGCGGCGGGTGAGTGGGGCCCACGAGACGGGGCCGGGGGTAGTGCCGGCCCCGGGGCGGATGCGCCTCGGCATTCTTGAGGTACTGCTGGGTCGCGTGCGCCACGACGGCCGGCAGGATGTCGGTGAACGCCTTGAGGGTGGGCACGCCGTTGACAGCGATCCGGCAGTCGGTGCGCCGCCCCCGGTCCAGGATCAGCGGGAGGGTGCGCTCCAGCTCATTCGTGAGCTTGCGGCCCTCCTCGCCATGACCCTGCGGGTCGGCTCGGTCCCAGGGAACAATCGCGGTGATCCACGGACGCGCTGCCGTATCGAACGCCCTGAGCCTTCGCCGCCGTTCGTCGTCGGTGAGTGCCCAGCGGTCGACAAGGAGAATGCCCGGACGGCTCGGCGCCGCGTTGCCTGTCCCCTCCCCCAACATGTCCTCACCGGCGTCGTCGTCGAAGGAGGACACGGTGATCCGGTAGTCGAGCGAGCGGATCAGTTCTTCGGCGAAGGCGGGCAGCGGCCTGGTGCTCTCCGAGCGATAGGGATTCCAGTCCAGTGCGTCCTCGCCGTACGGGCGCCCGTCCCGATGCTCCGGGATGCTGTCCCGCGTGGGTGCTGCCACCGTCAGATGGATGTGGCGGGGACCCTCACCACGAGGCTTGAAGGCAGTCGGTGTGGACACATAGGAGCGCGGCTGAGCGGACGGCAGCGGCGACTCGTGGGCGACCCGGACGATGCGCTGGGCGAGGCCGAGCACGGTCTCCTCGTACTCGTCGCGCAGCCGGTTGAGTTTGATCAGACCGTAGATCCCGTTGGTCGCGTAGCGGTCCCCGAACGCGGTGGTGTCCATATGGATGTGCCGTACGGAGTCCGGGAATTGGGTGTACTCCATGTGCGTCCACAGCGCGGGGACGATGGCGGCGACGGACCCGGCCCCGGCGGCTCGCGCCCGCACCATACGCTCGTGGAACGCAAACCATTCCCGCCCGCACCTCTCACTGGTGAAGTAACGCGGGGAGAACAGCGGCACGAACACCCGGCAGGTGGCCAGGTTCTCGCTGAGCTTCTCCGACCAGCCCTCCCCCGAGTGCATCTCCCGGTCCATGAAGCCGGCCGGGGCTCCGGCCGGGAGGTCCGTCAGCGCCATGATGTGGTCGCACAGATCCGTGAAAAGCCGGTGCACCCAGTGATCAGGGTCCCCGCCGCCCGACCCCCAGGCCGGTGTGTGCGCGTAACTCAAAAAGAAGTACGGTCGGTTGTCCGCCGCTGCCCCGGCTGCCGGAGCAAGCCGTGGAAGGTATTCCGGTTCCGCGACTGGAGTGGCCTGTTCGAACTCTCCCTCCGCGTCCGCGTCCGCGTACTGCGCGGCCGGCGGATTCGCCGCGCCGACGAACTGCTCTTCCTCCGGCTCGTGCCCCTCACTGTCGTCCACGAGGCCGCCCTCCAAGAGCCCCAGCAGTTCCAGCGTCCGCTGCGACGCCTCCGCGAACGGCCGGAGTTCCGCGGGGAGTTCCCTCCCCTGCTCGCCCCGCACCACCGCCAGCAGGTCCCGGCCGCCACCCACCTGGGACGACAAGTAGTCGCTCAGCACGCGGTACAGCCGCCACACCTCGTGCTCCGCGAGCTCCTTCCTCAGCCGTAGCTGGACGTCCTGAGGCAGGCTCAGCTCGACTGTTCCGTCTTCTGCGGTGTGCAGCCGGAAGAGCCCGCTGATGAGCAGTTCGGCCAGCTCTGCCGTCATCGCCTCGGGCACGAGCTGTTCGCGGACGAGATGGACCAGCCGCATGCTCAACCGGTCAAAGGCGGAGCACAGCACGGCCAGACGGGCCGCGGGCCGCGAGGCCGTGTGCAGGAATCCCTCCGCGGCCGCCGCCGCGGAGCGGGGTCGCGGCCTGCCGGTCCGTCCCTCACGCGGGACCAGGACGGCACCACATCCCTCCGGGGCCGTGCGCATCAGGGCGCGTGACCAGCGGTCCACCACCTGCGGATCCATCGACAGGACTGGCACGGGCAGCCAGTCACCGCCCTTCTCCACGCTGTTGCGGTCCGCCGGTACGGGCGAGGTGTCGACGTCCAGAAGAGGGCCGGCCGAGCCCGGCAGACGCGCCGAGACCCGGACCGTCGGCAGGTCGAGACCTGTTCTGCGCCACAGCTTCTGGGGCAGCGGGTTGAGGAGGGCGACCGGCGTGGACAGGGACCAGGTCCGCAGGTGTCGCCACACATCCGGTTCCCGCCAGCCCGAGGCCGCGCAGTCGGACACGACCACCACCAGCCGACGCGCGTCGGACATACTCAATTGGCCCGGAGCCACCAACTGGCGCAGCCCGTCCCGGAGCTCGGGCAGCCCGTCCCGGAAGGTCAGCTCGCGCACCTGTAGCGTGCGGAACGCGCCGAGCCACCCCAGTGCGGCTGTGAAATCGGTGATCGTCTCCCGCCACACCCCCATGGCCGGTGAGCGGTCCACGACCAGCACAAGGTCGAACCAGCGCTCCGGCGCGGGCCGGAACGCCGGAATCAGTTCGCCGCTGCGCGCATACGCCTCCACGGTGGCCTCGACGTCCAGGACAGATCTGCGGCCCTGTGGCCACGGCCGCTTCCAGGGACGCAACGCACCGGTCACCGCCCTGCGCAGGGGCAGGCCGCTACCCCACGGCGCGGCCACCGCGTCGCCGCGGATCCGCTCCGGCGCGCCGGACAGGCGCTCGTGCACATCCCGCCCGGGAGCGTCCGCCGCCCTCTCCGTGGGCGGCACGGCCTCCTCCGGAGGCGCCGCCTCCCACTGCCACGCCGGCGGGGGCTCCAGGCGCACCGCTCCCGTGGGCTGATCCGGCGCGGGCACGGCGGAGCCCCGGTCCGCGCCCTCGGCCATCCGGGACGCGAGCCAGAGGACATCGGCGAGCGCCGTGCCGTCCAGCTCCGGCGCGGCGGCGCTCAGTGCCGCCACCGCCCGGGCGAGCGGCTCCGACGTCGGAGAGGTCCCTTCAGGCACGGGACAACCCGCGCAGGACCAGATCCATGACCTCCTGCTTCTCCTCTCCGGCCAGGGCGCTGCCGCCGGTCAGCAGATGCACCGCGTTCAGGAGCTGGTCGATGGCCAAGGTCTGACCCGACGCGACTCGTTCGACGAATGCGTGGATGAGTTCGTGCACAGCCCCGGACCGTTCGGGTTCCGCACCGACGTCCAGGTGTGCCTGGACGATCCTGAGCAACGCCTCGGCGTTCGGCGGCGGCATGGTGAAACGGATACACCTCCGGAGAAAGGCGGGAGGGAAGTCACGTTCGCCATTGCTCGTCATCACGATGAACGGGAAGTGACCGCACTGCACACGCCCCCGCTCGACCCGGCTGCGTTCGGTGCTCCCCCACTCGCGCACCCGGACCTCGGTCTCCCGGTAACGGGCCAGTTCGGGGATCTCGAACTCGCCGCGCTCCAGTACCTCGAGCAGATCGCTCGGCAGATCCAGGTCACCCTTGTCGATCTCGTCGATGAGCAGGGCACGAGGACGCTCGCCGGGGAGCAGCGCGGTGCCCAGCGGCCCCAACTGCAGGAAGGGGGCGATGTCGTCGCTGCCGCCCGGGCCGTCGAGGCGCTGCGCATGGATGCGGCCGAGCGCGTCGTAGCGGTACAACGCGTCCGTCAGCGTGCTGCGTGAGGTGATGTGCCAGCGCAGCACATGACCGAATTTGAGCTCCGCGGCGACCTGCTCGATCACCGTGGACTTGCCCGACCCCGCGGGGCCGGTGACCAGCAGCGGCCTGCGCAGCACCAGCGCGGCGTTGACCGCGCCGACCAGACCGGGCGGCGGCTGGAACTGACGATGCAGGGCCTGCCGGGGGAAGGTCCGCCACGGGGGCGGCTCGCCGAGGTCGACGTCGCGTGGCGTGCCGTCCCCGACGTAGAAGGGCTGCCAGGTCATGCGGAGTTCTCCCTCTCCGTTGTGAACTGCCCGAACCAGTCGCAGAAGTCGAGCCACTCGATGTCGTGCCACACCGTCCGCCACTGGGCCAGATGCTCCCGGCCTTCGAACTCCTCCTGTGTTCTCTGCCCCCAACTGCAGCGATACGCCTCACAGAACTCCGCGGGCAGGCGAGGCCAGTACTTGTCGAGGCTGTCCATGAATCTGCCCGGAACGCAGTCGCCGACGCACGGCCACAGCACAATGGGGGCGTACTCCAGAAGTACTTCCATCACCCGTACGAACTGCGGCGGCCGATGGTTCAACGCGAGCGCCCCTCGGTACACCCCGTTCCCGAGGCGTTCGCGCAGCTCCCTGAGCTTTCCGGTGTCCTGCGCGTCAAGCCAGTCCACCGGCGCGCGGCCGGCACTGTGTGCGCCCATCGCCTCCAGTTTCTCCCTGGCGCGTACGTTGATCCGCCACAGATGGTCCGGCGGACACAGCCGCTCGCTCCAGCGCAGTACGACATCGTGCGCGACGCCCACACGGTCCCCGATGCGTACCTCTTCGGGGCGCCAGCGCAGCAACAGAGCGGCAGAGGCCGCGATCTCCACCCGGCACAACTGGACTCCGAGCTTCCTCGCCTCGTCGGACGCCCATTTCAGGACGTCGCCGAGCCGTCCCTCCACGGCTTTCCGGTCGGGCCTGCAGTCGAACCCCCTGTCGTCGTAGTGCTCCCCTCCATCCATCAGCCACGCTTCGAGACACGAGGGCCACACGTCACCGGCCGCGGTGCGCGTGACGACGATCAGCCGCATCCGCATCCTGGCGTCCAGGCTCTCCAGCTTCCGGAACGCATCCACGAGTTCGACCTCGGCGTCCACTGTGCGCGCCCATGCCCGGAGCTCCCGACAGGTCTCGTCAAGGCCGTCCTCGGCGGCCAGCGCGGCGACCAGAGCCGCCAGACGGGCGGTGCGCGTGTCCTCGCTGCCCGGTGTCCTCAACCGCAGGAACTCCACGGCGTCCCGGCGCAGGGCGCTGCCGGAGGTGACCGGCAGCGATGACGCCGACTGGTGGTCGGCGGCCGACCACAGCGCCCGCCGCAGCCGTTCGGAGGTGAGCGCCTGTCCGGGCCAGGAGGCGAGGAGATCGATGGTGCACAGGCTGTCGATCACGCCCTTCACGATGCGCAACGCCCACCGCAGCTCGACGGTGTTGCCCGACGCGTGTTCCTGCAGAGAGCGGCGCAGGGTTTCGAGCGAGTCCCGTCCGGTCACCGGCTCCGCCAGCAGCCCGGAGCATCCCAACGGAGCCACAGCCAGCTCCAGTTGTTCGGTCGCGATCGGCCCGAGCACCGATCCGACCGGCAGCCGGTGGCTCGCGTTGCGGGAGAGCCAGGGCCGCTCCCCCGGCTGGACCCCGTCGTACTCCATCCGCCGTGCGTCCTGCCCCGGTGCCACGTCCCGTACGGCATGGAGCAGCGCGTCCGCCCGCAGGAACTCGTCGGCACCACCGATGCCCTCCGTGAGCACCTGAACGACGCCGCGCGAGAACGCGAGCCCGAACGCCGTCTGCGCGGCACCGACCGACATCAGCAGTGAGAGCCGGGCCGCGCCCTGACGCACCCCGCCGTCCAGTGCCTTGAGGTCGGGCATCGCGCCGCCGGCGTGACAGGTGTCGACGAGGGCGAAGACCCCGGGCAGGCCTGGTGTCTCCAGGACCTGGGTCAGCAGCTCCCCGACGTTCACCGCGGTGGCGATCTCGTCGGGGCGGGAGTTGCCCGCCATGAGGTAGAGGGTGGAGTTGCGGCCCGGGGTGATGCCGTGCCCGATCAGCACGAGGACCAGCACGGCCCCGGCCTGTCCGGCCCGTTCGGCCGCGCCCCGGATCGCGGCTTCGATCCGCGCCTGGTCGACCTCGGCGCCGTACAGCAGCGAGGGTGCGGCCTCGATGCCGGGTGCGCACCCGCCCCGCCACTGATCCGTGAGCAGGCCGTGCAGCGACCCGGCGACCTCTTCCAGTTCGTCGAGCAGCCCCAACTCCGCGCACTGCGGGGCGATCACGAGCACGTGGCGGCGCGGGTCCGGGGTGGTCATGGCTTCGCGGCTGTCTCTATCGCCTCGACCAGGGGCCCTGCTACGGCGGGTTGTGCCAGGTACTTGGCGGCCGGATGCACCCACGCGCCGTCCGAGTCCACGCGTCTGCTGACGGGCAGTACGGAATGGACGCTGGGCCGGACGACTCTCTCCAGCCGTGGCGCTCCGACGATGAGGTCGTCCCGGTCCCAGAAGTTGAGCCACCGGCCGACCGGGCGCGGCACCGCCACGGGCTGTGGCAGCATCCGGGCGCGCACCGCCGTGCGCAGGCCGATCGGCGAGCCGAGCGTCACCAGCAGCGGGACCTCCCCCGGATACGCGTGCAGCGTCTCCAGCGTCACGACGGTGCCGAGCGAGTGCGCGACGACGAGGGTGGCACCGGCGGGGTCGAGGGCCTGCTCGACCCGGCGGCGGACACGGACGTCCAGCGCCGACCCCTTCTCGTCGGGCTCGCCACGGCGCAAATAGCGGTCGACCTGGCGCAGTTGACCCACCATCAGCCCCGCACTGGCCCAGCGGCCGAAGGTCCGCAGGCCGGGCAGCGCCAGCAAAGTGTTGGTGGCGGTGAGCAGCTGCCGAGCGCCCGAGCCGGGGCCCTGGGGGACGCCTTCCGGAGCGAGTTGGGCGCGTGCGCGGCGCAGCAGCGCGGCCTCGTCCTGGAGGGTGGGGTCGGCCAGCCGTTCCTCGATGGTCTCCCGCAGCAGCTCGGCGACCGCGTCAGCGTAGGTACCGGCGTTCGCTTCGTCCGCCGTCTCCGATGCACCGCCCTGCGACTGAGGCGGGCCGAACAGATCCCCGTAGTAGGCGAATCGCGCGTCGGCGGCCCAGCCCTGCACGAGGTCGAGGACGCGGTGGGAGTGGCCGGCGTGACGGGCGCCCTCGGCCAACGCCCGCAACCAGGCGTCCAGTTCTGCGGCCGGGTCGCGCGGACCGCCGATGCCGTGGACGAACACCAGCCGAGGCTTCATGATCCCCCCGAGGCCTCTGCCCGGGGCGTCCGGGCTTACTGGCCAGATTAGCAACTCCCTTGCACACAGCGCCCCTTGTAGGACGGGATCCGAAGCGCCCAGGGGAGAGCCTGCGCCGGTCCGAAGGAAAATACCTGGCAGATCGAGACGAGGAGCGTTACGATCACCGCGATGATGACTCCCTCCGTTAGCAGATTGGGGGCCCCGTCCACGCAAGGTGAGTGCTGATGCTCACTGAAGCCGCGACCGGGGATTCCCGCCTTTCCTTGTGGCTGCGCGTGCGCGAGTTCGCCGTGCCGCCGTCCATGATCGAGACTGCGACCGCCCGCCGCTCTGCCGGTGACTGGGCCGGGGCGTGCGCCGCCGCAGGCATCGACGTCGATCTCGACCTCCGTTCCGTGGCGCTTCGTCGCGGCAAGGCCCTCGCGGCCCGGATCCGGGCCGATCTCCGCCAGCTGGCGCCCGACCTGCTGCGCTGGCACATGCCGAGGATCGCTCCCGACGGGCTGCTGCGCCCCGGCCTGACCATCGCTCTGGCGCGCTACGACACCACGGGGACGGGCGGCGCACGTCCGGTGGACCTCGTGGCCCGGACTCCCCCGGCCTGGGCGGATGCCGGCCAGCGGATCAGCCTCGCGCTGTGGGACGGATCCCTCACCGAGCCGGGCGTCCGCCGCCATCCGCATCCCCATCCCGACCGGCGGTTCCGCCTCGACCTGCACCGCCACCTGTGGGATGTCCGCAGGACCGATGAGTTGCGGATGCGCTCCGGTGGCGATCTGCTGCCCGTCGACGACGCTTACGTGTCGGACGTGGATCCGCAGGAGTTGGTGCCGCAGGGGCGCCCCTGCGCGGTCGACCGGTGGGCGGCCGAGGCGGCGATCCTGCTCCGCGCCGAGGGTCGTCCCACCAGTGCCGTCCTCGTACGGCTCGGAGGCCGGCGTCGGCTGGCCCTGGGCCTGGTGGCGGACGGGGACGGTGACGGGCCGCCAGGGGTGCTGATCTCGGCGGCGCCCACCAAGGGTGTCGCCGCCACGCTCCCGGTCCTGCCCGACGCGGCGACCTGGGTGCCGCCCGACCTGGAGCTGATCCGTTCCGGCTTGATCGACGCCGATCGGCTGCACCCGCTGGTCGCCTCGGCGCTCGTACCCGATCACGCTCCGGCCCCTTCGGCGCGGCCTCCTGACCGGGCGGGTCAGCCGCACCTCGTGGAGTGCCGGGGAGCTCGGCACCGGATCGGTCTGGTCGACGGGGTCCTGGCCCCACTGGACCACGACCCGGCCGAGATCCGGCGGGAGGAGCTGCTCGCCGCGCTCACCGGCACCCCGCTTCCCTGCCTCCAGGCGATCGACGCCGCACACCGGCATCCGGACTGCCTGGCCGGCGTACGCGAACGCCTCGACCACGGCGACACCGCCGGTGCGCTGGCCGTCGTCGAAGGTCTGCTCGGCCCCGAGGCGGTGCTGCGCAGCGGCGCGCTGCAGGACGAACTGCAGGCGGCCGCGGAGCGACGCATCACCTACGGGCTGTTCAGGTCGGGCCTGGTCGGCCCCGCACCCGGATCCGGCCGCAGCCTCCCGGGGCAGTGCCGTCCCCGTAACCACCGCTCGCGCCCGCGCCACACCACCGGGCGCTGACCGGGCGACTCCGCCCCTCCCCAGCCGCGCACCGTCTCTAATTCACTCCCTCATCACGAATCCAAAGGTGATCAGACTTGCTCAAGCATGCCCCGTTCGCTGAAGCCGACGCCGCCTTCGATCTCGCTCATCCCGCCGCCCCCTCCCCCGCCTCCCAGCTCGACGTCGCCGGCGAGCTGCTGACCCTGCTGCGCGACTCCACCACCGAACCGCGCCCCGACATCCAACTGGAGGCCCTGACCCTGGCCGTGGCCGCCGACCTGCCTGTCCTCCTGTGGGGTGAGCCGGGGATCGGCAAGACCGCGGCCCTGACCCAGCTCGCCGCGGCGCTGGACCTGCCGCTGACCACGGTGATCGCCAGCGTGCACGAGCCGTCCGACTTCTCCGGCCTGCCCGTCGTCGGAGACGATCCGGCCGAACAAGGTGTCCCGATGGCCCCGCCGGACTGGGCCGTACGACTGGTGCGAGCCGGCCGAGGACTGCTGTTCCTGGACGAACTGTCCACGGCTCCACCGGCCGTTCAGGCCGCCCTGCTCCGCCTCGTGCTCGAACGACGCATCGGCGCGCTGCAACTGCCGCCCGGAGTGCGGATCGTCGCCGCCGCCAACCCGCGGTCCTCGGCGGCCGACGGCTGGGAGCTGAGCCCGCCGCTGGCCAACCGCTTCGTACACCTCCAGTGGACACACGACCACGAGGTCGTCGTACGCGGCCTCGGCGGGACCTGGCCCCTGGCGACGCTGCCGCAGCTCGCCGCGGAGAAGCTGCCGGGGGCCGTGGACTTCGCCCGCCGCGCGGTGTGCGGGCTGCTCGCCGTCCGCCCCGGACTCGTACACCGGCTGCCCAGCAACGAGACGCGCCGGGGCGGTCCGTGGCCGTCGCCTCGAAGCTGGGAGATGACGCTGTTCCTCATCGCCTTCGCCACCGCGGCCGGATCTTCCCGGGAGGTGCTTTCCCTGCTGGTCAGGGGCACGGTGGGGGACGGTCCGGGGCTGGAACTGCTGGCCAGTCTCGACCGCATGGACCTCCCGGACCCCGAGACACTCCTCGCCGATCCGGGGAGTGCTGTCCTGCCCGAGCGGGGGGATCTGCGCCAGGCCGTGCTCGACGGTGTGGTGGACGCCGTCCGCAAGCGCCCGGAGAAGGCCCGCTGGGACGCGGCGTGGGCGCTTCTGGTCCGGGCGCTGGAGACCGGCGCTCCGGACCTGGTGGTGGTCCCCGCGACCACGCTGGCCACGCTCCGCCGCGAGGACTGGGACGTTCCCGCGACGATCGAGCAACTCGCCGGAGTGGTGACCCTGTCCCGGCGAGCGGACCAGGTCGCGGCCCGGTCGGCGGCGGTCGCCGCGAAGGCGGGCCGATGACCGACCACACACCTACGACCGACAACGCCTCGATGACCGAGGACATGCCGACGGCCGAGGACGCGCCCGGGGCACTGGACATGGACAAGCTCTTCGCCGCCCGTCTGCACGCGGCTCGGGCCCGGCCCTATCTGGCGACCGCGCTGTTCGCGCTGCATACCGTGGAGTCGCGACGGGTGCCGACGATGGCCGTCGACCGGCACTGGCGGTGCTATGTCTCACCGGTGTTCGTGGACCGCACGCCGGTGGAGGAACTGGCCGGGGTCTGGGTGCACGAGGTGTCGCACCTGCTGCGTGATCATCACGGGCGCGGTGACCGGGTCGCGCGGGAACGCGGGCTCACCGGCCCGGGGGAACGGCTGCGGATGAACATCGCCGCGGACTGCGAGATCAACGACGACGCGTTCGGCGACGGGCTGGTCCGGCCGGAAGGCGCGGTCGAGCCGGGGTCCTTGGGGCTGCCCGCGGGAGAGCTCATGGAGGACTATCTGCGCCAGTTCCGGCTCGGGCCGCACACGGAAAGTGCTGCCTGGCTGGACTGCGGCAGCGGCGCGGACGGAATGGAACGGGGGTGGGAGCTGGGGCCGGACGGGGCGCACGGCCTGAGTGCGCAGGAACGGGACGCGGTCCGCTTCCGGGTGGCGCAGGGCATCACCGGCCGTCAGGAAGACACCCCCAAGGGATGGAAGCGGTGGGCGGAGGAGGCGTTCCACCCGCCGCAGCCGTGGCGGGAGTTGCTCGGCGCGGCTGTCCGCGCGGCCACTTCGGGCTCCGGCGCCGGACAGGACTATTCCTACGGCCGCCCGTCGCGACGCTCGGCCGGCCTGCCCGGCGTGGTGCTGCCGAGCCTGAGGCGCAGGCCCTCTCGGGTCTCCGTGGTCATCGACACCTCGGGGTCGGTGAGTGACGCCGAACTGGGCAGCGCGCTCCTGGAGGTTGCCGCGATCGCCCGTGCCGTGGGCGGCCGTCGCGACCTGGTCACCGTGCTGCCGTGCGACGCGGCGGCCCGGATCGTGTACCCGTTGTGCCGGGGCGAGGGAATCCCGCTGATGGGCGGCGGGGGTACGGATCTGCGCGCCGGCTTCGCCAGGGCCCTGCGCACGGGCGCCCGGCCGGACGTCATCGTGGTCCTGACCGACGGGCAGACCCGCTGGCCGCAGGCACGCCCGGCGTGCCGGACGGTGGTGGGTCTGTTCCCCCGGCAGCATGCGGGCCGGTCGTGGGACGAGGGGGATCCCGACTACGTTCCGGACTCGCCGCCCGACTGGGCGCGGGTGGTGACGATCGGGTAGGCGTCCTGACCGCCGAGAGATCACACGCGGGATCCGGCACCGCCACGTCACTCGGCGAGGAACGGCTCCACGACTGCCAGGAACTCCTTCGGCCGTGTCTCGTGGACCAGATGCCCCGCGTCGATGGTGACCATCCGCGCGTCGGGGATGCGGTCCGCGAGCGCGGCGATCTCGTCCTGCGGGATCAGGCTGGCCGGGCCGCCGCCCACCAGCAGGGTGGGCATGGTGATTCGCTCCATGTGATCGAACCACACAGGATCCGGCGCGTTGCGCTGCTCGTCGGTGGCCTGCACCATCGCCCAGTCGAAGGACAGCTCCCCGTCAGGGCGTTCGGCGCGCGGGCGCGGCGGATCGAGCGGAAAGGGCGCCGGTGCGTCTTCCAGTACGAGACGGCCTACGGCTTCGGGGGCCCGCTGCGCCAGCAGGTAGGCGATGACTCCGCCCAGCGAGTGCCCCACCAGGTCGGTGCGCGCGATGCCGAGCGCGCCGAGGAAGGCGTGCACGTCGTCGCACATCAGCTCGTACGCGTAGGTACCTGGCCAGTCGCTGCGCCCATGCCCGCGCAGGTCGAGGGCGTACACCCGGCGTGGCCCGGCGGCGAGCGGCCCCGCGATGTCCGCCCAGTCCGCGGAGTCGGCGCCGCGGCCGTGCAGCAGCACGACCGGCGGGGCGTCCTCGGGGCCCCAGGCCCGGTAGGCCAGCGTGATGCCGTTCGCCTCGACGGTGCGCGGTGCGGTGTCCATGCCGGTCAACGTATCCGCGGGCGGCCCGGACCGATCGCGGGATACGCCGACAGCAGAGTCACCGCCGGCGGATCACCACGGCGACCTCAGCCTCGAAACCGGTCCCTCAGCTCCCGCTTGAGGATCTTCCCGCTCGCGTTGCGCGGCAGCTCCTCCAGGAACAGCACGCGCTTGGGAGCCTTGAAGTGGGCGAGGTTCTCGCGGGCGTGGGCGAGGAGTTCGGCCTCGGTGACGTCGCCGCGGGGGACGACGACCGCGGTGACGGCCTCGATCCAGCGGTCGTCGGGAAGGCCGATGACCGCCACTTCCGCCACCCCCTCATGGGTGTACAGCGCGTCCTCGACCTGGCGTGAAGCGACCAGGACGCCACCAGAGTTGATGACGTCCTTCACCCGGTCGACGACGGTGAAATACCCCTCGCTGTCCCGTACGGCGAGGTCGCCGGAGTGGAACCAGCCGTCGCGGAACGCCTCGGCGGTCTCCTCGGGCTTGTCCCAGTAGCCCTCGCACAACTGCGGTGAGCGGTAGACGACTTCACCCGGTGTGCCGTCGGGGACGTCCTTGCCGTTCTCGTCGACCACTCGGGCGTCCACGAACAGGACGGGACGCCCGCAGGAATCCATCCGGCCCTTGTGCTCGTCGGGCGCGAGAACCGTGGCCAGCGGGCCGATCTCGCTCTGGCCGAAGCAGTTGTAGAAGGCCAGCTTCGGGAGCCGGGCGCGCAGCCGCTCCAGGACCGGCACGGGCATGATCGACGCCCCGTAGTAGGCCTTGCGCAGACCGCTCAGGTCGCGGGTCTCGAAGTCGGGGCGGTTCGCCAGGCCGATCCAGACGGTGGGCGGGGCGAAGAGGCTGTCCGCGCTGCCCGCCTCGACGAGGTCGAAGAGCCGGTCGCCGTCGGGCGCGTCCAGGATGATGTTCGTGGCGCCGACCGCGATGTAGGGCAGCAGGAACACGTGCATCTGCGCCGAGTGGTAGAGCGGCAGGGAGTGCACCGGCCGGTCGCCCGCGCTCAGGTCGAGAGCCGTGATCGCGCTCAGGTATTCGTGGACGAGAGCACGGTGCGTCATCATCGCGCCCTTGGGAAGAGCGGTGGTGCCCGATGTGTACAGGAGCTGCACGAGGTCTCCGCTGCGCGGCTCGGGGCCGTCGTACGGGGCGGTCGTGGCCAGCCGCGCGAGCAGCGAGTCGTCGGCGTCGCGCAGCGGCAACGTACGGACGCCGTCGGGGAGTCGGCCCGCGAGGTCCGGATCGGTGAGGACGAGCGCGCTGCCGGACTGGCCGACGATGTAGGCGAGGTCGTCGCCGGTGAGGTTCTGGTTGACCGGTACGTGCACGAGGCCCGCGCGGGCGCAGGCGAGGAAGCCGATCAGATAGGCGTCCGAGTTGTGCCCGTAGGCGCCGACCCGGTCGCCGGGGGCAAGGCCCTGGTCGAGCAGCAGGCGTGCCGCGCGGGAGACGGCCTCGTCGAGTTCGGCGTACGTCCAGGAGCGCTCGCGGTAGTCGACCGCGACGCGCGCCGGGGTCCGCCGGGCGGTGCGTCGCAGCACCCCGTCAACCGTACTGCCGTATTCACGCGTCATGACACATGATCCTCCGGCCGCTCCCGAAAGAGGTCAAGTCAGACGCACGACGCAGCACATACCCGTTGGTACGCTCAACCGCCCCTTCCCTCAATGACGTTGGGAGGCACGATGCGCACCCGCCTGAGACGGCTCGTCATCACCGCCGTCGCCCTGCTCACCGCCACGGCCACACTGCCGGCGGCCGCGGCCGAACGACCAGGCCGTCAGGAACATCCCTCGCACGGCGGCCTGTCCGCCGTGATCCGCTACACCGAGTACGGCATTCCGCACATTGTCGCGAAGGACTACGCAGACCTCGGCTTCGGCAACGGGTGGGCGCAGGCCGCCGACCAGGTGTGCACGCTCGCCGACGGCTTCGTGACCGTGCGCGGCGAACGCTCACGCTACTTCGGGCCCGACGCCGCGCCCGACGGCTCGCTGTCCTCCGCCACCAAGAACCTCTCCAGCGATCTGTACTTCCGCGGTGTGCGGCAGGCGGGCACGGTGGAGAAGCTGCTCGCCGAACCCGCGCCGCGCGGTCCGAGCCGCGAGGTGAAGGACCTGATGCGCGGCTGGGCGGCCGGCTACAACGCCTGGCTCGCCCAGAACCGGATCAGCGACCCGGCGTGCAAGGGCGCCGGCTGGGTCCGGCCGGTGACGACCCTGGACGTGGCCGCACGCGGCTTCGCGCTCGCGGTGCTCGGCGGCCAGGGCCGCGGCGTCGACGGCATCACCGCCGCGCAGCCGCCGACGGCCGGCGCCGCGACACCGGCCGCCCCCGACGCGCAGAGCGCCGCCCGGGCCGTACGCGATCTCTTCGCCGCCGACCAGGCCGACATGGGCTCCAACGCGGTCGCCTTCAACGGGTCCACCACGGCGAACGGCCACGGTCTGCTGCTCGGCAACCCGCACTATCCGTGGCAGGGCGGCCGCCGCTTCTGGCAGTCGCAGCAGACGATTCCGGGCAAGCTGAACGTCGCGGGCGGCTCGCTGCTCGGCTCGGCGACGATATCCATCGGGCACAACGCACACGTGGCCTGGAGTCATACCGTCGCGACGGGCGTCACGCTCAACCTCCATCAGCTGACGCTGGATCCGGCCGATCCGACGACGTATCTCGTCGACGGCAAGCCACAGCGGATGACACAGCGGACCGTCACCGTCGACGTGAAGGACGGCGTGCCGGTGACCCGCACGCAGTGGTGGACCCGGTACGGGCCGGTGATCACTTCGCTGGGCGCGCAGCTGCCCCTGCCCTGGTCCTCCACCACGGCGTACGCGCTCAATGATCCCAACTCGCTGAATCTGCGCGCCTCCGACACCGCGCTCGGCTTCAGCAGGGCCCGCAGCACGGCTGGCATCCTCGCCTCCTTGCAGCGCACCCAGGGTCTGCCCTGGGTGAACACGATCGCCGCCGACTCCGGCGGGCACTCGCTGTACACACAGTCGCAGGTACTTCCGCGCATCACCGACGAGTTGGCCGAGCGCTGCTCCACGCCGCTCGGCAAGGTCACGTATCCGTCGGCCGGGGTGGCGATCCTGGACGGTTCGCGCGGCGACTGCGCGCTGGGCAGCGACCCCGACGCCGTACAGCCGGGGATCTTCGGGCCCGCGAAGATGCCGGTCCTCAAGGACGCGCCGTACGCGGAGAACTCCAACGACAGTGCCTGGCTGGCCAATGCCGACCGGCCGCTGACCGGGTACGAGCGGGTCTTCGGCACGATCGGCACGCAGCGTTCGATGCGCACGCGCGGCGCGGTCGAGGACGTGGCGGCGATGGCCGCGAAGGGCGGTCTGACCGTCGGGGATCTTCAGCGGCAGCAGTTCGCGAACCGGGTGCCCGCGGGCGATCTCATCGCGGACGACGCGGCGGCCGCCTGCTCGGCACTGCCGGGCGGCACCGCAACGGGCAGTGACGGCACGGCTGTTGATGTGTCGGGTGCCTGCGGTGTGCTCAAGGCGTGGGACCACTCCATGAACACCGACAGCCGGGGCGCGCTGCTCTTCGACCGGTTCTGGCGGAAGCTGACGGCCGCGGTCCCTGCGGCGCAGCTGTGGAAGGTCCCGTTCTCGGCGGCGGACCCGGTCCGCACCCCGAACACCCTCAACACGGCCGCCCCGGGCTTCGCGGCGGCCCTCGCCGACACCGTGGCGGAACTGCGGACGGCCGGTATCGCGCTGGACGCGAAGCTCGGCGCGAACCAGTTCGTCGTCCGCGGCGGCGAGCGCATCCCGGTGCCCGGCGGCACCGAGTCGCTCGGCGTGTGGAACAAGGTCGAGTCGGTGTGGAACGCGGCGGCCGGTGGATACCCGGAGGTCACCACCGGTTCGAGCTACATCCAGGCGGTCGGCTGGAACGGCGGCGGCTGCCCGGTCGCCCGCACCCTGCTGACGTACTCCCAGTCCTCGAACCCGAACTCGCCGCACTACAGCGACCAGACGCGGCTGTTCTCCGGTGAGAAGTGGGTGACGTCCCGGTTCTGCGAGCGGGACATCCTGTCCTCGCCCGGCCTGAGGGTGATCCGGGTGCGCGAGCACCGCTGACCGCACGGCTGTGGTTCCGCCCCGGAGCTCCGGGGCGGGATCACCGGCCCTTCCAGCGGCCGCGCTCACGCCTGCGCGTCGAGAAGCTCCTCCAGCGGTGCGGTGTGAGTGGCGACCGCGGCGGCCAGTTGCTGTTGCAGCGACTCGGGCAGCGGCTCCCCCTTGACCGCGCCCACCAAGTCGTCGGCCACATGGTGCAGTTTCGTGTTGGTGCACTGAGAGACCGTGACCAGGACCTTCCACGCCTCCTCGGCACTCAGACGGAAGGAGGCCATCAGGACCCCCCGGGCCAGGTCGATGATCGGCCGCGTCTGCATGGCCCGTCGCAGTTGTACGACTTCGGCGACCAGGTCCTCCTCGACGTCGTCGGGCCGTGTGCCCGCCTCCGCGGTGAGAGGCCTCGCACCGGGAAGCACGTCCTGGTCGTCCTCGGCCGTCATGGTGTCGTCCGCGTGGGAGAACAGTGATCGCGTGTGCGTCACCTCCAGTAGCCGCTCGACCGAGTCGGAGGCGGCTTGGACAGCGACGGTCTTGGCGTCCTCCAGAGCACGCCGCCGCAGGCGCAGCAGGACGTTGAGACCGGAGCAGTCGCAGAACTCGACGCCGCTGAGATCGAGGTCCACACCGCCGACGGAACGGACCAGGGCTTTCTGAGCGGCATGCTGCAGGACCTGGTCGGTCTCGATGTCGACATCGCCGGACACCACCACCAGCACACGGTCACCGACCGCGTGCGCCTCGATACGCAGCGACGGCAGCGGGTCATCCGCCGCGGTCGCTGTCGCCGCCCGGATGGCGTCGCTCTCGCCTTCGAGCCGACCTTCTCCGCTCTCGAGCTGCAGGGAAAGCACAAGATCTGGCATGACAGCCGCTCCCGAGGCATCCGCATGTCTCTGGCTCCTACAGATTCCGCCCCAAAGCTTCACACGTCAAGAGATACATGAAATGCGTTTCACCCTTTTGAACACGTGAATGTATCGCCCTATCCTTGCCCCATGGACGGACTACCAGAGACCCACACGGGTTGGACGTTCCTCACCAACCACGCCCGCGTACTGGCCGCGATCGCCGAGGATCCCAGCACCCGCATCCGCGACATGGCTGCACGCTGCCGACTCACCGAGCGCGCCGTTCAGAAGATCATTTCTGATCTGGAGCAGCAGGGGTATCTCTCCCACACCCGGCAGGGACGCTCCAACATCTACCGCATCGAGCCGGGGACCATCCTGCGGCACCCGGCCGAGGCCGGGCTGACCGTGACGGACCTGCTCTCCGTCCTCGCCCGGCACGACGCGCAGCGGGGCAGGCAGTTGCAGGACGAGCCGACGGGTTCAGCTCCAACTCGGTGAGCGCCCGTGCCGCTCGCCGTACGGCACCGGGCGGCCCGTGAACGCGTCGAGGAGGATCCGGTCGCCGATGGGCCGGTGCAGCTTCACCGTCACCTTCTGGCTCAGCATTTGGGCGGTGCAGGCGCCGTCCTTCTCGCCGGTGATGGAGGCGTAGAGCACCACGCTGCCGCCCGTCTCCAGCACGTTCACCGCTGCGCCGTCGTCGCAGGCTCCGTGCTGGGCCATCACCGTGACGGACCGGCCGTCCGCGGCCGCCTCCACCAGGTGGTCCAGTGGCCACAGGTCGTCGCCGGGCACCTCGGCGGCCGGTTTGATCGGCGGCGCGGGGAGCTTCGACGGGCGGAGCGCGACCTGCTTGAGCGGGGTGTCGTAGCCCTTCAGGGTGAACAGCCAGGCGGGCACGGTCGCCGGGCCGCGGCTGGTGGCCAGGGTCGTCGTGCCCAGTTTCGCCCCGGTCACGGTGAGGTGGGACCCCTTGTCACCGCCGTTGGCCAGGGTCTCGTACGCCGTCCGCGCGCCCGTCACCGGCAGCGTGAGCGAGCCGCCGCTCTCCCACTTCACCTGCCCGTTCTTCGGTGAGCCGGTGGGGAGTTGGCCGCGCAGGACGAAGCTGTGGGTCGTGTAGGCGCGCTTGTCGGCGTCGGTCCGGAAGGCGTGCTCGGGCAGCTGGACGGTCTCTTCCATCGGGTAGTAGCCCTTGCGCCACGCGGCGGCAGCCGCGGAGCCGTCCCAGGCGGCGGCGACCTGCCGGGCCCTGGCCTTCGACTTCGGAGCGGGCTCGGCGGCTCGGACGTCCGGGCCTTCGGCCTTGACCTCGCCGCAGGCGACGAGGGCGCCGGATCCCGCGGCGAACAGGGCAAGTGCCGTCAGAAGATGGATTGTTCGGGCCGTGATGGTGTCCATGGGTCCCCCCGGGCTGGCGTGACGGGTAAAGCCGTTCCGTCACGACGACGCACGAACCCCGTGCGACGTTCGGCCCGTTGGTCACATCTCCGCGTGGCCGAGCAGCGGCAGCGCGGGGAAGGACTGGCCCTGCCAGAGGAGGCGGGAGGTCTCCTCCGGGTAGGCGGTGACGGTCGGCCGTGTGTCGAAGAGCCGGGTCAGACGGTGCTCGACGTCGTATGCGGGCCAGCCGGGGTCGCCGTGGGCGGCGAAGGCCGTCCACGCGGTGCGGAGGTCCGCGGACAGCCCCTCCGCAGCAGGCGAGGGGCTCTCGCCGATCAGCACGGCGGGCTGGCCGCTGCTCAGATTGCCGAAGACGAGAGGTACGTCGAGGCCGTGGCACGCGCCGAAGACACCCCCCATTCCCGGGGCGGGCCAGGTCAGTTCGTACACGTGGGCGCGCCCGCCGCCGGTGATCTGCGCCGTGGCGAGGTGAAGACTCGGCATGCGGAACAGCCAGTCGGAGTTGACCAGTTCGTACAGCTCGTCCGGGCCCGCGGCCGGGAAGGCGTCGCGGTAGCGGCGTGCGCCGTCCGGGCCCGGGGCGAAGAGCCGGAGAGCGGTCTCCGCCTGCTCTTGCGTCACCTGGCCGAGCAGGCCCTCGATCACGGTGAACAGCCGCTGCTCGTCCCGGGTGTGTCCGACGATGAGGTCGATGTCGCGGCCGGCACCGTCCGCCAGGGCCTGCCAAGGAGTGACGGGCAGGACATCACCATCGACGACGGGCGCGAACGCGATCGACCTGTGGGCGGGCTGCCCCCAACGCTCAGCGAACGAGGCCGACTTGGCGGCGACCGCGTCACCGGCGGCGGACAGCTCGTTCGGGGCCACGGTCGACAGGTCGGCGACTGTGGGCCGCAGCCCCAGCTCGGCGGCGCAGGCGGCGGCGATGTCGGCGGCGAGCGCCGGTGAGAAGAACGTCCCCGGCACACTCTGCGCGATCGCCCTGCGGAAGAGCCCGGCCGCGCACGGCATCGCCAGCAGCGCGGCCACCGACCCGCCGCCCGCCGACTCACCGAAGACCGTGACCCGGCCCGGGTCGCCTCCGAAGGCCCGGATGTTGTCACGCACCCACTCCAGCGCGGCGACCTGGTCGAGCAGGCCCCGGTTGGCGGGCGCGCCGTCGAGGTGCGCGAAACCCTCGATGCCCACGCGGTAGTTGAACGTCACCATGACCAGACCGCCGTCCCGGGCGAGGCGGGCCCCGTCGTACTCGGGAAGGCTGGACATGCCGATGCTGTAGGCGCCGCCCTGGATCCACACCATCACCGCAAGCCCCGCTCCGGGGCGCGGCTCGGGCGACCAGACGTTGACCGTCAGCCAGTCGGCGCCCGCCGCGTCCCGCGACAGCGCGTCCATGCCGAAATGACCGGCCTGCGGGGGCGGCGGGCCGTACGCCACGGCTGGGCGTACGCCGTCCCATCCCCTGACCGGCTGGGGCGCGGCGAAGCGGAGGGCGCCCACCGGCGGCTCGGCGAAGGGGATGCCGCGGAACACCGCCACCCCCGCGTCCACAGTGCCGCGCAGCGCCCCGGCTGCGGTGCGGACCTCGGGCTCGGAGCCGGTCGACTCGAACGCGGCAGACGCCATTGCAGTCCCTTTCACGGCAGGGAGAACGCACTCATGGAGGTCGTCGGCGGCGCGTGACCCCCACCCGCGGCGGGCAGGCAGACAGCACCCCCTGCCCGACCCTTCTGTCCGGGCGGTCGCACAGCCGACACCCGGAATCATCCCGCCGAGTCGGGACGAGGGCCAACGATTTACGGGGTACGGCCACTGCGTGCGGCGCCCGGGGACAAGGGCCCGCCTGCTTGGCGTTGTCGTCGCGCCCCGCTCACACGGGCCGGGCGTGTCCCTCCCAGTACGGATCGCGCAGCCGCCGTTTGTAGAGCTTGCCGTTGGGGTCGCGGGGCATGACCTCGATGAAGTCGACACTCTTGGGACGCTTGTATCCGGCGAGTTGTTGTTCGCAGTGGGCGAGGAGGTCCGCAGCGAGGTCCGGGCCCGGTTCGTGGCCGGGAGCGGGCTCGACGACCGCCTTCACCTCCTCGCCCCAGTCGTCGTGCGGGATGCCGAAGGCCGCCGCGTCGGCGACAGCGGGGTGGCTGAGCAGGGCGGCCTCTATCTCGGCCGGGTAGATGTTGACCCCGCCCGAGATGATCATGTCGATCTTGCGGTCGCGGAGGAAGAGGTAGCCGTCCTCGTCGAGGTAGCCGAGGTCACCGACGGTGAAGAAGTCGCCGATGCGGTTATTCCGCGTCTTGCTCTCGTCCTTGTGGTACGAGAATCCGCCGGTGCTCATCTTCATGTAGACGGTGCCGAGTTCACCGGGCGGCAGCCTCTTGCCGTCGTCGTCGAAGACGGCGAGTTCACTGATGGGCCACGCCTTGCCGACCGTGCCGGGCTTCTTCAGCCAGTCCTCGGCGGTCGCGAACGCGCCACCGCCCTCACTGGCTGCGTAGTACTCCTCGACGCTGTGGCCCCACCACTCGATCATGGCCCGTTTCACATGGTCCGGGCACGGGGCGGCGCCGTGGATCGCATGCCGCATCGATGACACGTCGTACGTCTGTTTGATGTGGTCCGGCAATGCCAGCAGGCGGTGGAACTGTGTCGGGACCATATGGGTGTGGGTGCAGTGGTGGGCGTCGATGCGACGCAACATCTCCTCGGGCGTCCACTTGTCCATCAGCACCAGGCGGTGGCCGATGTGCAGGGACGCGCCCGCGAACTGGAGCACCGCCGTGTGATAGAGCGGCGAGCACACGAGGTGCACATTGCCGCCGAACGGCTTGATCCCGAAGATGCCGAGGAAGCCGCCGAGGTAGGACTCCTCGGGAAGCTTTCCGGGCAGCGGCCGCCGGATGCCGCGGGGGCGTCCGGTGGTGCCCGAGGTGTAGTTCATGACCCAGCCGAGTGTGCGGTCGGCGGGCGGCGACTCGGGCTGTCCGTCCAGGAGATCGGCGTACGGCCTGAAGCCCTCGACCGCACCGACGGCGTACCGCTGCGTCGCGGGAAGCTTCGCCTCGTCGGCGGCGTGGCGGGCGGCCTGCGCGAACCGTTCGTGGGCGATGACGACCTTGGCACCCGAGTCGGAGACGATCCAGGCGATCTCGGGGCCGACGAGGTGATGGTTGACGGGGACCAGGTAGAAGCCGGCCTGCGAGGCGGCGAGGTACGCGACGAAGAACTCCACGCCGTTGGGCAGCACGACGGCGAAGGCGTCGCCGCGCTCCAGTCCGGCGGCGCGCAGGCCATGGACCAGTTGGTTGGCGCAGGAGTGCAGCCGGCCGGCGGTCCATTCCTCGCCGTCCGGGGTGATGAGGACCGTCCGCTCGGGGTCGGCGGCGGCCTGGGCCCAGAAGCCGTTCGGGGGTGTGCTCACGACTGGCCGCTCCTTCCCGCGATGCGGTTGATCCGGTCGACGGCGTGCTCGAAGCCCCGGGTCAGGTCGTCGAAGACGGCCTGGACGCTGCGCTCGGTGTTCATCCGGCCGACGATCTGGCCGACGGGTGTGCCGAGCAGCGGCTCCACCTCGTACTTCTGGATGCGGGAGACGGCCTCGGCGACGAGCAGGCCCTGTAGCGGCATGGGCAGCGTGCCGGGTCCGGTCGGATCGTCCCAGGCGTCGGTCCACTCGGTGCGCAGCTGGCGTGCTGGTTTCCCGGTCAGCGCGCGCGAGCGGACGGTGTCGCCGGACCCTGCGGCGAGCAGCTTCTGCGTCAGCGCGCGGGAGTGCATGTCGGCCTCTGTGGTGGTCAGCCATATGGATCCCAGCCACACACCTTGGGCGCCGAGGCTGAGCGCGGCGGCCACTTGCTGTCCGCTGCCGATGCCGCCGGCGGCGAGTACGGGCAGCGGGTCGACGGCGTCCACGACTTCGGGGGTGAGCACCATCGAGGCGATGTCCCCGGTGTGGCCGCCCGCCTCGTAGCCTTGGGCGACGACGATGTCGATGCCCGCCTCCGCGTGCTTGCGCGCGTGCCGGGCGCTGCCCGCGAGGGCCGCGACGAGCACGTTCCGCTCGTGGGCACGCTCGACGACGTCGGCGGGTGGTGAGCCCAGCGCGTTGGCGAGCAGCTTGATGGGATAGCCGAAGGCGACGTCGAGCTGGCTGCGGGCGACCTGTTCCATCCACCCCGTGATGCGCCACCCGGCCGTCTCGCCCTCGGCGAGTTCGGGGACGCCGTACTTGGCGAGGGTGTCCTTCACGTACTGCCGGTGCCCCTCGGGGATCATCGCCTCCACGTCGGCCTCGGTCACGCCCTCGACCTTCTTGGCGGGCATGACGACATCGAGGCCGTACGGCTTTCCGCCCACGTTGGCCTCGATCCAGTCGAGGTCCCGCTTGAGGTCGTCGGGGGCGGTGTAGCGGACCGCGCCGAGCACGCCGAACCCGCCGGCGCGGCTGATGGCCGCGGCGACGGCGGGAAACGGCGTGAAGCCGAAGATGGCGTGCTCGACTCCCAGTTTCTTGCTCAGCTCCGTCTGCATGGCCGCAGGATGCCGCAGTCCTCCGGACGAGGGAAGGGGTTTCCTGATGCTCCGTCAGTTTTCTCGGAGGCTCGAAAGCGCCCTTCGGGCGGGGTTGACACACCCTGCGCCTGACACGAAAGTTTCACTCCGCAGATCGATCCCCGAAAGATACTTTCAGGCGGCGCGGCGGGAGGCTTCTCGATGACCGAAGACGCAGGCGGCAGAGAGTCGGGCGGTCCGACCCGCCGCCAACTGGTCCGCCGCACGGCAGCGTTGGGCGGCGCCCTGGCCATCCTCCCCTTCCCCGCCGGACCGGCTCACGCCACGGAGAAGACCGCCGGGCACCCGACCCTCCACCACGGATCGGCCGAACGCGCCGGACTGCTGGAAGCCCATCTGCGCCAACTCGTCACGGACGCCGAGGCGTTCCTCGGCCCCTCCCCCAAACACCCCTGGTACGCGGGCGCCGTGCTGCTGGCCGGGCGGGGCGGCACCGTGGCCCTGCACCAGCCGATCGGCATGGCCGTGCGCTATGCGGCGTACGACGAGAAGACCGACACCGGCCTCGAGTTCCCGGCCGACCGGCAGATCCCCATGGCCGAGAACACGGTCTTCGACCTCGCGTCCGTCTCCAAGCTCTTCACCTCGATCCTGGCCGTGCAGCAGATGGAGCGCGGCGCGCTGGAGCTGGAGGCCAAGGTCGCCTCGTACCTCCCGGAGTTCGCGGGCGCGGGCAAGCAGGACATCACCATCCGCCAACTCCTCACACACACCTCGGGCTTCCGCGCGTGGATCCCCCTGTACAACGCGCCGACCCGCGAGGGAAAACTCCAACTCATCTGGGACGAGGCACCGCTCAACCCGCCGGGCACCAAGTACCTCTACTCCGACCTGAACCTGATCTCTCTGCAACTGGTCCTGGAGAAGATCACCGGCCGCACTCTCGACACGCTCCTGCACGACGAGATCACCGCCCCGCTCGGCATGCACCACACCAGCTACAACCCGCCCGCCACCTGGAGACCGCAGATCGCCGCCACCGAGGACGCCCGCAAGCCCTGGTCAGGGCTCGACCGCGGCCTGGTGTGGGGTGAGGTACACGACGAGAACGCCTTCAGCCTCGGCGGTGTCGCGGGCCACGCGGGCGTCTTCTCCAACGCCTGGGACCTCGCGATCCTCGGCCGGACGCTCCTCAACGGCGGCGTGTACGGCACAGCGCGCATCCTGAAGCCCGAGACGGTGAACCTGATGTTCACCGACTTCAACACCGCCTTCCCGGGCGACGAGCACGGCCTCGGCTTCGAGCTCTACCAGCACTGGTACATGGGCGCGATGGCCACCCCACGCACTGCCGGACACACCGGATTCACCGGAACCTCGCTCGTCCTCGACCCGACGACCGACTCGTTCCTGATCGTCCTCGGCAACTCCGTCCACCCGGTGCGCAATTGGCGATCCGGCTCCGCTCCCCGAGTCGCCACCGCGAACGACCTCGCCCGGGCCGTCGCGGTGCGCCCCGCCAAGGGACGCGCCGCCTGGTTCTCCGGCATGGCGAACGCCACCACCGCGACCCTCACCCTGCCCGCGCTCGACACCACGGCCGGCTCCGCACTCCTGCGCTGCGCCCTGTGGTGGGACACCGAACCCCAGTCGGACGCCCTCTTCCTGGAGTCCTCCACCGACGACGGCGCGACCTGGCAGCCGCTCCCGTTCACCACCCGGCACCACGGCGAAGACCCCGCCGAGCATCCCACCGGCTCGGTCACCGGCTGGTCGGGCCGCGTCTGGCACCGGCTCGGCGCGGCCCTGCCCGAGGCCCGGCGCCTCACCCTGCGCTGGCGGTACACGACCGACCGGCTGTACGTCGGCCGGGGAGCGTACGTCGACGGGCTGCGGGTCGAAGCGGGCGGCGACGTGGCCTTCGACGAGGCCCGGCCGGCGGACGCGGCACGCATCGAGGCCGTGGGCTGGACCGCGTCGGCCGACTGACCGCCCCACCGCACCCACCCAGAGGGTGTCAGCGCGGGAAACCCGTCCCGCGCTGCTCGATGGCGTTCAGTGCGAACGTCTCCAGTTCGTCCGCCGCCGCGGTCAGGTCGATCTCGGGGTGGTCGAGCCAGTGCGCGACCACCGCGTCGATCGCGCCGCCGAGCGCCAAGGACATGACGCGTGCGTCGAACTCCCGGAACACGCCTGCCTGTTGGCCCACCGAGAAGAGGGTCGCCAGGTCCTCCCAGTCGAGATCCGTCTCCTCGGCGAGGCGTACACGGTGGGCCTGCTGGAAGGTCAGCATGGCCCTGATGTACTCGGCGACGGCCGAGGGGAAGTCGGGTGCCCGCAGGACACGCTCGGTGACGTACTCCCTGAGCCGCTCGGCCTGTCCCGTACCGTCCCCGCCTCCGTATGTCATAGCGGTGCAGCCTATGGCGTACGACTACATCAGGCCACGGGCTTCGAGATCTTCGAGCACCGCCATCGCCGCGTTGTGCCCCGGCACCCCGCTCACCCCGCCGCCGCGCACCGCGCCCGCGCCGCACAGCAGCACGTTGGCGTGCCCGGTCTCCACGCCCCAGCGGCCGGTTTCCTCCTGGACGTAGGGGAAGGCCAGGTCGCGGTGGAAGATGTTGCCGCCGGGCAGCCTGAGGTCGCGCTCCAGGTCGAGCGGGGTCTTCGCCTCGATGCAGGGGCGGCCGTCGGCGTCGGTGGCAAGGCAGTCGGCGAGCGGTTCGGCGAGGTGGGCGTCGAGTTGCGCCAGAGTCGACTTGAGGAGTTCGTCGCGCACGGTGTCGTTGTCGTGGGCGAAGAGCCTGGCGGGCGTGTGCAGGCCGAAGAGGGTGAGGGTCTGGTAGCCCTGCTCGACGAGGTCGGGGCCGAGGATGGTCGGGTCGGTGAGGGAGTGGCAGTAGATCTCCGAGGGCGGCGCGGCGGGCAGTTCACCGGACGCGGCCTGGGCGTATGCGGTCGCCAACTGCTCGTAGCCCTCGGCGATGTGGAAGGTGCCGGCGAACGCCTCGCGCGGGTCCACGGAGGTGTCGCGCAGCTTCGGAAGCCGGGTGAGCAGCATGTTCACCTTGAGCTGGGCGCCCTCGGCCGGGGCGGGCGGTGCGTCGCCGGTGAGGGCGGGGAGTTCCTGCGGCGAGGCGTTCACCAGGACGTGCCGGGCCGCGACGACGCCGTCACCGTCGGCGGTCCGGTAGGTGACCTCGGCGGCCTGTCCGTCCGTCTCGATCCGCACCGCCTCGTGCCCCGTGGCGACGACGGCGCCCGCGGCGCGCGCCGCCGTGGCGATCGCGTCGGTGAGGGCGCCCATGCCGCCGACGGGGACGTCCCAGGCGCCGGTGCCACCGCCGATGACGTGGTAGAGGAAGCAGCGGTTCTGCCGCAGCGAGGTGTCGTGGGCGTCGGCGAACGTGCCGATGAGCGCGTCGGTGAGGACGACACCGCGCACGAGGTCGTCGGTGAAGTACTCCTCGACGGCCGTGCCGATCGGCTCCTCGAACAGCAGCCGCCAGGCCTCCTCGTCGTCGACACGGGCGCGCAGCTCGTCGCGACTGGGGAGGGGTTCGGTGAGCGTGGGGAACACTCGCTGGGCGACGCGGCCCGTCATGCCGTAGAACCGCTGCCACGCCGCGTATTCGTCGTTCGAGCCGGTCAGCCGGGCGAACGCCTCGCGCGTGCGCCGCTCGCCGCCGCCGACCAGCAGTCCGGTGGGCCGTCCGTCCCGCTCGACGGGCGTGTACGAGGACACGGTGCGCCCACGGACGCGGAAGTCGAGCCCGAGGTCCCGCACGATCTTCCGGGGCAGCAGGCTGACCAGGTACGAGTAGCGCGACAGCCGTGCGTCGACGCCGGCGAACGGCCGGGTGGACACGGCGGCGCCCCCGGTGGTCCCGAGGCGCTCCAGGACCAGGACCGATTGCCCGGCCCGGGCCAGGTAGGCGGCGGCGACCAGGCCGTTGTGGCCACCGCCGACGATGACGGCGTCGTATCCCTCGTGTGCAGGCATGCCTCTTCGTAGCACGGGATGATCTACGGCGGCCAGAGGTGCGCGGCAGTCGGCCGTACGGGTGTCCGGGCACGGGTTCGGACTGTTCCGTCGGTCAGTGTCCATCGGAAGCTCGGCGTCCACCGGCAGCTCGGTGTCCCCACGACGCTCAATGTCCGCCGGACGCCCGCTGCTGCCGCAGTGCCGCCACCCTGCGGTACAGCTCCGCCGCCTCCGGGCCGCGGCCGAGCTGTTCCAGGCAGTGCGCCTCGTCGTTGCGGCTGGCGAGGGCGTCGGGGTGGTCGGCGCCGAGCACGCGTTCGCGGGCTGCGGCGACGCGGCGGTACTCGGCCAGGGCGTCGGCCCAGCGGCCGAGCCAGCCGAGGCCGACGGCGACCTCGCGACGGCTGACGAGGGTGTCCGGGTGGTCGGGGCCCAGGACGCGTTCGCGGATCGCGCACACGTCGCGGGACTCGGCGAGCGCCTCCTCCCAGCGGCCCATCCGGCCGAGGTTGACGCCGAGTCCGTGCCGGGCGCGCAGGGTCTCGGGGTGGGCGGGGCCGTGCACACGGGTGCGGTCGTCGATCAGGTCGCGGTAAAGCTCCAGGGCCTGCGCGCTGCGGCCGAGCCGGCCGAGGCTGATACCGACCTCGTAGCGGGCGGCCAGCGTGTCCGGATGGTCGGGGCCCAGGGCGCGGGCGCGTGCGTCGGCCACTTCCCGGTAGGTCTGGAGCGCCTCGGGCCAACGACCCAACTGGCCGAGTGCGTAGGCGACTTCGTACCGGGTGACGAGGGTGTCGGGGTGGGTCGCACCGAGCACCCGGGCGCGGGCCGACGCCACCCCGATCGCCATGCGGTACGAGTCCTCCAGGCGCCCGAGCCTGCTCAGGTTGAAGGCCAGATTGTGGCGGCAGCGCAGGGTGTCGGGGTGGTCGGGGCCCATGGCGCGCTCACGGGCGGCCAGTACGGACGTGTAGGCCTGGTGCGCCTCGAAGTGGCGGCCCAACTGGCCCAGCACGTACGCCATTTCCTGACGGGCGGCCAGCGTGTCGGGGTGGTCGGCGCCGAGCACCCGCTCCCTGGCCTGGGCGACGTGCGCGTACTCGCGCAGCGCCTCGGCGGGGCGTCCGGTGCGGCTGAGTGTGAAGCCGACCTCGTAGCGGCTGGCGAGGGTGTCCGGGTGGTCGGAGCCCAGGGCCTGTTCGCGCTCGGTGGCGACCGCGCGGTGCACCTCGCCAGCCTCCGTCCACCGGCCGAGCCGTCCCAGGCTGAGCCCGGCGTTGTGTCGCCCGGCGAGCGTGGTGATCAACTCCGGTGCGGGCGTGGGGCGTTCGCTGGGTGCGGGTTCGCGGGTGTCGGTGGTGACCGGCCGGGCGATCCACTCGCCGGTGAGCCCCGCCGCGCCGTCCGGTGGCGTGCTGCGCAAATCGGCGCCGGTCGCCTTGTGGCCGGTGGTCATTCCGCGGGTCCAGGAGGGCAACCGGGGTTCGCGCGAGGGCGGCTGCTGGGGGCGCGACCGGGTCGAGGGCACCGGGGGCCGGTGTTCCGTCCCGGGCCGGCGTACGGCGGGCGACACCACGGTCGGCACGTAGACCGGTGTCGTGCGGCCGGCGTCGATACGGCGGCCGAGTTCGCGAGCGTCCTGCGGCCGCTGTTCGGGCCGCTTGGCGAGCAGATCGAGGATGATCTTCTCCAAGTACTCGGGGAGTTCGGCCCGCCGGCCGCGCGGCGGCTCGGGAGCCGTGTCCCGGTGCCCGACCAGGACCGCCCACGCGTCGTCCAGGTCGAACGGCGGGGCCCCGGTGGAGATTTCGTACAGCACGCAGCCGAACGAGTAGAGGTCGCTGCGGTGGTCGACCTGGGAGCCGCTGATCTGTTCGGGCGACATGTAGTGCGGGGTGCCCATCGCGATGCCGGTGCCGGTGAGCCGGGAGGTGAAGCCGATGTCGTGGCCGAGGCGGGCGATGCCGAAGTCGCAGATCTTCACGGTGCCGTCGGTCAGGCGCATGATGTTCGCGGGCTTCAAGTCGCGGTGCACAATGCCCTGTTGGTGGGTGTAGGCGAGCGCGGCGGTCACCTGGTCGGCGATCTCGACGACGTCGGCGACGGGCAGCGGATGGTGCTTGTTGTCCTCCAGGAGCTGACTGAGGTTGCGCCCCTCCAGCAACTCCATGACGAGATACAGCACTCCGTCGGACTCGCCGAAGTCGTGCACCACGGTCACTCCGCGGTGCTGGAGCGCGGCGGCCACCCGGGCCTCGCGCCGAAACCTCTCCCGCAGGACACGCGTGAAGGACTGATCGTGATGCGGGCCCAGGGGCTTGAGGCATTTCACGGCGACCTGCCGGCCCAGGGATTCGTCGCGGGCGCGCCACACCTCGCCCATACCGCCGCGCCCGATCAGATCGAGCAGCCGGTACCGGCTCTGGATCAGCCTGGTCTCCGCCATCTCGCGCGATCGCCCCCGTCGCTGCTCGCCTCGCCCTCCCCGGCCTGTCCAGTATGGCGAGTCATCTCGGGACTTTGTACGGCGCCGGACGCGAGCCGGGGCCGAGCCGTGACATGGCGCGGATAATGTGTTTGGGCGGGAGTTGCCAGCGAAGACGTGCGGGAACCGAGCGCAGCAAGGTGCCCGTGAGACGCAGGCGCCGGGTCACCGTGGCGGGTGAGGGGGCCGCTCTGCCGTACAGCTCGTGGGCGTACGGCGGCAGAGCGGCGTACGCCAGGCCGGCCACGCGCCCCCAGAGCAGGGCTCGTGCCGGGACGAGCAGCGGGTGGGTGGGCGGACGGCGCAGGAAGTCGTCCACGTCCCGCGCCTCGGGGCCTGCGGCCAGCTCCGGCAGTACCTTCTCGAAGTACGCCGCCAACTCGGCCTGATTCGCGGGGACGTCGTCGGGGTCGAGGCCCACCAGCCGTGCGCTGACGCGGTGTTCACCGACGTAGCGGTCGGCCTGGGCGTCCGTGAGCCGGAACCCGGAGCGCCGCAGGACGTGCAGATAGGAGTCGATCTCCGCGCAGTGCACCCACAGCAGCAGCTCGGGTTCGTCGATCCGGTACCGCTCCCCCGTGTCCGGGTCCGTCGCCCGCAGCACGGTGTGGATCTTCCGCACCCGGGCGCCCGCCCGCTCGGCGGCCTCGGTGGTGCCGTACGTCGTCGTCCCCACGAAGTTCGCGGTCCGCATGAGCCGGCCCCACGCGTCGCGCCGGAAGTCGGAGTTCTGCATGACGCCCCGCACCGTGCGCGGGTGCAGCGCCTGGAGGTACAGCGCACGGACTCCGGCCACCCACATCATGGGGTCGCCGTGCATCTGCCAGGTCACCGAGGAGGGGCCGAAGCATCCCGGGTCCGCGGGCCAGGCGCGTTCCGTGTCCACATGCACAGTGTGGCCACGCCCGTACGTCTCATCAAGGCAGCCGTCGGGTCAGTCCGGCACCGGTACCGGATCGGGGACTGGAACCGGAACGGGAGTGGGTGTGGGAGTCGGTGTCCGCACGTAGCTCACCGTCAGCAGGGCGATGTCGCGGGCGCTGAGCACGACGAGGTTGACCTGCGGCAATGGTGCGGCGGCGGCGCTGCGCGCGGCCCGGTAGGTGATCTCTCCGCGCAGGGTGAGATCGCGGTCGCCGTGCTCGGCGGACACCCGGCTGTAGCTGTGCAGGATGCCGGCCACGTACGAGCCGTCATGCAGGATGCAGCCCACGTGAATGGTTGAGCCGGGGTGTTCATGGAAGGCGAGCCACCATGCGGACTGCTGGGTCTCGGCGATCCTCGCCGGTAGGCCGAAGCCGCCGA
Source organism: Streptomyces sp. R21 (assembly GCF_041051975.1). GTDB lineage: Bacteria > Actinomycetota > Actinomycetes > Streptomycetales > Streptomycetaceae > Streptomyces. The sequence goes on along the minus strand of NZ_CP163435.1, from coordinate 9,421,101 downwards.
TCCGGTGCAGCAGCGGCCGTGCCGCCCAGGCCTGCCCGAGGAGCGCGGCCGCCACGACGAAGGCGGTGGCCCACAGGACCGTACGCAGGAAGTGGTGTCCGAGGTAGTGGCCCGGGTCGTCGAGGAGGCGTGCGGGGTCGGGGGTCGCGTCGGGGAGGAAGTGCACAAGGAACGCGAAGGCCAGCAGCAGGATCCCGTCCACGACCACGCTGACGAAGACCACGGCGAGGGTTTCGGCGAAGGGCGTGCGCTCGCGCTCGGGGATGGCCCGCGCACGCCGGCGCTCGTACACGTAGCCCGGCATCAGCAATGCCACGAACAGTATGAATCCCGCCAGAGTACTGGGCATTGGGCAGTAGCCTCACTTCGTGTCCGGTGGGACAGTTACGGAGCAACCGGTCCTTCACACCGAGGCCATGATGGCCTCCACGGCCGCTCGGGGGAGCGTATGAGCGAGCAGGAGAACGCGGAGGTACCTGTCCTCCCGCTCCCTCCTGACGACGACGGGGAGTTCCGCGGCGGGCAGGTTCTCGCGGACGACTCCGCGCAGCCCGGCACCTCGCCCGCTCCGCCGCCACCACCGCCCCCGAGCGGGTCGGGCTGAGTGGCACGCAGGGGGATCCGGATGCCGCCGGCCGATCGCCTGGAGCGTCGTCTGCGAGGGGTGTTGAAACGGTTGGAACGTCACCGTGCGACCGGTGACGCCCGGCATGTCCTGGGCCGCGGGGCGCTTCGGGCGGCGCTGCGCCTGGCGCGGACGATCGCCCCGGATCCGCACGCCGAGCCGGTCGCCCTGCTCGCACTGGCCCAACTGCACTCTCTGCGAGCCGAGTTGGGCACGGGAGAGCAGGCCGTCCGTGACGCGATGACGGCGGTCCACCTGTTCGAGTTCATGGAGGGCGAGCCGCCCGATCCGGAGCACACGGTCGTCGTGGATATCAGTGGGCTCACGGACACCCCTGAGGTCGACGGGGAGTTCGAGGACGAGCTCACGGCGATCTGGGAACTGAGCGCCGAGACCGGCGATGTGGACATGCTGGAGCAGGTGGTCGCCAGGTTGCGGGAGGCGACGGTGAACGCCCCGACGGACGATCCTCGCAGCGTTGAGCGGATCGCCGTGCTCGGTGTGGCCCTCGGACGGCTCGGTGTGGTCACCCACGACGCAGCGCACGCCGACGAGGGCGTCGCCCTCCTGGAAGAGGCCAATCGCCTCGCTCCCGGAAACGCCGTCCACTTGAGCCGGCTCAGTATCACGCTCCAGCGGAACGTCGAGGTGACCGGCAGGTCGGAGCACCTCGAACGGGCCGTGGATCTCTCGGACACGGCCGTGCTGGCCACCGCGGACGACGCCCCTCTCCACCCCGTCCTGCTGGGCAATCTCTGCGCCGCCCTGTGGACCCGCGGCCGCTATGCCAACCATGCGCCGTCCCTGGAGCGGGCGATCGCCCTGCTGCCGCAGGTGCTCGACCACCCGCATCTCGACCCGTCGACCCGCGGCGGCCACCTCACCAACCTCGGCAACGCGCTGCGTGACCTCGGCCAACTCACCGGTGACACCGCCGCGCTCAGCGAGGCGATCGTCATCCATGAGCAGGCCCTGGCCGAATTGGACAACGCCCCAGGCCCGCAGGTGTCCCCGACCGGGCTGCGGATGAACTTCGCGGATACCCTCGCCACCTGGCACCGGTTCACGCACAACCCCGATGCCCTCACCGACAGCATCGCCCTGTTTCGTAGGTGTCTGGACGACCTGGGGCCTGATCATCCGATGCGGCCGATGGTGCTCTGCGATCTCGGCAACGCGCTGAACCAGGGTCCACCGGGTCGCCCGCGCGCCGACAGCGAAGCGGTCCGGGCCATGCGCGAGGCACTCGGTCTGCTCCGCCCGGGCCATCCGGTCTTCCCCCGCGTCCAGTCGAACCTGGTCGTGGCGCTGCTGCCGGAGGACCCGTCGGAGGGCAGCATCCCTCCGAACGTGCTCGACGAGGCCGTGAAGTTGGCCGAGTCGGCCGTACGCCTGACCGCGCCCGTCGATCCCGAGCTCGGGCATCGGCTCAACCACCTGGGCCGTGCCCACGAAGCGCGGTACCGCCAGGCGGGCGCGCCCGCCGATCTCGCCGCGGCGACAGCGGCGTTCCAGGCCTCGGCGCGTCATGAGAGCGCCCCCGCCTGGGTCCAATGGCGCTCGTACCAGGCCTGGGGCAACCTCGCGGCCGATGTGGCGGACTGGGCCGGTGCCTGGGAGGGGTTCGCGGGCCTCGCGGGCCTGATCCCGCTCTCGGTCGACGAGTTGACGGCCCGGCGCAACCGGGAGCTGCACCTCGTGCAGCTGGGCTCGGCGATCCGGGACGGGGCCGCGTGCGCGCTGCACCTGGGGCGGATCGACGACGCGGTGCGGCTGTTGGAGGAGGGGCGCGGGGTGCTGCTGCGGCACCTGGTCGAGCACCGGACGGCGCTGGACGACCTGCGTGCGCTGGCGCCGGACCTGGCCCCGGACTACCAGCGGCTGCGGGAGATCCTCCAGGGAGTCCCCGGGGCCGGCGGCCGCCTCGACGGCGCCCCGGGCCAGGCGCTGATGCGGCAGCGCGCCGCGCGCGTGCTGGCCGACCTGACCGACGAGATCAGACTGCGGCCGGGCCTGCACGACTTCCCCCGCCGCACTCCCCTGGACCCGGACACGGTGGCAGCCGACGGCCCGGTGGTCCTGCTGAACGTGAGCCGGTACCGCAGCGACGCGCTCGTGCTGACCGAGGCCGGGCCCGAGGTCATACCGCTGGCGTCGCTCACGCCCGACGCCGTGCGCGCCCAGGTCTCCGCCCTCTACGACGCACTGGCCGGCCGTGCGGCGGCTCGTGACGACGAGGAAGCGCGACGCGCGATCGAGTCGGAGGTGTCGGGGGTTCTCGGCCGGCTGTGGGACGACGTCGTGGGCCCGGTGCTCGGACGGCTCGCGCTGGACCATGCGGCCGTGCCCGGCGAGCGGCCGCCGGTGTGGTGGTGCCCGACGGGCGATCTCACCCTGCTTCCGCTGCATGCCGCCGAGCGCCCGCCCACAGCCAAGGGCGGGCCGCTGTGCGCGCTGGACTGTGTGGTGTCGTCCTACACGCCCACCTTGCACGCCCTGCTACGGCCCGACACGGCGCAGACGTCCGCGCATCCCGTCGGCGTCGCCATGCCGCACACCGAGGGGTACGCCGATCTGGAGTCCGCCGAGGCGGAGGTGCGCCGGATCGCCCGGCTCGGCGACGCCCGGCTGCTCGTCGGGGAGCGGGCGACCCGGGCGGCGGTGCTGGACGCGCTGGCGACGGCGACGCACGTCCACTTCGCCTGCCATGCCGTGTGCCATCCGCAGGACCCGTCCAGGAGCGGCCTGATCATGGCGGACGGCCCGCTCACTCTCGGGGAGCTGTCCGATCTCGCCCTGGGCCGGGGTGAGTTGGTCTATCTGTCCGCCTGCGAGACGGCACGCGGCGGCGAGGTGCTGACGGACGAGGTCCTGCATCTGTGCGCCACGCTCCGCCTCGCCGGGTTCGAGCATGCGGTCGGCACCCTGTGGACCATCGGCGACCGGATCGCCGCGTACACCACCGCCGAGTTCTATGCCGCGCTCGGCAAGGAGCGGGACGCCGGGCGGCCGGCGTCGCCCGCGGTGGTGCTCAACGAGGTCAGCAGCCGGCTGCGGGATGCCGCCCCCGACCGGCCGACCCGTTGGGCGACGCTCATCCATGTCGGCGGCTAGGCGACCGGCGTCACGGCGCCGCTTCCGGGGAGGGCCATGCACGAGGACGAGGGGCAGCCGGGGCGGCGCGGCTCGGTGATCCGCGACCCCGGGGAGATCGCCAGCCTGCCCCGTGCGGAACTGGCCGTCCTGCGACCGGTGTTGGAGGAGTTCGAGTTCCGGGTCTCCCGGTACTACGCCTCGCTCGTCCAGTGGGACGACCCCGCGGACCCGTTGCGCAGGCTGGTCCTGCCCCACCGCAGCGAGCTGGAGGACGACTTCCCCTACGACGCCAGCGACGAGGCCGCCAACACGCAGGTACGCGGCCTGCAGCACAAGTACCCGCGGACGGCACTGCTGCTCCTGACCGAGGTCTGCGCGTCGTACTGCCGTTTCTGCTTCCGCAAGCGCTTCACGCTGGCGACGGGCGACGAGCACCACATCGCTCCCGCCGACAGCCGGGAGACCCGGCTGGACGTGGCGGCGGGCCTCGACTACATCCGGCGCCACACGGAGATCGACAACGTCCTGCTCACCGGCGGAGATCCGCTCATGCTGTCGGCGCGCAGAATCGCCGACGTCCTGCGACAGATCTGCGAGGTGCCCCATGTCCGGACCATCCGGATCGGCACGAAAGTGCCCGCCTTCGATCCCGACCGCCTCACCGAAGAGCTGCTGTGCGCGTTCGACGACGTGCGGAGCACCGGTCGGCGGGTGGTGGTGGTCGCGCACTTCAACCACAGCAGAGAACTGACGGCGAAGGCTCTCGACAAGGTCGAACTCCTGCTGTCACGGGGCGTTTCCCTGGTCAACCAGACCCCCGTGCTGCGTGGCGTGAACGACGACGTCACGGAACTCGTGCGGCTCCTGGGCGGGTTGGCGGAGGCAGGCGTGATCCCCTACTACCTGTTCCAGTGCCGCCCCGTCCACGGCAACGAATCCTTCATGCTGCCGATCCAGGACACCCTGCACCTGATCGGCCAGGCCCGTGCCCAACTCAACGGTCTGGCCCGCCGGTTCCGGTACGTGGCGTCGCACGCCGCGGGCAAGATCGAGGTGCTCGGGCTGTACGAGGACCGGCTCGCGTTCCGCTTCCACGAGGCGCGCGACCCGGCGGACGAAGGACGCCTGTTCACCATGCCCGCCGACGCCCCGGTCCACTGGCCGGAGCCGCCCGCAGTCATGGGCGACGCCCGCTGTGACCAGGATCGATAGTTGAAAGAAGGCAACGGTCGTGACCTGCACTGATGTCAACTGGGTTGAACAGCTGCCGGTACGAAATCAGCGAGATGGTTAGCACTTTGGTACAGCACAGGTCACATCAAGACAGCTGGGCCGGTCGCACGCGTCGGCGATGTGGTCGGCGTAGGCCGTTACGCGGGGCTGTGCACGTAATGACCTCGCGTGACCTGGACCACTCAGCACATGAAGCCTCCATGAAGCCAATCGACTGGCTACACGAGCAGCTGGCCGGCGGCCATGCCGGGTGTGCGGCAGCGGGCGGCCAGGCTCACTCGGCAGGGGTGGCGGTGACGGGTTGACACGAGTCCGGTTCGTCGCCTGGACACGGTTGTTCCCCTCCGTCAGGAGCTTTCGGCGACTACTGCCGGGGGTCCTGCGGTGCGTCGGCAGGCTGCAGCGTGGTGATCCACTGGGCCACGACGGCGTCGATGAAGGCATCGGTGACCTGGCCGCGGTCGAGGAAGAGCCGGGCGAGGACGGGCCCGTACAGCAGGGTGAACTCGTCGTCGCTGATCTGGATGCCGGAAGGCTCCAGCAGCCTGTTGAAGCCGGCGTAGCGGTCTTCGCTGATGCGGACGAGGGCCCGGGCGCTGTCGGGGTCGTGGTCGGCCTGGGCGGTGACGGCCAGGGCCGCGGTGCGCACGGCCGGCACGCTGACGCCGGCGCGCAGGCTCTTCAGCCAGGCGGTGGCCACGGCGCCGACGTCGCTGCCCGGTTCGGGGTAGGTGCCGAGGTCGGGGCCTTCGAGAACGAGGTCGAAGAGCAGCGCGGCTCGGGTGGGCCAGTGGCGGTAGAGAGTCTGGCGGGTGACGTCTGACCGCTCGGCCAGCAGGGCGTAGGTCAGCCCGGCCGGTCCGACCTGGGGCAGCAGTTCCCGCGCGACGGCCAGCACGCGGTTGCGGGTGCGCTGCACGCGCGGGTTGCCCGGGGTCGGCTGTCGGCGGTGGAGAGGCTGCTTCATACCGCCACCCTACCGGCACATCATACGAAGTGTGTGATTGACGTCACACGCCCGAATCATACGCTCCGTGTGATAGACCTGGAGACGTAATCACACGCACTGGATGATTCTCGTGTGTCGGCGCATCCGAAAGGCAGACAGTCATGTCACTCCGCAACCTGACCGCACCCACGTTCGCCCGCACTCGCCTCGGCTCCGGCCCCGGCCTGCTCCTCGCCCACGGCGCCGGCAGCAGCCTGGCCGGTACCTACGGCCCCGTCCTGGAAGGACTCGCCGCCCGCAACACTGTCGTCGGCATCGACTACCCCGGCAGCGGCGACACCCCCCGCTCCACCACTCCGCTGTCCGTCGACGACCTCGCCGACCAGCTCATCGCCGCCGCCGACGCGGAGGACCTCGACCGCTTCGCCGTGTCCGGCTACTCCCTCGGCGGCCCGGTCGCCATCCGCGCCGCCACCCGCCACCCCGGGCGCGTCACCGCGCTCGTCCTGACCGCCTCTTTCCCGCACCGCGACAACCGGCTCGCTCTCGCCTCCTCGGTCTGGAGCAAGATCGCCGCGTCCGGCGACCGCGAACTGCTCGCCGAATTCCAGCTCATGATGGCCCTCGGCACCCAGGCGCTGGAGTCCATGCCCGCCGAGCAGCTGCGGCAGACCCTTGGCTACGTCGCCGCCGGCGCGGCCGACGGCAGCTCCGAGCAGACCGACCTCGTCGGCCAGGTCGATGTCCGGGACGACCTAGCCGGCATCACGGTCCCCACCCTGGTCGTCTCGACCACCGACGACCGGCTCACCTCCACCGCCCTGCACCGCCAACTCGCCGAGACCATCCCCGGCGCGCAGCTCGCGGAAATCGCCACCGGCCATCTGCCGATGCTGGAGCGGACCGCGGAGTGGCTGCAGCTCGTCACCGACTTCCTCGGCAAGCACCACGCCTGAACCCACCCACGGGCGGGGGCCACAGCGGCCTGGCCCCTCGCCCGGACCGCCCAATGATCACAACTCACCACACGCGAGTTCATGGAGGAAACATGCTGCAGTTCGGCCACCTCGACGAGTCCACCCACTTCCACGACCAGCAGAAGGAGGAGGCCGGCCCGGTCACCATCATCAACACCTTTGTCGCCCCGGACGGCAAGGAGAATGAGGTGGTGGCCGCCTGGACGGACGACGCGGAGTACATGAAGGAGTCGGGGAGCCTCCTCTCGGTGCAGCTGTACCGGGGCATCGGCGGCAGCCGGCTTTTCACCAACGTCGCAGTCTGGAAATCCACCGAGCACCTCCGTGCAGCGCTCGGCACACCGGAGTTCGCCTCGCACCTGAGGGGCTACCCTGCGGGCACCGTCGCCTACCCGCACCTGTACCAGAAGTTCGCTGTCGAGGGCATCTGCGAAGGGGAATGACGACGGCTGACCGACCGGCCGGTTGCTCGAGGTGCTCGGCGTCGTCCTGCCGCAGAAAAAACTCAGCGGCAGGACGTACCCGAGGACGCATATTGCCGGGTCGACGGTGATGGCGGCGGCAAGCGCCGTCACACCGCCTCGACCGAGTCTGCCTTGCCACGGACGACATCCCGCAGACGCTTCTTGTCGATCTTGCCGACCTTCGTCAGCGGCAACTCGTCCACGACCAGCAGGTCTTCGGGAAGCTTGTATCGCGCCACCTGCATCGCGGTGAGGGCTGCACGGACCGATTCGAGGCTCAAGTGGGTCCCCGGCTCGACGACCACTACCGCGCACACCCGCTCCCCCAGGTCGGGGTCGGCCTTCGCGACGGCCGCGACGCGGGCGACACCGGGCAGGCGGTAGATGAGGTTCTCGACCTCCTCGGCGGAGATCTTCTCGCCACCCCGGTTGATGAGGTCCTTGTCTCGTCCTTCGACGACGAGATTGCCCGACGGGTGCAGCCGGACGACGTCACCGGTGCGGTACCAGCCGTCGGGGGTGAACGCACGGGCGTTGTGCTCGGCGGCCCGGTAGTAGCCCCGTGGGGTGTACGGGCCGCGGGTGAGCAGGGCGCCCATCTCGCCGGGCGGGACCGGGTTGTCGGAGGCGTCGACGACGAGGATCTCGTCGTCCGGGCACATGGGGCGCCCCTGCGTCTCGATCTTGATGTCGTCGGGGTCGTCGGGGCGCGTGTAGTTCAGCAGTCCCTCTGCCATGCCGAACACCTGCTGGAGCGTGCCGCCGAGCACGGGTTCGGCGCGGATGGCGACCTCCGGCGCGAGGCGGGCGCCACCCACTTGCAACAGCCGTAGTGCGGGCGGGGCGGGGTGGCGGCCGGAGGCCACCGCGTCGATCCAGCGCTGGACGACGGCCGGCACGGCGGCGGTGGCCGTCACGCCCTCGGCGGCCATCAGCGGCAGCACCTTGCCGGGTTCCGGGGTGCGGGCCAGGACGACCCTGCCGCCGTTCATGAGAGTGCCCAGGATGCCGGGGCAGGCCAGGGGGAAGTTGTGTCCGGCGGGCAGTGCCACCAGGTAGACGGAGTCGGAGTCGAGGCCGCAGACCTCGGCGCTGCGCCGCGCGTTGTACTCGTAGTCGTCATGGGTGCGGGCGATGAGCTTCGGCAGTCCGGTCGTGCCGCCGGAGAGCAGGAAGACGGCGATGTCGCCGCTGTCCGGGGCGATCCGGTCGAGCCGCGCCCGTGCGGCGACCGGGTCGTCGGCCGGTTCGGCCAGGGCGCGCAGATCCGTGGCGTCGGTGCCGACCGTGCCACCCGTGACAAGCAACAGCCTTACGCTCGGGGTGGCTTCGGCGACCTCCCGCCCCAGGGCCTGGTGGTCGAAGTCGCCGAGTCGGTCCGGTACGGCGATCGACGTGACCTCGGCATGCGCGGCCAGGTAGCGCAGTTCGTGACCGCGGTGGGCGGGCATCGCCATCACGGGAGCGATTCCGGCCCGCAGACAGGCAAGGGTGAGTGTGACGAACTCCCAGCCGTTGGGCAGCTGGACGAGCATCGCGTCACCGGGGTTGAGACCACTGTCCAGCAGACGGCATGCCAATCCGTCCGCCCGGTCGGCGAGTTGACGGTAAGTCAGGCGTGTGTCGCCGTCCACGACGGCCACCGTGTCGTCGTAGGTCTCGGCCCAGTCGTGGAGGTATGAGCCGAGCGGCCTGCCACGCCAGTACCCGGCCTCGCGGTAGCGGTCGGCCGCCTCCTTGGGCCAGGGCACGAATCCCTCACGCATCGTCGGATCCTCCTTGAGCCCGGGGGTCACGCAGCAGCAGTACGGCGTCGAGCGCGACGACATCGCCGCCGGGCAGGACGCGCAAAGGGTTGATCTCGCACTCGGCCACGGCGTTGTCGGCGGCTAGGGAGGCGAGCGCGAGCAGCACGTGGGTGAGTCGCGCTCGGTCTACCGAGGTAGCACCGCGCGCGCCGAGGAACATCTGGCGGGTGGCGAGCTCGTCGAGCATCGCGTGGGCCTCGTTCGCGGACAGGGGCGCGAGGCGCAGGGTGACGTCACCGAGGATTTCGGCGGCCGTTCCGCCGGCGCCCAGAGCCACCACTGGGCCGAAGACCGGGTCGCGGCGCACGCCGACGATGAGTTCGGGTCCCGCGGGGGCCATCTGTTCGACCAGCAGTGCGGGGCTTGCGGGCATGCGGGCGAGTGCTTCGTCGAGCTCCTGGTGCGTGCGGATGCCGACCTGGACCCCGCCGACCTCCGTCTTGTGCAGGATCTCCGCGTCGAGGATCTTCACGACGACCGGTCCGCCGAGCTCATCGAGAGCCGCGTGTGCTGCGGCGGGGTCGGCGCACACGCGCCGTACGGGCGTACGGATGCCCAGGTCCGCAAGGACGCCCTTGGCGGTGTGCTCGTCGACCGGGCCCGGCGGGGGCAGGGTGGGTGCATCGGGGGCGGTGACGACGGCCGCCAGTCGCGTGCGGGCTGCCGCGTCCTCGACGAGCGCGCGGAGCATGACCGCTCCGGAGGCCGGCGTGGCCGCGCAGGGGATGCCGGCTTCGTCGAGTTCCCGGCGAGCCTGCCGCGCCTGCTCCACGGGTCCGCCGACGACGGCGACGACCGGGGTGGCCGTACGGGCGGCGGCCAGCGCGGCCGGGAGGTCCACGGCGGTGGGTTCCAGCAGCCCGTACACGGCGGTGACGTCGATGCCTGGGTCCTCCGAGACCCGCTCCACCACCTGCGTGAGCACGGGCGAAGGGCGGCCGGTGTCAACGGGGTTGTTCAGGTACGTGAGGGCCGGGAGCAACTCGCGCAGCTCCTTCACCGTCCGTTCGACCAGCGGCGGAACCTGGACGCCGTGGGAGCGCAGGTCGTCGGTGAGCAGCAGTCCGGGTCCGGCCTGTGCGGTGACCAGGCCGATGCCTGGGCGTGCGTTGGCGGGGAGCCGCATACGGCTGAGCGCGGTGACGGCGTCGACGAGGTCGCGTTCGTCGTCGACGAGGACCGCTCCGGCCTGGCGTAGGGCTGTCCTGGTCACGCGCCAGGAGGTGGCCAGGGCGCCGGTGTGGGAGCGGGCGAAGTCGCCGATGTCGCTGCGGCCCACGACCAGGGCCACCACGGGGACACGATCGGTCAGGCGTCGTACCGCCTCGGTGAGGCGGCGGCCTTCCGCGGCGGTCTCCACGTGCAGGGCGACTGCCCGTACGCCGTCGTCCTCGGCGAGGTGGTCGAGAACGTCGGCCTGGGTGACGTCCAGACTGTTGCCCAGCCCGACCCCGAGGCGCAGGCCGACACCGGCCTCGGCCAGGGCGAAGGCCAGCGCGTGGTTCACGCCGCCGCTCGCGGCCACGACCGCCACCGGGCCCGGTTCCAGCTCGGCGACGCCCGGTACGAAACTGGCGGTGAGGTGTCGGTGAGGGGCGAGGAAGCCCGAGGTGTTCGGTCCGAGGACACGGATGCCGGTGTCCCGCACCACCTCGGCCAACGCCTGCTGGTGCAGCGCACCATCACTCCCGGCTTCTGCGAACCCGCCGGCGCAGACGAGTGCGGCGCGTACCCCTGCGGCTGCCGCCTCGCGCAGGGCGTCGGCGGTCACGGCCGCCGGAATGCAGGAGACGATCAGATCCGGCGTGACGTCGTGGGCCGCTGCCGCCTCGCCGACGGTGGGGAAGAAGCCCCGGTCGGGGTCCGGGCGGCCGGAGTTGACCTTCAGCACCGGCCCCGGGAAGGAGTCCAAGGAGTCGGTCATCGCCGCGCCGAGCTTCCGCGGCGTGGCCGATGCGCCCAGCACGGCAATGGCTCGGGGTGCGAACAGTGCGTCCAGGGTGCTCACTTGGTGCCTCCGACGAGATCGGCCCGGCCGGAGAGCACGAGCGTGGTCGCGGTGTCGTCGTCGTACGCGCCGACGATCGCGGCGGGCAGGCTGTGCGCGAGCCGGCCCTCCTCCGCGACCAGCACGCGGGTCAGCGCCGTACCACCGCGTACGCCGATGAGCGGGGCGCCTGCCTCTGCCGTCTCACGCACCTGGTCAAACGCGAGCGGCAGCCCCTCCTCCGTGGCCGGAGCCTCGATCCACACGCCCGCCCCGAACGACTGACCGCTGAAGGGGACCATCGGGATGCCGGTGCCGTCGGTCCCGGTCAGGAGGTCGTCGCGGACCGTCACCCGGCGGGAGGGAAAGCGGTACGGCCCGGCATGGAAAGGGGTCTCCAGGGGCCCCGCCTCGTGGCGTCGCCGCCACCATCCGTCGACGCGGTCCACGTATGCCGCGTCGCGCACGGCGAGTTTGCCGCGCGGGATGCTGCGGGTGAGGAAGTGGAAGGCGAACTGCGTGGGATCGTCGAACGAGCGGACGTAGCGGCCGAAGTGTTCCCACCAGGACAGGCTGGGCCGCGCCGAGTTCTGGATCCTTTCGACCTTGGGGCGGCGGCGCTCCTCGTACAGGTCGAGCGCCTCCGACACACTGTGTGACTCCTCCCCCAGCGCCTCGGCCAGCGCGACCGCGTCCTCCATGGCCATCTTGGTGCCGGATCCGACAGAGAAGTGCGCGGTGTGCGCGGCGTCGCCCAGCAGTACCCACTTGCCCCGTCGCCACGAACTGGCCCTGCGTGTCGCGAAGTTGGCCCAGCGTGAGTTGTTGCCGACCAGTGGGTGGCCGTCGATCTGCTCGCGGAACAGGTCTTCCAGGTAGCTCTTGGTCTTCTCGTCGCTCGTGCCCGGCGGGGTCGAGGGATCGAAGGCGTCGAGACCGGCTCTGGCCCAGGAGTCCGCGTCGGTCTCGACGATGAACGTGCTCAGCGAGTCGCCGATCGGATAGGCGTGGGCGGCGAAGACACCGTGGGGGCCGTCCTGGTGGACGAAGGTGAGCCCGTCGAACATGTAGGTGGTGCCGAACCAGATGAACTTCGCGCTCGCCACCTCCGCGGTCGGTCCGAAGTCGTCGGCGAACACGGTGCGAAAGCGGCTGTTGGCGCCGTCGCACACCACGACCAGGTCGAAGTCGTCCAGCTCGGCGGGATCGCGGACCTCGTGCTGGAAGCGCATCTGAACGCCCTCGGCGCGGGCCCGTTCCTGCAGCAGGCTGAGCAGCGTCTTGCGTACGACAGCCGCCATGCCCATTCCTCCGACGCGCTCCCGGGCGCCGTGCACACGGACCTCGATGTCGTCCCAGTGCCGGCCGTGCTTGTCCAGCGCCTCGCTGAGGACGGGGTCGGCGGCGTCGATGGCGTCGAGGGTGGCGTCGGAGAAGACGACTCCGAAGCCGAACGTGTCGTCGGGGCCGTTGCGTTCGAAGACCACGACCTCGGCTCCGGGCAGGCTCCGCTTCAGCAGTGTGGCGAAGAACAGTCCTCCGGGTCCTGCGCCGATGCAGGCAACTTTCATTGTCGTTCCTTCGTGCTCACAGCCACGCGGGCAGCTTCGGCAGGAATTCCCCGCCGCTCGGGTACAGGGGACCGGGCACGGGGCGCCCGGTCACATAGGCGGCCAGGCTGGGCAGGTCACCACTGACCACGACCGGCTCGGCGCCGGCCGAGTCGCCCAGAAGCCAGGTGTGGGCACCGTCCTCGGACCACAGCCGGACGGAGGGGCAGTCCGGTCGACCCTGGAAAGATGCGGCCACGTCGTCGACGAGGGCCGCGCACACGTCGTGCGGGACGTCGTCGAAGCTGGCGTCGATGTTCAGGTCGACGGCGTGGACCCACACCTCGCGCGCCCGCATCCAGGGCACCTGAGAGGCGGGCACCGCACGCCCTCGCGCGGTGCGGACGGTCGCCGCCCAGCACTCGTCGGGCAGCGCGGCGAGTTCCTCGGCGAGCCGGCTGTCGGCCGCGCGCAGCTCCGCACGCAGCTCCTCGGCCGTCCGCCGGGCGCCCTCCTCGATCTCGCGCGCCCGCTGGTCGCCACTTGCGTACATGGGCGTCTCGACACCTGTCCGCGCCCAGGTCAGCAGGTTGACGAGCGCGTCGGCGTTGCGGGCGACATGGGCGAGGACGTGCGCCCGGCTCCAGCCCGGCAGGTACGAGGGCCTGGTGAACCCCGGGTCGGTCAGCCGGTGCACGGCGGCTTCGAAGGCCGCCGTGCCCTTGGCCGCCCGCTCCAGCATCGTGGCCGGGCGTGCGCTCACCGAGTCTCCCGGCGGCAGGTGTTGCGGGACTCGCCGATTCCCTCGATCCGGGTGACGAGGACCGAACCGTCCTGCAGATAACGGGCAGGCTTGCGGGCATGGCCGACCCCGCCCGGAGTACCGGTGGCGATGACGTCGCCGGGCACCAGCGTGACGATCTCGGACAGGTACGCGACCAGTGTGGCCGGGTCGAAGACAAGGTCACCGGTGTCGGCTTTCTGGACGGTGTCACCGTCGACCTCACAGGTCAGGCTCAGGCCCTTGGCGGAGACCGCGGGGTCGTCGGCGGTCACCAGCCACGGTCCGATTGGGGTGGTGGCCTCGAAGGTCTTGCCCTGGTCCCACTGGGTCGTGCGGTACTGCCAGTCGCGGGCGGTGACATCGTTGAGCACGGTGTACCCGGCGATCGCGGCCCGTGCCTGCTCCGTGTCGGCGTGCCGGACCTCGGCACCGATGACGACGCCGAGTTCGGCTTCCCAGTCCATCTGCGTGGACGCGGCGGGCAGGGTCACCTCGTCGTACGCACCGACCAGCGCCCGCGCGAACTTGGAGAACAGGGTGGGGTGCGAAGGGAGTTCGCGGCCCATCTCCAGAATGTGGGTGCGGTAGTTGAGACCGACGCACACGACCTTCTCCGGCGCGACGACCACGGGGGCGTAGTCCAGGACGCCTTCGTAGGTCTCACCGTCGGCGTCCGCGGCACGCGTCGCCCAGTCACTGTGGCGCAGGAAGGCCACCAGGTCGCTCTCGCCGAGGTCCACGGCCTTGTCCTCGTCCACGCGGACCGCGCGCGTGCTGCCGTTGACCCGGATCGTGGCGAGCTTCACTTCTGTTCTCCTCGGGAGGTACGGGCGAGGCCCAGGGCCTCGTAGACGGGCTCGTCGCTGAAACGGAAGAGGTCGACCTGGGTACGGGCGGACAGCGAGACCTCGCACCAGGACGGGACGACGAACAGGTCCCCCTTGGCGATCTCGAAGACCTTGTCGCCGACGTGGGCGACCGCCTCGCCCTCGAACACCTGCCAGATCGCGGAGCCGGCGCTGCGCACCGGGACGGTCTGTGTGCCGGCCCGCAGTCGGCGCATTTCGGTGCGCATCGTGACCAGGGCGTCCTTGCCGGTGGTGGGGTTGGAGAAGCGGACTCCGGCGTGCCCGGGCTCGATCACGCCGGGTACGCCTTCGTCCTCCAGCTCCAGCTGGGCGTTCAGGGCGGCGTCGGTGTGCTCCCAGCGGTATGCGTTCAGCGGGGAGTTGGACTGGTCGGGCCGACTGATGGGTCGCAGCCCGGGCTGCCCCCACAGCCGTTCGCCGCGCGAACGCGCAGGGGTTTCGCGGGTGGAGAGCTCGTCGGGGCCGAACTCGAAGAAGCCGGCGTCCAGTTTGGAGACGAGCGGGATGTCGAGGCCGTCGAGCCAGGCCATCGGCTCGTCGGTGACGTTCTGGTGCTCGTGGAAGGCCCAGCTCGGCGTGAGCAGCAGGTCACCGCGCCGCATCGCGACCGCGTCCCCGTCGACGTTGGTCCACACGCCCTCGCCTTCGACGACGAACCGGAAGGCTCCCTGGCTGTGCCGGTGCGAGGGGGCGACCTCACGCGGGCCCAAGTACTGGATCGCGGTCCACAGGGTCGGAGTGGCGTACGGAAGGCCCGGAAGACCGGGGTTGGACAGGGCCATGGCGCGGCGCTCGCCGCCACGGCCCACCGGCACGAGCTCTCCGGAGCGCTGGGCGATGGGCAGCAGCTCCGCCCACCGCCACAGGTGCGGGACCGCGGCGGGCTGCGGCGACATCGGCATGAGGCCGTCCACCTGCGTCCACAACGGGATCAGACCCGCGTTCTCGAAGTCCGCGTACAGCTCGTCGAGCAGCTTGCGCTCGGTCTGTTCGCTGGTGGTATCGGTCACGGCAACCTCCAGGTCGTGTGTTCGGCGACCGCCAGAAGAAGCGCGCATCTTTCGGCGCTGTTTCAGGACGCTACGCCGATGTTTCCCCTCACCGGAATCCTCGAAGGGTAGGATTCCTCTATGGAGAATTCATCGGACGGTTCGCCCAGCCCCTCGTATCCGGTGAGCGCCGCCGGCAACGCCCTGCGCGTCGTCCGGCTGCTGCACGAGCTCGACGAGCTACGGGTGATGGACGTCGCGGACCGGCTCGGCGTCGCGCGCTCGACCGCGCACCGGATCCTCGCGATGCTGGTCTTCGAGGGCTTCGCGGCGCAGGACCGCCACAAGGTGTACCGGCCGGGGCCGGCGCTTCAGGCGATCAGGGGAAGCCAGCCGGCCCCTCCCCCGGACCTGATCACCATCGCCCATCCCCACCTGCGACGACTGGCGGACGCCGTCCGGGAGACGACCCACCTGATGGTGCTCGAGGGCAACGGCAGCCGCTTCCTCGACGGCGTGGAGGGCCCCCAGGCGCTGCGTGTCGGCTACCGCACCGGCACGCTCCTGCCCGCTCATGCGACCTCGGGCGGCAAGGCCCTGCTCGCGGCACTGCCGGCTGACCGGCTCCGGGCCCTCTATCCCAACGGACTCCCCGAGGACCGGGCCAAAGCCCCCAAGGACTTCGAGAGCCTGATGAACGAGCTGGTGTCCGTGCGCCGTCACGGCTACGCCCTCAATCTTCAGGAGAGTGAGCGCGGAGTGCACGCCGTCGGCGCGTGTGTACGCGACCGCACGGGCGCCGCCGTGGCCGCCGTGGTCGTGGCGGCTCCGTCCGTCCGCTGCACCCGCGCAAGGCTCGCCGAACTGTCCCAACCTCTGCTCACGACCGCGCGGGACATCGGCCAGGGACTGTGAACAGCAGCGGCGCACGCCACCGTCAAGCCGCATGGTGGCGCGCGCCGTAGCGTCTTCGAGGCATGTCGTACGACCTCTGCGAAGGTCATCCCGGTGAGGCGCCAGTTCCAGCTGTTCACCAGGGCGCCCCCGGCCCGCGCCGCCGGCTCACCGGCTGCGCGCGAACTACGTTCATCAGCTGGTACGACGACGCCCCCGTACTCCACGCATCGCACTCTTTCGGCATCGTGGCTCCTCACAGTCCCAGAACGCGCTCGGCGTTGCCGTGCGCGATGCTCGCGAGGTCGGCCGGCGCGTACGGTGCGGAGCGCAGGAATCCCACTGCCGCAGCACTGGACTCGAACGGGTAGTCGATGGAGAACAGCACCCGGTCAACACCTACGGCGTGGACGGCTCCCAGCAGCGCGGCATGCGACATGACTCCGCTGGTGGTGACGTACACGTTGTTCCGGAGGTAGTACGAGGGCAGGTGCTGCACCCTGTACTCGGCGGGCACCTGGTCGTAGCGGCTGTCGAGCCGGGCCATCTGGAACGGCAGCAGCTCGCCCATGTGGCCCAACATCACCGACGCACGCGGGAACTCGTCGAACACTCCGCCGTAGATCAGCCGGAGCGCATGGGCACCCGTCGTCGCGGTCCATCCCCACGACGGCCCCACCAGCACCGGGTACCCGTCGAAGACATGCCAGTTGTCGGCCGGAACAACAGCCGGATGCAGATACAACGGCACACCGAGGCGCTCCAGTTCGGCCCATACCGGCCTGAACTGCGGCTCGTCCAGGTAGTGCCCCCGCACATGGTCGTTGTACAGCACACCCTTGAACCCGAACTCCTGCACCGCCCGGCGCAGCTCCACGACCGCGGCCTTCGGATCCTGCAACGGAAGGGTGGCGAAGCCCGCGAACCGGGTCGGATGTCCGGCGACCGCCTTGGCCAGATAGTCATTGATCCCCCGCGCGGCGGCCACCGCCTCCGCCGGATCCTCGATCACTTCCACACCCGGCGTGGAATACGACAGGACCTGGACATCGACGCCGTTGGCGTCCATGTCCGCCAGCCGCAGGTCGGTCACGTCGTCCAGGCGCCGGAACCACTCCTGCTTGATCGCCTCCGGCACCGCCATGTGCTGACGGATCGCTTCCTCCTGCCGGATGGCTCCGGGAATGGAGAACGCCTCTTCCACGGCCACGATGCGCATCTTTTCCTCCGAAGTATGTGGATGGTGTTTCGAGTCGCCGCCCCCGGGTCGTGTCTTCGGGCCCGGCGTCGGCTGCTTGGGGTCGGCTCCCTGGACGCCGGCGACCGCCGTGGAGACACGGCTGCCGGGCGCGGCCTCGGCTGCCCGCGCGGGCGACCCCGCGACCAGACCGCCGACCACGGCGGCTCCTGAAGCAGCGGCGGTCGCGGCGATGAATCTTCGCCGGGTGGCCTCGGCAGGAGGCTTGGTGCGGGGCTCGGCGGGCTGAGTCACGGCTTGGATGGGACGGTCGTCGGGCATGTCCACTCTCCCTCGAGGGCGCGCGGGTGATTGCCAGGGTCCTGCCAATGGCTGTTGCGCTCCGCGAGGGTGCGCGTCGTTCGCGATTGGGCTGATGGCCCTTCGAGCCGCAGCCGTTGAAGGCACGGCGGCAGTCAGGGGGTGGGCTGGGCGGTGTCGGCTCGCAGAATCGGCGGGCCGCGCCCGACGACCGGGTCCGAGTGCACTCTCTTGGGCAGGGGCCAGCCCCAACGAGGACAGGCAGCTATCCCGGCGAGTCGCTGACGTCCATCCCTGCATGCACCCTGACCATCAGCGTCTGAGCAGCGGCGGTGTCGGCTCTCACCGCTCCAGCGCGCTCCTGAGTGACGTGAGGCTGCTGCCCACTTCCCTCTCTTGAACTGGAGCCAAGCTAGTTCTAGGGTACTTTCCAGTCAAGGCCAGTACAGGAAGTCAGATGGGCTCGGCCCTATCTCATGACTTGCAGTCAAGAACTCCCGCGGTCTGTCAACCTGTGCGCCACGGATGAGCCGCCTGGCCGGGGTCCGCTCGGGCAGGGTCTTCCCAGGGCGGGTGAGGTGCCGGCGGCTGCGCCGGGCCTGCGATGAACCGCGTAACGATCTGAAGGAACGTGAGAGTGGAACAGACCATGATGGCCGTCCGCCTGTTCGAACACGGCGGGCCCGAGGTGCTCAAGTACATAGAGGCACCGATTCCCGATGTCGGCCCCGACGACGTCTTGTTGCGCGTGCACGCCACGGCCGTCAACAGCTGGGACCTGCGCTACCGTTCGGGCAACCTGCCGCAGCCTCTCCCGGGACGCCCGACCTGGCCCCTGCCGTTCCAGCTCGGCAGGGACGCGGCCGGTGAAATCGTCGCCACCGGCGAAAACGTCACCCGGTGGCGCCCCGGCGACAGGGCGGTACAGCTCCCGCACCCGCCATGCCGCAACTGCGCCCTGTGCCTACGCGGACTCGAAAACCTGTGCATCGACACCGCCTACCCCGGACACCAGGTCTTCGGCGGATACGCCCAGTACGTCGCACGCCGCCAGGACGCCATCCTGCCCATCCCCGACGGCGTCGACTACGAGACGGCCGCAGCCACCATGTGGACCTACACCACCCCGCTCAACTGCGCACGCCAAGCACCCGTCGGCCCCGGCGACACGGTCGTCATCACCGGCGCCAGCGGCGGAATGGCGATCGCCTGCGCACAACTGGCCAAGCTGAGCGGAGCCACCGTCATCGGCACCACCACCAAGCCAGACCACGACGAAGCACTCCGCAAGCTCGGCTACGACCACATCGTGCACTCCACCGATCCCCAACTGCCCGCACACGTGCGGGAGCTGACACGCGGCCTGGGCGCCGACGCCGTCTGGGACTGCGTCGGCGGCAACGACTTCTTCCAGCTCTCCCTCGCCTGCACACGCCTCGGCGGCACGGTCATCGTCCTGGGCACACCGACCGACCAGGGATCCCGCCTCGAACTGGACGCACTCGCCCTCATCGGCCAGCAAGTGAGGATCGCCAGCGTCCGCGGCGCCACCCTGCGCGACCAGCAACTGTGCCTCGAACT
Organism: Streptomyces sp. R21; assembly: GCF_041051975.1. Lineage (GTDB taxonomy): Bacteria > Actinomycetota > Actinomycetes > Streptomycetales > Streptomycetaceae > Streptomyces. Next base: position 9,401,797 of record NZ_CP163435.1, on the reverse strand, counting down.
CCTGGCAGACAAAAAGATCAACCCGATCATCGACCGCGCCTACCCCCTGGAACAGGCGGCCGAAGCCCACACATACCTCGAAAGCCACCGGCAGACCGGCAAAGTACTCCTCCTGCCCTGACACCCCGACCGACAAAGGAATGCGCCGAGGTGCTCGGGGCTCCACGAGACCCGCCGATGCCCGGCCTCAGGCCGTCGTGCCGACGGTGGTCACCCGACCGACCCTCACCCGAATGTGGGCACGGCGCGCTCAGCTCGTACCACGCAGGTCCCTCGTCGGCAAAGCATCGGGATTGAGCTCGGCAAGCATGCGGAGCAGCAGGGATCGTACGACTGCCCGCTCAGCGGGGGCGAGGACCGCAAGCGCCTCCTCGTCGAGACGTTCCACCGCACCCCGCGCCCGCTCGGCGAGCCTCGCCCCGCTGTCGGTGATGGTCAGTTGTAGGGTCCTGCGGCTCGAAGGGTGTTCGCGGCGAGCCAGCAGCCCACGGTCGACCAGGGCGTTGACAGCGGCGCCCATGGACTGGGGAGCGAAGCCGGTCCGACGCGCGATCTCCGCGGCGGAGATGCCCGGGGTCCAGACGACGTGCTGCAGAGCGTTGTGCTGGGCAGCCGTGAGGTCGAGCGAGCGCAACGCTCTCTCAAGGACGCGCCCCCATCACGTGCACCACCTGCCACGCCAGGTAGCCCATACGTGTCGACGGATGCGCGTCAGGACGTCCCATCAGCAACTCCAAACGTAAGGTGCCTGATATTTCCATGATACAAATAGAAGGTACCTTAGAAGGTGCCTTACAAAGAGAAATGGAGAGGGCCCCTCCCATGCCCACGCCACCGACCACGTCCGCCGAGCCGCGCCCTACGCACCATCACCACGCGATGGACACCGCCCCAGCGCCGCAGGGTGCCACGGGAGCGAAGGGGGTTCTGCTCCCCGTCGCGATCGTGCTGGTCATCGGCTCGATCTTCGTCAGCGTGTTCCTGGCTGCATTTCACGCCCCGCGGCCTCACGACCTACCGGTCGCCGTCGTCGGGACGACCCAACGGCTCGAACACATCGCCGGAGGGCTGGAGCGCGGGCTGCCCGGCGGATTCGACGTGAAGCGCTACCCCGACGCGAATGCGGCCCGCCACGCGCTGCAGGACCGAAAGGTGTACGCCGCCTATGTCACCGGCCCCGGGAAGTCCGCCGAGCTGTTGTATGCCGGAGCCAACGGCCCTTCGGTGACCTCGACGGTCACCGGTGCCTTCTCAGGTGTCGCCAAGGCGGGCGGAGACCGGCTGACCGTGCAGGACGTCGTGCCCGCCTCGGCGGGCGACACCCGCGGCATGTCGGTGTTCTACGCCGGGTTCGGCGTCGTGCTGGCCGGATTCCTGTTCGGCATGATGACCTACCAGATGGCTCCGCGACTGGAGTACCGGTGGAGGTTGGCCAGCCTGGCTTCTTTCAGCGTCCTCGCCGGCGTCCTCGTGGCGGGGATGGCCGGCAGCCTGGGCTTCTCGGCACTGCCGGGCCCCTTCCTGGGCATTGCGGGGCTCATCGCACTGATGGCCGCGGCCGTCGGAAGCGCGACCATGGTGTTCATGCGCCTCTTCGGCCGCGCGGGGATGTCGCTGGCCGCCGTGGTCCTGCTGACCTTCGGCAACAGCACGAGCGGGGGCACGCTGCCCACCGCCTACCTGCCGGGCTGGCTGCATCCGCTCTCGGAGATCCTCCCGGTGGGAGTCGGCGTACGAGCCGTCCAAGGCTTGTCCCACTTCAACAACGACGGTCTCACCGCGGGCGTCGTCGTCCTGCTGGCGTGGATCCTCGTCGCCGCCGTAGTGCTCTTCTGGCTTGATGCCCGCGGACCACGTCGCGCAGCCGTCGACTCGTAGACTGCGGCCGTGACCGACGCCGCGTTTCCCACCACCGGATACCTCGCCTGGCAGTTCTCCCAGATCATCGCCGGACGATTGGAGCGGGCACTGCGCGCCGAGGACCTCACATTGGCGCAGCACAACGCTCTGCAGCAGGTCCTCTGGACGCCGGGAGTGTCCGCGGCGGAAATCGCGCGCCGCTCCGGCATCACGGCTCAGTCCATGGGAGCCGCGGTGAGCCAACTCGTCGAGCGAGGACTGCTGCGACGGGAGCCGCATCCGACCAGCCGCCGCAGCATGCGCCTGTTCGCGACCGCCGAGGGAGGCGCGGCGGCCGCTCGTGCCACGTCGATCGCGAGGCGGATCGAACGAGAGACGACCTCGGCGCTCTCCCCGGATGACAAGGACGCCATTCACCGTCTGCTCCACCGTTTGGTCGAAGAACTGAACCCCGACGCCCTCGCCATCGACACTCGATCCCTGAACTAACCCTGGCCGTCCAGCGGATCCCACTTCCGGATCGCTGTGGCCGCTTCCTCGAAGGACGCGGGTTCACGGCCGAGCAGCATCCGCAGGACGTTGCTGTTGCCGCGCAGGCCGTGCCGGTCATAGTCCTGCCACATGGCGCGCATGTCCGAGGCCCGGGACGGGGAGTCGGCCACTCCCGGCGGGAGGGGTGCGTCCGCCCAGTGCACCGTCCGCGCCTCCAGATCCACTCCTCGTGCACGCCCGGCCACGCGCACCGCCTCGGCCAACGTGAGGACGGGTCCCGCGAGTTCGTACGTCGCCGAGTCGTGCCCTTGCTCGGAAAGCACCTTGACGCCGGCTTCCCCGAGGTCACGCAAGTCGATGAACGAGAACTCGTTGTCGACGTTGAAGGGCACCGCGACAGGGCCGGCCGGAGCTCTCCCCCACGTCGACAGCACTATCTGCGCGAACATCGAGGGCTGGAGAATCGTCCAGTTCAGCCGTGAGGCCCGCACGGCGGCCTCGGCGTTCGCCTTGCGCAGGTGGTGGCGCAGCCCGGGGGTGTGAGGGTGGAGGACGGACAGGTACACGAACCGGCGGGCGCCCGCGTGCTCAGCCGCCTCGAGTGCCCTGATCGCGAGCACGTCCTCCTCCGGGTGGAACGCCGGCGGAATCATGAACACGAAGTCCGCGTTCTTCAGCGCCTGACGGACGGTGTCCGGCTTCTCCAGGTCGGCGTCGACGATGTCGTCCACGCCCAGGGCGGCCACTCGTTCCCGCCCTGCCGGGCCGTGCACCACGGCCCGGACCCGGAACGGCGCTCGCAGCGCGGCCTCCAGCATGTACGTACCGCAGAGCCCGGCCGCCCCGATCACCGCGATCAGGGGCGGCTCCTGGCTGCGTACGGCTTGTGATTCGGACACTCTCCCGGCTTCCTCTCGCTGTTCTGAGGCGACTCCGCGAGTCGTGACGCGCGCTCGTGCGTCAGGTCAGGGGTTGATCACGGTCATCCACATGGGGTCGTCGACCCGTTGCTCCATCGCGTCCATGGCCTTGAGCGCTTCGGTGAGCGGGAACCGATGGGTGATGAGCTCGTCGGCGGTGAGGGTGCCCGTCTCGAGCAGACGCAGGACATCCGTCGTGTCCTGGCGGGTGCAGGCGCGAGTGGCGACGAAGCGCCAGCAGTGCATCATCAGGGCGATGGGGAGCAGCGGCAGCGGGGTGGAGTTGCCGCCCATGTGCACGAGCGTGCCGCCGGTGGCCATGCCGGCCATGGTCTGGCCGAGGGCGGGACCCTCCGGGATGAAGTCGATGACGGCGTGGGCGCCCTCGGGTGCCAGCTCGCGCAGCCGGCGGGTGAGAGTGCCGTCGGTCGACCAGTTCTCAGGGAGTTCGTCGAGTGCGACGACACTGGCCGCTATGCCGCCGGCGAGCCCGGCGACGCGATGGAGACGCTCGGCGTCGCGGCCGACGAGGATCAGACGGGCGACTCCGAAGTGCTCCGCGAGTTTGACCGTCGCGGTTCCCATGGTTCCGGTCGCGGCGGTCACCACGAGAGTGGCCCGCTCCGGAAGGTCGGCGCACTTGAGTGCGCGCACGGCGTTGGCCAGATCCTGGACCTTGGCCGCGACGTCGAAGCCGACGGAGTCCGGCAGGGAATCGATCAGCCAGTGCGGGACGCGGACGTACTCCGCGAGTCCGCCGTCGTGGTATTGCTCGTACAGGGGCATCGAAGCATCGCCGAAGGCGGCGTGGCCGAGCATGGCCTGCTGGGCGCACATCATGTCCCGGTCGGTACGGCAGTAGTCGCACTCACGGCAGTTCAGCAGGGGGTGGACCCGCACCCGGTCGCCGACCGCGTGGCCCGTGACGTCGCGGCCGACGGCGGAGATGACGCCTGCGGCCTCATGGCCAAGTGTGGTGGGCAGGTACTTGAGCGCTCCCATCCGAAGCAGGCGCATGATGCCCGGCGCCAGGCCGGCGGAGGCGACCTTCACGACCACATCGAGCGGACCCGGCTCGGGGACGGGCATCTCGTCCAGGACGAGTGCTTCCGCGCCCTGGTGCGCTCGCAGGGCAAGCATCGTGGCCATCAGCGGACCTCCACGGTGAGGCTCGGGAACCGTTCGGGGGTATAGGCGTCCGCCGTACGCGTGGTCTCGGCGACCTGGGGCAGTTCCTGGTGCGAGAGGAGACTGACGTAGTCACCGGGCTCGGTCACGACGCTGGTGTGGGAGATGCCGAGCGGGATGCGCACGAAGTCGCCCGGCTCGAGGTCTACGACGCCCCGCTGGGTGATCAGCGTGCGGTGGCCATGGGCCTGGTACTGGATCTCGTCGGCGTCGAGGGTGCGCCGGTAGCGGCGCGGTCCGCCAGGAATCGTGGTGACCATGCCGAGGCGGATGCGATCCGTCGTGTACAGCCAGGTGACGTCCTGACCGGGATCGGCCCGCAGCACCGACATCCGCAGGTCCTCCTGGTGCACCTGCTCGAGCAGGAACTGTTCGTCGACCGCGAAGACGGTGATGTCGTGGCCGAGCGCGGCCATGCACTGAGTGATCGCCTCGTTGGCCTCGCCGGGCTGCCAGCCGGGGAACGGCGGGAACACGGCCCCGGACTCCCGCTGAGCCGGCGCCAGTTCGCTGACCGGTGCGGGGATGTAGAACAGCAGGTGGCTGTCCTCACGGCCGTAGTTGTCGTGGGCGACGCCGCGCGGGATACGGGAGAACTCGCCGGGCTGGAACTCGATCACGCCGAGTTCGGACATCAGGGTCCGCTCGCCGCCGATCTGGTAGGAGATCTCGTCGACGTCGCAGTTGCGGTGGTAGAACGGCTGCCGGCCGTCGAGTTTCTGCCACTCGACGCGGATCTCGTCGTTCTCGTAGACGCCGCGCGGAGGGGCGAATGCCTCCGGCTCGTACTGCTGCGGGTAGTGCACCACGGTCAGTGGCGGGTGCTCCTGCCACAGTTTGACGGGCACCTTCGGGGGATGCGGCGGCGAGAGAAGCAGGTGCTCGTCGCGGACGATACTGCGCAACGGATGGTCGGAGCCCAGGACCATGACGTCTTCAACGACGCTCACGGGGACCTCCTTGTCTTTGGGTACTTGTCCTTGGGTGGTCACCTCTTTCGGCCCCAGTACATCTCGATGCCCTTCCATTCCATCAGCTGGGGGCTGTCGACCTTGTCCCCGAACGCCTCGCGGATCTGCTCTCCGGAGTAGTAGGGGATGTCGTCCGCGGGGACGTGCCCGAAGAGTTTGTCGAACCACTGGCGAAGGTGGACGTCGGAGTCGATACGGGAGTAGAACGTCGCTCCCTTCAAGACCGCTTCGGCCAGCACGATGCGCCGGCCGGGCTTCATCACCCGCAGCAGGTCCGCGGCCGTCTCGGGCCAGTCGTCACAGTGCTGTGTCGCCTGCAGCACGGCGACACAGTCGTATGCCTCGTCGTCCACCGAATCCGTATACGACCAGCGCCAGCAGCCGACCTGGCCGTTCCGGCCGGGGATCTTGCCCAGGACGGCGTTTCGTCCGTCCTTGATGATCTCCACGGTGTCGATGACGCCCTCCGGTCCCACCAGGGCCCGCATGTCCTCGACCCACCCGGACGGCGCGATGCCCTCACCGATGAGCAGAACCCGGTCTCCGGCACGGAGTTCGAGGAGACCGTAGACGATCTCGGAGATCGGCCGGGCCAGCTCCTGCCAGATGTACGGCAGGCCACCGGCGATGGCCATGGCCATTTCCCATTTCACCCGCTGGTCGATGTCGTGGATCTCCGGACCGAAACGCTCCTCGTCCCACGGCTGGATGTACCCCCACGGGTCTCCGCCGCCGAAGCTGTTCTTGGCTTCCGTACTCATGTCGACATGTCCTCCGTGGCCTGCCGGAATCGTGTGGTGGGGGCGCCGTTCGTGGCCGACGCAGGCCGGGGTTCCGGTGCGGCGCGTGATGCCCACTCGCCGCCGGTACCGCGGAACTGGTGGGTCGTGTCGCGGACGCGGTCCAGGACGTAGGCGCCTGTCGATGTCGTGGTGGTATCCGACATCCAGAACCAGGCAGTGGCTCCCGGCATCGTGTTGATCAGCAGGAGTCACCATGACGTTCCCTGTCTCTTGAACCCGAGACGAGCGTAGCACCGCACACGATCAGTCATAAGTCTTGTGTTTTTCCAGGTCTTCCGTACAACGACATGCGCGTGTAATTCTGACCCCGGTTCAAGAGTTGGGATCATGAGCGGTCCGACCCTCGCTCAGGAAGGCAGATCTTCTATGTCTGACCAGCACGAGAGAGCCGGATCTCGGCGCGTCCTAGTCGTAGGAGCAGGGCCTGTGGGCCTCGCACTCGCGACCGAGTTGGGGTGGCGCGGCGTACCGGTCACCGTGATCGATCAGGGCGACGGCCGCGTGCCCTTTCCAGCAGGCGAGGCGATATTTTCACGCACCATGGAACACCTGCGCCGCTGGGGTTGCGCAGAAGAGGCACGCGCGGAGTCGGCACCGGCACCGGACTACCCGCACCGCACGGTGTTCGCCACCTCCGCCACGGGACGCGTCCTCACCGACTTCGACTACGGGGTCACCAACCGGTCTTCGGGGGTGTACACCCCGCTGACGCCGGAAGGTCCCGCGTTCCTTTCCAAGTTCTCCTTCGTGCCGTTGCTCGCACGCACGGCCGGTGAACTGCCAGGAGTCGAGTTCAGGTACGGCACCCGCCTGGAGACGATGGAGCAGGACTCCGAGGGTGTCCTGGCCGTGGTGCGCGACGTGGCGAGCGGTGCCACCGAGACGCTGACCGGCACGTACCTGGTGGCCTGTGACGGAGGCCGCAGCGGCATACGTCGGGCCCTCGGCATCGAGTTCGAGGGCATGTTCGCCCAGGGGCACAACTTCGCTGTGCACTTCCGTGCGCCGCAGCTACTGGACCTGCTGCGGGAGCGGCTGGGCGGTCCCGCGGTGCAGATCCACACCCTGTCGTCGGCGCGCAGGCCCTACATCACGGTCGTCAACGGCGTGGACGAATGGCGGCTCTCGGTCTACCTGGACGAGGAGCCCGACCCCGACGACGCGGTCGCCTGGATACGCGAGGCCGCCGGTGCGCCGATCGACGTGGAGATCCTCGCAGCGCAGCCCTGGAGCGGACACTGCGTCGTAGCCCGTACCTACCGTGAGGGGCGGGTGTTCCTCGCGGGCGACGCGGCGCACCTGCTGTGGCCCAAGGGGGGCTTCGGCGCCAACACCGGGATCGGTGACGCCGTGGACCTCGGCTGGAAGCTCGCCGCGACCCTCCAAGGATGGGGAGGCCCGGCGCTCCTGGACAGCTACGAACAGGAGCGGCGGCCGATCGCCGTCCGCAACGTCACGGAAGCCTCCAGCAACTGGAAGGCCGACGCGCAGCTCGCCCCCGATCCAGTGCTCGACCGCATGGACGCGGAAGGCGAACGGCTCCGACGTGAGATGGGCGAGGAGATCCGCCGGTCCCGGGCCAAGGAGTTCCGCTGCACGGGCGTCCAGCTCGGCTACCGCTACAGCGGCTCCCCGATCTGTGTGCCGGACGGCAGTCCGGAGCCGCCCGACGAGCCGGACGAGTACGTACCGTCGACGTGGCCCGGCTGCCGCGCACCGCACGTCTGGCTGCCCGACGGTAGTTCGGTGCTCGACCACTTCGGGCGCGGATTCACCCTCGTGGTCTCGGGTTCCGCGGACCCCACGCCTCTGGTGGAGGCCGCCCGCAGCCGTGGTCTGCCGATGACGGTGCTGCGCCTCGCCGACCCGGCCGCCACGGAGCTGTACGAGCGGCCGCTGGTGCTCGTGCGCCCGGACGGTCACGTCGGCTGGCGAGGCCGGCAGGCTCCCGCGGATCCCGTCGCTGTGCTCGACATGCTGCGCGGGGCGACGCTCCCGCCTCCGGACGGCAAAGCGGCCGGTGCGGCGCGGGTGGTGTCAGCGGGAGTCGGGACTCACCTCGTCTGAGGTATCGCGCTCAGCGCTCTCGTCCCTTGGCCCCTGAACTCCTGGCCAGGACAGACTCCATCAGGAACCGGATCATCTCGTGGGCCGGCCTGTTCTGGTCGTTGGGCACGTTCGCCCCTTCGAACACGGCGATCGCGACGTCGCGGACAAGCGCGGCATCGACGCCGGGGGCATGATCGAGGCCGCGTTCGGCCATGAGCTCGTCGACCAGTCCGACGATCCAGTTCAGGAAGGTGTTGTGGGCCTCGCGGACTGCCTCCGAATGGGGAAGCCGGTCGTGCATGGCCTGGTGCAGCGGCCGGGAATAGCGCATGTCGGACAGCCCGCGCACCAGGCGGCTCAGTGGGTCGGCACCTGCCTGCTCCTCGTTCAGGATGCGGATCTCACGACTGAGCATGCGGTTCATGACGGCGGCGAAGATGTGGTCCTTGGAGTCGAAGTACCAATAGACGTTGCCCCGGGCCACGCCGGCGGCGGAACTGATGTCCGCCATCGTGGTCTTGACGTAGCCCTTCGCCAGAAAGAGCTCGGTGGCCGCGGCTAGCAGATCACCCGTGCGCTCCTCCCGGGGGATCTGCTGACGGTTCCGCGGCATCCCGACTCCTCCCATGAGTTCACCGAATCTCAAGTGAGTGTAGACATCCGACGGGCCGCGCCCTGCTCAAGAGGAAGGAGTGCTGTGCCCACCGGCCCTGGTGAGGAGTCCTTGGAGATCCTCTGCCGAGGATGAGGCGGCGCGATCAGCGCGAGGGACGTGCCGCGGGCTGCCCGTCGGTTCAGTCAACGGTGGGCCGCGCGAGGCCGTGGTCGTAGGCGAAGATCACTGCCTGGATGCGGTCGCGTGCTCCGATCTTGGCCAGGACGCGGCCAACGTGTGTCTTGACCGTGGACTCGGACAGCACGAACCGCGCGGCGATCTCCCCGTTGGTCCAGCCTCTGCCGACGGCCACGAGGATCTCGCGCTCGCGGTCGGTCAGGGAGGTGAGCCTCGGATCCTCGGAGGGGTCGGTTCTGTGGGAGGGGACGTACTGGGCGAACTCGTCCAGGAGGCGACGGGTGAGAGCGGGCGCGATGACGGCGTCGCCAACGGCGACCGCGCGGATCCCGGCGAGGAGCTCCTCGGGGCGCGCGTCCTTGAGGAGGAAACCGCTCGCGCCGGCCCGCAAGGCGGCGTGGACGTACTCGTCGAGATCGAACGTCGTGAGAACGAGGACGTGTGAGCGGCCGCCGGCGGCGACGATGCGGCGGGTGGCCTCGATGCCGTCCATGCCGGGCATGCGGACGTCCATCAGGACGACGTCCGGGCGCAGTTCGGCCGTCTTGCGGACGGCTTCGGCGCCGTGGGCGGCCTCACCGACGACGTCGGTCTCGGGGACGGAGTCCAGGAGCAGGTGGAAGCCGTAGCGTTGCAGCGGCTGATCGTCCACGATGAGCACGGTGGTCATCGGTCACCACCGCTTCCCGGCGTGAGGTCGAGGACGGCCTCGACGCTCCATCCTCCGCCGGCCACCGGTCCCGCGCTGACGATGCCGCCGTACAGGGCCGCTCTCTCCCGCATGCCCACCAGGCCATGTCCTTCCTCGTTCGACGGTCCGGGCGATACGGCCGGGCCGGTGTCCTGGACCCGGATGGTCAGCCGGCTGTCCTCGACGAGGATCGCCAGGTGTACCCGGGTGTCGGGGTCTGCGTGCTTCATGGTGTTGGTGAGGGCTTCCTGGACGATGCGGTACACCGTCAGCTGCACCCCGCTGTCCAGGGCGTCGACGTCGCCGGAGGTCCGGTAGACGACCCCCAGTCCGGCGGCACGCACCGTGGCGCACAGCGCTTCGACATCCGCGATGCCGGGCTGCGGGCTGAGTTCGGGCCCACCCGGGGGACCGTCGGCGGTCTCGCGCAGCACGCCGAGCACGCGCCGCAGTTCACCGAGGGCCTGTCGGCCGGTCTCGCCGATGAGCTGCAGGGCCTCCTTGCCTCGTGCGGGTTGGATGTCCGTGGCGTAGGCGCCGGCGTCGGCGAGCGTGATGATGACGGACAGGTTGTGGCCGACGATGTCGTGCATCTCGCGGGCGACACGGGTGCGTTCGGTGGCCGTGGCCAGTCTGCTGCGCTGATCGCGCTCGATCTCCAGCCGGGCTGCCCTCTCCCGTAGTCCGGCGAGCTGGGCCCGGCGGATCCGTACCATCAGACCGAGCGCGAGGGCCGCGGTCGCCGTGCTCAGCAGGAAGAACAGCGCGTCCCAGACGGACACGGCCAAGGACACGCGGAGGGCGACCAGCACCATGGCGGCCGCCATGACCGCACAGGCCCACGGCAACTGTCGCAGCCGCCCGTGCAGGGCCAGGCTGTACAGCGCGACGAAGAGGGCGATGTCCGCGCGCAGCGCGGCGCCAAGGGACCACTGCAGGACGAACACCGAGGTGATGACGCCGAAGGCCACCGCGGGCTTGCGCCGCCGCCACAGCAGGGGCAGTACCAGGCCGGCCTGCAGGGCCAGCATGCCCGCGACGGGCAGCTCGGTGAAGGCGAGCCGGAACCGGCGCGGGCTGTCGCCGTCGTCCACACCGCCGTGGATCAGGTCGGGCAGGCAGAACATCAGGAAGACCAGGACTACGACCGCGGTGTCCAGCACCCAGGGATGTGTCCGGTCGGCCTGCCGCAGCCACTGGCCGCCCCGGGAGAGTCGGGCGACCAGCGGTCCCATCCCGCTGATGTCATCGGTGGTCACGGACGTCATCTGTCCATGGTGCGGGCGTCAGACGTCACTGCGTACGAGCCGGTACGCCGCGCCGCCCAGCGCCAGCGCCGTCCAGCAGAGGAAGACCAGCAGTCCCGCGCCCGGCGACAGGGTCGTGGAGTCGTGGGTCAGGGCGAACATCGACTCCCCCGCGTTGGACGGCAGGTAGGGGCTGATGTCGTTCTGCCAGGAGCTGGGCAGCAGTGAGATCAGTCCGGGGATCAGCATGAGGGCAGCCACCAGGACCGAGATCCCGCCCGCCACCGACCGCAGCAGCGCGCCCAGGGCTGCGCCTATCACTCCGACCAGGCCGAGGTACAGCCCTGCGCCCAGCAGACTCCGTAGGACACCCGCGTCGGAGAAGCTCATGGCCGCGGGCGTACCCGAGACGATGCCGCTCCCGATCAGGAAGGTGACGAACGCACCCAGCGTCCCCACGGCCAGCGCGACCAGCCCGAACACGGCCGCCTTGGACCACAGCACGGGCAGTCGGCGGGGCACCGCCGCGAGCGTCGAGCGGATCATGCCGGTCGAGTACTCCCCCGCCGTGACCAGCACGCCGAGCACGCCCAGGGCCAACTGGGCGAAGTTCGTACCGAACAGGGACAGGCTCACGGTCGTCGAATCGGCGAAGTCCGAGTCCAGGTTGCCGGAGTCGATCCCCGCCTTGTAGCGACTCGCGGCGATGAGGCCGAAGGCCACCAGGAACAGCAGGCCGAGGCCCAAGGTGATCCAGGTCGAGCGCAGGGACCACAGCTTGGCCCATTCGGAGGAGAGCACGCGCCGTCCGGTCACCCGATAAGCGGGGCGGGTGGGGGCGGTCCGGGGTTCCTCTGCGGTTGCGGTGAGAGTGCTCATGCGGTCCTCCCTAGGGTCTCGATGCCGGTCGTGGAGCCGTGATACTCGACGGCATCCCTGGTCAGGTCCATGAATGCCTCCTCCAGTGACACGGTCCGCGCGCTCAGCTCGAACAGCGCGATCCCGTTCTCCGCAGCCTTCAGCCCGATCAGACGGGGCGTCAGCCCGGTCACCTGCAACTCCTCGGAGCCGACCTGGCCGGTGACGTCGACGCCCGGCCCGGCCAGGACCTCCCGCAACCGCGCCGGGTCCTGCGTCACCACCTTCACCGTGTCCCCGCCCGCCTCGCGGATCAGGTCCGCGACGGTGGTGTCGGCAAGCAGCCGGCCGCGCCCCACGATGATCAGGTGGTCCGCCACCAGCGCCATCTCGCTCATCAGGTGTGAGGACACGAACACCGTCCGGCCCTCGTCGGCGAGCCCCTTGAGCAGGTTGCGGATCCAGAGCACACCTTCCGGGTCCAGCCCGTTGACCGGCTCGTCCAGCATCACCGTCTGCGGGTCGCCCAGGAGCGCCGCCGCGATGCCGAGCCGCTGGCCCATCCCGAGGGAGAAGGCGCCGGCCCGCTTCTTCGCCACGCTGCCCAGTCCGGCGAGGCCGATGACCTCGTCGACCCGGCGGCCCGGAATCCCGTGGGTCAGTGCGAGGGCTTTGAGGTGGTTGTACGCCGAGCGGCCCGGGTGGATCGACTTCGCCTCCAGGAGGGCGCCGACCTCCTGGAGCGGTGCCTTGTGCGAGGCATAGTGGTGGCCGTTCACGCTGACGGAGCCGCTCGTCGGGGCGTCGAGGCCGACGATCATGCGCATGGTCGTGGACTTGCCCGCACCGTTGGGCCCCAGGAAACCCGTCACCGTTCCCGGCTTCACGACGAAGTCCAGGCTGTCGACGGCCGTCTTCTCGCCATATTTCTTGGTCAACTGCCGTGCGTCGATCATTCGCGTTCTTTCTGTCGGGCTCCGGCGTCCGTCACTTCGACGCCGCACCGGCAACGCTAGGTGCCGAATCACCCCGATCCAGTGGTACCAAGAGGCTGATCTCCGCCGTACGCGTGGTACCGCGGTACTACGCGCCTGCCTGCGGTACTTTCCGTGTTCGTCGGCTCCGCCGCGTTCGCAGCAGGCATCCGGGCCGCCGCGGAGGACGACCCACCCACTCCGCACCCGGCGAGCTGACTTGAGGCGCTTCGACAGCCCGCGGATGTCAGGAGAGGTCGGCGAGGTCCTCTTCGCTGAGGGTGATCCCGGCGACGGCCATGTTGTCCTCCAGGTGCGACAGCGAGCCCGTGCCAGGAATGGCCAGGGTCACCGGCGAGGAGGCAAGCAGCCAGGCCAGGCCGATCTGCGACACGGCGGCGCTGTGCCGGGCCGCGACCTTGGCCAGCCGCGCGTCGTCGAGTTCCCGGCCGCCACCCATCGGGAAGAAGGGCACGAACGCGATGTCGGCCTCCTCGCAGGTGTGAAGCAGCTCCGTGTCGTCGCGCTTGGCGGCGTGGAACTGGTTCTGCACTGCCACGACCGGGGCGATCGCGCGGGCCTCCGCGAGATGGGTGGTGTCGACGTTGCTGAGGCCGAGGTGACGGATCAGGCCCTCCTCTCGCAGCGCAGCGAGCGACTCGCCGTGCGGGGGTTCCATCCGCCCGATGCGCAGGTAGACGAGATCGAGGCGGTCCAGGCCCAGGCCATCGAGGTTGGCCTCCACCAAGCCGCGCAGGTCGGCCGGGGCCGCTTGGCGGAAGCCGTCGGGGCAGGGAACGGTCTTCATCGACCGGCGCACCATGTTCCTGACCGATCCCGCGTCCTCGGCCTCGTCCGCTCACGGTCCCCGGCACCGTACGTACACGATGAGTGCCCAACCCGCCCTGGTCAGCGGGGCGTACGCGCTGTTCGAAGCCGCGTGGGAGACGGCCACCGACCTGGCGGCCTTCTTCGACGCCGACCGGCCCCGGATCGACGCGCAGGCCCGCGAGGTTCTGTGCGCACTGGGCTCCGGAATGACCGACGTGACAGCCTCACGCGAACTGGGCATGTCGTTGCGCACCTACCGCCGCAGAGTCGCGGAACTCCTCGTCGCCCTGGGCGCGGACTCACGCTTCCAGGCCGGGGTGCGCGCGGGCGAGTTGGGCCTGACCCGCCGCTGAGAAGACCTCCGCCCGGACCGAAGGTTCCCTGGCCACGCACCCCGACATCAGCGAGGCGTCCGCGACCCGGGTCCAAGACGGTACAACGTCTCGAACCCGGGTACCGGGCCGGTCGATGGCCTGCCTCATGGGGGGGGGACGGATGGCGGACCGGGCTCGGCCCGGAACGTCCGTCGGCGCCCGTCGGTCGATCAGTCCGACTTCTCGTCGCTCTCGGCCAGGATCCTGTTACGGACGCCGGCGAGGGCTCCCGCAATAGCCCCCTGTGGCCTGCCGAAGGTCGAGGCGGAGAACCGGGCGGGGCCAGTCTTGGCGGTGAAGGAGTGAGCGTAGGCGAACTCCCGCAGGCCTTCCTCCCCCTGCTTCCGCCCGTAACCGCTGTCGCCGCGACCGCCGAAAGGCACCCCAGGATTCATGGAGAACACCAGTGCGTCGTTGATGCTGGTCATTCCCACGCGGAGGCGACGGGCAATGACTTCGCCGCGGTCGCGGCTGAAGACGGCACTGCCCAGTCCGTACCGGCCGCCGTTGATGTGGGCAATGGCCTCCTCGGTGTCGGCGACCTTGACGACGGCCAGCGTGGGCCCGAACGTCTCCTCCGTCACCGCCAGGGCGTCGGGGCTCACGCCGACGAGGATGGTGGGGGTGACATAGCGCTCTCCCACCGCCTCGATGCCGCCGACAGTGGCTGTCGCGCCGCGCTCGAGAGCATCCTGGATGTGCTCCCGGATGATCGGGATCTGGGTGGGCAGCGGAACCGGCCCGATCTCTGCGGCCTCGTCGCTGCCGACACGTACCAGCTTGGCAAGGTCGCTGACCTTCTCGACGAACGCGTCGTGGACCGACTCGACGACGTAGGCCACTTCGAGACTGATACAGCCATGCCCGGTGTTCTGCAGAGCGCCCCAGACGATGTGCTCGGCGGCTTCGTCCAGGTCGGCGTCCTCGGCCACGATCGCGCCGTCCTTGCCGCCGAGTTCCAGCAGAACGGGGGTCAGGGTCTGCGCGCACTGTGCGGCCACGATCTTTCCCGTGGTGACGCTGCCGGTGAACGCGAGCTTGTTCAGGCCGGCCTCGATAAGTGCCTGGCCCGTGGCCCCGAACCCGTTGAGGCACTGGAGGACGTTCGGGAAGTCGGCAACCGCACGCTGCCAGGTCCGGACGAGCCATTCCCCGACGCCTGGCGTGATCTGGCTGGGCTTGAGGATGGCCGCGTTTCCGGCCGCGACCGCCTCGATCAGGATGGCTCCTGGCGTCAGGAGGGGGAAGTTCCACGGTCCGATGACGCCTACGACACCGTAGGGCTGGTACTCGACCCACGCTCGCTGGTTGGGCACGGTGGGGCTGTCGGGGACCTCCCGGCGTCCCAGTACGCGCTCGGCGTTTTCGATGGCGTACTGCACGTGCTCCAGAATCCCGAGCACCTCGACGCGGGCGTCGTCGAGGTGCTTGCCGTTCTCGGCGTGGATGAGGGCGGCCCCCTCCTCGCCGCTGATGGCTATCTCCCGCCGCCACGCGCGCAGTTGCTCCGCGCGGCCCTCGAATCCGAGGTCCCACCAGGGCCCGGCGGACGAGCGTGCGGCAGCGACGGCCGCGGCCGCCTCATCCTTGTCGGCCACGGGGTACCGGGCGAACTCGGCCCCTGTTGCCTGATCGACGGTGACCACCTCGCTCCCGCCCTGTCCGATGACTCCGTCACGCGTGATCGTTGGAGTGTTGTTGGTCACGGGTCTCTCCCACCTTCTTACGACCGCCTGCATCCGAGCAGCACCCCAAGGGGGTGATGACGGTTGGTGAACGCGGTCTTCGGCGCGGTGAAGGGCCGCCGTATGACAAGCGGGCGCGCGCCGACATGAATGACTTCAGCGATGTGGCTCATGGGCCTTAGCAAGGGCCAGACTATCTAGCTATTGGCTAGTGTCAAGTGCTTGATAGACAACAATGCTCTTGGCATTCAGCCGGCCAGACCAAGAGCCGCACGAACGATGCTGTCGGCGTCGATGTCGCGATGACGGGAGACGTGGCGGCTGCCAGCGCCTACGGCACCACCGCGCCCATCGCGGCGACGGTGACCTTGGCACCGCCGGCCCGCCCCGAGGGACAAGCCCCGGCAACGACGCAGCGGCACCTCCGGAACCCACCTCATGGCCCAGGGGCAGGAGTGCCGTTCCAGGGCCGAGGGGAAGACCACAGTGGCCTACTCGCCACTCACGACTGCCCTACGCCCCTGGATCCGTGTAGCGGGCCGCGAGGTTGGGCTGATTGCCGCCCGTGACAAAAGCGGTCTCTGCGGAGAGCAAGGCGTCCAGGGCGGAGCCCTGACCCTCCAGACCAGGGGCACAGACGGTCTCACCGAGGCGCAGCCCGGCCAGGCTGGCCGAGGCCACGTCCTCGGGCGACATCGCCCAGGGGACGCTATGACCGGCGCCACTGTTCCACTCCGTTGCCACAACTCCGGGGCACACCACCTGAACGCGGACCGGGGTGTCGGCGAGCTCGCCGGCGAGGGTGCGGGTGAAGCCCAAGGTGGCGGCCTTCGCGGCGACGTACAGGGTACGCCGGGGCGCTCGCGGGTCAATGAGGCCCGCACTGAAGGCGAGGAGCGAGGCGACGGTGACGATCACGCCGTCGCCTGCCGCGAGCATTGCGGGAAGTGCGGCGTGGACCAGCCGGACGGGGGCGACGGCGTTGAGGGTGAGCAGGGGCTCGATGTCGGCAGGGTCGACGTCAGCGAGCGGGGCGTAGCCGCCGGCGCCGGCGTTGCTGATCAGCATGCGTACGTCGCCGGCGGCCAGGCGGTCGGCGACAGCGGCGATGCCGTCATGGGTCATGAGGTCGGCGGGCAGCACCTCGACGGCTGCTCCACGGGCGCGGAGTTCATCGGCCAGGTCGGCGAGCCGGTCGGCGCGTCGCGCCACCAGGACGAGGTCATGGTCATCCGCCAGGAGACGGGCGTAAGCGGCGCCGATGCCGGAGGAGGCGCCAGTGATCAGAGCGATGGTGCGAGTCATGGGACCAGCGTTACTCAACCGCTAGGCAAGTGTCAAACACTTGACACTATTGAAGTGTCGTATTCTTCTCGCGTGATACGCAATGACGAGGAGCCCGTCGGGCTCGACGCGCTTGACCGGGTGACCTGGGCGTTGCGCCGCGCGGAGCTGGCAGTGCAGAGCCTCAAGGAGCAGCGGCTGCGCCCGCTGGGCATGGCGGCGGCGCACTACACGCTCCTGATCTCGGTGCACGACGAGCCAGGGCTGACCGGCGCCGAACTTGCCCGCCGCCTCAACGTGACCCCACAGGCCATCGCCTCTCTGGTGGCGCGCCTGGAGAGCCGCGGGCAGTTGGAGAGACGTGAGCATCCGCGCCACCGGCACATCCAGGAGCTGCACCTCACCGACGCCGGCCGGGAGGCGTTGCGCGCGGCCGACGCAGTGATCGCCGACATCGAGCGGCAGATCACCAATGGTCTCGGATCGGAGAGGGAACAATTGCGAGCGCTGCTCGACCGAGTGGCCGAGGCGGCTCGAGACTGATCCCGCGGTGCCGTCGGCTGAGCGTCACCCCACCCTCGTCGACCTCTGACGCGAGCACCTGCGTCGGCACCGTGCCGAGGAAACGGCCATCCCGGTCACCCATCTCCTAGAAGCGGACCGGGAAGTTGGGCTACACCGACAGCCCGAACCTCTTGGTCCGCTACCGCAATCGGGGCCGCGCCGAAGGCGACCGTCCCGTCACCTCCGCGCGCCACGCCGGCCGCACCCGGGCACCGTATTCTCGCCGCGTGACAAAGGATGACGATCGGCCGATCGCTGCTGAGCACCTGACCCGGGTGACCTGGGCACTGCGGCGGGCGGAATGGGCTGTGCAGGCCCGGAAGGAACAGCAGCTACGACCGCTGGGCATCGCCGCCGCGCAGTACACCCTGCTGATCTCCGTCCATAGCGATCCCGGCCTGACCGGCGCGGAACTGGCCCGCCGCCTGAACGTCACCCCGCAAGCAGTGGCTTCCCAGGTGGCCCGCCTCGAGGAGCGGGGTCAGCTGGAACGCCGACCGCACCCGCGCCACCGCCACGTGCAGGAGTTGCACCTCACCGACGCAGGCCGCGATTCCCTGCGGGATGCCGAAGCCGTGATCGTGGAGATTGAACTGCGGATCGCTGAGAAGCTCGGTCCGAAGAAGGCCGCACAGCTGAGGGCACTGCTCGACGAGGTGGCCGATGTTGTCCGAGAGGCCTGAGCCAGTGGGCTTGCCAACCTGCTCTCCCACCACCACAGGAACCCCGCCGTAGGGGTCAGTCCTCCCGGCCCCACCACCTGCGGCTGCTGCGTGGGGCGGAAGCGGTCTGCAAGCCGAGTGAAGCCTGCGAACGGACCTGTTGTCCCCCTGTCCTTGGGCAGGGGGACACGGCCGTCGCGGTTCCCGACCGAGACTCCGACGCCCTGGTAACGGTCCTCGGCGGAAGGGATGTCCAGCCGGGTTACGGGACCAGGACGATCTTTCCGGTGGTGTGGCCGGTCATGATCTGGAGATGGGCGGCCGCGGCTTCGCGGAGCGGGTGGCTGGCGGCGATGAGGACGCGTAGTCGCCCTGCCTCCGCAGCCTCGGTGAGCTGCAGGCGTGCGGCGTCGCGGATAGCCGTGCCCGGATCTGCGCCGGGCCCGCCGCCGAGGAGCTTGATGCCGGCCTGGGCACCGCGCTCGAACCCCGCGATGGTGGCGACGCGAGAACGGTCCGCCACGAGTTCCACGGATACGTCCACCGCCTCGTCGGTGCCCACCAGGTCGGCAGCGGCGTGAACGCCCTCCGGCGCTGCCGCGCGTACCCGGTCGGCCAAGCCGGGCCCGTAGGCGATCGGGATCGCTCCCAGGTCACGCAGCAGGTCATGCTTGGCCGGACTTGCCGTTCCCAGGACGGTGGCACCGCGCGCCACGGCCAGTTGCACGGCCGTCAGGCCGACCCCTCCCGCGGCGCCGTGGATCAGCACCGACTCGTCCTTGCGCAGGCCGATCGCCTCGAGAACGTGTACGGCGGTCACGCCGGCGGCCATCAAGCCGCCGGCCTGCTCCCAGGACAGGCCGGCCGGCTTCGGCACAACCGAGGAGGCCGGGACGACGAGTTCGGCGGCATACGCGCCGGGCGCACGATAGGCGATCACCTCGTCGCCGACCTCGACCGAACCTGCGGGGCCGGTCGCGTCGGCGCCCACCGCGGTCACCACACCAGCCGCCTCGACACCGAGCCGCATGGGCAGGTTCGAAGGGTCGGCCCCGAAGGCACCGCTGTACATCTTGTGATCGAAGGGGTTCACCCCGGCAGCCCGGACCACGATGCGCACCTGGCCCGGTCCGGGTTCCGGGACGGTGACATCGATCACCGCCAGCGCCTCGGGACCGCCGTACGCATTAGCTACTACAACTTTGCTCATACCGGAGACAACATGGCGCCAGACGCAACCATTCCTCGAAAGTCCAGGCATCTGTACCGCCGACAGGGGGGCGAGGATCGAGACTCGTACAACTCGCCCCGGATGTCATTTGAAAATTGTACGCATTTCTCGATGTGCGGTCCGAGTATCCCCTATCAGGGATAAATACCTATCCCATCGAAGTGGTACCCAGGGGAAAGATTCTTCCCCCCCAACGCCACTAGACACACCCTGAGCTTCGACAGACCATGACCTGAGGGCCGCCTGACGGCGGACCGGGGCCGCGAAAGGGGCAGGCGCCATGGTCGAAACTGTTTCGTTCAGGAACAAGTCAGTAGAGATTGCGGGACATCTCCATCTGCCAGAAAACTTCAGCGAAGAAAAAAAATACCCGGCACTCGTCGGAATTCATCCGGCCGGAGGCGTAAAAGAACAGACCATCGGCCACTACGCCAAGAGACTCGCCGCGCACGGATTCGTCACCGTCGTCTACGACTCCTCATACCAGGGAGCGAGCGGTGGAGAACCTCGCCTCCTGGAAGACCCGACGACCCGGGTGGAAGACGCTCGCTGTGCAGCCGACTTCCTCACCACTCTTCCGTTCGTCGACTCCGAGCGAATGGGGGTCTTCGGCATTTGCGCCGGCGGCGGCTACGCGATCAGTGTGGCCCAGACCGAGCGTCGCTTCAAGGCAGTGGCTACTGTCAGCGCGGCTCCCATGGGCGAGGGTTCCAGGGGATTCCTGGGGCACCTGTCCCCGGTGGCCGAGCAGATCGCGACGCTGGAGATGGTCGCCCAGCAGCGCACGGCAGAAGCGCGGGGAGCGGAACCCCTCTACGCCCCGTTCGTCCCTGAAACGCTGGACGAAATCAACGAGAACACGCCGGATCTCCTGCGCGAGGGGTACGACTACTACAGGACGCCCCGAGGCCAGCACCCCAACTCGAAGGGTCGTTTCCTGCTGACCAGCATGGACAAGATGTTCGCCTTCTCGGCGTTCGACCAGATCCCGGAACTGCTGACGCAGCCGATGCTTCTCATCGCGGGGAGCAAGGCGGACACAAAGGTATTCAGCGACCAGGCCTACGACCTTTCCAAGGGGCCGAAGGAGTTGTTCGTCGTCGAAGGCGCAACTCATATCGCACTGTACGACGTGCCTGAATACATGGACCAGGCGATCCCCAAAATGGCGGAGTTCTTCGCCGTCCTCTAGTCGCCCACAACGCCTCAGCTGCGTATGTACGGGAACCAGTATCCGTGGAGCGGCGAACGCGAACTGCAACTGTCGTACCACGCGGGTGCAGGACGGGCCACTCTGCAGAGGTCCGGCCGTAGGACCGGATTCGCATACCGGGAGAGCGGTAGACAGGGGAAAATTTCTTACCCCTCACAGCGCGCTCTTCCCATGCAATGCTCGGTCACACACCGCGCAAAGACTTTCGAGGAGCCCGATCATCTTGTCCCTTTCCGGCCGCACCACGATCGCCATTGCCTTTCATTCGGGCTACGGCCACACGGCCGTCGTCGCCGAGGCTGTGGCGCGTGGCGCAGCGGGAGCCGGTGCCGAGGTGGTCTTGATCGCCGTGGACACCATCACCGATGAGCAGTGGGCGCAGCTGGACGCCGCTGACGCGATCATCTTCGGTGCCGCCACGTACATGGGTACCGCCTCTGCGGCCCTCCACGCCTTCGCCGAGGCCAGCAGCAGGCGCTGGTTCTCCCACGTCTGGGTGGACAAGCTCGCCGCGGGCTTCACCAACTCCGTTGCCAAGAGTGGCGACAAGTCGTCCACCCTGGGCTATTTCGCCACGTTGGCCGCCCAGCACGGCATGCACTGGATCAGCCTGGGTCTGATGCCGGGCTGGGATTCCACCAAGGGCAGTGAGGACGACGTCAACCGGCTGGGCTTCTTCATGGGGGCCGGAACCCAGAGCCCGACCGACGCCGGTCCGGAAGCGGTCCACACGTCGGACATCGCCACCGCGGAGCATCTGGGTGCGCGCGTCGCACACCAGGCCGCGATCTTCCGCGCCGGACGGACGGCCCTCGCCATCTGATCGCACGGCCTCCTCACGTATCCGAATTCCGATCCACCACCCCCCGCAACCACCACCCCGCGCAAGGAGCAACCATGTCCGACTCCCCGAACCTCGCCCTCATCCGCCGCGTCTACGAATCCCGCATGGCGCCCGAGGTCACCTCGGAGGTCATGGCCCCGGACTTCGTCTGGGACATCACCCCGGGCTTCCCGAACAGCGGTGTCTACCACGGCTGGGACAGTGTGGCGAAGGACTTCTTCGGCAGGACGATGCCGAACTACGAGTCGTTCGGCGCGGCGCCCGAGGAGTTCTACGCGGACGACGAAGGCCACGTCTTCGTGTACGGCCACTACCACGCCGAGACGAAGACCGGGAACAAGGCCGACGTCCGCTTCGTGCACCTGTGGACCATCCGCGACGGCAAGGCCGTGAGCATGCGGCAGGCCGCCGACAGCCACGTCCTCCAGGAAGCCCTCAAGGGCTGAGCCTCTACCCGTTAGGAGTCACCCATGGCAAAGATCCTCTTCGTGATCACCGCGTCCGACCACTGGACGCTGGCCGACGGAACCCGGCAGCCAGCCGGCTTCTGGGCCGAGGAAGCAATCGGCCCCTACCAGGTCTTCAAGGAGGCCGGATTCGAGATCGCGGCGGCGACGCCCGGCGGTGTCCCGCCCACGGCGGACGCGCTCAGCCTCACCGCGGACTTCAACGGCGGCGAGCAAGGCGCGCAGCGCATGCGGACTGCCCTGCACGAGGCGACCGAGCTGGCGCACCCGATGCGTATCGAGGACGTCAATATCGACGACTACGTGGCCGTGTTCTACCCCGGCGGCTGGGGCCCGATGGAGGACCTGCCCGACGACGCCGCCTCCGGCAGGCTGCTCACCGAGTGGCTCGCCTCGGGCAAGCCGCTGTCCCTGGTGTGCCACGGCCCCGCGGCACTGCTGGCCACGATCGGCCCGGACGGGACCTCCCCGTTCACCGGCTACCGTCTGACCGGCCTCTCCAACGCCGAGGAGAAGCAGAACGGTCTCGCGGACCGCGCAAAGTGGCTGCTGCAGGACCGCCTCGTCGACGAACTCGGCGCGGACTATCGCGAGACCGAGCCGTTCGCCCCGCACGTCGAGGTGGACCGCACCCTGTTCACCGGCCAGAACCCGGGTTCCGCGGTAGCTCTGGCCCAGGAACTGCTCAAGGCACTGTGAGCTGACACCAGAGCCATGTGCTCGCTCGGCGGCCCGGTACTCACTCCGGGCCGCCGAGCCTTCTTCCGCGACTTACCTTGCAGGTCAGGGCCGATATCATTTTCATATGCAGGTAAAGCCCAACATGGTCAGGATCTCTCCCCCTTACAGCGCCGGGCTTTTGTGCGAGGCTGCAATTCATGAACCGCAACCCTCATCTGAACGAGCTGGGTGAGTTCCTCAAGGCCCGCCGTGCTGAGCTCCGTCCTGCCGACGTCGGACTCCGTGGCGGGCAACGGCGGCGTGTGAGCGGTCTGCGCCGTGAGGAGGTGGCTCTTCTCGCCGCGATCAGTACCGAGTACTACACGCGGATCGAGCAGGGCCGGCTCCAGGCATCGGCTCCCCTGCTCGACGAAATCGCCAAGACGCTCCGCCTGAACGACGACGAGCGCACCTACCTCTTCGACCTCGCGGCGAAAGAGAGGGTGCGCCCGTCCGTGTCACGCGAGCGCCAGCAGGTGGATACGCAGCTCCAGCGCATGCTGGACGATCTCACCGCCTCCCCGGCCTTCGTCATCGGCCGGCGCACCGACATCCTGGGCTGGAACCAGCTCGCCGCCGCCCTGTGGACCGATTTCGGGCAGTACCCGGTGCAGGAGCGGGTGTTCATCCGGCTGCTGTTCACGGAACCATGGATGCGCGAGCTGTATGCCGACTGGGAGGAAGTCACCCGGCTGGCCATCGCGCAGCTGCGCATGGAGAGCGCGCGCTACCCCGACGACCAGCCCCTCACCGCTCTGGTCGAGGAGCTCTCCGCCCGTGACGCACAGTTCCGGCAGTGGTGGACCGAACACGACGTCGCGATGCGGGGCAAAGGCGTCAAGAAGCTTCATCACCCAGTGGTGGGCGAGCTGACACTCGACTGGAACACGCTCACCTGCGGCACGGACCCCGACCAGCACATCATCGTGTGGAACGCCGAACCCGGCACCCCGTCCCACGACGGTCTGCGCCTCCTGGCCTCCTGGGCCGCGGACCAGAAGCCGACGGCGTCCGACACCGCCACCTGAGCCCTCCCACGTGCGTCCGCTGGGAGAGAAGGTCTTCCGCCGGCCAGGGCTGCCCCGGCTGAACACGAGCCGCCTGCACGGGCATTGCCATGCCAGAGCGCGACCGCGAGGAGCATCGCCTCTCTCGCCGGCACCGGTGTCATGGGGGGAGGGGTTCGTCCCCCCTATGACCGCATCCCAGCCAAGGACCTTCCCCTTTTCCGGACGTACGCGACACGGAAAGGTCGGACACCTCAACGACCGCATGCCGAGCAGTGAGGTGCTTCGAATGAGGGCTGTAGGTTTCACGGAATTCGGTGGTCCGGAGGTGCTTCAGGTTCTTGAGCTGCCCGTCCCCGATGCCGGTCCGGGCGAGGTGCGCATCCGGGTGCACGCCGCGACCGTCAACGCGGTCGACGCCCTCCAGCGCAGCGGACCCGCCCGGTCGCCGGACGCCCAGCCGCCGTTCGTTCCCGGCATGGAAGCCGCCGGCGTCGTGGAGCAGATAGGCGCGGGTACGAACACGGATCTGAGCGTCGGCGACCGCGTGATGGCGATCGTGCTCCCCGACGGCTCCCGTGGTGCGTACGCCGAACAGGTCGTGGTCCCTGCGGAGTCGGTCGTCCGCGCTCCCCACGGCGCGAGCGACGTGCAGGCCGCGTCCCTCCCGATGAACGGCCTGACCGCGCGCCTGGCCCTGGACACGCTCGGCCTGGAGCCTGGCCGGACCGTCGCGATCACCGGAGCGGCCGGGGCGGTGGGCGGCTACGCCGTCCAGTTGGCCAAGGCGGACGGGCTGCGGGTGGTGGCCGACGCCTCGGAGCAGGACGAGACCCTGATCAAGGAACTCGGTGCCGACGTCGTACTCCGTCGCGGCGCCGAGTACCCGGACCGGGTACGCGCAGAGGTCCCGGAGGGCGTCGACGGACTCCTCGACGGCGCGTCGCTCGGCGCTCTCACCGCACGGGCGGTCCGCGACGGCGGCCGGGTGGTGACACTGCGCGGCTACGACGGCCCCGGCGAACGGGACATCGCCTACGAGCCGATCGTCGTGTTCCGTTATGCCCGGGAGCGCACCAAGCTCGACCGGCTCCGGCAGCAGGTGGAGGACGGCCTCATCACACTCCGGGTCGCCAGGACGTTCCCGGCGGAACAGGCCGCCGAGGCACACCGGCTCCTCGCCGCGGGCGGCCTACGGGGCCGACTGGTCCTGACGTTCTGAACAGAGTCAAGTGCGGGCACAGGCGCGGCTCTCAGCGCCACCTCAGGGTTGCGGCCGGGCGTCGAACGACGTCCGGCCGCACTCACGCGTAAGCCGCACTCACGCGTAATCGGTCAGAGCTGGACCGCGAGCTGGAACCTTCACGAGGAGCCGCATCACGTGGGCACCGGCGCCACTGGTGACACCGGTGGCCACCATCGTTCGGGCCAGTTCACTGCGCACCCAATGCCGGGGAGGCAGGAGAGAGGGCAAAGCTGTCGGCAGCCCGCCACAGGCCCGGTGTCCCGAGACCACGCCGGCCGTACGTGATCTCGCGGCATGCAGCCTCAAGATGGCTGCAAGATGGACCACCTTGGATCCGGCCTCCCTCAAGCAGTCGCATCGCGTGCCGACTGATCCGAGTCCGCAGTCCACGACGCGAGGAAGAGCAGCCCGTCATGGGAGGGGGTCTCGGGAGCGGCGGTCGCGATCACCAGCTTCTGTGCGGGGGCGGCTGTGTAGGTCAGGCTGTCCCAGTCGAGGGTGAGATCGCCGACAAGTGGGTGGCGCAGCCTCTTGGTTCCCATCCGTAGGCCGGTCATCTGCCGGCCTGCCCACCACTGCCGGAAGTCGGCGTCGGCGACCGAGAGCTCGCCGACGAGTGCGGCCAGCCCAGGGTCGCCAGGCCTCTTGGCGGCCTCCAGGCGCAGGTGGGCGACGCAGGTCCGGGCGTTCGTCCTCCAGTCGAGGTAGAGCTCCCGGAAGGCGGGGTCGGTGAAGAGCAGCCGGGCGTAGTTGCGCTTGTTCTCGGGGACCCGGTCGAAGTCAGTGAGCAGAGCGGCTGCCAGAGGGTTCCAGGCGAGGATGTCCAGGTGCCGACCCAGAACGAGTGCGGGGGTCATGTTCAGCTCGTCCAAAATGCGCCTGAGGTGCGGATGAACCCTCTGCGCCGGCCGACGGCGCGGTTCACGCCCGCCGCTCGCGGCCAGCTCGAAGAGGTGGTCACGCTGCTCGTCGTCGAGATGCAGAACACGGGCGAGCGCGCCGAGTACCGACCTCGGCACAGGAGCGCGCCCCTGCTCCAGCCGCGCGTACGAATGGGTGCTGATCCCGACGAGTTGAGCGACCTCTTCACGGCGCAGCCCCGGCACTCGCCGGGGTGCCCCGGAATCGGGCAGACCCACGGTCTGCGGGCTGAGTCGGGCGCGGCACACCTTGAGGAATTCTCCCAGTTCAGGCGAATGCGCTTTGGTGTACATAGCATTCAGTGTCCCAGCAGTCGGCCGAAAAGTGAGGGGGAGAGTCTTCTCCCAGGGTCTGGCAATCACCTTGCTTTTCCCGAGTCGGCCGGGCCGAATCAGAGCGTCACGTCAGTCGACCTGACTGTCCGCAGGGCCGCCGAGCCGCCGGGTGGCCCGCGAGGCGAGGGCGCGTAGCCCGTCGTACGACGGCGTGCCGGGCTCCGCTGTCCAGACGACGAGTTCCTGATCGGGATCACTGCTGCAGGTGAAGGTGTCCCAGTCGAGGACGAGTTCGCCGACGACGGGGTGGTGGAACCTCTTCGTGCCCACCCTGCGTGACGGCACGTGACGGCTTCCCCACCACTGGCCGAAGTCCCTGTCCTCCACGGAGAGTTCGCCGACCAGACCGGTCAGCCGCGGATCGTCCGGACATCTGGCGGCCGTCGTGCGCAAATGGGACACGCAGTCACGGGCGACGGCCCTCCAGTCCGCGTACAGCGTCCGCATGGAGGGATCGGTGAAGAGGATACGGGCGCAGTTCCGCCTGTCTTCCGGCACCTTCGCGAAGTCGGTGAACAGTGCGGCGGCGACCGGGTTCCACGCCAGAATGTCCATACGGCGGCCGATCACCACGCCGGGAGACGCGGTGAGATCGTCGAGCATTCGGCGCAACTGCGGTTGGGCCTTCTGTGCGGCTGGTCGGCGGTGTCGTGCCCTTTGCCGGCCGGCCAGTTCGAACAGGCGGTGACGCTGGTGATCATCCAGATGCAGTGCATGTGCGAGAGCGGCCAGCACTGACGCGGACGGCTGGATCCGGCCCTGCTCCAGCCGTGTGTAGTAGTCGGAGCTGATGGCGGCGAGCAGGGCGACCTCCTCCCTGCGCAGGCCGGGCACACGCCGACCACCGGTGTCGGGCAGGCCGACAGTACGCGGGCTCAACTCGGCCCTCCGCACCTTGAGGAATTCTCCCAGCTCGTTCAGATGCGCGTCGCTGGTCATGTCGGCCAGTGTCGCACCGCTCGGTCTCCGGGAGGGGGGTAAGGATCTCCCCCCTGGATAAGTGATTCCCCGGATGGAATTCTCCCCTTTGCGAGTTCCCGCGAAGGTGGCAGGGTCGATGGCGTGTTCGGCGCCGGAATCGACCTACGGAGAGCATTCACCCCAAAAGGCTGGACGGCCAACCCTCGAGACGGAATTACTCTCCGAGTGGCACCGATATTCCGTATTTCCCGGTGGCAGGCGGAGGAGGCGAGTAGAGACAGTGCAGACGGATGTCACCTTCGTCAGCAATGGCCTGACGCTCGCCGGTCATCTGCACACGCCCGACGCCCGCGCCGGACACCCGCTGCGCGCGAGCAAGGGCACGAGTACCACCGCACCGCGCGCGGTGCGCACCTGCGGTCCGAGAACGCATGGGTGCTGCGCAGTGTCGGTCAGATCGCTCCGTACGACTCCTTCGCCCGCATCGAAAGCCTCGCTCCGCGCCCGCTGCTGATGATCGCGGGCAGCGAGGCCACCACAGCCCAGCCTGAATCCCCCGCACACACGCAAGGAGCACCAACCCATGTCCGAACGGAAGAAGTTCGCGCCGCCGGCCATCCAGGAGTTCGCCCCCAAGCTCGCGGAGGTGACCGACACCGTCCTGTTCGGTGACATCTGGGAACGGCCGGGCCTGTCCCCGCGCGACCGCAGCCTGGTCACCGTCACCGCTCTCGCCGCCCTGTACCGAAACGACCAGCTCAGCTTCCACCTCGGCAAGGCGCTGGAGAACGGCGTGACCAAGGACGAACTGATCGAGGCCATCACCCATCTGGCCTTCTACGCCGGATGGCCCAACGCCATGACCGCGATGACCCGGCTCAAGGAGATCGTGGAGAAGTCCGACCAGTCCGGCTGATGCTCCTCCGCCCGCACACACCCCCCATCGCGGACTCTCTCCACACAGGCCATCGAAGCCCATCCCGGCGACGTCATCCACACGCCCCCGGGCGAAGAGCACTGGCACGCTGCCGCGCCCGACCAGTTCATGACCCATCTCGCCCTGTGAGAGACGGACGACGCCACCTGACTCGAACACGTCTCCGACGACGACCACAACGGCCCGCGCGTCAGCACCCGTACCCGTCCCTGACGCCACGACAGACACGACAGACACGACGAGAGCTGGGAAGGCACCATGCGAGCGACCATCATTCACGCGCCGGGTGACATCCGGGTGGAGAACGCCCCCGAGCCGAAGATCACGGCACCGACAGACGCAATCATCCGCACCGTCGCCGCCTGCGTGTGCGGCTCCGACCTGTGGAGCTACCGGGGTGTCCTGCCGGTCGCCGAACCGCAGCCGATCGGCCACGAGTACGTCGGTGTCGTCGAGGAGGTCGGCAGCGACGTATCGAGCGTCAGGCCGGGCCAGTTCGTCATCGGCTCCTTCGTCGCTTCCGACAACACCTGCCCGGTCTGCCAGTTCGGCTACCAGACCTCCTGCCGGCACGCGCAGTGGGTGAACGGCGCGCAGGCCGAGTACGTCCGCATTCCCCTTGCCGACGGCACCCTGGTCGCCACGCCGGAGCAGCCGTCCGAGGAGCTGATCCCGGACCTGCTGGCTCTGTCCGACGTCATGGGCACCGGGTGGTACGCCGCCAAGGCCGCCGAGGTCACGTCCGGTTCGACCGCCGTGGTCGTCGGGGACGGCGCGGTGGGCCTGTCCGGTGTCATCGCCGCGAAGCAACTGGGCGCTGAGCGCATCATCGCCATGAGTCGGCACGAGTCCCGGCAGAAGCTCGCCCTGGAGTTCGGCGCCACCGACATCGTCACCGAGCGCGGCGAGGAAGGCGTCGCCCGCGTCAAGGCACTGACGAACGGCCTCGGCGCCGACTCGGTCCTCGAATGCGTCGGCACCCAGGAGTCGCTGCACCAGGCCCTGCAGTCCACCCGTCCCGGCGGCAACGTCGGCTTCGTCGGCTTCCCGCACGGCTCGCAGATCGAGGGCCAAGAGCTCTTCTTCTCCCACGTCGGTCTGCGCGGTGGCCCCGCCCCTGTGCGCGCCTACCTTCCCGACCTCATCGACCGCGTCTTCAGCGGTCGCATCCACCCGGGCAAGGTCTTCGACCTCAGCCTGCCCCTGGACGAGGCCGCCGAAGGCTACAAGGCCATGGACGAGCGCCGAGCCATCAAGACGCTGCTGCGCCCCTGACGTGAAGCCCGGCGGTGACGGGCGCTGGATCAGCCGCGCCCACCAGCGCCGACACCACCGAACAGCAGCGGTCGTTCGACCGTTGCAGCCACCGAGCAGAACGGACCGACAGCCATGACCAGCGAGGCGATCGCCACCGTCGAGGCGTACTTCGACGCCCTCGGCACGCGCGACATGGAGCGTGTCCTCTCCCACTTCACACCCGACGCGACCTGGACGATTCCGGGCGATCCGACCCTGACCCCCTGGGCCGGGAGCCGCACCGGGCCGGAGGAGATCCAGCAGTCCCTCACCGCGTTCTTCGCCGCCGTCGAGCCACTCGCATTCGAGCTGGGCACCATCGTGGAGGCCGACGGACGGGTTCTGGCACCGGGCCGGTACACCTCCCGGTTCCATCCCTCGGGACAGGTGCTCGAAAGCGAGATGATCCTGCGCTTCACCGTCGCCGACGGCCTGATCAGCGACTACCGCGTCTTCGAGGACTCACTCGGAATCACCCGTGCCCACCTCGGTGAGCCGCTCACCACCACTCCCGCCTGACCGGAGGTCGCTTCGGCGGCGCATACGTCGATCCCATGGTGGCGGCACGCTCGACGACGCTGCGACTGATGCCCAGATGACCAAGACGATCCCGGTGGAAGGCGCTGAGCCCCCGCCAACAGTCAGTCCCTCACAGGAGTAGGCGCCATGCTCGGTCTCGAACTCGTCGTCGTCCTCGGTGCGGCCGTGCTGGTGGGCAACGTCCTGGGCCAGCGCCTCCGCGTCGCGCCGCCCGTCGTGCTGCTGGTCGTGGGCGCGCTCCTCGGTCTCGTCCCCGCCGTCCGCCAGACCCAACTCCCGCCCGAAGTCGTGTTGTTGCTCTTCCTCCCCGTGTTGCTGTACTGGGAAAGCTTGACCACGTCCATGCGGGAGATCCGCACGAACCTGCGCGGCATCGTCCTGCTCAGCACGGTCCTGGTGATCCTCACCGCGGGTGCCGTGGCGGTCACCGGGCACGCGCTCGGACTGCCGTGGGGACCGGCGTGGGCATTGGGCGCGGCAGTGGCTCCCACCGACGCCACAGCGGTCGGCGCCCTGGCAGGCTCCCTACCGCGCCGTCAGATCACCGTGCTACGTGCGGAGAGCCTCGTCAACGACGGCACCGCGCTGGTCATCTTCGGCCTGGCGGTCGGCCTCACCGTCGGCGAGGAGCACCTGACCCTTCCGCACGTCGGCGCGCTGTTTCTGCTGGCGTACGGCGGCGGGGCCGCGGTCGGCGTGGCGGTCGCCTGGGTCAACATGAACCTGCGGCGCCGACTGGACGATCCCCTGCTCGGCAATCTCGTCATGATCCTTGCGCCGTTCACGGCGTATCTGCTGGCCGAGATGATCCACGCCTCCGGCGTCCTCGCGGTGGTCGTGAGCGGCCTGATCATGGCCCAGGTGGCTCCGAGTCTGATCCGCGCCGAGCACCGCCGCCAGGCTCTGGCGTTCTGGCCGCTGGCCACGTTCATCATCAACGGCGCGCTGTTCGTCCTGGTCGGAGTGGAACTCCAGTACGCGCTCCGTCATTTGAGCCGATCCGACCTCCAAGACGCCCTGATCGCGATCGGAGTGGTCAGCGTGGTGCTGGTCGCGGTCCGGTTCGCGTTCCTGTTCTCCTCCGCCTACCTGATCCGCGCGATCGACCGGCGTCCCGAGCAGCGGCTGCGAAGAATCAGTCACCGGGCCCGCGTCGTCAGCGGATTGGCCGGCTTCCGTGGCGCGGTGTCGCTCGCCGTGGCGCTCTCCGTACCGGCGACACTCGACTCGGGCGAGCCCTTCCCCGACCGCGCCTTCATCGTCTTTGTCACCTCCGGCGTCATCGTCGTGACCCTCGTGGTGCAGGGCCTGCTGCTGCCGGGCGTGGTGCGCTGGGCCCGGCTGCCTCGCGACACGTCCGTCGACGAGGAGCAGATCCTCGCCGAGACCACGGCAGCCGAGGAAGCCATCAAGGCGCTGCCGCAACTCGCTGCCGAACGGGGCACCACCCCGAAGGTCGTGGAGTGGCTGCGCCAGGAGTACGAGGCCAATCTGGCGACCGTCCGGGCCAGGGGCGCCGGTACCGGCGACGATCCGGCTCTGCTGCACAACCGCCACTACACCGACCTCCGCCTCGCCCTCATCGCCAACAAGCGCGCGACCGTCGTCCGCCTGAGGGACGAGTTGCAGATCGACGACACCGTGCTCCGCCGACTCCAGGCCGCCCTGGACAACGAAGAGGTACGGCTGGCCAGACGCGAGCAGGTCGAGTGAGCCACGTCCGAGATCCGGCCTCGAAACACGACCCAACAGAAGGGGATCCCCGTCATGCCCTCCGACCTCATCGACGTCCACGCCCACCTCCTGCCCGACTTCTACGTCCAGCAGGCGACAGCGGCTGGTCACGCCCACCCCGACGGCATGGGCGGTTGGCCCACGTGGTCCGTGGAAGCCCACCTGGACCTGATGGACCGCAACGGCATCGAGACCGCGATGCTCTCCATGTCGTCCCCCGGCGTGCACTTCGGCGACGACAAGGCAGCCCGCCTCCTCGCCCGGCGCGTCAACGAGTACACAGCCGAACTGACCCGAGACCACCCGGGCCGCTTCGGCAACCTCGTGTCGCTCCCCCTTCCGGACGTGGACGGCTCGTTGGAGGAGATCGCATTCGCCTTCGACGAACTCGACGCCGACGGCGTGGCCTTGCTGACCCATACTCATGGCATCTACCTGGGCGATCAGCGCCTCGACCCGGTCTTCGCGGAACTCGACCGCCGCGGCGCAGTGGTCTTCCTGCACCCCACCTCACCCGTGTGCTGGGAACAGTCCGCACTCGGCAGACCGCGCCCCATGGTCGAGTACATCTTCGACACGGCCCGCACCGTCACGGACCTGGTGATGGCGGGCGTCCTGACGCGTCACCCGAACCTGCGGGTGATCGTCCCGCACTGCGGCGGCGCGGTACCCGTCCTTGCCGACCGCATCAACGAATTCATGAGGCTGTTCCTGCCCTCGGAGAAGTCACCCTCCCTCGATGCCGTGCAGCAACTACAGGGCCTGTACTACGACATGGCCGGCACAGCCTTCCCACGCCAGATCCCCGCGCTGCTCGAACTCGTCGGTCCGGACCGCCTGCTGTTCGGCAGCGACTACTGCTGGACGCCTCCCCCGCTGGCCGACGCCCATATCGCGGCGATCGACGCGACCGAGTCACCGGTGGACGGGACCACGTGGCGTTCCCTGACGACGGCCAACGCCCAGCGCCTGTTCGAGCGGCGCGATGCGTGAGCCCGGACCCAAGGATCCGCACGAAGGAACAGTGAAGCCGTGATCAGATCAGCATCACCGCGGCGGGTGGTCGGCGCTTACCCGCGCCTCCTCGACACGTAATTCCCCGCCGTGCGGACGCCTGTGGATGTCGGCGAGGCGCGGGTCCGTGAGGAGGCCGATGGGCTCGAGGCGCTGGGGCGTTCACGGGGCGGACTGACCAGCAAAGTCCATCTCCTCTCGGACGACCGGGCCCGCCCGCTGACCTGGCAGACCTCGCCCGGCCAGCGGGGCGACAAGGCGTATTCCAGTCGCGACAACCGCGCCTACCTGCGACGGCGCGGGATCAAAGCCACCATCGCGCAGCCCGATGGCCAACGGGCCCACCGCAGGCACCGAGGACGCTTGGGCGGACGGCCCCCGTCCTTCGACAAGGCCCAGTACCGCCGCCGCAACGCCGTCGAGCGGTGCGTGAACGAGCGGAAGCAGTTCCGCGCCGTGGCCACCCGCTACGACAAGCGCGACTACATCTTCAACGGCACGCTGACCGTCACAGCGATCGTCATCTGGCTCCGCGACACCGTCCAAGAGCCATCAGAAACGACCTGCACACGCGGAACAGTGGCCGGTGACCGACCCAAGGCGTACAGGACCTTCACCGTCGCTGCGACCAGGACCAGGCCCAGAACGCCATCCAGCTGCCGGGTCAGCTCGTGCAGGTCCCACCACCCAAGCCAGTCCAGCACCTCCCGGTCCGAGGTCAGCGCCGAGAGGCCCGCCACCGGGACGGCCAGGGACAGCCCGACCCGGGAGAACTTGGAGCCTATGACCGCCCATCAGGCCACCACACCTCTTGCCAGAACCGCCACAGTCACCACCCCACACCCCCGGATCACCAGCCCTCGAGTGATCCAACCATCACCAAGATCATTTCGTGAGGAGTTCCAAGCCCTTCGCCGTCTCGTACAACCTCCTGGCCGGGTCGCTGGTCTCCTCAGCGAGTCACAGAAGCAACAGCAGAAACCACCGTGGGAGAAGATCGTGCGTCAGCGCACCCTGTACACCGCCATCGCCGTGGTCTCCACATGCCTGGTGGGCGGCCTCGCGCCCGCCGCCGTCGCCGCACCGGCGCAGGCCGTCAAGGCAACCAAGGCCGCGGCCGTCTCCGACTTCAACGGCGATGGCTACCGGGACCTCGTCGTCAACCAGCACGGCAGCTCCGGGGAGAAGGCGGAGGGCGGCGCCGTGGCGGTGCTGTACGGCTCCAAGACGGGCGTGAACGCGGCCAAGCGCCAGGTCATCACGCAGAACACCCCGGGCGTCCCCGGCATCACCGAGGGCTATGACCGCTTCGGTTCCCAGTCCGTCGCGGGCGACTACGACGGCGACGGTTTCACCGACCTTGCGATCTCGGCGAGCGGTGAGGACATCACCTTCGGCACCACCTACCGCCGTAACGCCGGTCAGACCGTCATCGTCTGGGGCGGGAAGAACGGGCTGACGAACCACGGCGCCGTGACCGTGAAGCAGACCCCGCCCACGGGCCCCGATGTCCGCCGGGGCTCGTCGCTGGCGGCCGGTGACTTCAACGGCGACGGCAAGACCGACCTGGCGACCGGTGACTACAGCACCGGGCGGGGCGGCGAGGTGCTGTACGGGCCGATCGGCCGCACCACCGGCAAGGCCAAGTCCGTGTCCAACCTCGGCCTCAAGGACGGTCAGACGTACGTCCACACCGCCCTCGACTCGGGCGATGTGACAGGCGACGGCATCACCGATCTCGTCATCCAGGTCTTCGCGGGGCGCACGGGCCCCGTCGACCGGATCGAACTCCATCGGGGCACGCACAATGGCCTGCTCCGCACCGGCAACCTGACCGGTGCCGACGGCAAGCTCCTGGTGAACCGGTCCGCCACCGACGGCCATGTCGCCGTCGGCGACCTCGACAAGGACGGTCACGCGGACATCGTCGTCGGCAAGGAGTGGACCTACGAGGAGCCGGTCTACTCCGGTCAGGTCAGCGTCGTCTATGGCGGCAAAACCGGTCAGTCGACCCGTCCTGTCCAGGTGATCACCCAGGAGACCGACGGCGTCCCGGACTCCAGCGAGAAGGACGACTACTTCGGCGTCTCGGTCTCCGTCGGTGACATCAGCGGCGACGGCTACGCGGACCTCGCCGTCGGCTCCTCCGTCGAGAGCCTCGGCGAGCTGGAGCACACCGGCCAGGTGACCACCCTCCTCGGCGGCAAGGGCGGTGTCTCCGGCAAGGGCGCGACGTCCTACTTCAAGGGCACCGACGGCATGCCGGGCAAGCCCTCCTCATACGACTTCTTCGGCTCCGCCGTGAAGCTGACCGACCTGAACGGCGACAACCGCGCCGACCTCGTCGTGGGCTCCGGCGGCGACGACGAGTCCCACAACGGCCGCGTCGACATCCTGCCCGCCGCGAAAGGCGCGATCACCGCCATCGGCGCGACGGAGTACACCGCCTCGGCGATCGGCCTCACCGATGGCGCCCGCCAGGGCTTCGGCCAATCCTTCGGCGAGTGACCTGGGGCCACCACGCGTGACTGGCCGTTCTCCATCCGTCTCGCTCACAGATACGGGAACGCGGTGGACCGGCCGGTTCGCCGGCCCCGGTACAGCTCGGACATGAGCGACGCCGAATGGCCCTGTTGACGGCATCAAGTCTTCCGGGAGAGAACCTGCCGCTTGGCGCCTCTGCGGCCTCCAACATCGCAGAGGCGACACGTGCACACCACTTCAGCACGATAAACCGTCCACCGAAAGCAGCAGATCAGAGTCGGTAGAGCGCACGGAGAGACTCGGCGCAGATCAGACCGAGCCACCATCGTCAGTGCCAACTATCCCTCTTTTGTGTCAACTGAACATCCTTGTCACAACCAGGTCAACGCCGCACCCGCGGCATCCCCAGACCGATCCACGAGATGATCTCGCGTTGGATCTCGTTGTTTCCGCCGCCGAACGTGAAGATCACCGCCGATCGGTAGCCGCGCTCCAGCTCTCCGTGCAGGACCACTCCCGCGGAGCCGTCCTTGAGGGCCCCCGGTGCGCCGACGATCTCCATCAGCCAGGCGTAGGCGTCACGGCGGGCCTCGGAGCCGTACACCTTGACGGCTGAGGCGTCCTGCGGAGTGAGGGTGCCTTCCTGGACGGCGTTCACCATCTGCCAGTTGAGGAGTTTCATCGCGTCGAGGCGGGTGTGGGTCCCCGCGAGGCGGCGGCGGACCCAGGGGAGGTCGACGACGCGGCGGCCGTCGGCGAGCTTGGTCTCCATGGCCCAGTGCTGTACGTCGTGCAGGGCGCGGATGGCCATGGTGCCGTGCGCGGCGAGTGTGACGCGCTCGTGGTTGAGCTGGTTGGTGATCAGCCGCCAGCCCTTGTTCTCCTCGCCGACCCGCCGGGAGACGGGGACGCGGATGTTCTCGTAGTAGCTGGCGGTGGTGTCGTGCGAGGCGAGGGTGTTGATGAGGGTGCAGGAGTAGCCGGGGTCGGAGGTCGGCACGAGGAGCATGGTGA
Source organism: Streptomyces sp. R21 (assembly GCF_041051975.1). GTDB lineage: Bacteria > Actinomycetota > Actinomycetes > Streptomycetales > Streptomycetaceae > Streptomyces. The sequence goes on along the minus strand of NZ_CP163435.1, from coordinate 9,365,627 downwards.
TGCCCTTGTGGGGCGGCGCGTCCGGGTCCGTGCGGACGGCCAGCCACACCCAGTCGGCGGTGTCGCCGTTGGTCGTCCAGATCTTCTGCCCGTTGACGACGTACTCGTCCCCGTCCCGCACCGCCCGCGTCTTCAGTGCCGCGAGGTCCGTGCCCGCGTCGGGCTCGCTGTAGCCGATCGCGAAGTCGATCTCGCCGGAGAGGATACGCGGCAGGAAGTACGCCTTCTGCTCGTCGGTGCCGAACTGCATGATCGTCGGGCCGACCGTGTTGAGGGCCATCAGCGGCAGCGGGACGCCCGCCTGGGCGGCCTCGTCGAAGAAGATGAACTGCTCCATGGGGCTCAGCCCGCGCCCGCCGTACTCCTTGGGCCAGCCCACGCCGAGCCAGCCGTCCGTGCCGAGCCGGCGAATCGTCTCACGGTAGAAGCGCTTCTGGGCCGCAGGGTCGCCGTAGCGGGCGTGGGCGATGTCGGGCACCAGGTCGGCGAAGTATCCGCGCAGTTCGGTGCGCAACTGCTGCTGCTCGGGCGTGTATTCGAGATGCACGGCGCCTCCTGGCTCCCAAGGCCGACCTGACGGCGCACACCGTAGAACGTGTTTCAGAAATTGGGAATGCCGGTGACGTACGTATGCGAAAGGCCCCCGGGATTCGCGCCACATCCGGGGGCCCTGCGCAGTCGAGCGATAGATCAGTACATCGACGAACGGTGGTCAGCGTGCGACGGGAGTCGCCCGCGCCTCCGCTCTCTGCTCCGCGGCCTTGGCCGGTTTCGGTGACAGCACCCGCTCGGCCAGCACCCCGAAGACCAGCCCGAAGGCCGTCCACAGGGTCAGCTGGATGGCCAGTGCGGACAGGCGGAACTGCCAGAGCAGGGTGGCCGAGAAGTCCTTCGGCACCTCGTTGATCGCCGGCAGGAACGCGTACGAAAGGCCGATGGCGAGGAGGAAGAACGCCCCCGCCGCCAGCGTCGCGTTCCAGTTGCCCAGGCGGGGCGCGAGGCGCTTGCCCAGGATCACGGTGGCGATGGCCAGCAGCACGCTGAGGACCATCATCAGGAAGTAGAGCGTGGTGCGCTTGCCGATGGTGTCGGGATCGCCCACGGACGGCGGGTTGGCCGGGTACTTGAGGAACGGCACGACGTACACCGCGAGGAGGCCCGCGGCCGCGAGAAGCAGCGCACTGGCACGCGGCCCGAAGCGCCCGATCCTGCCGATCGCGAAGCAGTACGCGAGGGCGGCGATGCCGCCGAACGCGACCCCGTAGACGAGGACGCCGGTGGCCAGGCCGCCGGTGGACTGCATCGTGCGGGAGACGACTTCCATGCCGTGCTCGTGGCTGTGCGACTCCTCGTAGGCGATCGCCGAGTCCACGCGCGGCTCACCCAGGAAGTAGGCGACGACCAGGGCGAGCAGGCCCGCGGCGAGACCCGCGAGCATGCCCCGCACCAGGAGGTTTCTGACAGTTGCGGAATTCATGAGCTTCTACGATTCCCCGGCGCCGTCAGTGGCAGGGGAAGCCGAGCAGGTGGCGTGCGTCGTGCACCCACTCGTGGACGTTCTCTCCGGACACCACGGAGGTGGCGCCCTGTTCGGCGCCGACGAAGTAGAGCAGAACCAGCATCAGGATGCCGAAGAAGACCGCCCAGGGGGCGATCGCGCCGATCGGCAGCTTGGCGGGAACGGCGGTGGGGGTAGCGGTCGGCTGAGCGACGGACTGCGCCATGGGGCAGAACCTCCTGGGGAACTCGCGTCCCATCTCGGTGGTGCACAGGACGACGGGTGCGGGTCTGACTTGCTCGACCTTCACCACTCCTGGCGGGAGTGGTTCTTGCTGGGCTTACAGTGGCGCGACCGTGCCGGATTCTCACCGGCTTCCGCCGAACCGTCGTCAATATCGACGAGACCGTACCGCGAACCGGGGTCGCGGCCAAGGGCGCACAAAGGCGCGGAGGGCGCGCCGGTGGCCTGGTCACGTCGTCAGTTCCCCGATTTCGCACGGGTGTTGAGCACGAGAGTGGGCGTATGACGAGCCGAGTGATGTTGATCTCAGCCGCGATGAGTGCGGCGATCAGGGAAGCCCGCTTCGACGACGGATGTCCGGTTGACGCCTCGGGGCTGCGGCTCGCGCGGGCCGCGGCGGGTGCGGTTCCGGTCGCCGACCGGCCGGTGGTCTCCCCCACCGTGCGGTGCCGCGAGACCGCGCGGGCGCTCGGCCTCGGCACGGCGGTGGACGCGCCGGAACTCAGCGGCCTGGACGTGGGCCGCTGGCGCGGCGCGACCCTGGAGGAGGTGAGCGCGAAGGAGCCGGAGGCGGTGGCCCGGTGGCTGTCCGATCCGGGCTCGGCGCCGCACGGCGGGGAGTCGGTGGAGGCCTACTGCGCGCGGGTGGCGGGCTGGCTGGACGCGACCGCCCAGGTCACGGGGCGGACCGTCGCCGTGGTGGAGCCCGAGGTCGTACGCGCCCTGGTTGTACGGGTGTTGGGGGCTCCGGAGTCGGCGTTCTGGCGGATCGACGTACCGCCACTGACGGCCACGGAGTTCAGCGGACGCTCGGGGCGCTGGAACGTACGGGCCGGACGGCCGCTGGGGGCGTCGGACTGACCACGCCTGGGGTGGACCCGGGGCAGGCGTGTGCCGATGAAGGGTCGCCCCCGCCCTCATCCGATCAGTGTCGCGATGAAGTCCGTGCAGGCCTGGGCGCCGATGCGGCAGGCCTTCGCCCCGTCCTCCGCCCCGGCGTACTCGTCGAACGCCTGCGCGCACTCCAGGCAGACGGCCCGACACCACTCCAACTGCAGGCGCAGTCCGGTCTCGTCCTGGCCGATCTCCTCGGACAGCACCCGGCAGGTCGCGTCGCACGCCTCGGCACACATGACGCCCTGCCGCCGTATGCGCTTGTCCTCTTCGGACCCGTCGGGCTCCGCGAGGCTCGCGCGCAGCGCGCACTCCCGCGCACAGTCGGCGCAGGCCTGTGCGCAGGCAAAGCGGTCCTCCAGGAATCGGTAGAGCTCCTGCTGCGATGTCGTCGTAGTCACAAGACGCGGGTAGCCGCAGGAAATAACGTCAAACCCACGGCCCCTGAACCCGAGGACGCTCAGGCGCCCGCCGCGCCCGCCGCGCCCGCCGCACCTTCCGCTTGTACGGCCTCCGCCGCCTCCCGCGCGATCTCCTCGAACTGCGCGCCCATCGCTTCGGAGAGGGCGAGGGCCGCCGACAGCGGACGGACCATGACCATCAGGTCGTCGATCCTGCCGTCCTCATCCATGTGCAGGAAGTCGCAGCCGTGAATCTCCTTGTCGCCGACCTTCGCCTTGAACACCAGCGCGTGATCACGGCCGTCGGCGATCTCCCGCACGTACTCGAAGTCGGTGAAGACGCGGGAGACGCCGCGCAGGATGGCGGCGGTGATGGCCTTGCCGGGGTAGGGCTTGAAGACGACGGGGCTGGTGAAGACGACGTCGTCGGCCAGCAGCTTCTCGATGTCGGCGAATTCGCCGGCCTCGACGGCCTTGCGGAACGGGTGCATCACGCCCGCCTCTCATACTCAATTAATTGACTAGACGCGGAGTACGTTAGTCATCGAGACGGGCCACGTCCAGCACTCGGCGGACGGCTTCGGTGACCCACGACGGCCGGAACGCAGACGCCGGGCCGCGCTGGGCTGCCTCTCCTCCTGGTCGCCAAGTCGGCCTGCAGGGAGGCAGGTTGCTTCTGGCCCGTCTCTTGAGCGTGACCTTCCGCAGGACAGTCCGCTGCGACTGATCGACTGATTCGTCCCGGACGTGCGGTGGGCCCTTCCGTGACATCACGGAAGGGCCCATATCTTTGCCTCATTCATGCTCGTTACGGAACGCGGAAGGCTCTTCAGCACTCCTCCTGTGCGAAGGATGCACAAGAACCGGGACCGGAGACTGAGTGACATGGGTTTGACCAGCCAGGCAACCGTATACGCGATGGCGGCACTGGCCGCCGTGTGTGTCGCGCTGCTGGTCTGGCTGTGGCCACGGCTCGCCACGCCGGGGGTGCGGCATGTGCTCGGGCGCCTGGTGGCCATCGGGGTGACGCAGGTGACGATCGTCGCGGCGTTCGCGTGCTGGGTGAACTCTTCGTACCAGTTCTTCGGCTCCTGGAACGAGCTGTTCGGCAACGTCGACACCGCTCCCGTCGGCGTGACGCAGACGGCCGGCGGCAACGGCACGGTGAACGGCGTCAGCAGCGTCCACGGGTCGCTCGTACAGCCCGCCGGCAATGGCCAGTTGAACCACGTCACCGGACTGCCCACCGGGTCGGCCGAGGTCAGCGGGCGGGTGGAGTCGGTCAAGATCATCGGTCGGCGCACCGGCGTGGTCGACCCGGCCTTCGTCTACCTGCCGCCGCAGTACTTCCAGAAGGCGTATCACCGGATGCGCTTCCCGGTGATCGTCACGCTCAGCGGCTATCCCGGCAGCATCTTCAACCTCGCGCAGCACCTGCGGGTCTCGCAGACCGCCGGAGACTTGCAGAGCAAGCGCCAGATGCAGCCGACCATCATGGTGATGATCCGGCCGACGATCGCCCCACCGCGCGACACCGAGTGCGTGGATGTCCCCGGTGGCCCGCAGACCGAGACGTTCCTGGCCAAGGATCTCCCGGAGGCTCTGAAGTCCGTCTACCGGGTCGGCCACGACGCCAGCGCCTGGGGTGTCATGGGGTACTCCTCGGGCGCCAGTTGCGCCCTCCAGCTCACGATGCGCGACCCCGGCGCCTACACCACGGCCGCCGCTCTGTCGCCCGACTACCGGGTCAAGGACGACGCCACGACGGGCAACCTCTTCGGCACCGGCCTGGGCCGCGTCAACCGGGTCAACGGCCACGACCTGATGTGGCGGCTGGGGCACCTGCCCGCGCCCCAGGTCTCCGTCCTGGTGGCCAGCAGCAAGCACGGCGAACGGGGTTACGCGGAGACGCTGGACTTCATCAAGGCCGTCAAACCTCCGATGCGCGTCGCCTCGATCCTGCCCGAGAACGGCAGCCACAACTTCCCCACCTGGGTTCGGGAGATGCCCGCCGCCTTGAAGTGGATGAACCAGCAGCTGACCTTCCCGCAGGACGTCGTACCCCGGCACCTTCCGCACCTTCCCAAGAAGGGGACTCTCACCGAGGCCCAGCCCAAGCGTGGCCACGGCCCGGTGCGCGCCGATGGCCCTGAGTCCACGCCCACCGCCGCGTCGCGCAGGTGACCACGCCGCTGCCAGGGTGATCCCCAGCTGCCATGACAGACGTCTGACCCCGTCACCGGCGAGCGTCGCTCGCGGTCACCACGCTCACCACCCGTGCCGCACATGGGGAGCCACGTACGCCCGGAGAAAACCGACCCTCTCTACCTGCCAGGTGCGCGCGTAAGGGGGCGGATGGCCGTCCGGTCGGGTGAGCACGGCGACGGGTGTCCGGTGGGCGGCTCGGGTCAGTTCGGCCGGGGTGATGCTGGTGTCGTGGCCCCCGGTCTGAGCGGAGCGACAGCCGGTGTAGAAGGCGATCGGGACGGCCTCGTAGCCACTCAGCAGGCACGGCGGCCGTACACCGAGCGTGTGGAGGGCGGCTGCGGAGCGGGACCAGTCGACGCGGCCGGCCGCGGAGCCGTGCACCGTGCGCTCCAGGACGACGTACTGCCCGGCCAGATGGCCCGCCAGGCCGGCCGCCATCAGGCTCACGGTGAGGGTGCGCGCGGTCCCGCGGGTCGGGGCCCCGGCCAGGTGCGCAAGGCCGTGGGCGACGGGAAGGGCCAGCAGGGCGTAGGCGGGCAGCAGGAAGCGGGGCGCCGCGTAACCGATGAGGAACAAGTACGGAACGGCGGCCGTGACAGCGCAGGCCAGCGGGAGCAGGACGGGCAGCGCGTGCCGGGCGCGGACGGCGACCACCGCGCCGAGGGCGGCGAGGAGCGGCAGCGCGAACCACCACAGGGTCACGCAAGGGCTGGGGACCGACCCGGTGCAGGGCCGGCAGAGCGTGCGCCCGCCGAGAGCGCGCAGTTGGTCGACGACGGCGAGGTGCCAGCCGAGGCCGCCCTGGATGCGGGAGGCGTCGGACAGGCGTTGCGCGAGGCCGCCGTAGCCGGTGTACGCCTCGATCACCCACTCGCCGGCACCCGCCAGAAGCCCGGCGGCCAGCACCACCAGGAGACGCCGGCGGCGCAGGGAAAGAGCGATCAGGGGCAGCACGACATAGACCGCGTCCATCGGGCGCATCCACGTCATCAGCGTCGCCCCCGCGAACACACCCCACCAGGCTGCCTGGTCCCGAGCGTTCGAGCGGACGCGCAGGAAGCAGCCGACGCAGGCCAGGGCGCCGACAGCGACCCAGTAGTTGGGCATGGCCTGGAGGCCGTAGAACAGCGTCACCCAGAGGGAGGCGAACACGGCTCCCGCCAGGGCCAGAACGCGCGGCACGAAGTGGGCCCGCCAGACACGCAGGGCAACGTAGAGGGCCAGGCCCGAGAGGACGGCCAGGTACGCCCTGAGGAGGACCGTGGAGTCGGACCACGACGTGATCGGCGCGACAAGGAGAGAGACACCCCGGGCGCGGGGCGCGCTGAGGAAAGCAGCGGGAGCGTGGCCGCTGACCTGGCTGATGTAGACCGTCTCGTCCCAACCGAGACCGAGACCCGGCAGGACGAGGACGAGTTGGGCGAGAGTGAAGGCGGCCGCGACCGCCGCAAGCCTGGGCTCGATCCAAGGGCCCAGGGGCCGGGCGGCCTGCGGCGCGAGGCCGGTGCGCCGGGCACCGGCGGTCGTGGCGTTCGCGCCGTTGGCCATCCGCCACCTCTTGTCGTCGCACACCACCGCGTCGACTCCCCCTGCAGTACGTGGGGCTCCTTCAACCCCACGATCCGCAGGGTTACGGCGGGTGAGGGAATGTTTCCCCACGTCTGCAAGGGTGACCGAAATGGCTGGCAGCGGCCCGCACGACAGGCCCGAACGGCCCAGTGCGGGTGAGCTGGAGGGTGCGGTCCCGGCGGTCCTCCGGGCGACGGCGCCTACCGGGCGGACGTGCGTATGCACGGTGGACCGCACGCTGTTCAGGTTGCTTTCAGGACAGGAATGCCATCGTGCGGATCATGACCGCAGAGCACGTCCTCGACGATCGGCCCCTCGTCCCCGTACACCGCATGGCGAACAAGGTGCCGGAGGTCACCGTCTACTTCTGGATCATCAAGGTGCTGACCACCGGCATGGGCGAGACGGCGTCGGACCTCCTGGCCCGGCTGCTCGGCCCGGTGCCGGCGGTCGCGCTCGGCGGCCTTGCCCTGGCGGCCTCCCTGGCCGTCCAGTTCGCTCTCCGCCGGTACGTCGCCTGGGCCTACTGGACCGCCGTCGTCATGGTCAGCGTGTTCGGCACCATGGCCGCCGACGTCCTGCACGTCGGACTCGGCGTGCCGTACACCGTGTCGACGCCGGCCTTCCTGACCGTACTCGCCGCGGTCTTCGTCCTCTGGTACGCGAGCGAGCGGACCCTGTCCGTCCACACCATCCGGACCCGTCGTCGCGAAGCGTTCTACTGGGCGGCCGTTCTCGCCACCTTCGCCCTCGGCACCGCCGCGGGCGACCTCACCGCCACCGTCGGCTTCGGATACCTGGGGTCGGTCGTCCTCTTCGCCGCCGCCATCTGCGTCCCCGCCCTCGCCCATCGCCTCGGCGCCCTGAACGCGGTGACCGCCTTCTGGACCGCGTACGTCATCACCCGCCCCCTCGGCTCCTCCCTCGCCGACTGGATGGCGCTCGGCCACACCCGCGGCGGCCTGGGTCTGGGCCTGGCGCCTGTCACCCTCGCGTGGACGGCCGCGATCATCGGATTCGTCGGCTACCTGGCCGCGTCACAGCGCGACACGCGCACCCACGCCAGGGCCTGAGAACCCAGGAAGCGCAACGCGAGGTGGAGCCTGGCGACAAGGGTGTGTGTCCGGTGCCTGGCCGCGCTCCACACTCGCCCAAGAATGTCCGGAGACGTGACCGGGGCTCCGCGAGAGCCGATACTGCCGGATGTGAGCTACTGGGAGCGCCGGTCCACAACTACATCCTCATCCTCACCTGATATCCCGTCAGTAAAGTCAGCGACAGGTCGGCATCAGCCCCGCCGGATCCGCTTCCAGCCGCCACGGACCGCCGAGACCGAAAACCTTCCGCACTCGCTCCGCCCAGGGAAGACACTGGTCGGAGGCTCAGATGCCACGCTCACTTGGAGGTACCCATGAGGATGCTCATCAACGTCGCGGAGACGGTGGTCGCGGACGCGTTGCGGGGCATGGCGGCCGCTCATCCGGAGCTGACGGTGGACGTGGAGAACCGCGTGATCGTACGGCGGGACGCTCCGCTGGCCGGAAAGGTGGGCCTCGTCTCCGGCGGCGGATCGGGACACGAGCCGCTGCACGGCGGTTTCGTGGGGCCGGGGATGCTGTCGGCGGCATGCCCCGGCGAGGTGTTCACGTCTCCGGTGCCGGACCAGATGGTGCGGGCCGCGGCCGCCGTGGACAGCGGTGCGGGCGTGCTGTTCATCGTGAAGAACTACACGGGCGACGTACTCAACTTCGACATGGCGGCGGAGCTGGCCGAGGACGAGGGCATCCAGATCGCGAAGGTCCTCGTCAACGACGACGTCGCCGTCACCGACAGCCTGTACACGGCGGGGCGGCGCGGCACGGGCGCGACGCTGTTCGTCGAGAAGATCGCGGGCGCCGCCGCCGACGAGGGCGCGCCCCTGGAGCGGGTCCAGGCGCTGGCCCGGCAGGTCAACGAGAACTCCCGCAGTTTCGGGGTCGCCCTCAGCGCCTGCACCACTCCGGCCAAGGGCAGTCCGACCTTCGATCTGCCGCCCGGGGAGCTGGAGTTGGGCGTCGGCATCCACGGCGAACCCGGCCGCGAGCGGCGCGCGATGATGACCTCGCGAGAGATCGCCGACTTCTCCGTGCACGCGATCCTGGACGACTTCACGCCACGCAATCCCGTGCTGGTCCTGGTGAACGGCATGGGCGCGACCCCGCTCCTGGAGCTGTATGGCTTCAACGCCGAGGTGCAGCGCGTCCTGACCGAGCGCGGGGTGCCGGTGGCACGCACGCTCGTCGGCAACTACGTCACCTCGCTCGACATGGCCGGCGCCTCGGTGACACTGTGCCAGGTCGACGAGGAACTGCTGCGCCTGTGGGACGCACCGGTCAGCACGCCCGGTCTGCGCTGGGGCATGTGAGCCTGTCCGGCCCTTCACCTGTGAGACTTCCTGACTCTTCGTCAACATCCGCACCACGCAAGGAGATTCCGTGCTCGACGCCGACTTCTTCCGCCGTTGGATGACGGCGACCGCCGCGTCCGTGGACCGCGAGGCGGAACGGCTGACCGACCTGGACTCGCCGATCGGGGACGCCGACCACGGCAGCAATATGCAGCGCGGGTTCATCGCCGTGGTGGCCACGCTGGAGAAGGAGGCACCGGACACCCCCGGCGCCGTCCTGATGCTCGCCGGTCGGCAGCTGATCTCGACGGTCGGCGGCGCCTCCGGGCCGCTGTACGGGACACTGCTGCGCCGGACCGGCAAGGAACTCGGTGACGCGGCCGAGGTCGACGAGGCGCAGTTCACGGACGCGCTGCGCACCGGCGTCGACGCCGTGATGACGCTGGGCGGTGCGGCACCGGGCGACAAGACCATGATCGACGCACTGGTGCCCGCCGTCGACGCGCTCGAGGACTCCTTCACCGCGGCGCGAGCGGCGGCCGAGGAGGGCGCCCTCGCGACGACGCCGCTGCAGGCCCGCAAGGGCCGGGCGAGCTATCTGGGCGAGCGCAGCATCGGGCACCAGGACCCGGGCGCCACGTCCTCGGCCCTGCTGATCGCCGCGCTCGCCGAGACCGCGGGTGAGTCCGATGAGTGACGCCACGGACAAGCTGGTCGGGATCGTGCTCGTGTCCCACAGCGCCGCCGTCGCCGCTTCGGTCGCCGAGCTGGCGACGGGGCTGGCGGGCGGCGGCACCACCGCGCCCGTCGCCCCGGCCGGCGGTACCGCGGACGGCGGCCTGGGCACGAGCGCCGAGCTGATCTCCGCGGCGGCCGCCTCGGTGGACCGGGGCGCCGGGGTCGCGGTCCTCACCGATCTCGGCAGCGCGGTCCTCACCGTGAAGGCTCTGCTCGCCGAGGGCGACGAACTCCCGGACCGCACCCGCCTGGTGGACGCGCCCTTCGTCGAGGGCGCGGTCGCCGCGGTCGTCACGGCCTCGGCGGGCGCCGACCTCGCGGCGGTGGAGGCGGCGGCCGCGGAGGCGTACGCGTACCGCAAGGAGTGACGCGACCGCGCCGGGGAGCGCGGCCGTCCGCCGCTCGCCTCGGCGCGCCGCTAATTCTCCCGGAGGAACTTCCGCGCCAGCGAGTCCCCCAGCTTCACCGCGGCCCGGTGGCTCTCGATCGGTGACACCTGCGAGCCCTTGAAGAGAAGGTAGGTGACCCCGGCAGGCGTTCCGCCGCCGCGCGGGTCGGGGCGGATGCCGAGGGCCTTGGCCGTGGCGTAGGACGCCTCGCCGATGACGTCGTGCGGGCCGGTGTCCCCGACGACCGCGTACTGGACGCGGTCCTTGTAGATCACGGCCGCCACCGCGCCGCCCCGGACGTCGTGGTCGCGGTGGTTCCAGATCCGGCTGGCGGCGGGCACGACGACGTACGGGAGGGTCTCGGCGTTCAGATGGCGCCCGTCGGACTGCTGGTAGGCCGTGGAGGCGGAGAAGAGAGGGTCGGTACGGCGGTTGCAGCGCGGCCCCGGCCGGCCGTCGCAGTCGATGTCCATGTCCGCCTTCCAGAACACGGCGCCCTGCTTGCCGCAGACGGGGATGTTGGCGCGTGTGCCGTCGTCGCTGCGGTAGCGCCCCTTGGACACGGGGGTGCAGCCACGCACCTTGGCCAGCAGGTCGGCGGCGCCGACCGTGCCCTCACGCGCCGCCGGAGCGTGGTGCGGGCGGGCGACGGCCACCGGAGCCGCCCCCGATCCGGCGGGGCCGACAGCCGAGGCATGCGTGGTGGGGGCGAGCAGAGCGGCACCGGCCGCGGCCAGCGTGAGCGACTGGACACGCACGATAAAGGACCCTCTCCTGGGGGACAGTGACGGGCACTCAACCAAACCTGGGGGGCATCTGACGGTCCGTCCACTGGAAGGGGGCCGGACGGTGCACGGAGGCCGCGGGCCGGCGTCGGACTCCTGCCGTCCGCCCGGAGAGAGGGCGCCGTGCGGCCGAGGGCCCGAGCCGTGGTCGGCTCCGGCCACTCGACCGCCCTGGCCGGCGCGGGATCTGCGACGACAGCGGTCCGCGCCGCGGGCGTGAACTCCCCTGCGAAAAGGGCGAGTTCACGCCGCATCAGGCATCAGCATACGTAGCCCGTGAACGGTCCGGCGAACAGGCCTCCGCCCTCTTGATGCGAGCGCGTCAACGATGTCCAATAGGTACAGACCAATCCCAGCGAGGGGAGGTACGGACGTGCGACACGTTGCCGCCGCGGTCCTCTGCGGCTCGCTGCTCGCCCTGACGTCCTGTGGATGGGGCGGCCCCGGCAACGGCCAGGATGTCCGGCTGCCCTCCGCCCCCATGGGGGTCACCGCCGCCGCGGGCAGCGCGACCAGCGTGCACGTCATGTGGAACCGGGCCACCGGCAAGCCGCCGATCACCCGGTACGAGGTGTATCGCGGCACCACGAAAGTCAAGGAAGTGCCCGGTGCGGAGCACATGGTGGACGTCACCAGGCTCGCCCCGTCCACGGCCTACGTCTTCACGGTCCGCGCTCTCGACGCCAACGGACACGCCGGCCCGCCCAGCGAACAGGTGCGCGCCACCACACCGGCGGCGGTCGCGGCCGACCACACGCCCCCGACCCGCCCCGGCCGGCCGAGCGGCAGGGCGGTCGGGAGCCGGGCGGCCCAGTTGTCCTGGGTGAAGTCGACGGACGACCGGGGCGTGGCGTCGTACGACATCTACCAGGGCACCACGAAGATCCACAGCGTCGGCGGCGGCCAGACCGCGACCGTGGTCACCGGTCTGCGGCCGGGCACCCACTACTCCTTCTCCGTGCGGGCCCGCGACGCGGCGGACAATCTCTCGCCCCCGAGCGACGCCGTCCGGCTCACCACCGCGCCGGGCACGGACGACGGACGGGGCACGGCGCCGACCGAATTCCGCGCGACGAGCCACCGCGCGGAGGGGGCGTACTACCTGGACCTGTCCTGGCTGCCGCCGCACGCCGACGGCGTCATCACCGAGTACCAGATCCACCTCGACGGGCAGCCCGCGACCTTACTGGTCTGGGGCGGCACCGCGCCCAGCGGCAAGGCCGCCTACAGCTTCTATGTGGGGCGGGAGGCAGGCGAAGTCCACCAGGTGCGGATCCGGGCGAAGCTCCCGGACGGCACATGGGGCGGGTTCTCGGCGGAGCGGACGGTGACCACCGGCGGCGACCACCGATAGGGCGAGCGTAGGGTGGAGCTCATGGTCCATAAGGAACCGAATGGCCTGCCCGGAGTCGGAGCGCCGCTGGATCTGTCGCTGCTGCGCACCTTTCTCGCCGTCCACCGCGCCGGATCGTTCACGGCGGCCGCGCGGCTGCTGGGCCTGTCCCAGCCGACGGTGACGATGCAGATGCGCGCGCTGGAGGAGCAGTTGGGCCGCGAGCTGTTCGAGCGGCGGCCGCGCGGGGTGGTGCCCACGTCGGTGGCGGACGAACTGGCCGCGCAGGTCGCCGCGCCGCTCGACGCCCTCGCGGTGGTCGCGGACCGCGGCGGACTCGGCGACCCCGACCAGCCGCCGGACCCGGTCCACCTCGCCGGTCCGGCGGAGCTCCTGTGCACCCGCGTGCTGCCCGCACTGGCGCCACTGACCGCCCAGGGCGTACGTCTGCGGATCGTCACCGGGCTGACCGACGACCTCCTGGAGGGACTGCGCGGCGGCCGCTTCGACCTGGTGATCGCCACCAGCCGGCCGCGCGGCCGCACCCTCACCTCCGTGGCACTCGCGGACGAGGAGTTCGTGCTGGTCGCCTCGCCCGAGTGGGCCGAGCGCATCGGTCCCGACCGGGTGGCCGCCACGGGGCCCGCCGCGCTGCACGGTGTGCCACTGGTGACGTACGCGGAGGATCTGCCCATCGCGCGCCGCTACTGGCGGCACGTGTTCGGCGTACGGCTCGGCGGTCAGGCGGCGATCACGGTGCCCGACCTGCGGGGTGTGCTCGCGGCGGTGGTCGCCGGCGCCGGGATCGGTGTGCTCCCCCGCTATCTCTGCCTCGCCGAACTGGCCTCGGGCGCCCTGGTGCCCCTGCTGGCCCCCGAGGACCCGCCGATCAACACCGCGTACCTGACCCGACGCCCCGGAGCGCCGGACAACCCGCATGCGGTGCTCGTGCGCGAGCGGCTGATCCAGGCGGGCCGCACCTGGTGACCGGCACGGTGCGGTGACCACTGCGTCGCAGCTGCCCTGACAGCTCGTCCGCCGCCGGCGACAGCCCGTCAGCGGTGGGCCGGACGAAGGAATCCGTCACCTGCCCGGGCCCCTCCCGGGTGCGGACCCGGTCAGGTACACGTTGGCTCGCCCTGAGGCAGCACGGACGCTTCCCAATCCCCGGCGGCGCATGGGACGTACCGCCAACCGTGCCGCTGGAGGCAGTCCTATGCGTACTACCCAGCTACTTCTCCGATCCGGCCTGACCGTGGCCGCCGCCGCGCTTCCCCTTTCCCTGGCCGCTCCGTCGGCGGTCGCCGTGGGGTCGGGGATCTCGGTGAGCACCAGCGGGACCTCGGTCACGGTCACCACCAGCGCGTGCCCGACGATGGCCACGGACGGCAGTTTCGGCAAGGCCGCGCTGCTGTCCAGTGGCCAGGCGAACTTCGCGCAGGGGCGTCAGACGACATTGTCCGGTACCAGTACGCAGCAGTCGGCCGCCTGGTCGAACGTGAGCGCCGGCACCTATACCGTCATCGTGCTGTGCACGGACAACTCGACCGCGGGCACCCAGTCCATCATCGTGTCGACCCCCACGATCTCCGCGACGGCCACCGCCTCGCCCTCGCGTGGGGTCATGGGCGGTCTCGGCGGAGCGACCAAGGACTACGGCACCGCCACCCTCGCGGGCGGCGGAGCTCTGGTGGCCGTGGGAGCCGTGGCGACAGCCTGGTTCCTGCGTCGGCGGGCCAAGCCCCACCGGCTCTGATCGCTTCTCGCACCGGCGGCCGTCCCCCTCGCAGGGGCGGCCGCCTAGTTGTGCCGCTCGTGCGCGGGCAGTTCGGCGAACTCCTCCAGGGCGTGGGTCAGCCACTGGATCCAGAAGGTCTCGTGATCGATGCCGGCGCGGAGAACGAGGTGTTGCAGGCGGACTTGAGGACCGTCCTTGCCGGGCGGGAAGTCGCGCTGCTGGATTTCCTCGTACTCGGCCAGCTGCTGCTGGTGGAGGGCGAGATGGCGGCGCAGATCGGCCTCGATGCCGGTGGTGCCGACGACGGCTGCCGCGCGCAGGCGCAGCAGCATCGTGTTGCGCAGCGGCTTGGGGTCCTGGGTGGCGGCGGTCCAGCGGGCCAGTTCGTCGCGGCCCGCTGTCAGTACCTCGTAGCTCTTCTTCTGGCCGCGGGCCGGATGTTCGGCGGGCAGGGCGCGGATGTACCCCTCGGCCTCCAGCTTGCCCAGCTCGCGGTAGATCTGCTGATGCGTCGCCGACCAGAAGTAGCCGATCGACTTGTCGAACCGCCGGGTCAGCTCCAGGCCCGACGACGGCTTCTCGAGCAGGGCGGTGAGGATCGCGTGCGGGAGGGACATGGAGTCATCCTAGGGACGGCCCGTGCACTCCCCTGCACGGCAGCGCCCGGTGGGAGTGGTTCAGCCGAGGGTCACCTGGGCGACGAGTTCGGCGACCCGTGCGGGCTGGTCGACCATCACCAGATGGCCCGCGTCGGGCACCTCGACCAGCGTGACATCGGGGGCGGCTTCGAGGCCCGCGCGCTCCGCGTCGGTCAGGCCGATCTCGTCGCGGTCCCCGCGCACCACCCAGGCGGGCACACCCGACTCGCGCAGCCGTGGAACCAGCGATCCGTGCCGGTCGAGATAGGCGTAGTACTGCCGGGTGGCCCGGCGGCAGAACGCGGCGTCGTTCTTCTTCAGCTCGGCGACCAGCGCCTCGCGCCTGGCCGGAGGCAGACTGCTCGCCATCGCGCGCGGTGCCGTCCACACCAGAGCGGACCAGATCAGGGCACCGATGCCGGGCAGCCGTCCCAGACGGTCGGCGATCGCGAGAAACTTTGCCTCATCGGGTCGGGAGAAGGTCGGGGAGAGCAGGACGAGCGGGCCGGTGAAGTGGCCGCCCGCCGCCATCTCCAGGGCGATGTTGGCGCCGATGCTGTGACCGACCACGACGTCGCAGCCCTTCTTTGCGGCGAGCGCGCCCGCGAGTGCCGCGTAGTTCTCCAGGCCGAGGTCCAGTGGGGCCGGAGTGCCGGCGTAACCGGGAACGGTCGCGGCCACCAGGCGGACCGGCGCGGAGGCGAGCGCGGGTGCGGCCGTCAGGTCGTCGTAGAACGCCGTGCTGCACAACCCGCCGGGCAGCAACAGCACGCTCTTGGCCGCGTCGGCGGGCCCCGACTCATGAACGTCCCACGCGTGGAACTCCTCGACACTGCTCACGATCGGACCTCCGTCTCGCCCCTGCGGTCGGCCACAGTGTGACGGACCGCCCGGAGCGAGACGCCGACCCTGGACCGAACGCGGCATGTCGGACGGGCCGGCCGCCGGCACCTCTCTCGTTCCCGGAGGCCGGATCACCTGAAGCGGAGCGGCCTAACTCCTGGTGCCGATCACGACGTTGGCGTACAGCTCCTCCGATACGGCGAGCCGGGCGCTGAGGCCGCTGCGGGTGAACGTGTCGAGTGCCGAGGGGACTTGACGCTCACTCGTCTCGACGAACAGGGAGCCGCCGGGTGCCAGCCACGCGGGGGCCTCGGCAGCGACGCGGCGCAGGACGTCGAGGCCGTCCGCGCCTCCGTCGAGCGCGACCAGGGGTTCGTGGTCGCGGGCCTCGGTCGGCAGCAGACCGACCTTGCCGGTGGGGACGTAGGGCACGTTGGCCGCGAGGAGGTCGATACGGCCGCGCAGGGTGTCCGGCAGCGCCGCGAACAGGTCGCCCTCGTGCGCGTGACCGCCGTACGGGGCAATGTTGCGGCGGGCACAGCGCACCGCGGCGGGATCGATGTCGGCGGCGTGCAGTTCGGGCCCGCCGAGCGATGCGGCCAGCGCGGCGCCCACCGCGCCCGAGCCGCAGCACAGGTCCACGACGACGGACGTGTCGCGGCCGAGGGCGAGGGCCTGGTCGACCAGGAACTCGGTGCGGCGGCGGGGGACGAAGACGCCGGGCTCCATTGCGATGCGCAGTCCGTGGAACCCGGCCCAGCCGACGACGTGTTCGAGGGGCAGTCCCGCGACGCGCCGGTCCACCATGGCGGCGGCCTCGTCCGGGGTGCGGGCGGTGGAGAGGATCAACTCCGCCTCGTCCTCGGCGAAAACACAGCCCGCGGAGCGGAGCGCGGCGACGACGGACGCGGGGGAAACCGGGGAAGCGGGGGGAAGAGAAGACATGGAGACCGAGGGCCTTTCGATGAACCGAAGGGCGCTCTCGCGGTCAGCTAACGGCGGTGAGCCGCACTGCCTTGAGGTGAGAGCACCCGACCTGACACAGCGGTAATGGGTCTCACCTCCTCGGCAACTGCGTGGCTGGGACACTCCACAGCCAGGACGGCAACAGTACAGGAACGCGTCGCCGCTCAGACGGCGACCGTCTCCTCCATTTCCGCGTCCTGCTCGGCGTCCTGCTCGGTGTTCTCCACTTCGGCGGACTGCCGCTCGGGCAGCGGCTCTTCGTCTACGGCTCCACGGGCGCGCACGTGCTCTACGGCACCGGCGACGGCCGTGACCAGCAGGCCGACGGCGAGCCAGGCGACGAGCGTCCAGACGTTGCCGGCGAGACCGTCGCCGTCGAAGTACAGGAGGCTGCGCGCGCCCTCGACGAATCCGGCGCCGTTCCAGAACGCGTGCAGTGTGCCGAAGAAACTGTTCTGCAGCTCGGGCCGGAACAGGCCGCCGGAGCTGGTGAAGTTGAGCATCACGAAGAGCACCATCATCGCGAGCGTGGTCCACCGCTTGAGGAAGGTGTGCAGCCCGACGCCGACGAAGAGGATGCCCGCGGAGTAGAGCCAGCTCATGCCCCACAGACCGGTGAGGTCATGGGAGGCGAGGTGGAACACGGGCCCGGCGAGCAGCGCGCCGATGCCGCTGACGACCCCGGACACACCGACGGCCAGCAGTGCCCGCACCCGCAGGGGCAGTCCGCCGCCCGCGGCGCCGAGGGCGGCGACGGACGCGTACGAGCCGATGCTCAGCGCGATGAGCAGGAAGAACAGGCCCTGGCCCGTGGGGTCGTCGTCGGTCGGAGGGGCGACGTCGGTAATCTTCAGGGGGACGCCCTGCTGGGCGGCGACGGGCGTGAAGACCTTCTCGACAGCGGTGGCGCCCATGTCGGAGGCGGCCGTGGCGACGACGAGCTCGGGCGCCTTGGTGTCGAGCACATAGGCGCCGGTGATGTCGCGGGACTTGAGCAGGTCGACCGCGGCGGAGCGACTGGCGACGGTCCGCACGTCGAGCGCGTCCCCGGCCTTGTCCTTGACCGTCTGCGCGAACACCTTCACCTCGGGGCCGGAGCCGACGACGGCGACGGGCAGGTGATGGGGCTCGGGCGTGACGAAGGCGCCCATGTAGGCGAGCCCCATACCGAGGCACATCAGCAGCGGGGTGATCAGGTGGGTGAGCACATGGCGGAGCGCGGGTGACCTCAGACCGGCGGCCACTCCCCCGGCGGCGCTGTGGCTCTCGGGACTCCCGGCCCGGTGACTGGCGGACATACCCACGACCTCCAATTGGTTGGCTTATACAACTCTCACTTCAAGTTGTACTATACAACCAGTAGAGGGAAAGAGGTCACCGTGAGCGCAGCCGAAGTGCCCGATGAGACCGGTGTCACTGATCAGGCCGGCGCGGCCATGACCGCCGAGGATGCCGTCGAGACCATCCAGCGCGAGATGACGGCCTTCGCCCGGCGCGCCAGGGCCTCGGCCGGGCGCATGCACCCCGAGCTGTCACTCGTCTCCTACACCCTGCTGGGTCATCTGGAGGAGAGCGGCGGGTGCCGGGCCACCGACCTGGCAGTGCACTACGCGCTGGACAAGTCCACGGTCAGCCGGCAGGTGGCCGCGCTGGAGCACGCCCAGCTCATCGAGCGGCGCCTCGACCCGGGGGACCACCGTGTCCAGGTCCTGCATCTGACGGACGTCGGCACGCAGATTCTCGCCCAGGTCACCGAGAGCCGCCGGGTCGCCTTCCGCGAACGGCTGGAGGGCTGGGCCGAGGACGACCTCGCCCGCTTCGCGGCGTATCTGCTGCGGTACAACGCGGCGGCCGCGCAGACCTCGCCCGGGGCTCCCGCAACGGACTGATCGGCCGTGCCCTCGGCGGGCACGACCGATCGGAGAACCTCAAGGGCGCGTCGGTCAGCCCCGTGCTCACCGACGCCCGCGCGGCGAACCGCCCACCGCCGTCACCGCCGCTTCGCCGTCAGGAGACCGGCAGGGGCTCCGGCACGCGCGCCGCGAGAAAGCGGGTGGTGCGGCGCAGCCGGAAGCCCAGGGACTCGTAGAGGCGGATCGCGCCGGTGTTGCTCGCTGCGGTGTGCAGGAAGGGCGTCTCGCCGCGCTCCCGGATGCCGTGCGCGACGGCCAGGATCAGCCGGGTCGCCAGGCCCTCACCGCGGAAGTCGGGATCGGTGCAGACCGCGCTGATCTCGGTCCAGCCCGGCGGGTGCAGCCGCTCCCCCGCCATCGCAACGAGAGCGCCACCTCGGCGTATCCCCAGATAGGTGCCGAGTTCGACGGTGCGCGGCAGGAACGGGCCCGGCCTGGTCCGCTCGACCAGGTCCAGCATCTCGGGGACATCAGCGGGGCCGAGCCGGACTGCCTCGGGGTCGGGTGCCGCGGCGAGGCCGTCGTCGACGAGCTGGACGCCGTCCAGGTCGAAGGTCACTTCCCAGCCGGCCGGGGTCTGCCCGCGAAACCCTGCGAGCGGGGCCTCGGCGCCCGGGCCCACCAGGGCCGCGAGGTCGTCCCAGTCATCGGCGTCGGGCTCGTCCGGCAGGGCGAGCCAGGGCGATACGTCGCGGGGGTAGCGCAGCACCCGGCCGCGCCGCTCGGCGAAGTGGGCGTGCGGGCCGGTCAGCGAGGCGAGTGCGGGATTGTCCAGCGGGTGGCTCGCGAGACCCGACTCGGCAGTGACCGGGCCGCTTGACGGGAGATGGGGCACTTGGCCGGAGGCGCTGCTGGGCGCGGTGCGCGGCGCCTTGTGGGAGGCGTCGCCCGGAGCCGTGCCGGAGGCATCGCCCGACGCGATGCCCGACACCTTGCCGGAGGCGTCTGCGGACCCGGTGCCGGAAGCCTTGCCGAAGGCATCACCCGACGCTGTCTCGGACAACTTGCGGGGGGCGTCGCCTGACATGGAGCCGTCCCCCGACGCCGTGCCGGAGGCATTGCTCGACTTCGCTCCGGCGGCGTTGCTCGACGCGGTGCTCATATCGCGACCTCGATCACGATCTTGCCGCGGGCGTGGCCGTTCTCGACGGTGCGCAGCGCCTCGGCGGCTCGGTCCAGCGGGAAGGTTCGTGTGACGAGCGGCCGGAGCCTGCCGTCCACCGCGAGCTTCGCGACCTCGTCGAGTACGGCCGCGGTGCGGGCGCGTGCCACCCGGGCGCCGCCCAGGCGTTCCGCCTCGTCCTGGGACGCTCCGGCGGTGATGAGCTTCGTGCGGTCGGCGAGCAGCGTGGCGGCCTCTTCGAGTACGTCGCCGCCGACGAGGTCGAAGACCGCGTCGATGCCCTGGGGCGCCGCCGCCCGCACCTGCTCGGCCAGGCCGGGTCCCGACGGCACATGCACGGCGCCGAGCGACTCGACGAAGTCCTTCTTGACGTCGCTCGCGACACCGACGACGCGCACTGCGAAGGCATGCGCGATCTGCGCGGCCGCGACGCCCACGCCGCCGCCCGCCCCGGTGATCAGCAGGGTGGCCCCGGCCGGCAGGTCCAGCTGTCGAATGCCGTCGTACGCGGTCGCCGCGGCCACCGGCAGGGTCGCGGCGTCGGTGAAGGGCAGCGCCGCCGGCTTGTGCGCGGTGACCGCCACGGGCAGCAGGGCGTACGTGGCGTAGCCACCGGCCACCGGGTTCCCGAAGACCTCGTCCCCCACGGCGAACCCGTTCACGTCGGCGCCGATCTCCTCGACGATCCCGGCGACCTCGTTGCCGAAGACGGCGGGCAGCTCGCGGGCGGGCCCGCCCGGGCGGCGGTAGCCGGTGCGCTGCTTCCAGTCGACGGGGTTCACGCCCGCCGCGCGGACCGCGACCAGGACCTGGCCGGGGCCCGGGCTCGGACGGTCCTGGTCGACGAGGGCCTCGGTCTCCGGGCCGCCGTACCGGGTGAAGACGTACGCCTTGGGCATGTGCTCCCTCACTCTCGTTCGCTGTCACCGGAGGTACCGGATGTAGAGGCCACCGGTGTCGGCACTAGGAGCAAGGGAGATCGCGACACCGCTATTCCCGGGCCGTCGGAGAGTTCATGCCGCCGCAATGATCGGGAGCGGGCACACCCCTGAGCAGGGGGTAGCGTCGGCTTCCGCGTACCGTGGAACGCGTACGCGTCCACCGACCGCGTGCGTATCGATCACGCTCGACCAGCGGGTCTGCCTTCGGGCGGCCTGGAGGCACCACCCGTATGAACGTCACCCGAGGCTTCGCCGGACGCCCGCGCGTCCAGAACGCCGGGCTCCCGCCCGGTCAGTACGACGCGGGCGACGACTGGCCCGTGCTGTCCGCCGAGGTCACCCCCGACCTGACGCCCGCCGACTGGACCTTTCGCGTCGACGGTCTGGTGGCCGAGCCGCGCACCTGGGACTGGGACGAGGCGCAGGCGCTGCCCGCGTCGGCGTACGAGGGCGACATCCACTGCGTGACGAGCTGGTCGAAGTTCGGGGTGCGTTTCCGCGGCGTGTCCCTGGACGCGTTCCTGGAGGCCGTGCGCCCCGATGCCGCGGCCACCCACGCGGTCGCCTACTCGCACACCGGGTACACGACGAACCTCCCGCTCGCCGACCTCACCGGCGGCCGCGCCTGGATCGTGTGGGAGTACGACGGCAAGCCACTGCCCGCCGAGCACGGCGGCCCGGCCCGGCTGATCGTGCCCCACCTGTACTTCTGGAAGAGCGCCAAGTGGATCGCGGGCCTCAGGCTCCTCGACCACGACGAGCCGGGCTTCTGGGAGCAGAACGGCTATCACGCACGCGGCAACCCCTGGGAAGAGCAGCGCTACTCCGGTGACTGAGACGACCGTGTCGATGACGACCGCCCCCACGATTCCCGGCCCCTTCGTCCCGCCGACCCGGTTCGCCGTGCCCGGCCGGATCGCCGTCAGCAACCGGGCGGCGGCCACCTGGCAGACCGCGACGCTCACCGAGATCCGCCGCGAGACACCGCACGCCGCCACCTTCCGGTTCGCGGTGCCGCAGTGGCTGGGGCATCTGCCCGGCCAGCATCTGATGCTGCGGCTGACCGCCGAGGACGGCTATGTGGCCCAGCGCCACTACTCCATCGCCTCCGCGCCCGACGACTCCGGGCACATCGAGCTGACCCTGGACCATGTCGAGGGCGGCGAGGTCTCCGGCTGGTTCCACACCCTGGCCCGGCCCGGTGACACGGTCGAGGTGCGGGGCCCACTCAGCGGCTTCTTCGCCTGGCCGGGCGACCGGCCCGCGCTGCTCATCGGCGCCGGCTCCGGCGTCGTACCGCTGATGTCGATGGTGCGTCACCACCGTGCGCGCGGTCTGGACGTGCCGATGCGGCTGCTCGTCTCGGCTCGGAGCCCCGAAGAGCTCATCTACGCACGGGAGTACGGCGACGAGAGCACGCCCGTCTTCACGCGCAGTGCCCCCGACGGTGTGGCCGTCGGACGTATGGCGGCCGCACATGTGGCGCCGCTCCTGGCCGAGCAGCCTCCTGGTGGGTGGGAGGCCTATGTGTGCGGCTCCAATGGGTTCGCCGAACATGCCTCGCGGCTGCTCGTCGAAGCGGGGCAACCCGTGGACCGCATCCGCATCGAGCGCTTCGGCTGAGGCCGTCCGCGCGCGTGGACGCCTCGGCGGCCGGGATGCCGGCGTCAGGTGTGCGGGACCACGGCGACCGGGCAGGTCGCGTGGTGGACCAGTGAGTGCGCGGCCCTGCCCAGGCCCGTCGGGGCGCCGCCACCGGCACCGGTCTTGCGGCCGATGACCAGCAGACCGGCCCGGGTGGACGCCTTGAGGAGATGGTGTCCCGGGTGGCCGTGGACCAACTCCTCGGAGACGTGGGTCTCAGGGAACTTGTGGCGCCACGGCTGCAAAGTGGCCGACAGGACACGCCACTTGCTGTTCTCCCGCTCGGTCGCCTCCTCCAGCAGCGGCACCCCGGGGGCGTAGCCGCGCAGCGGGGGCATCGTCCAGGTGTGCAGGACGCGCAGCGGCGCCGAGCGGGTGGCGGCCGCGTCGAAGGCGTACCCGATGAGGTCGTCGGCCGGATGATCCACGTCGAGACCGAGCACCACGGGCAGGTAGCGCGCCTCGCCCGGCGGCGTGCCGTCGACCACGGGCATCCGTTCGTCCTCGGGGAGTTCACCTGCACGCACCAGGACGACGGGGCGTTCGGCGCGGGCCGACACCTCCAGGGCGACCGAACCTACGAGGAAGCCCGCGAACCCGGTGGAGCCGCGTGAGCCGAGCACGAGCATCTCGGACTGGGCGACCGCCTCGAGCAGCGCGGGGACGGCGGGTTCCTCCGTGCTGCGGGCGATGATGTCCAACGCCGGGTGGGCGTAGGAGAGTTGGATCGCGGCCCGGTCGAGCGCGGTACGGGTGCGCCCGGCGGGCACATCGACGTCCGGGACGCGCACGGGCAGGACCGGTGCGATACCCGCGTGCAGCAGGCGCAGTGGAAGACGGTGGCGCTCGGCCTCCCGGGCCGCCCAGTCGGCGGCGTCCAGGCTGGGCCGCGATCCGTCGATGCCGACGGTGATGGTACGGGTGCCGGTTTTCATGACTCCTGCCTTTCGGGAGTTCGGCGATCAGCCGAGGCATACGACCGTCGCTTCCTCGACCACACGCCAGCGCGCGTCGAGCGTGACTGGACGAGGCTTCGCCATGGTGGCTCCTGTTCGCTGCGCGACGTGCATGCGCGGGTTCCACAGGGAACACGGATCAGTCGTACGGCGAGGCAATCGGCGCGGGGTCCGCTGTGGACGCTCGTAGCCGTGAGCGGTACGCCGGGAGAGGCGGACCGGCCCTTGTGGGGTCCGTTCGGCTCTTCCGCGGGCCGGACCTCGGTGGCAAGGAGGTTGAGATGCGAAGCCGGGTGCGCGGCTGGCGCTGGCGCCGCAATCCGCTGCGCCGCCGCTCGGATGTCGTCGAGGCGTGCGCGGTCACGGTGATCGCCATGCTCCTGCTGCTCGGCGCGCCCCTGGCAGGGGTGGCCGCGGGCTGGTGGGCCCACGACGCCGCGCAGGCGAAGGCCGAGGCGCAGCGTGCCGCACGTCATGTGGTGGTGGGGGTGGTCGTCGAGAACGCGCCCGCCTCGGTGCCCACGGCACCAGATGGCAAGCAGCACATGTACTGGGTGAAGGTGCGCTGGACCGGGCCCGGTGAAGCCCCGCGGACGGGCTCGGCCCGCGTCCCGGCGGGCACGCGGCGCGGCGATCATGCCGGTGTGTGGGTCGATGTCCGGAGCCGGGGCGTCCGGCCGCCGCTGAGCGACGCCGCGATCTGGCAGCACACCATCACGACGGGAGCGTTGACCAGCGGCAACGTCGCGGCCGTCGTCCTCGTCGCGCACTTCGTCGTGCGCCGGGTCGCCGCCCGGCGTCGGCTGGCCGAGTGGGAGCGCGAGTGGGCGCGCACGGGACCGGAGTGGACGCGGCGCACGGCGTGACGGACGCGGCGCGCATGGGGTGCGGTACGGATGGGGTGTGGTGCGGGCGGCGACCGGCTCGGGGGCCGGACGGGCCTGGTGACGGGTCGGCTCAGGCCCGATCGGGCCTGAGCAGGGGGGCTGTTGGCCCCTGCCCGGCGCGATACCGGCGCGGGAATCTGAGGTCGCCGCACGCATCAGGCGCGCCGGAAAGGGGACCCCATGACCGCTCCTGCGACTCCGCGTCTCTCCCAGGTCCTGGACCCCGAGCATCGTGGACGTCTGATGCGGCTCGCCCGTGACGTGTCCTTCCCGCAAAGGGCCCGCATCTTCGAGGCGGGCGCGCGCCGACCACTTCTGGATTGTGCGCATCGGAACCGTCGCCCTCGACATGAAGCTGGCCGGCAGGCCCTCGCCCGTCATCGACACGCTCGGGTTCGACCAACTCCTCGGCTGGTCCTGGCTGTTCCCGCCATATGTGCGGCAGCTGGGCGCGGAGGCGGTGTGCCCGGTCCATGCCTATGAACTCGACGCGTCGACCGTGCGGTTGATGTGCCGGTCCGATCCCGCGCTGGGCAGCGCGGTCGGCCAGTGGGTCGGTCTGGTACTGGCTCATCGGCTGCACGCGGCGCGCACGCGGCTCCTCGACCTGTACGCCCCATACGGCAGTGGTCCAGTCCACTGACGGGACCTTTGGGCCCTGTCGACCGCTTTCGTGGTACGCGAGGATCGGCCGGAAATCCCCGCCATCCTGGGAGCAGTGGGCATGGCCGAACTTCCGCAGCAGGTACCCAGCAGCACATCGATCAGGGTTTTCCTCCTCGACGACCACGAGGTGGTCCGCCGCGGACTGCACGACCTCATCGACGCGGAACCGGACATGACGGTGGTCGGTGAAGCGGGGACGGCCGAACAGGCACTGGTCCGCGCTCCAGCCCTCCGCCCCGACGTGGCGATCCTCGACATACGTCTCCCGGACAGCGACGGGATCACCGTCTGCCGCGAACTGCGGTCGCTCGACGCGGGGTTGGCGTGTCTGATGCTGACGTCGTTCGACGATGACGATGCGCTGCTCGACGCGATCATGGCGGGGGCGTCCGGTTATGTGCTGAAGCAGATCCGGGGGTCCGACCTGATCTCGGCGGTCCGCACGGTCGCCTCCGGGCAGTCGATGCTCGATCCGGCCACCACCGCGCGGCTGATGAGCAGCCTGCGTGGCCCGACGAGCGGCACGGACGCGGCGGACGACGGACAGCTGGCCGAACTCTCGGAGCGGGAGCGGGAGATCCTCGCCCTGATCGGCGAGGGGTTCACCAACCGACAGATCGGCAAGCGGCTCTATCTCTCCGAGAAGACGGTGAAGAACGGGATCTCGCGGCTGCTGGGCAAGTTGGGCGTGGAGCGGCGTGTCCAGGCCGCGGTGATCGCTGCGCAGTATCCGCCGCCGGAGGCACGGGGCGGAAGCAGCGACTGAGCCTGGGCGAGGGGGCCGGTCGTACGCTGCGCGCACGTCCCCGAAGGGGCCCGTCGTACGCCGCGCGCACGTCGGCAGCCGGCCCTATCGCGGTCCGAGCGGCGCCCGCCACTCGAGTCGAGTGCCGCGCCCCTCCTGAGACCCCGTCACTTTTAGTTGCCCGCCGAGGAGTTCGGCCCGTTCCTCCAGATTGCGCAGTCCGCTGCGGCGGTCGGTCGCGGCTCCCATGCCGATGCCGTTGTCGCTCACGGAGAGCCTGAGGTGTCCCTCCCGAACGACGAGACCGACCTCCACCGCGGTGGCCTGTGCGTGCCGGGCCACGTTGGTGAGGGCCTCTCCGAGGACGGCGAGGGCGTCCTCGGAGAGGGCGGCGGAGACGTCCACGTCGATCAGCCCCTCCATCCGCAGCGCGGGGGTGAAGCCGAGCACCTGGGCCGCTTCCTCCAGGGCGCGGACCGTTCGGATGCGCAGTCCTGCGGAGGGTGTCTCGTGGGCACGGAGGCCGAAGATGGTCGACCGGATGATCTTGATGGTGGTGTCCAGGTCGTCGACCGCCCGGCCGAGACGCTCGGCGGCCTGCGGATGCTGCACGAAGCGCTGGGCGCTCTGCAGGGTCATACCGGTCGCGAACAGCCGCTGGATCGCCAGGTCGTGCAGGTCGCGGGCGATCCGGTCGCGGTCCTCCAGCAGGCTCACCTGCTCGGTGTCGCGCCGCCGTTCCGCGAGCTCCATGGCGAGGGCGGCCTGCCCGGCGAATCCGAGGAGCGGTGCGGTCTCGACCTCCGTGAAGGGCGCCCGGCCCGCGCCCCGGGCCAGCATGAGGACACCGCGCATCCCCTCACGGGTCCCCATGGGGACGGCCACGGCGGGCCCGAGGCCCTCCCAGCGGTCGGGGCCGTAGGTGATCCGGGGATCCTTGCGTACGTCGGCGGTGGACACGAGGGTTCCCGCGCTCAGCGCGGCGCCCGCGAAGGTTCCCTCTCGCGGCAGGACGAGCCCGCGGTGCGTCTCGGCGTGCTGGCCCATTGCGAACGCGCCGCGCAGGTCACTGCTGCCCTCGACGACGAGGTCGACGACGCCCAGGTCGGCGCCGGTGATCTCCCGGGCACGTTCGAGCATCACCTCCAGGACCTCTGCTTCGGCCACTCCGGACAGCAGCCCGCTGGTGATCTCCGCGCCCGCCTCCAGCCAGCGCTCCCTGAGTCTGACCTCGCCGTACAGGCGGGCGTTCTCGATGGCCACACCGGCGGCCACGGCCAGCGTCGACAGGACGGCCTCGTCCTCGGGGTCGAACTCTCCCCCACCACGCTTCTCGGTCAGGTAGAGATTCCCGAAGACCGTCTCGCGGACCAGGATCGGGGCCCCGAGGAAGGTGCGCATGGGCGGGTGGTGCGGCGGGAACCCGGAGGATGCCCGGTGCTCGGACAGATCGGTGAGCCGCAACGCCTCGGGGTGGCGGATGAGTTCACCGAGGAGGCCGTGCCCGGAGGGAAGATCGCCGATCGCGGCCCACACCTCGTCGCTGACGCCCACCGGGATGAACTGCGCGAGCTTCTGCTGCTGTCCGATGACACCGAGCGCCCCGTACTCGGCGTCGACCAGGACGACGGCGGCTTCGACGATGCGGCGCAGCACCTGCGCGAGGTCGAGTTCGCGCCCCACCGACAGGACCGCTTCCAGGAGGCCCTGGAGCCGGTCGCGGGTCCCGCGTACCGCCTCGATCCGTACCTGGAGTTCCTCCAGCAGCTCGTCCAGGCGAAGCCTCGGCAGCCCGGCCCCGTCCCTGCGCCCGTCCCCGCCCATGTGGCCCTCCCCCCGGTGCGAGCCGACGTGACGTTTCCACCGGGCCTCTTACGTTATCCGCTCAACCACGCCGTGGCATCGTGGAGTCGCACCCCGTGTGCGCCTCGACGAAGACCACACGCACCGGCATACGGACCCATGAAAGTTCCTATCGCAGCCATTGGCCTCGTCATTGGAAATCCTTCGCGAGCCGTCCTACCTTCGATTCGTCGCCGTACTGACACATCGGACGCAGAACGTCAGCGCATCCACTCCGTCAGCATTCGCGGCCGATCCGTTCCTCCGGGTCCGCACCCCGGATCCGCCCTCTCGGAGAAGAGCACACCATGTCGAAGATTCTGTTCGTCGTCACGGGCGCCGACCACTGGACACTGGCCGACGGCACCAAGCACCCCACCGGTTTCTGGGCCGAGGAGGCCGTGGCCCCGTACGAGGCGTTCAAGGCCGCGGGCCACGAGGTCGTCGTCGCCACCCCCGGTGGTGTCGTGCCCACCGTCGACCGGGGCAGCCTGGACCCCATGTTCAACGGCGGGCAGGAGGGCGCGGACAAGGTCGCCGCGGCGTTGGAGTCGTTCACCGAGCTTCAGCAGCCGATCAAGCTGGAGAACGTCGACCTCGGCGACTACGCCGCCGTCTTCTACCCCGGCGGCCACGGCCCGATGGAGGACCTCGCGGTCGACGCCGAGTCGGGCAAACTCCTGACCCGCGCGCTGGAGTCCGGCAAGCCGCTCGGTGTCGTGTGCCACGGCCCCGCCGCGCTGCTCGCGGCCACGAAGGAGGACGGCTCCAACACGTTCGCCGGCTACCGGGTGGCCGCGTTCACCAACGCCGAGGAGATCCAGGGCGGTCTCGCGGACAAGGCCAAGTGGCTGCTGGAGGACCGGCTGACCGAGGCCGGCGTGCAGGTGCAGGTCGCCGAGCCGTGGGCGCCGCACGTGATCGTCGACCGCAACCTGGTCACCGGCCAGAACCCCGCCTCCTCCGCCCCGCTCGCCGCCGAGCTCCTGAAGAAACTGGGCTGACCTTGCCCGCCGACCGGCTCGACGAGGTCCTCGACGCGACGTACACCTGCCTGACCAGGTACGGCGTACGGCGCACCACGATGGACGACATCGCCTCCGCCATGGGCGTGTCCCGGTCGGCGGTCTACCAGTACGTCAGCGGCAAGGACGACGCCTTCCGGCAGCTCGCCGGGCGCCTGCACGACCGGGCGCTCGTGCGGGCCCGGTCGGCGGCCGCCGACCTGGACGCCCCCTGCGCGACCCGCGTCCGGGGTGTCCTGGCCGCCAAGCTCGACCTGGTGCTCCAGCTGTCCGGGGACTCCCCGCACACGGCCGAACTCCTCGACGAGCAGGCGCGGTTGTTCGGGGGCATCTGCACCGGGTTCACGGCCGACCTGCAGAGCCTGCTGACCGCCCTGTTCACCGAGGCGGGCACCGGCGAGGCCGTCACTCCCGCCCAGGCGGCCGACATCTGCATCGCCCTCGTCGTCGGCCTCGAATCCGCCCCCGACAGCCGACGCCTCCTGGACCCGGCGTCGGACGCCCTACTGGCGGGCCTGCTCGGCACATCGGTCGGTACGAGCCGCTGACTTCGCGGCGAGCCGGAACTCACCTTTCCGTTCGCTTCACCTTCGCTTCGCCCTTCGTACGTCTGCAAGCGCTTCCATCGGGGAATGGACCACATCACGTTCCTCGTGGCGGTCGTCATCGTCACTGCTCTGGCCTTCGACTTCACAAACGGATTCCATGACACCGCCAACGCGATGGCGACCTCCATCGCGACCGGTGCGCTCAAGCCGAGAACGGCAGTCCTGATCAGCGGTGTGCTGAACATCGCCGGCGCCTTCCTGTCGACGGAGGTCGCCAAGACCATCTCCGGCGGGATCGTGGACGACACGCTGGTCTCACCGGGGATGATCTTCGCGGGGCTGGTCGGCGCGATCCTGTGGAATCTGCTGACCTGGCTGCTGGGACTGCCGTCGAGTTCCTCGCACGCCCTGTTCGGCGGACTGATCGGCGCGGTCTGGGTGGGCGCGGGCGCGCACGGCGTGCACTTCGACAAGGTGGTCGAGAAGATCCTGATACCGGCGGTGGCCTCGCCGCTGGTGGCCGGTGTCGCGGCGCTGCTGGCCACCTACCTCGCCTACAAGATCACTGCCCGGGCCCGCAAGGACTCGGTCACCAGGGGCTTCCGGCTCGGGCAGATCGCCTCCGCCTCGCTGGTCTCCCTCGCGCACGGCACGAACGACGCGCAGAAGACCATGGGCGTGATCACGCTGACGCTGATCTCGGCCGGGGCGCTCGGCCACGACGCCGGTCCGCCGGTGTGGGTGATCGCGTCCGCGGGTCTGGCCATCGGCCTGGGCACGTACATCGGCGGCTGGCGGATCATCCGCACGATGGGCAAGGGGCTCACGGACATCCAGTCGCCCCAGGGCTTCGCGGCCGAGGCCGCCTCCACCACGGTCATCCTCACCTCCGCCCACCTGGGCTTCGCGCTGTCCACCACGCAGGTGTGTTCCGGCGGCATCCTCGGCGCCGGACTGGGCCGGCGGCTGGCCGAGGTGCGCTGGGGCACGGCCGGCCGCATGGTGATCGCATGGCTGGTCACGCTCCCCGCCGCCGCGCTGGTCGGCGGGGTCTCCGCGAGCGTCGTCAAGCACGGCGGGAACGTGGGCACCGCGCTGATCGCACTGGTGGCCGCCGCCGTCGCCGCGTCCATCGTGATCGCCTCGCGGCGCAACCCGGTGCACGCGAACAACGTCAACGAGACCCACGAGGTCACCGTCCGGGCCACAACGCCGACGCAAGTCGGCACGGCCGCCTGAGGCAGGGGGAGTTCGAACAATGCATCTGGACTGGACGGCACTCGGCCAGGTCACCGCGGTGAGCATCGGCGTCACCGTCGCCGTGGTCGTGGTCTTCGCCCTCGGCGTCCTGGGCCTCGCCAGGGTCGAGACGGTACGAGAGAAGGACGGCGGCACCCAGGCGGTCGGCCTCGCGCAGGCCGGGTTCTGCTTCCTGGCCTGCGCGACCGTCGTCGCGTACGGAATCTATTTGATCGTGCCGCAGTTCCACTGACGCGAGCCGAGGAGAGTGCGATGACGCCACTGATGACGGGGCTGACCGTCGACTACAGCGACCACGACGACCCGGTGCTCATCCGGCCGGACGGCTCCCCGGTGGACACCTGGCGGGAGAACTACCCCTACCAGGAGCGCATGGAGCGCAAGGAGTACGACTGGCACAAACGGCTCCAGCAGATCGAACTGCTGAAGCTGCAGAGCTGGATAAAGGAGACCGGCCGCCGGCTCGTCGTCGTCTTCGAGGGGCGGGACGCGGCCGGCAAGGGCGGCACCATCAAGCGTTTCACCGAGCACCTCAACCCACGGGGCGCACGGGTGGTCGCGCTGGAGAAGCCGACCGAACGCGAGCGCGGGCAGTGGTATTTCCAGCGGTACGTCGAACACCTGCCGACCGAGGGCGAGATCGTGATGTTCGACCGCTCCTGGTACAACCGGGCGGGCGTCGAGCGGGTGATGGGCTTCTGCACGCAGGACGAGTACCGACGCTTCATGCGGCAGGCCCCCGCCTTCGAGCGGATGCTGGTGGACGACGGCGTGGACCTGGTGAAGTTCTGGTTCTCGGTCTCGCAGAGTGAGCAGCGCACCCGTTTCACGATCCGTCAGGTGGATCCCGTACGGCAGTGGAAGCTGAGCCCCATGGACCTGGCCTCCCTGGACCTCTGGGACGACTACACAGCCGCCAAGGTCGCCATGTTCCGCGAGACGGACACCGAACAGGCACCCTGGACCGTGGTGAAGAGCAACGACAAGAAGCGTGCGCGCGTCGAGGCGATGCGCAGTGTCCTGGCCCGCTTCGACTACACCGGCAAGGACGAGGAAGTCGTCGGCAGCCCCGATCCGAGCATCGTGGGCGCGGCGGCGAACCTGTTGGAGGAAGGCGAGGACGACGACGGCGAGGCGCGCTGACCCGTATCGCCCGGCGTATGCGAAACGCCCCACCCCCTGTTTTTAGGGGGTGGGGCGTTTCGCATACGCCGAAGATCCGGAAGAGTTACGAAACTTTCGAAGATGATGGATCATCAGATTGATCTTGAAAGGGGGTCGCCGGACGATCATTCGGATACGATCCGACGCTGGATAGCCATCTACCTGGACAAAGCCTTCTCCACGGGGGTCGTACGTCGAGCGAAGGTTTCGCAATCATCGTCGAAACTGTTGACAGTTGACAGGGCCAGACCAACACTGTCGCCGTTGAGAGCGCTCGCTCACTGCCCCACCGGCCTCACGAGGACGAGGAGGAAGCACGCACATGAACGACGCACCCGCACACCCGTCGAACCGCCTGCGCGGCCGCTTCGGGACGCTCAACCGCTTCAGGCTGCTCATCAGCAGTGTCTGCGCCACAGTGCTGGTCGCCGTGGCCGCGATGACCATGCCCGGCAGCGCCAACGCCGACACGGTCGTCACCACGAACCAGACCGGCACCAACAACGGGTACTACTACTCGTTCTGGACGGACAGCCAGGGCACCGTCTCCATGAACCTGGGCTCCGGCGGCAACTACAGCACCTCATGGCGCAACACCGGCAACTTCGTGGCCGGGAAGGGCTGGAGCAACGGCGGACGCCGCAGCGTGACGTACTCCGGCAGCTTCAATCCGTCCGGCAACGCCTACCTGGCCCTCTACGGCTGGACGTCGAACCCGCTCGTCGAGTACTACATCGTCGACAACTGGGGCACCTACCGGCCCACGGGAACGTACAAGGGCACCGTCACCAGCGACGGAGGCACCTACGACATCTACCAGACCACGCGCTACAACGCCCCCTCCGTCGAGGGCAACAAGACCTTCAACCAGTACTGGAGCGTCCGGCAGTCGAAGCGGACCGGCGGGACCATCACCACCGGCAACCACTTCGACGCCTGGGCCCGCGCCGGAATGCCCCTGGGTAGCTTCAGCTACTACATGATCATGGCGACCGAGGGCTACCAGAGCAGCGGGAGCTCCAACATCACGCTGGGCGACTCTTCCGGTGGCGGCGGTGGCGGTGGCACCGGCGGCTGTACGGCGACCCTGTCCGCGGGCCAGCAGTGGAGCGACCGTTACAACCTCAACGTGGCGGTCAGCGGCTCCAGCAACTGGACCGTGACGATGAACGTTCCCTCGCCCGAGAAGGTCCTCTCGACCTGGAACACCAGCGCGAGTTACCCCAGTGCCCAAGTACTGACCGCGAAACCCAACGGCAGCGGCAACACCTTCGGCGTCACCATCCAGAGCAACGGCACCTGGACCTGGCCAACGGTCTCCTGCACCGCGACCTGATCCCCGGACACCCGAGAGGAGGTCCCTTCGCATGCGAACCAGACCAAGTCTGTCGTTACGCTCCCTGGTCACGGGACTGGCCGTCGCCGCGACGGCCGTGGCGAGTACCGTCGTCACCTCCGTCGTCGAAGCCACCCCGTCGCACGCCGCCACTTGCAACGGGTACGTCGGGCTCACCTTCGACGACGGCCCGTCCGGCAGCACGTCGAGCCTGCTCAACGCGCTGAAGCAGAACGGGCTGCGGGCCACGATGTTCAACGAGGGCCAGTACGCCGCCGCCAACCCGAGTCTGGTCAGGGCCCAGGTCGACGCGGGGATGTGGGTCGGCGATCACAGCTACACCCATCCGCACATGACCCAGCTCAGCCAGTCGCAGATGGACTCGGAGATCTCCCGGACCCAGCAGGCCATCGCGGGCGCGGGCGGCGGTACACCGAAGCTGTTCCGCCCGCCGTACGGCGAGACCAACTCGACGCTGAAGTCCGTCGAGGCCAAGTACGGTCTCACCGAGATCATCTGGGACGTCGACTCGCAGGACTGGAACGGCGCGAGCACCGACGCGATCGTGGCCGCCAACGCCCGGCTCACCAACGGCCAGGTCATCCTCATGCACGACTGGGCCGCCAACACGCTCGCCGCGATCCCGCGTATCGCGCAGGGGCTGGCCTCCCGTGGCCTGTGCGCCGGCATGATCTCGCCGGCGACCGGGCGCGCCGTGGCTCCCGACGGTGGGGGCACCGGCGGTGGTGGCGGTGGCGGCTGCACCGCCACCCTCTCCGCGGGCCAGCAGTGGAGCGACCGCTACAACCTCAACGTCGCGGTCACCGGCTCCAGCAACTGGACCGTCACCATGAACGTCCCCTCCCCCGAAAAGATCCTCTCCACCTGGAACATCAGCGCCAGCTACCCCAGCGCCCAAGTCCTGACCGCCAAACCCAACGGCAACGGCAACAACTTCGGCGTCACCATCCAGACCAACGGCACCTGGACCTGGCCAACCGTCACCTGCACCGCGACCTGACCCCCGTACGCCCATGAGCCGGGGCTGCTGATCCGTCCCCGTGACGGTCGGCAGTCCCGGTCCTCACATGAGTCATACAGGCCGCGGATAGACTCGGACGCCCTGTCCGAGTGGATCAGTCCGTCCAGGGGAATCTGCCGTGCCCGACTGCGCTCCCACCCACGCCCCGCCGGCGGTTCGCGGCACCCGATTCACCCTGGAACACGTCTCGCACCTCGTGTTCTTCGTGGTCGTCGGTGCCGCCGTCGTGCGGCTCGTCGGTCTGCGCAGCGCGCTGTGCTGGGACATGGTCATCGTCAGCGGGCTGCTGGCGGTGGTGTACGCGGGCGGTCTGGCGCTGTGGGACCGGCTCGGCCCGCTCCGCCGGCACGGTTGGGTCCTGGCGCTGTTTCTGCTCTGGGGCGTCCTCGTCCTGCTCGCCCCGGCGCCGCTGACGGACGCGTACGCGTGGTGCGGTATTCCGCTGGCGTGTGCGGCGCTGCGTGCCCTCGGACGTCGCACGGCCGTCGTGGCGGTGGCCGCGATCACGGTCGTACTGGGTGGGCAACTGACCGTGACCACCGGCGGGTTCGACCCGGAGGTGACCTTGATCCCCGTGGCCGCCGTGTGGGGCACGGTGGCTCTTTACCGCGCGCAGCAGCGGGATGCCACCGAACGCCTTTACCTCCTGGAGCGGTTGGGCCGTACACGCGATGTTCTGGCGGAGCAGCAGCGCCGGGCGGGTGTGCTGGCGGAGCGCACCCGGATCGCCCGGGACCTGCACGACACACTGGCCCAGGAACTCGCCGGGAGCCTGATGCTGCTCCAGGCCGCCGAACGGGACTGGGAGCAACGGCCGGGCGTGGCGCGCACCCGTGTCCGTGCGGTCGCCGACGGCCTGGACGCCCATCTCTCCGAGACCCGCCGGATCATCCACGACCTCACCCCGTCCGCTGTCGCCGAGGCCGGTCTCGAAGGCTCGCTCCGCCTGCTCTGCTCCCAGGCCGGGCGGGACGGGACCGCGGCACAGGTGCGGTTCCGTTCGGTGGGCGACCGGTGCCCCGTCCTGGACGAACAGGCCGCCGCCACGGTGTTCCGCATCGCTCAGGGCACCCTGGCGAACGTACGGGAGCACGCGCACGCCGCCAACGTGCTGGTCACTCTCCACCAGCATGCGGACCGCGTCGAACTCGACGTGTCCGACGACGGCGCCGGCTTCGATCCGTCCGCGACCCGCGCGACCGCCCGGGCGACCCGCGGGTTCGGCCTCCCCGCGGCCCGGGCCCGGCTGCTCGACTGCGGGGGCGAACTGCGTGTCGTCAGCGCGCCGGGCCGCGGCACCCAGGTACGGGCCGTCGTGCCCGCCCATCCGGCCCCGCACCCGGTCACCTCGTTCACCTCGGCGGCAGCGGGATGAGCACTCGGCCCATCGGCCTGCTGATCGCGGACGACCACGCGGTGGTACGGGCCGGGCTGCGGGCCCTGCTCGAAGGCGACCCGGACTTCGAGGTGCTGGCGGAGGCGGCGAGCGGCGAGGAAGCGGTCCGCCTCGCTGTCCGGCTGGTGCCGGACGTCGTTCTGATGGATCTGCGGTTCGCCGGCCCGGGCACCGGAATCGACGGGGTCGAGGCGGTCCGCCGACTGGCTGTCGAGGCGCCGGGCGTACGGGTGTTGATGCTGACCAGCTACTCCGGGCGGAGCGACATCGTGCGCGCCCTGGAGGCGGGCGCACGTGGCTATGTACTCAAGGCGGGCCCTCCCGGAGAGCTCTTCCGTGCCGTGCGCGGTGCGGCCGGCGGCGCCCTGACCCTCGCCCCCGAGGTCGTCGGCGAACTCGTCGGCCAAGTGGTCAGCCCCGACCACGACTTGACCGAGCGCGAGATCGAGGTCGTCGGGCTGATGGCGGAGGGCCGCAGCAACAAGGCCATCGCCGAGGCCCTGTTCCTGAGCGAGGCGACCGTCAAGACCCATCTCGTGCGGATCTACCGGAAGTTGAAGGTCGAGAACAGGGCGGCAGCCGTGTCGGAGGCTGTTCGTCGGGGGCTCCTCGACCTCAGCTGACGTCCAGAGTGGGGTAGTCGGTGTATCCGGTGGCGCCGCCCACGTACATGAAGTGCGCCTCGCGTACGGCGTTGAGCGGCGCGTCGATGCGCAGCCGCTCGACCAGATCGGGGTTGGCCAGAAAGGCCCGCCCGAGGGAGATCAGATCGGCCCCCGCGGCCAGCAGCCGCTCGCCCTGGTGCTTGCCGCCGTCGGCGGGCAGCGGTGTTCCCCAGCCGAGCACCGGGTTGGCGATCAGTGTGCCGGGCCACCGCTTGCGGATGTCCTGGAAGAGGGGCTGGTCCGGGTCGGCGAAGACCACGTGCAGGTAGGCCAGGTCCTGGTCCCCCAGCGCGTCGACGAGTGCGCGGTAGATGTCCTCGGTATCACCCTCCTGGATGCCGTTGACGGTGACTCCGGGCGAGATCCGCACGCCGACCCGGTCGGGACCGATGGCGTCGGCGACGGCCCGGACGACCTCGACGGCGAACCGGATACGTCCGGCCACCGTGCCGCCGTAGGCGTCGGTTCGGTGGTTGGTGCCCTGCGCCAGGAACTGATGGAGGAGGTGGCCGTTGGCGGAGTGCACCTCGACCCCCTCGAAGCCGGCGTCGACGGCATTACGGGCCGCGGTCGCGAAGTCGGCCACGGTGGAGTGGATGTCGTCGAGGGTCATCTCCCGTGGAACGACGGCGGCTTGGAGGCCGCTCGGGGTGTGGACTGTGTCCAGAAACGGGATCGGCGACGGAGCGAGGGGCGTGTGCCCACTGGTGTCGGGGTGGCCGATACGGCCGCCGTGCTGCAGTTGCAGGAACATCCGGCCGCCCGCGGCACGCACCGCGTCCGTGACCTGTCGCCACCCGGTCACGTGTGCCGCGCTGTGGATCGCGGGGATGTTCGGGTAGGTCTGGCCCACCGCGTTCGGGGTGGCGGCCTCGGCGATGATCAGCCCCGCCGAGGCGCGCTGCGCGTAGTACTCGGCCATGATCGGCTGCGGAACGCCGTCCGCCGCGGCACGGTTGCGGGTCAGGGGTGCCATCACCAGACGGTTGGGGAGGCGCAGGGAGCCGAGCCGGGCGGGCTCGAAGAGGCGGGAGACTGCCGGTGTGTTCGTCATGCCGGTACGGTAGAAGTTGACATCAGTGTCAGATTCAAGTCCCGGCGGCGGCCTGTGGGGTGAGGAATGCGCATCGGTGAACTGGCCCGGCGCAGCGGGGTGAGCGAGCGCTCGCTGCGGTACTACGAGCAGCAGGGGCTGCTGCGGGCCGAACGCACGCCCGGCGGCCACCGCGACTTCGGCGAGTGGGCTGTCGACCGGGTCATCCGTATCCAGGAACTCTTCGCGGCCGGTCTGAACAGCGCGAAGATCGCCCAGCTGCTGCCCTGCATGCGGGATGCGGACGGCGGCCCCTCCGCGCTGGCGGACCAGCAACTGGTCACCGATCTCACCACGGAACGCGACCGTATCAACCGCATGATCAGCGACCTGGTCCGCTCCCGGGACGTCCTGGACGAGGTGATCTCCATGGCGTCGTCCGGCACGACCACCTGAGGCTCTTGGAGGTGTTCGGGATGCGGTGGAGGGCCGGCTGGTGGGCGGTCGCCGGAGTGGTCGTGCTGGCGGCCTGCGGCGCGTCGGCGGACGGCGGGTCGGCGGGAGGTCCGTCCGGGAGTCGTTCGCCGGGACCGTCGAGCGGTACGTCGGCGACCGCGTCCGCGTCGACGTCCCCGTCGGCGAGCGGGCCCGCGAGCCCCAACGGGCAAAGCCCCTCCCTTTCGGCCACCGCGCCGTCCCCTTCGCCGTCGGGCTGTGCGTCCGGGCACACGGAGGTCACCGTCTCCCCCGGTGACCCGGCCGAACTGCGGCTGTGTGCCCGGCCGGGAACGATGGTGTCCCTCGTCCTGCGGCCCCGTATCGACGACAAGCGGTGGACGGCCGTGCTGAGCTCCGCACCGGTCTTCGTCCTGCCGTCCGGCTGGCAGGTGGACGCGGACGGCACCGCCCGCGTCACGCTGCGGTGCGCGAGCACCCGGGCCGGTGCGGCCAAGGTCACCGCCATGGCGAAGGCACCGGACGTGGCGGGCGCGGCGCGGGCCGCGTTCACGCTCGACATGGTGGTCGTCCCGTACCCGAAGAAGCAGTGACCCCGCGAGCCTCACCCGTCCGGGCACGGTGCACGGCACAGTGGGGACATGAACGCGGACGGCAGGGACCTACTGGCTCAGGGCCGCGTGGCGACCCGGCTTCCGGCCCAGGATCTGGATCGGGCGCGGCGCTTCTCCTCCGAGCGGCTCGGTCTGGAGCCCGTCGACGAGCGGCCCGGTGGGCTGCTGTACCGGTGCGGAGGCACGGATTTCGCGTTGTTCCAGTCGACGGGAGCGTCACCCGGCACCTTCGAGCAAGGGCGCGCGGGGTGCGCGCGGCGCCTGGTTCCGTGACAGCGAGGGGAACCTGTTGGGCATCGGTCAGCCGATCGTCTGAGCGCCAGAATCCGAAGTCTGAGGTCTGAGGTCTGAGGTTCGCGGCTCGCGGCTCGCTGTCCGCTGTCGGTCACGAAGGCACCACCGCCACCGGACACCTGGTGTGCTGGACCAGGTCGTGCGCGGTCCGGCCCAGCGCCGGGCCGTGGCGCCCCACGACCACCAGCTCGGCCCGGGCCGAGGCGCGCACCAGGGCGTGGGAGGCGCTGAAGAGCAGGACGTCCTCCAGAACACGTACCTGCGGGTACTTCTCGCGCCAGGCGTGCAGCGCGTCGGCGAGCAGCTGCACCTCCTGGTCCTCGCGCTCCGCGCGGTCCTCCTCGGGGAGGACGAAGGGCGCTCGTGCGGTGAGTTCGGCGGGCAGGGTCCAGGCGTGCAGGGTCCTGAGCCGCAGATCGGATCGGCCGGCCGCGTCGAAGGCGAAGTCCAGTGCGGCGTCGGCCGGCGCACGCGCGTCGACGCCGACGGCCACCTCGCCGTCCGCCCTGCTCTTTCCCCTACCGCCGCTCCAGGCGACGACCCCCGGCACCAACACCACGGGGACTTCCGCGCGTTCGGCAGCCCCGAGCGCGACGGAACCCACGGGGAGTCCGGCGAACCCTCCGGCGCCGCGGGTGCCGAGCACAAGAAGATCGCCGGGCCGGGTGGCCGCCAGGAGACCCGGCACCGGGTCTCCGGTCAGTCGGTCTCCGGTGATCCGCAGGGCGGGACGCCGGTCGGTCAGGTGGTCGACAGTGCGCTCCAGCAGGGGTTCGGCGCAGTCCGGCCGGCGCCCCGCTGCGGGGTCCTCCGCGAGTCCCGCCACGTGCACGACGCGCAACGGCATCCCGCGCGACTCCGCCTCGCGGGCCGCCCAGTCCGCGGCAGCGCGCCCGCGTACCGACCCGTCGACCCCGACAACTACGTACTCGCGCATGACGGTTCACCTCCCACCGCGTCGCCAGGTCTCCACTGTCGTCGGCGACGCGGCCCGGCAGCAGGGGCCATCCGGCCCTTGGGACAAGGCCTGGCGGCCCCTCGGCGGCCCACGTACGGTGTGATCATCCGCACTCCTGACGTCAAAGGTGGTCATTCATGGCCCTGTTCGACCTGCCCCTCGACGAGCTCCGCAGCTACCGCAGCGCCTCCACGGAGCCCGAGGACTTCGACGCCTTCTGGGCGAAGACACTGCAGGAGGCCCGCGAGCACGATCTGGACGCCCGCTTCGAACCGGTCGAGACACATCTGAAGACCGTCAAGGTGTTCGACGTGACCTTCGCGGGCTTCGGCGGACATCCGATCAAGGGCTGGCTGACGCTCCCGGCCTGGGCGAACGCGCCGCTGCCCGCGGTCGTCGAGTTCGTCGGCTACGGCGGCGGTCGCGGCCTTCCCCATACGCACCTGCTGTGGGCGTCGGCGGGCTTCGCCCACTTCGTGATGGACACCCGCGGCCAGGGCAGCGCCTGGGGCGGCGGCGACACACCGGACCCGGTGGGCGGCGCGCCCGCGTACCCCGGGTTCATGACACGCGGTATCGGCGCCCCCGAAAACTACTACTACCGGCGGGTGTTCACGGATGGCGTGCGCGCCGTGGAGGCGGCCCGTTCGCATCCGCTGGTCGACGCGGCCCGCACCGCGACCGTGGGTGGCAGCCAGGGCGGCGGCATCGCGATCGCGGTCGGCGGCATGGTCCCCGACCTCGCGGCAGTCGCGCCGGATGTGCCGTTCCTGTGTGACTTCCCGCGCTCGACGACGATCACCGACCGCGACCCGTACCGGGAGATAGGCAACTACCTCAAGACCCACCGCGGCCGCAGCGAGCAGGTGCAGCGCACGCTGTCCTACTTCGACGGCGTGCACTTCGCCGCGCGCGGCCGGGCTCCCGCACTGTTCTCGGCGGCCCTGGAGGACCAGACGTGCCCGCCGTCGACGGTCTTCGCGGCCTACAACGCCTGGGCCGACGACAACAAGGCGATCGAGGTCTACGACTTCAACGACCACGAGGGCGGTGGCACCTACCAGGAGGCGGCCAAGCTGCGCTGGCTCCCCGCGCACTTGTGACCTCACACCTGTGACCTCGCACGTCTGACGTCGCAGCGCAGAGAAGCGCCACGGACACGGCATCGAGCAGCGCATCGCTCGATGCCGTTCCACGAGCCGCGGCGGAGTCCTGTTGAATCGATGACCTGCGCAACAGGCTTCTATTACTCTTTGCATCCGCCTGCACACAAGGGGTGCGAATGAGTGACGTGATCGACTGGTCGGCACCGGATGACTCCGGATCGTCGACTCAACGCCGATACGAGTACCAGGCCGACGTGGCAGCGCAGGTGTGCTTGGAGATGCTCCAGGGACTTCCGGCCTTGGAGGTGCTCCAGGGCCTTCCGGTGGCACACATCACCTGCGAGCACTTCGAGGACTTCGTCGTGGCGCGTCGCAGATCCGGCGGTGAGCTGTCATGGCACTTCCATCAGGTCAAGACCCGTGATGAGACGACCCCTTGGAAGTTGTCGGACGTGATCGCCAAGAAGGCGCTCAAGAGTCTGTGGCGCAGCCACCAGGACTTGAGGGACAAGGATCTCGATTACGAGCTCCTCGCCTGCCTTGAAGGCCAACTGGACCTCCGTGAAGCCGAGATGTCCGCACTGGCGAGTGGGAACGGCGGCCGACACCCAGAATGCCTGAAGAGAGTCGCCCAGCACCTCGGGACGACGGACTCGGCCGCTGCCGCTGAGTTCCTCGCCCGCGTTCGCGTCACGGAGCTTCCCCGGCGAACCGATCTCGCCATGAAGAACCTGACCGTTCTCTGGGAGTTGGGACCTGCACAGACCATGACGCAGGCGTCGGACCTTCGGGAACAACTGCGTGGGCTCATCACCAAAGCCATGCAGGGAACCCTGGGGCCCGGCTGGGTCGATCAGCTCATCTTCCGGACGGATCTCTCAAGCGATCTGCGGCGCAAGCGAATCGACGTATCGGCGCTGGCGCACATTCAGCATGCGTTGACATCCGCGGCTCCGCTCATCCCTTGGTCCGTGTGGTGTCAACAGGCTCCCTTGCAGACCACCCCGCTGGCCGCGGCCACGGTCGCCTGCTTCACCGAGCCGGCGATCCGACGCCCGGTCGACGACTGGCTCGCGGACGAGGTGGATGTCTGGCTGCGGAACGACGAGCGCAGGTCGCATGCGTTGGTGCTGGAAGGAGCGCGCGGCAGGGGCAGCACCTGGGCGCTCCTGCGCTCCGCGGAGCGACTGCACCGTATCGAGGGGGAGACGCCCCTCTTCGTGCTCGATACGTTTCCGAGTCTGCGCACCGACAAGCTGCGGGAAGCCATGGCGGTCCAACGCCGCCCGAGCATCCTGGTGATCGACGGGGCAGACGCGGCCGACGCACAGGCCGTGCTGGGGCATCTCATCCTGAACGGCCCGGGCGCGCCCTGTCTCTATCTGATCAGCACACGCGATGCGGACTCGTGGCGACGCTCTCGCCTCTCCGGCCAGGTTCGGATCAAAACCCTGGAACAACTGACGTCCGGTGAGATCGCGGACATGGCCTCCGCTCTCCGTCCGGGAAGTCCCGAACTCACCCATGGCGAGCGGATGGAAGTCGCTCAGTACCGCCGATCGAACTCGATGCACGCCGACCGCATCGCACGTCTGCTCAGCCATGACAGCAAAGAACGTTTCGAGGAGTACGAGAAAGGGCTGTACAGCCTTTACGGAGATATTCGAAACTCCGAACAATTCAATGCGGGCAGATCTTCCGGCATTCTCTTCCTGCTGTACTGCGGGTCGTTCCGTCTCACTGTTCCCGCCTCGCTCCTGTACAGGGCTTTCTCCTTGACTCCGACGGAGTTGGACGCCCATCTCCAAAGATTCCCTACATTCAACGGCGATCTGTACGTCTGGATGGAACAGCCCAGCTCTCTTGTGCGGGTCATCCAGACGATCCGCGATTCCATGGGCTCACAGGCCCTGGACGACCTTCGCTATGAGGCCTATCGATCCGCACTGAAGAGCGTGAACATGAAGTCGGCGGCTCACGTCGATTTCAGTCGGCGCCTCTTCGCCAAGATGTCGCCGCGGGATCAGCGGAGGCTGGTGCGGGAAGAGTCGGACCTGCTGCTTTCCCTAGTAAAGGCGACTGCTCGGTCCAAGGACCTGCCCGCTATGCTCGTCTATTCCTGGTATCCTCTCCTCCTTGCCACGCATTCGCCTGCCCAGGGTGAGGAGGACGGTTCCCTCTCTCCTCTTCTGCACTGGGACAGTTTCGGCGATATCGGGGCCACTCCGGAACCGCGCAGCCCGGCAGACGTGTTGATGATGACGCTTTACCTGGGAAATGCCGGTGCGTCATCGGAGGTGGCGAGGCTGCTGAGCCAGGCCAGTACATGGGATATCGACCCTTGGGTGAAATTCATCGAACTGGTCGAGAAGTGCCCGGGGAAACAGTCGGTTACCGAAAAACTCTTGCCGCTCCTGCGTTCGAACGCACTCGACTTCTACAGTCTGCTCCGCACATCGAACACCGCACAACTGTTGCCGCCCGTTATCCTGAAATTCGGCGGACCGGATGAACAATTGTGGCTGTGGCAGAATATCGTCCGCCTCGTCGACCCGTCCGGAGGCCAGAGCGACGGTATCCGACACAAGTGCTCACGGCATCTGCGCGAGCTCACCAGTCGCTGTTCGATGCACAAACGTCACGACCTTTCTCTTCGGATCCTCAGTTTCTGTGTTTCGTCGGACCACATCGACGACGATCTCTATCGTGTTTTCCAGCGGGAGTTCTTCGACCTCCAGCGCTACTACGCCGATCAGGATCTCGGGCAGCGGGCCGTCAGCGCGCTGTACTCGCTGACCGATCGCTTCGGCCCGAGTCGCGCACAGTTCGCCTGGTCGTCGCTGCTGCGCATCGCGGTTCGATGGTGCCCGGAGGAGGCGGGCCGGCTGTCACGCGAGGCGCTGGACGAGGTGGACAAGCACCTGCGAGGCAATGTTCCTCCCGCGCACTACCAACAACTCCGTTACTCAGCACTGGAGACAGCCATACATACCGGCGCACTCAAGGCCCGGGACGTGGCGAACTTCCTGGCCTTGTTCTCCTTGACGTCCCGCGAGGACCAGTATCAGGGTGTTGCCCGGCTCGCCGCAGCGGGCGCGGTTGCCGCCGATGCCGATCTGCGAGCCGCTTCCCAGCAGTTC
The DNA here is from genome assembly GCF_041051975.1 of Streptomyces sp. R21. Taxonomy (GTDB): domain Bacteria; phylum Actinomycetota; class Actinomycetes; order Streptomycetales; family Streptomycetaceae; genus Streptomyces. Next base: position 9,322,244 of record NZ_CP163435.1, on the reverse strand, counting down.
CTCGCGGACTGGGCCAACGGCACGCCACGTGATGCGGGGACCGTCTTCCAGGGATATCCCTCCTTCCTCGCCGACTGGTCCGGCGGCATTTCCCCCAAAATGTCGAGCAGCGGCATGCTCAGCCTCCCCACGCTCAAATGTCTGGTGAACGGTCAGCGGTTGACTCTGGGAAGCAGTAAGCAGCATCAGACCCGAGCGCTGCGCATCAGAAGGAACTATGCCCAGATGACGCAGGGAGAGCTCTTCGCGCCCATCATGTCGGAACTGCTGCGCTCCTATCTTCCGGAAGAGGCAAGGGTTCTGCTCTCTCAGCGTTCTCGCAGAGATGCCCAGTTCTGGTGCACCCAGGCACAGATCGAAGCCTTGGAGGGGGATTTTCGGTCGGCGCGCCGCTCCGTGCAGAAAATGCTGTCGGCGTACGAGGTTCAAGGCGCGGGGGCACATCCCGGTGCCGTACGGGATCTGGCGTTGAAAATGGCCGCGTCCGAGACGGGAAACACGCAGCGAGCCTGGTCGCTGGTCGCCCACTTGCAGAAGTTCGCGCCGCTCGACGGTTCCGAGTTCGCCGGCACGTAGCCCCCGCAGCGGGTCGGGGGCTACGCGCGCGGCGGCGGTCAGCCCGCCGTCCCCCGGGGCGCAACCGTGGCGAGGACGGTCGGCAAGGGGTACCAGTCCGCGGAGACCACGCTGGCGTGCTGCTCGGCCAGGAGACTGACGCGTTCCAGGGCCTGTGCCTGGGTGGGGTTGGTGCCGTCGATGGCCGGCGGGACGTTGTGGGCGTCGGTCATGACCACCAGGTAGTGGCGGTTGTCGTACCAGGCGGTGTCGATGGTGCCGTTCGCGTAGGTCGCGGCGTCGCCGTCGAAGACCACGAACCAGGGACGGATCGTCGTGTCCGTGTAACGGGTGCGCGGGTCTCCGGTGGCCGCGTTGTGCACGGCGGGGAAAGCGGCCGCCTCGCGCAGGCGCCCGGCGGCGGCGAGGTCGCGCAGATGCATGGCGTACTCGCGGTCCGTCCAGAGGGTGTCGAGGGGGTTGCCCTCCTCGACGGTGCCGGGGATCAGCTCGACGACGAACTTGCCCGCCATGGCGGAGCGCGCGGGCCAGCCGTCGGCGCGGACGGCCGAGTCGAGGTCGGCATGGGAGCCGACGAGATCGGCGGGGCGCAGCAGGGCGTCGCCGAGCTTGCTGCTCAGCAGAGCGTCCAACTGGGCGGGGCCGCGGCCCTTGTTGGCCTGGAAGCCGTCCTTCATCTCGATCTTCAGCTGGATCGGGCGGTGGCCCGGGTGCGCGTCGTGCCAGGCCTTGATGTCGGCGAGGCAGCCGCCGAGGTCGCGGTTGCGTGACTTGGTGCGCAGCTCCGCGGCGCTCGCGGCGTTCTCGCAGTTGTTGTCGTTGCCGAGCGGATTGCTGTGCGAGACCCGCCAGGAGGAGCCGAACGCGTTGGTCCACACGTCGAGTTCGAGCATCCCGGCGCCCGAGTCCAGCGCGTCGGCGAAGTACGGGTACTTCGCCTTGTCGTAGGCGTTGTGGACGCCCACCCAGGTGCTGGACGAGTACGTCAGGTCCGCGGCCGTCGCCTCGGGTCCCGTGGCCAGCGCGAGCACACCGGCCGCCGCCAGGGCCGTCCCGGTTCGCGTCAGCACCCTCAGTTGTCTTCGCATGTTCCCCGGGCCTCCCGTACCTCAGTGGTCAACTGGGGAGCAGCGTAAGGGTGTTGGCGGACATTCGGCAGATGGCGGGATGACGGTTGCGCGACGTTACCAGGACGTCCGGGTACCGGCCGTGGGCACTGCCCGCAGAGGCGCCGTGCCGACGGCGACGATTGGTGGCTCCCCGCCGCTTCCTTCCAGTCCGACCAGTCGGTACGTTCATGGGGCCGGGCCGCTCCACCTGCGTACCGGCGTCCCGGAATGCCGGTTTCCCGGCGGACGACGGAGGGCCCATGTCCCAGCACGCGCCACACCTTGAAGGCCATTGCGACCCGCGCTTCACGACGGTGCGCGAGGCGTTCGCCGAGAACTTCCGCGCCCGCGGGGAGCTGGGCGCGGCCGTGACCGTCACGCTCGACGGCGAGACCGTGGTGGACCTCTGGGGCGGCTGGGCGGACGCGGCGCGGACCCGGCCGTGGGAGCGCGAGACGCTGGTCAACGTGTGGTCGACGTCGAAGGGGCCGACGGCATTGTGCGCGCACATCCTGGCCGACCGCGGGCTGCTCGACTTCGACGCGCCGGTGGCCACGTACTGGCCGGAGTTCGCGGCGGGCGGCAAGGAATCCGTCCTCGTACGGCATCTGCTGTCGCACCGTGCGGGCCTGGCCGGGCTGCGGGAGCCGCACACTCCGGCGCAGCTCTACGACTGGGAGCTCACAGTCAATCGCCTTGCGGAGCAGGAGCCTTGGTGGGAGCCGGGGTCTCGGTCGGGTTATCACGCGCTGACGTACGGCTTCCTGGTCGGTGAGGTGGTGCGGCGCGTGTCGGGGCTGCTGCCGGGCGCGTTCCTCGAGCGGGAGGTGACCGGACCGCTCGGGATCGACTTCACCATCGGGCTGCCCGAGAAGGAGGCCGAGCGGGCGGCCGAGCTGGTGCATCCGCCGGCCGCGGAGACCAGTGAACAGGCCGCGGTCTTCGCCCAGTTGGCGCCCGTGGCGCTGGCCGCCCTCGCCAATCCGCTGGTCGGCGCCGCCGAGGCGAACACTCCCGAGTGGCGGGCGGCGGAGATCCCGGCCGCGAACGGCCACGCGACAGCGCGTGCGGTCGCCGCGCTGTACGGCGTCTTCGCCGGGCGGGGCACGTACGGCGGGCGGCAGGTGCTCTCGCCCGAGGCCGCGGAGCGGGTGCGCGAGGGACAGGGCGGCTGCCGTGACCTGGTGCTGGGAGCCGGGTTCGCGCACGAGACGGAGGTCGGGCTGGGGTTGTGGCTCAGTGGGTCGAACGGTTCGTACGGACCCAACCCGAGGGCTTTCGGACATGACGGTTTCGGTGGCTCGTGTGGTCTGGCCGACCCCGAAGCGGGCGTGTCGCTGGGGTACGTCATGAACCGGATGGGACCGCACATCGCCGACGACCCAAGGAAGATGACGCTGATCGACGCCTTGTACAGCGCTCTCTGAGCGCAGGCTCGGGGTGTGGTCGACGCGGGCGGAAACCGGCCGAACTGTCCGGCCGGTCTTCCCTGGTGGTTTAGACCAATGCTAGATCTGGTCGCGCACGCAACCCGCTCGGCTTGTGACCACACAGGAGGCGCGGACATGGCCCGCACCACCCGACCGTCCGACCACGAACCCCGCTACTGGAGGATCGCCAGCCAACTGCTCGACGAACTGCGGGACGGCACCGTCGCCCCAGGTGAACGACTGCCGGGCGAACGGCAGTTGGCCGCCCGCTTCGGAGTGAGCCGCGAGACCGTGCGCCAGGCCCTGCAGATCCTGCGGGCCAGCGGCCTGGTCTCCACCGACGGGCGCGGCAGCCACGCGACGCTGCCCGGCGCCACCGCCGAGCACGTACCCTCGCTGGACTTCCCCGTCGGCGCGCACACCACCGAACCATGCACCGTCCACCACACCACCGTGACCTGGGAGGCTCCCCCTCCCGAGCACGCCCGGGCGCTGGGGCTGGCGCCACGGCGTCCGACACTGGTCCATCGCTACGAGTCCGCCGCAGCCGACGGGAGGGGCCGCAGGACGGCGGTGACGTCCTTCTCCGCCGTCGCGGTGAGCGAGGTCGAGGAGCTGGCCCGCTACCGCGACCGTGCGGACGGGTCGGCCTCGGCGCAGCTGCGGCGGGCCTACGACTGGATGCGCAAGGCCGGGCTGACCCTGCACCACCGCGACTCCATCCAGCAACTGCCGCCGTCCGTACGGGTCACCCGGCGCGTGCACGACCAGTACGACCGCCCCCTGGAGATCACCGACCTGCTCGTGGACGCCCAACAGGACGCCCTGGTCTACGAGTTCACTCTGCCGGCGGCCGGGTGACTCCCCAGTTCCGGCGCCCGCCGCCGAGCGGGCGCCGTCACCGGTACAACCCCCGAGGCCTCGCGAGTGTCCAGAACATGACCAGGTGGCCAACGCCCGGTCAACCATCGTTCCCGCCGCTCCCCCCACGAGGAGACCCACCGTGCGCCAGCACCTCCGCCCCTCGGCAGCCGTCGTGGCCGCTTTCGCGATCGCCGCCGCCGTTCCCGCAGTCGCCGCTCCGGTGGCGCATGCCGAGGAGGCCGGTCCTGACCTGGTGATCTCGACTCTGCCCGGTGCGACCCCCAAGCCCGGTGAGGTGTACGACGAGTCCGTCACCCTCACCAACAACGGCACGGCGGCGGCGGACGGCGTCGCGTTCCGGATACGGCTGACCCGCGGGCTCGACTTCCCCGAGCCGGTCAAGGGCTGCACGTATTCGACCCTCGAGGACCAGGTCCGGCAGGCGCTGTGCGAACTCGACACGGTCATCGAACCGGGCGCCTCCGTCACCACGCCCGTACGGTTCAAGGCGCTCCCCAAGGCGCTGATGGAGTCCGTGGAGTACGGCACCGGACGCGCCGGTGAGGTCCCGGGCGAGGGGTACTCCGAGAGCTATCGCCGACTGACCCTGACCGCGGACAGCACGGCCGACCTCGCCGCGACCGGCGACCGGGCGAAGGCGCGGCCCGGCAGCACCGTCACCGTCAAGGCGTCGTTGCGCAACGACGGCCCGGGCTGGATCCAGAACCAGGAGAGCGACGACCAGGTGGCCCTGATGGTGACGATTCCGCCCGGCACGGTGGCCGCCGAAGTACCCAAGGACTGCGCGCCGTTCAACATCGACGGCCCGAGTGGTCCGTCGGCGCCGGGCAAGCCGCAGTACGTCTGCTGGCCCGCCGACTCCACCCTCGAGGTCGGCCAGTCCCTCACCTACACCTTTGTCCTGGACGTCAAGAAAACCGCGCAGGACACCGCGGGCGAGGTGCGAGCGACCTCCGTGTACGGCATCGACCCGGCCTTCGACAAGAACCCCGCGAACGACACGGCCCACCTGCGCATCGACGTGCCCGGCGGCAACGACGAGCCCAGCCCGGGCACTTCGGACGGCACCACCACCAGCGGCGGTGCCGGCAACGGCGACGGCGGCAATCACCCACAGGGCCAGGCCGCCGGCGGTTCCGGTACGACGGGTTCCACGACCACGGGCTCCACGACCACCGGTTCCACGTCGGCGAACCCATCGACAGGCGGCTCCACCGACGTCTCCGCCCAAGGCCACCTGGCGAGCACCGGCTCCGACGGCACCACTCTGGTCGCCGGTGCCGCCGCTGCCGCCGCGACGCTGGGCGGCCTCCTGATCCTGGCCGTACGGCGCCGGGCGGGCACCAAGTCGGCGTGACAGCTCCGGTCCGGGGATGAGGGAACGGCGCGGCCATGGTGGCCCGATGGACGGGCGTTCCCCTCGCCGGACTACCGCATCAGCCGTGCCGCAGGCAGAGCGTGCCCCACTGGAAACCGGCGCCGATGGCGGACAGGACATAGGTGTCGCCGGGGCGCAGGTGTCCGTTGGTCCGGCTGTGGTGCAGTGCGGTGAGGGTGCCCGCGGAGCCGGTGTTGCCGATGCGGTCGAGGGTGATGGGGGCCCGTTCCATCGGGACGCCCAGGTGCGCGCGCGGTCGGCCCGCAGGGCACCCTTGAGGATGAGCGCGGTCGAAGGGAGCGGCTGGTCCCAGGTGTAGGTGGCGACGATGATCGCGTCGAGGTCCGCAGGGGCGAGGCCTGTCACCGCGAGGGCGGGCCGCGCGGCGGCCAGACACATGTCGGAGGTCGCCAACTCCGGGGCGAGGCGGCGGCGTTCGCGGATCCCCGTGCGGCTCACGATCCACTCGTCGGTCGTGTCCAGCGTCTCCATCAACTGCCGGTTGGTGACCACGGTCGGCGGAAGGTGTACGGCGGTCCCGGTCACGGCGAAGGGAACCGGCAGGCCACCGCCGCTGTGGCTGAACACCGGGTGCTCCTGGCACGCCGGGTGCTCCTGCGGCACGGCCGTGCTCATACTGACGCTCATGCGACGGTGCTCCGATCGGCGGCCACGAGCGTGTCGAGGTCGGTGTAGAAGCGCCCGGACGGGCAGGGAAGGCCGAGCAGAATGCGGCGCGCGGCGTGTGCGGTGAGCGCGCCGTCCAGCGCGACACCGGAGGCGAGCTGGGGCCAGCTGCTGAGGGTGACGCCGATCTGCTCGATGGAGGCGGTCAGTTCGGGGCTGATCCGCTCGCGGTCGACCATGGTGAGGATGAGGTCGGCTTTCTGCGCGAAGGTGAGGTCCGTGAGGTCCTGGGAGGTGGTGGTGCCGAGCAGTCCGTGGAGCAGGGGCCGTGCCGGTTCCAGGTCGAAGCGCTCGACGTCGAGCAGACCGCGGTCATTGGCGTCCATGACCACCGGGATGCCCAGGTCGCGGGCCCACTCACGGGCGGCGACCTTCACATACGGGGTGTCGCACTCCTCGACCAGGAGGTCGATCGGGCCGCTCCCGCCGCTGAAGAAGTCCCGCATCGTGTCGCCGGTCAGGCCGGACTCGTAGATCTCGATGTCGAGGTAGGGGTCGATCTCCAGCATCTGCCGGGCGGCGATCACCGCCTTGTTCAGGCCCAGTTCGTGCACTCCGGCACGCAGCCGGTTCAGGTTGGACAGGCTCAGCTCGTCGAAGTCGGCGAGTTTGAAGGCGCCGCCGATGCCCTCCATCGCGAACGTCAGCGCGGCGCTGTTGCCCACCGACAGACCCACGATCCCCACCCGGCGCTCGAACAGCCCGCGCTGTTCGGGCCGGTCGATACGGCCCCGGTTGCGGTCGGTGCGGACGAGCCGGAACTCCTCGCGCGGCAGCACGTGCACCAGCCTCGCCGACCACGGGTACCAGGCCCAGGTGCCGTACTCCCACACGTCGACGCCCGCGAGCTGCTCCTCCTTGGCTGTCCGCAACGCTCCAGGGCCGAAGCGTCGGCCCGGTTCGCGGCTGGTGACCAGCTCCGTCAGCTGCGTCTCGATCGTGTCGCACACCTCGCGGACCCGCCCCGACTCCATCAGGTCGACGAGAGCGGCGCGCTCCGTTGCGCGTACGGGATGGAGGAGGCGTGGCCGCCAGGCGGTGGTGTCCGGCGTCGTCCGACGAGCCTGCGTCAGAGCGGGAGGCACTGACTGCCGTGCCCGCGGGCGGACTTCGAGCCGTACCCGCTCCGGGTCGGCGACGACGGAGGGGAAGACGGTCTGCAGGTGGTCGACAAGCTCGGTGTACTGACCGGAACTCGCCGCCGCCCGGTACAGCAGCACGATCACGTCCTCCGTGTACCGCTCGACGTATCGGCGCGTCCCGTCGACCGGCCGGAATCCGAAGCGGTGGTGGAAACGATCCTGCCCGTCCGCCGTACCGGACGTGCCGATCATCGCCTTCGCGCCCAGGTACTGCGCGGCACCGATCGCCATCGCGTTCAGGTAGACACCCAACCCCAGCTTGCGGGCATGGTGTTCCACGACCAGGCGGCTGTGCTCGAACACCTCCCCGGCGCCGAAGCCGTACTCCCGCAGGACGTCCTCGTACCGCTGCTCGCCGAGGTAGGCCCGTGACTGGAACAGCCCGCCGGTCTCCGGAGTCGACAGGCGCACATACCCCAGCGGCGGGCCGTCGGGCTCACGCCGGGCGATGAAGTGCCAGGCGCCGTGGTCCAGTTACTGACCGTCGACGTGCGCGCCGCCCGCGTCCCGGAACGCGGGGCGCCTGCCGTGGTCGAAGAGGACACGGGCCCGCAGCTCGCGCAACGCGTCCACCAGCTCGTTATCCGCCCGTTCGCCGCTCGGCGTCCGGAACGCGGTGACGAGCCACGGCGCGCCCTGCCCCATCAAGAACTCCATCGCCACCCCTCACACGGGCCGTCAGGCCCTGAGTGGATCAAGGGCTTGATCGCCCGGAGGAGAAACGATCACTTCGACGAATCGGCACGGGACGGGCGGCAGCGATTCCGTACGCGGCGGCCGGCGTCAGTGCGGGCCTTCGCCGTCCGTGCGGGTGGCCACGACCATCCGGCAGCGCGGGCTGCCGTCGGAGCGGTGCCCGAACTCGGGCAGTGACTGGAGCTGTACGTCGAAGCCGGCGCCGGCCAGTTCACGCTGGACGTCGGCGAGCCGGAAGGCGCGGTAGTACATGACGAACGGCGGACGCCAGAGCGCGTTGCGCAGCCGCATGGCCGCGTCGAAGCCCAGCAGGGCCCAGTACCAGGGCGAGCCGGCCGGGGCCGGGGCGGGCAGGGGGAACGCGAAACGACCGCCCGGCCGCAGCACGGAGTGGACCTGGGCGAACAGGTTCGGCCGCTCGCGCGGCAGGAAGTGCCCGAACGCACCGAAGCTCACGACGAGGTCGAAGGCGGGTCCGAACGGCAGGGCGCGGGCGTCACCGCGCACCCAGGCCAGGCGCGGCGGCGCCCCGTCGGCGCGGGCCCGCTCCCGCCCGACGGCCAGCATGCCCGCGCTGATGTCGATCCCGGTGACACTCTTCCGGCACAGCCGCCCGAGCACGTCCATGCCCGCGCCGGTACCGCAGCACAGGTCGAGCCCGCTGTCGAACGGGCCCATCCGGCCGAGGGCGCGCCCCACCGCATCGAGGATCGAGTCCGGTGTACGGAACGGGGTGTCGTCGAACTTGGGAGCCAGCAGGTCGTAGCCGTGCTCGACGGACGAGAGTGCCTGGACCGCCAGTTCGCGGAGTGTGGGACCTTGCGGGGTGAACATCGGGGTCAGCTTAGGGCAGCGCGGGGTCCCGAGCGTTCGGGCTGCCCGTGGCGGGCATGGCTCAGCCTCCCAGGCGCAGGCCCGCGAGCCAGACGTCGGGCGTGCCCATGGTGCCCGGCAGGCGGTCGGTGGCCGTCGTCGCCGGAGCGCTGCTCGCGCCCCGGCGGCGGCGCGGAACGAGGAGGGCGGCGGCGCTCTTGGCGGGGCGGGTAACGAGGGCGGTGGTGATGCTCATGGCGTAACTCCCGTGTCGTTGAGGTCCTTGCACCCCACCGACGAACGGGTCCTACGCCGATCGACACTCCGCCAGCCGCTTTTCGAGGAAGTTCCGCTCCGCGTCGTTCTCCACGAGTTCCAGCGCCCGGCCGTACGCCTCGGCCGCCTCCGCCGTACGCCCCATGCGGCGCAGCAGATCGGCGCGGGTGGCTGGCAGCAGGTGGTAGTCGGCCAGATCACCCTCCTGTTCCAGTTCCGCGATCAGGGCGAGACCCGCCGCCGGGCCCTCGGCCATGCCGACCGCGACCGCGCGGTTGAGCCGCACCACGGCGGAGGGCACGAAGCGGGCCAGCTCGCCGTAGAGCCCCGCGATGTCGGCCCAGTCCGTCTCCTCGGCCGTGGCGGCGGTGGTGTGGCAGGCGGCGATGGCGGCCTGGATCTGGTACGGGCCGGGGCGGCCGCGGCGCAGCGCCGCCTCCAGCAGGGCGGCGCCCTCGTCGACGGCGGGCCGGTCCCAGGCCGTACGGTCCTGGTCCTCCAGTGTCACCAGCTGCCCCGCCTCGTCGACACGGGTGTCGCGCCGGGCGTCGTGCAGCAGAAGCAGCGCGAGCAGACCGAGCACCTCGGGCTCGTCCGGCATGAGGCGGGCCAGAACGCGGGCGAGGCGAATGGCCTCCGCGCACAGGTTCCTGCGCAGCAGATCGGCGCCTGACGTGGCGGCGTACCCCTCGTTGAAGAGGAGGTAGAGCACGCCGAGTACGCCGGTGGTGCGTTCGGGCAGCAGGTGTGCGGGCGGGACGCGGTAGGGGATGCCGGCGTTGCGGATCTTCCGCTTGGCACGGACCAGCCGCTGCGCCATCGTCGCCTCGGGGACGAGGAAGGCGTGCGCGATCTCGGGGGTGGTCAGGCCCGCGAGCGTACGCAGGGTCAGCGCCACCCGGGCCTCGATCGGCAGCGCCGGATGGCAGCAGGTGAAGATCAGCCGCAGCCGGTCGTCCTGCACACCACCGTCGTCCTCGAACTCCGGGTCGTACGGCCCCTCGTGGCGCGCCAGCACGGCCACCTCCCGCAGCTTCTCGGCCCCCACCGCCTGCCTGCGCAGCACGTCGAGGGCGCGGTTCTTCGCCGTCGTGGTCAGCCAGGCGCCGGGGCGGCGCGGCACTCCGTCGCGCCGCCACCGGTCCAGGGCCTGGGCGAAGGCGTCCTGTGCGCACTCCTCGGCGAGGTCCCAGTCGCCGGTCACCCGGATCAGGGTGGCGACGACCTGGCCCCATTCTTCGCGGAAGGCGGCGGCGACCGCGTTCTCGACGTCGTTCGCCGCCGGGTTCTCGTTCACTCCCAGACCGGCCGCACCTCCACCGATCCGCCGCCGCGTGCGGCGGGGTGGCGCGAGGCGAGGGCGATGGCCTCGTCGAGGTCGGCGACCTCGACGATGTCGATGCCCGCGATGTACTCCTTGGTGTCGACGAACGGCCCGTCGCTGAGCAGCACTTCGTCGCCCTGGACGCGCACGGTCGTGGCGTCGGTGGAGGGTCGCAGGCGTGCTCCGCCGCGGCCCAGGCCGCGCTCGCGCACCTCGTCGGCGTACGCGGTGAAGCGGGAGTCCTCGGCGATCTCCTCGGGGCCGAGTTCCTCGTCGGCGACGGGTGTGCAGATGAACAGCACGTACTTCATGACCGCTCGCCCTTGATGCCGATGTCGACGGGGACCGACGCGTGTTCGTGGTCGATGAGCCACCGGTCGGCCACGGCACGGTAGCCGGTGGTCACCCGTGCCACGCTGTCGAGCGGGTCGCCGGTGGTGAGCGTTCCCCGGACCCGGACGACACCGTGGCTGAAGGCGACGCTCTCGTCGACCCGGAGGCGGAACTCCAGCACCTCGCGCTCCACGGGTCCGGTGACGGTGGCGAAGAACCACTCCTGGGCCTTGCGGAGGGCGTCGAGTCCGCGCTGTTCCAGCCCGCTCATCGGGTGGACGACCTCGGTGTCCGGTGTGTAGCAGGCGAGCCGGCGCTCGATGTTCCGTTCACGCAGGGCGAGCGTGAGTTCGTTGTCGAGGCTGCGGATCGCCGTCTCGGCGTCCTCGCCCTCGTCGTCCCAGAACGGGCGCACCTCCATGGCTCCGATGGTCGCCACGGGGTGCTTCGCCGCCGCCTGGATCGCCTCCTCCAGGCTGGCGCAGTCGAGGATGTCGTATCCGGCGACGTACTCCTTCGTCTCCGCGAACGGCCCGTCGGTGCGCAGCACTTCACCGTCGCGGACGCGGACGGTGACGGCTTCGGCGGGCACGGCGAGTCGGTGGCCGTGCAGGCGCATGCCGCGGTCGCCGAGTTCCGCCACCCACGGTTCGACGGGGGTCATGCCGGAGGCGTCGGCGGTGTCGTCGCCGCAGACCAGCAGCATGTACTTCATGGTTCCTCCCGGTGCTCACGAGGTCCTGACGTCCCACCGACGAACGGGCCGGCGCCGAATCGACACCTCCATCCTCGCGGGTTCGCGCCGGGCATGCGGGAGAAGCCGGGACTCGGGTCCCGGGTCAGCCTCGGGAGGCTCCCGGCCGCACCGGCAGAGCCCGCACGCTGTTGCCGACGAAGCTGGAGTGGCGTGTCAGGTCCGCCTCGGGGACGGCGAGGTCGAGGTCGGGGAAGCGGGTGAACAGCCGCTCCAGGGCGATGGTGGACTCCAGGCGGGCGAGCGGGGCGCCGAGGCAGTAGTGGGCGCCGTGCCCGAGGGAGAGGTTGCGGGCGGCGCCGGGGCGGGCGGAGCGGGTCACGTCGAAGCGGTCGGCGTCCGGGCCGTGGGCGCCGGGGTCGCGTCCGGCGGCCGAGTATCCGGCGAGTACGGGCGTGCCCTTGGGGATCAGCGTTCCGTCGAGGGTGAGGTCGCGGACCGGGTAGCGGAAGGGGAAGTAGCTGACGGGCGCGTCCCAGCGCAGTGTCTCCTCGACCACGTCCGACCAGCTCGCCTCGCCCTTCCGCACGCTCTCCAGCTGGTCGCGGTGGCCGCACAGCGCGCGGACGGCGTTGGTGATGAGGTTGAGGGTGGTCTCGTGCCCCGCGATGATCATCAGCACCAGGGTGCCGATGAGTTCCTCCTGGCTGAGCCGGTCGCCTTCCTCGTCGCGGGCGGCGATCAGCGCGCTGGTGAGGTCGTCGCCCGGCCGTTCGGCCCGCGCGGCGGCCACCGAGGCGAGGACCGCGACCAGTTCGCGGTTGGCGGCGACGGCCTGCTGGGGTCCGATGTCGGTGGCCACCACCTGGCTGGAGAGATGGTGCAGCCGGTCGCGGTATTCGGCGTCGACGCCCAGCAGTTCGCCGATGACACCCATCGGCAGTGGCAGCGCGAAGTTCCGGCGCAGGTCGGCCACGCCGTCGTTCCCGTCCGCCGCGCGACCGAGGTCGTCGAGCAGTCCGTCGGTCAACTCCTCGATCCACGGCCGCAGTCGCTCCACGCGGCGAGGGGTGAACGCCGTGCTCACCAGCGATCTGAGCCGACGGTGGTCGTCGTCGTCCGCGGTCGTCATCCCGCGCACGGTGGCGAAGGTCATCAGTGGCCAGCCGGCGGCTATACGACCCTCCCGCAGGGCGGTGAAGTGCTGGGCACCCTTGGCGACCTCGGGGTGGGCGAGGAACTCCTTCAGCGCGTCGTGCCCGAGCACCGCCATGCCCTCCACCCCACCGGGCAGGACCACCCGGGCGACGCTCCCCCGCGCGAGCAGCCGCGCGTTGTCGGCGTGCGGGCAGCCGCCCGCGGGGTCCATGCGATGCGGGGTGCCTGGTGAGACGTCCACCGGTTTCTCCAGTCTGCGATGCCTGGTCGGGGTCGTACGACTTGGGGTCGTACGACGGTGATTCTGCCTGCTCACAGCGGTGTGCGCAGCAACTCGGAGAACCACTTGGGGTGTTGAGGGGTTCCTGTTGTGCCCGCTGGGGAAATGCGCGGGCCCCGCGCCGAGTTCCCCGGCGCGAGGCTCGCCCGGCGGGTCATCACGTGGGGGCGCGACGAAGCCGTAGATCGTCATCGCCCGGCCGGGCGCGACCGTGAACCGGTACGGACTGCGCCTCACTCCACGTCCAGCACCGCCTTCCCCCGAAGTCGCCGGTTGCCCAGCGCGTCCACAGCGTCCGCGATCTTGTCCCAGGGACCGCGCCAGCCGACCGGGACGCGGAGCCGGCCCGCGGCGACCAGGTCGAGCAGTCGGCGCAGTTGCGCATGGCGGTCGGTGAGGCCTCCGCCGTTGTAGACGGAGACGATCGCCTTGGGCGCCGGGCTGCCCAGGGTGGAGCCGACGGGCAGGACCGCCTCGCGTCCGGCGGCCCAGCCGACGCTCTGCAGGCTCCCACCGGACGCCAACAGGGCGTATGCAGCCACGAGTTGGTCCCCTCCCACGGTGTCGACCACGACGTCCACCGGAACGGTCACCGTATCGAGGCCGATCGCCACCTCGTCCGCACCGAGCTCGGACAGGCCCCGGGCACTCTCCTCGGAACCGGCGACCGCGACGACATACGCCCCGGCGAGCGTGGCCAGTTGCACGGCGAACCCGCCGACACCGCCGGACGCCCCGGTCACCAGCACTCGGCGGCCCAGCAGCGGCCCCGCCTGCTCCAGCGCCCGCAGTGCCGTGCCGGCGGCGACCGGCAGGGTGGCTGCCTCGCCCAGGTCGACGCCGTCGGGCACCACGGCCAGGTCAGCCGTGTCCATGGCGCGCAGCGCGCCGAAGCCGCCGCCCTCGGCGAAGCCCACGACCCGGCTGCCGACCCCGGGGCCGCTGCCGTCCGACGCCACGGCGACCACGACGCCCGCCGCATCGAAGCCGATCACCTCTCCGGGCTCCGCCCGCTCAGCGAAGAACAGCTCGGCCGCATTCAGCGAGGTGTGCCGGACCTCGACCAGGACCTGCCCGGGGCCGGGAATCGGATCAGGGGCCTCCCCCAGCCTCAGCCGGCCGGGTGCCTCGGGATCAACAATCAGTGCACGCACGGGAGTTACCCTTCTGGTCGCCGATGACTCGACAGCCACCAACTCGCGCCGAGCCGGAGTTCTTCCCGCCGTTCGCTGGTCGCACACGATTGGATGTCCCCATGACGAGCGCCGAGCACGAGCGGATGATGCGGGCCAACCAGGCCAACTGGGACGCGCGCACCCCCGTCCACCTCGCCAGCCGCTTCTACGGGCTGCACGAGAAGCTCGACCCGTCCCGCTGGTTCGCCGCCTTCGAGTGGGAGGACCTCGGGGACCTGACGGGTCTGGACGTGCTGCACCTCCAATGCCATCTCGGCACCGAGACGATCGCCTTCGCCGAGCGCGGCGCCCGTGCGGTCGGCCTGGACATCTCCGAGGAGTCGGTCAGGGCCGCGACCGACATCGCGGCGCGCGCGGGCGCCGACATCCCGTACGTACGGGCCAATGTGTACGACGCCGTGGATGCCCTGGAAGGGCGGCGGTTCGACGTCGTCTACACCGGCAAGGGCGCCCTGTGCTACCTGCCCGACCTCGATCGCTGGGCAGCGGTGGTGGCGCAACTTCTGCGGCCCGGGGGCCGGTTGTACATCGCCGAGTTCCATCCGCTGTTCAACTCCCTGGGCCCCAAGCCCGCCGAGGGCGAGGGCGGCGAACTGCTGCTGCGACACGACTACTTGGGCGGCCGGGACGCCGTCCACCGGGACGCGACGTACACCTACACGGACGGCCCGGCCGTGCGGGGCGCGACCGAGAGTTACGAGTGGATGCACGGACTGGGCGACGTCGTCAACGCCCTGATCGGCGCGGGTCTGCACATCCGGCGGCTGCGCGAGAGCGACGAACTGCCCTGGTCCCGCTGGCCGCAGATGACCCGCACCCCGTCCGGCTGGTGGCGCCTGCCGGAGACCGAACCGCGCATCCCACTGCTCTACGGCCTCCTCGCAAGCCGCTGACCTGCACCAAAACGACCCTCGACCCCGCTCCGCGAACGACTGAGGCGCACATCACAGTCACGCCGGGGTGCTGGGTGGTACAGTGCCGCTAGCACTTGTATACGCCCCGTCTCGGGCGCCGGTGCCAGTTCCACTTCTTCTCGCTGACTCGCCCGTCGTATCCCGACCGGCCGACCAGCTTCTTCGCACCACCTCGTGAGCACGGACTCGGGCATTTCCCGCCGTCCGCCCTACCCGAGGTGATGTCGTCCGCCGCACGGAGGCGTGAGCACGCCGCCTCCCCCGGCATTCCCCTCCCTCCCTCATGACCTCATGACTCCGTCCGCGAAAGGACCGATCACCATGACCACCACACTCGAACACCCTCCCGTACAGCAGCAGCTCCCGGCCCAGGCCTTCGGTGTCCTCGACATCGCCCAGGGCGGGCAGGGGTACCTGCGCGCCGCCGACAGCTGCCTGCCCGCGCCGACCGACATCCAGGTCTCCGCCGCGCTCATCCGCCGCCACGGCCTGCGCAAGGGCGACACCGTCGAAGGGGTGCGCGGCGGACCCCGCGCCCTCGCCGAGGTCGAGCGGATCAACGGCCGCACGCCCGAAGAGCTCAAGCGCCGCCCGCACTTCAGCGACCTCACCCCGCTGCACCCGCGCGACCGGCTGCGCCTCGAACACCCGGCGGGCGGGCCCTCCACCCGCCTCATCGACCTGGTCTCGCCGGTCGGCAAAGGCCAGCGCGGCCTGATCGTGGCCCCGCCCAAGACCGGCAAGACCGTGCTGCTCCAGCAGATCGCCGCCGCCGTGGCGGGCAACCACCCCGAATGCCACCTGATGGTGCTGCTGCTCGACGAGCGGCCGGAAGAGGTCACCGACATGCGGCGCTCGGTGCGCGGCGAGGTCTTCGCCTCGACGTTCGACAAGACGCCCAAGCAGCACATCGCACTCGCCGAGCTCGTCATCGAGCGTGCCAAGCGGCTCGTCGAGCAGGGCGAGGACGTCGTCATCCTGCTGGACTCCCTCACCCGGCTGTGCCGGGCGCACAACAACGCGGCCGCCTCCGGTGGGCGCACGCTCAGCGGCGGTGTCGACGCGAGCGCGCTGCAGGGCCCGAAGCGGCTGTTCGGTGCCGCCCGCCTCACCGAGGAGGGCGGCTCGCTGACCATCCTCGCCACCGCACTGGTGGAGACCGGCTCCCGTGCCGACGAATTCTTCTTCGAGGAGCTCAAGAGCACCGGCAACATGGAGCTCCGCCTCGACCGCACGCTGGCCTCCCGGCGCGTCTACCCGGCTGTCGACATCACCCCGTCCGGCACCCGCCGCGAGGAACTGCTGCTGCCCGCTGCCGAGTTGAGCGCCGTACGAGGACTGCGGCGCGCCCTGCAGACGCGGGACGGGCAGGCCAACCTCGAAACCCTCCTGGAGCGGATGCGCGCCACGCCCGACAACGCCACCTTCCTGCGGCAGGTCCAGCCGACGCTGCCCGCCTCCTGACACTCCGTCCGGCGTCAGCTTGTACGTGCCGAAGCCGAGCGTGCGGCCCGCACCCTCCGGCACCCCACCGGACACCTCTCGCGTGCGGCATCCGGGTGCTCGATCCCGTCGCTCGGCCCTGGCAGCCCGCTGTACGCCGTGTCCGTTCCTACGTTTGCGGTATGACCATCGGATCCTCATCCCGCATCGGTGTCATTCAGCGGGGCCCCGCCTCCCGGGCCGCCCTCTCCCGCGTCGCCGTCTCCTGCTCCGCCGTCTGCATGGTCGGTGCGCTGGCTCTCGCGCCGAGCCCGGCCGCCGCCCGTGCCGCGACGGACCCGGGCGCCCCGAGACCCAGCGCGTCACAGCAGCCCTCCCTCTACCGGTCGGACACCCAGGTACGGCCCCGCGCCGGGGCCCCCACGGTGCCCGAGGTCTCCGCCCTGTCCTGGCTGGTGGCGGACGCTCGTACCGGCGCGGTGCTCGCCGCGCACGACGCACACCGCAGGCTGCCCCCTGCCAGCACCTTGAAGACGCTCTTCGCGCTGACCGTGCTGCCGGTGCTGCCCGGCGGCCTGCGGCACACGGTCACCGAGCAGGAGCTGTCGGGGATCGGCGAAGGCAGCAGCCTGGTGGGCGTCGCCGAGGGGCACACCTATCGGGTGTCCGACCTGTGGCGCGGTGTCTTCCTCAACTCCGGCAACGACGCCGTGCACGTGCTGGCCGCGATGAACGGCGGCTGGCGCACCACGGCCGCCCGGATGCAGGCCAAGGCCCGCGCGCTGGGCGCCCGCGACACGCACGTCATCTCCCCCGACGGGTACGACACGCCGGGCCAGGTCTCCTCGGCGTACGACCTGGCCGTGTTCGGGCGGACCGGCCTCGGCAACGCTGACTTCGCGCGGTACTGCTCCACGGCGCAGGCCCAGTTCCCCGCGGGCGGGAACTCGTCGTACGCGATCCAGAACACCAACCGGCTGCTGAGCGGCGCGGACGGCGTGGAACCGTACCCCGGGATGATCGGCGTCAAGAACGGCTACACCACCAACGCGGGCAACACCCTCGTCGCCGCCGCGCGCCGCGGCGGGCGCACCCTGGTCGTCACGGTGATGAACCCTCAGGCGGGCGGCGGGTTCACCGTGTACGACGAGGCCCGCTCCCTGCTCGACTGGGGCTTCGGCGCGGCCGGACGCGTCGACCCCGTCGGGTCGCTCGTCGACTCGCGGGCCGTGCCGCGGTCGGGGCCCGCCGCCCTTCCCGCCACCGCCACCGTGGCCGCGCCGCTGTCCACCGGCGACGGACCCGGCTGGCCGGCGGCGGCCGGGATCGTCTGCGCGGCGGGCCTGGGCGCGGGGGGTGTGGCGCTGGCGCTGCGGCTCAAGGGCCGGCGGATCACGCGCGGCTGACGGATCGGCAGCCACAGCAGCAGTCCGAGGGTGATCCAGGTGTACGTGTTGCTGCCGAGGAAGCCGTCGATGCCGGACGCGTCGTGGAACCACAGCCACACCACGCTGCTGCACAGCACCGCGTACAGGGCGGCGGCGGTGCGCGGCCGGTGTCGGTGCAGCAGTACGGCGAAGGACGGCAGCAACCACACCAGGTGGTGCACCCAGGTGATGGGGCTGACCAGGCAGGCGGTGAGGCCCGTCAGGGCGAAGGCGGCCGGCCAGTCCTCGGCGGCCACCGCGCGCGATGCCCGCCACGCCCAGACGCACAGCACCGCGAGGGCGGCCACCGCCCATGCGGCCCGGCTCGGCTCGTGCGGCTGCGCGAGCCGAGCCAGCACGCCTTGCAACGACTGGTTGGAGACGTAGGCGAGGCGGCCGATGCGGGTGGTGTCCCACACCGCGTCGGTCCAGTAGAAGCGCGAGGCGTCCGGCGCCGCCCACGCCGCCAGGGCGGTGGCGGCAGCGGCGACGGACGACGCGACGGCGGCGGCGCGCCATCGCCGGGCGAGCAGCAGCAGCCCGATGAAGAGCACCGGCGTGAGCTTCACGGCCGCGGCCAGGCCGATGCCGACGCCCGCCCAGCTGCCCCGGCCGTTGGACAGCAGCCACGCGTCGCCGAGCACAAGGGCCAGCAGCAGCAGATTGACCTGCCCGAAGCTGAACGTGTCACGGACGGGTTCGAGCAGCGCCAGCAGACAGCCCGCCACGGCGAACCCGAACCAGCCGTAGCGGCGCAGCGCGGGCCCGACCAGGATCCACACCACAGCGCCCAGGGCCGCGAGGTTGAGCAGCAGCGAGACGACGATCGCCGCGCGGAGCCCGAGCGCGGCCATCGGCAGCATGCTGAGGGCGGCGAACGGCGGATAGGTGAAGCCGTACGTCGTCCCCGGCACCCGGTAGTCGTAGATCCGGCCGCTGTGGTGGATCCAGGCGTCCACAGCCCCGTAGTAGACGCGCAGGTCGAACCAGTCGCGCAGCAGGGGCACGGTCGCGGTGAACACGGTGACGGCAGCGGCGAGGGCCAGCAGCAGGAGCAGCCGTCCGCGGTCGGCGGGCAGAACGATCAGCCACCCACGATCCGTGCCCGAGCGGCTCACCGAAGCCGGGCGCGGCGCTCTCACGCCGCCCGCCCGAGCACCGGGGCATGGGCCGCCTGGTGGGCCTGCCAGAGTACGACCGCGGCCAGGGCGCCGCCGGAGACGGCGAGGACCACCTGGGCGGCGTCCGGGGGGCCGCCGCCGGGCAGGACGGCCAGCGCCAGGACGCAGGTCACGGCGGCGACGCGGGGGCCGACCGCTCCGCGGGGCGCGGCGGCGGCGATGAGGAACAGGCCCCACAGGGCGTACCAGGGCCGGATCGCGGGGCCGAGCGCGGCCATCGCGGCGAGGCTCAGCCCCAGCGCGTAGACCGGGCCGGGTTTGAGCCGCAGCCAGATGAACAGGACGACCAGCACGGTCGCGCCGAGTCCGGCCGCCTGCCACAGCGGCAGGGCCAGCGGGGCGAGGCCGCTGCCGAGGTGGTGAAGCAGGGCGCCGGTGGCGCGGCCGAGGACGCTGGTGGGCGCCCAGTTGTGCGGGGAGACCGGCGTCTTCAGGGCTGCTATCCAGCCATATCCGGTACCGGCTGCGGCCGTTGCCGCCGCCGTCGTGGCCAGGGCGACGCCTGCCGTGGTGAGGACGGTTCGTCCCAGGCCCCGGCGGCCGCGCAGCGCGACCACCGCCAGCAGGCCGAGCGCGGCGGGCGCCTTGACCAGCGCCGCCAGCGTCACGAGGACGACGCCCAGGACGTGCCACCGGCCGCGCGCGGCGACCAGCCCGATACCGAGCAGGCCGAGCATGAGGGCGTCGTTGTGCGCGCCGGCCACCAGATGCAGCAGGACCAGGGGGTTGAGCGCGCCCAGCCACAGCGCGGCAGCCGGGTCGGCGCCGCTGTGCCGGGCCAGCCGGGGCAGCGCGGCCGCCATCAGGGCCACGCCGAGCAGGGCCACCAGACGCATACCGATCAGCCCGGCCGGCACGTCGCCCCGGGTGAGGCCGGACAGCGCGGAAGCGACGGCGAGGAAGACCGGGCCGTACGGTGTCGCGGTCTGCTGCCACATCGGCGCCACCTCGTCGGCGAGCGGGCCCCCGAGTTGCGCGGGCCCGTGCGCGTACACGTCGAGGTGCGCGTCGACCATGGCGCCCTGCGCGAGATAGCTGTACACGTCCCGGCTGAACAGCGGCGGCGCCAGCAGCAGCGGCGCCGCCCAGACGGCGAGCACGCCCAACAGGGCGCGTACGGGCGGCGGTTCGGGGCCGCGTACGACCTTGCCCAGCAGCGCCCAGGCGGCGATCAGCAGGACGACGCCGAAGTACACGCCGACCAGGCCGAGCGCGCCGCGTGCGGAGGCGGGATCGAGCAGCTCCCGCACCGGCAGGGCCCCGGCCGTCTCACCGCCCAGCGCCAACGCGGCGGTACCGGCCAGGCCCAGGGCCTGACAGCGGCGTAGATCGACGGGAAAAGCCATGGCCAACACTCGGGCAGCGTGTCAACGCCGGATGGCCGGAAGGCGACACACTTCCCTCGGGGCGACGGCCTGCGTGTGACCGCCGTGTGATCGGTCCTCGGTCAGACCTCGGGCTCGACCGCCGGGGTCACCCCACGGCTTCGACCGCCGCGGTCAGCCGGGCGATGGCCGACAGGTCCGGCAGGCTGTTCAGGGTGGTGACGACCTGGTTGCCGGCGAACTCGCGCTGCGCGGGCGTCACGGCCGGATCGATGGCGCACTCGGCCTGGACGCGGACGTAGTTGAGGTCGGTCGCGAACAGCATCGAGAAGGAATCCGGACCCTTGACGGCGGCGCGGCCTCCGGCCCTGCGATAGGCGCGCATCAGTCGCCGGGCGGAATCGGTGTTCGCCTCGCTGCCGCCCGACCACACGTACAAGGCTTTGGCGAGTTCGCGTTCCGCGGAGATGGTCCCGGCGTTGTCCCAGTCCAGAAGGACCGGTCCGTCCGTGCGGACCAGGACGTTCTGGGGCTGAAGGTCGAGATGTGACGTCACCAGATCGCCGGAGCCGGACGGGGACACCCACCGGGCCAGCTCCGTCGCGGACGTCGCGATGAACCGGCCCAGCTGGTCCGCCCACTCCAGCCCGGCCTGCTGAACCTCCTTGTGGAGCTTCTTCCAGTCGGTGTCCTGAGGGCACTGCTCGTACCAGGGATCCGGCGCCCCGCTCGCGCCCTCTCCCGCCGTGTGCAGGAGCGCCATGGCCCGGCCGAACCAGTCCAGGATCTCCGGATCGGACGGGTCCGCCTTCGTACCGTCGATCCAGTCGTACAGCTTGACGTAGGACGCCGTGGAACCACCGGAAGAGGCGGCGAGCTGCGAGACGTGTGCGCCGTGGCGGTTGGGAAAGAGCCGCGGCGACGCGATGCCCAGGTCCTCCGCGGCCTGCCGTAGCGCGGCCTCCCGGTCGACCTGCTCTTCGTCGCAGCCGAAGAGGAGCTCCTTGATCGCCCATGAGGAGCCGTTTCCGGAGAGCCTCCAGATCTGGCCCAGTGCGCCACGGGTGATGGGTGTCATCGTCCACGGCCCGGCGCCGAGCGCGTAGGTGTCCGCCACTAAGTCCGCTGTGTCGTGCACGCAGATGCCTCTCCGGATGCTGATGACCGGCGTCGACTATATGCCCGGGATTGATCCATGTGCGATCGCCGCCGCCGGAGCGATGAGTTCTCCCGGTGCCGCCGGTCTGCCTGGTATCCCCATACGGCTGCCCCGGAACGGACGTGATGACGATGACGAACAGCTCTGCGTACGCCAAGGTCAACGGCCTGGAGATGTACTACGAGATCCACGGCGCCGAGCACGACACCGGGCGCCCGCTCGTCCTGTTGCACGGCGGCGTTCTCACCATCGAGCTGGCCTTCGCGGCCGTGCTGCCCGCCCTGGCCGCCGGACGGCGTGTCGTGGCTCCGGAGCTTCAGGGACACGGCCGTACCGCGGACACCGAGCGCGCCATGACCGTGTCGAACCTGGCCTCCGACGTGGTGGCGCTGCTGGACGAACTCGGCGTCGAGCAGGCGGACTTCCTCGGCTTCAGCCTCGGCGGCCTGACCGCGCTGGAGATCGCCGTGCGCCACCCCGAGCGGGTCGGGAAGCTGGTGCTCGCCTCCACCCAGTACACGCAGGACGGCTACCACGACGACATCCGCACGCCCGACTACACCTCCCCGCGCCTGCCGAGCCAGGCCGACTTCCAGGAGATGGCGGAGGCGTACGCGGCCGTCGCACCCCATCCCGAGCACTTCCAGGACTTCATCGGCAAGTGCACGGCCGCGGCGCACGCCCCGCTGCCCTGGGGCGCCGACGACCTGCGCGGGCTGGCGGCACCCACGCTCCTGGTCATCGGCGACACCGACTTCGTGCGGATCGAGCACGCGGCAGAGATGCAGGGCCTCATCCCCGACGCCCGGCTGGCGGTCCTGCCCGCGACCGCCCACATGGCGCTGATGCAGCGGACGGAGCTGCTGCTGCCCGTGGTGACCGAGTTCCTCGGCTGACTCCGAGTGGCCGAGCTCAGAACACCGACAGCCCCGTCAGCGTGGTGAAGCGGTCCAGGGCGGCGACGCCCGCCACGGAGTTGCCGCGCTGGTCCAGGCCGGGGCTCCACACGCACAGGGTGCAGCGGCCGGGGACGACCGCGATGATGCCGCCGCCCACGCCGCTCTTGCCGGGCAGGCCCACACGGTAGGCGAAGTCGCCGGCCGCGTCGTAGGTGCCACAGGTGAGCAGGACGGCGTTGACCTGCTTGGCCTGGCTGCGGGTGAGCAGCCGGGAGCCGTCGGCGCGGATGCCGTGCCGGGCCAGGAATCCGGTGGCCAGCGCGAGGTCGGCGCAGGACGCCTCGATGGAGCACTGGCGGAAGTACTGGTCGAGGAGGACCGGCACCGGGTTGTCGATGTTGCCGTAGGAGGCCATGAAGTGGCCGAGGGCGGCGTTGCGGTCGCCGTTCGCGGCCTCGGAGGCGGCGACGCCCTTGTCGAAGGTGAGCGCCAAGTTGCCGCTCTCGGCGCGCAGGAAGTCGAGCAGGGTGGCCGCCGCGTCGCCGGTCTGGGTCTGCAGCCGGTCGGTGACGACGAGGGCGCCCGCGTTGATGAACGGGTTGCGCGGGATGCCGTTCTCGTACTCCAGCTGGACCAGGGAGTTGAACGGGTTGCCGGACGGTTCGCGGCCGACGTGCTCCCACAGTTCGTCGCCCTCGCGGGCCAGGTCGAGGGCGAGGGTGAAGACCTTGGTGATGGACTGGGTGGAGAAGGGCTGGCGCCAGTCCCCGACGCCGTAGACCGTGCCGTCGAGCTCGGCGACGGCCATGCCGAAGCTGCGCGGGTCGCAGGCGGCGAGCGCCGGGATGTAGTCGGCGGGCCGCCCGCGACCGGGAGTCTGCGCGATCTCGGTGGCGATGCGCTCCAGGACCGGTTGGAAGGTCAGCGACGGAGACATGATCACCATTGTGCCGTCCGGCCGGTCCTGGTGCTCATCGGATCAGATCCCCTGCGCGCCGCTGGTGCCGGCGAGCACCTCGGGCCGCAGCAGCGCTTCGAGCCGCTCGGCGGGCAACAGGCCCTTCTCCAGGACGAGTTCGGCCACGCCGCGTCCGGAGGCGAGGGCCTCCTTGGCGATGTCGGTGGCTGCCGTGTAGCCGATGTGCGGGTTGAGGGCGGTCACCAGGCCGATGGAGCTCTCGACGCTTGCGCGCAGCCTCTCGGTGTTGGCGGTGATCCCGACGACGCAGCGCTCGGCGAGGGTCAGGCAGGCGGTCCGCAGGTGGGTGATGCTCTCGGACAGGGAGTGCAGGATGATCGGCTCGAAGGCGTTCAGCTGGAGCTGTCCGGCCTCGGCGGCCATGGTGATGGTGACGTCGTTGCCGATCACCTCGAAGGCGACCTGGTTGACGACCTCGGGGATCACGGGGTTGACCTTGCCGGGCATGATGCTCGAACCGGCCTGCACGGGCGGCAGGTTGATCTCGCCCAGGCCCGCGCGCGGCCCGGAGGACAGCAGCCGCAGGTCGTTGCAGCTCTTGGAGAGTTTGACGGCGATCCGCTTGAGCACGCCCGACATCTGCACGAACGCGCCGCAGTCCTGGGTGGCCTCGACCAGGTTGGCCGCGGTCACCAGGGGCAGTCCGGTGATGTCGGCGAGGTGGCGGCGCGCGGATTCGGCGTATCCGGCAGGGGCGTTGAGGCCGGTGCCGATGGCGGTGGCACCGAGGTTGATCTCGTGGATCAGCTCGACGGCCTCGGCGAGGCGGCTGCGGTCCTCGTCCAGCATGACCGCGAACGTCGAGAACTCCTGGCCCAGGGTCATGGGTACGGCGTCCTGGAGCTGGGTGCGCCCCATCTTGAGGACATCGCGGAACTCGACGGCCTTGGCGGCGAAGGCGTCCTG
This sequence comes from Streptomyces sp. R21, assembly GCF_041051975.1. Lineage (GTDB taxonomy): Bacteria > Actinomycetota > Actinomycetes > Streptomycetales > Streptomycetaceae > Streptomyces. The sequence continues at coordinate 9,298,034 of NZ_CP163435.1, read as the reverse complement.
GAGCACGGCCATCGCCTTGAGCAGACCGCGCACCGCGAAGACCGTGGCGATCTTGACGGCGGTCGGGTAGACGTCGTTGGTGGACTGGCCGAGGTTGACGTCCTCGTTGGGGTGCAGGCGCCGGTAGTCGCCCCTGGCGTGGCCGAGCAGCTCCAGCGCCCGGTTGGCGACGACCTCGTTGGCGTTCATGTTGGTCGAGGTGCCGGCGCCGCCCTGGATGACGTCGACGACGAACTGCTCGTGCAGCTTGCCGTCGCGGATCTCCCGGCAGGCCTCGACGATGGCCGCCGCCTTCGCGGGCTCCAGCAGTCCGAGCTCCTCGTTCGCGCGGGCAGCAGCCTCCTTCACGGCGGCAAGGGCGTCGATCAGGTGCGGGTAGGCGGAGATCGGCGTGCCCGTGATGGGGAAGTTCTCCTTGGCGCGCAGGGAGTGGATGCCCCAGTACGCCTCGGCGGGGACGTCGCGGTCGCCGAGCAGGTCGTGCTCGCTGCGATGGGTTGCGGCGGTCATGTCGGTGCGGGTCTTCTTTCGGGAGAGGGCGTACGGGGGCCGGAGCGGGCGCGTCGGGTGTACGTGGGCGGGAGCGACCGGATCGGGATCAGGCGTACGTGGGCCGGGCGATCGGGTCGAGGGCGCGGACGGGGCGGATGCTGCCGACCACCGCGTCGCCGCCGAGCAGCGGGGCCCCGGCGAACTCGGCTAGTGCCGCGGGGTCGACGCCGGCGCGGGCGAGGGCAGCGGCGGCCACCGGCACGCGGGCCCGGTCGGCGCCGTCGGCGATCTTCACGGCGACGGCGCGGCCGTCGGGCAGCGCGGCGACCTGGACGCCTTCGAAGCCGTCCTTGGCGAGCAGCCCCGGTACGGCCCGCATCAGCGCGGCGACGTCGCGGCCCGAGCCGGAGGCCATCTCGGCGTGCTCGCGCATCGCGTCGGCCACCTGCGCCTCGGGGGTCCCCGGTGCGGCGGTGGTGATCCGGGCTGCGGCGCGGGCGAGGCCGTGCAGGGAGATGGAGAAGAGGGGCGCTCCGCAGCCGTCGACGGTGACCCGGGCGATCTCCTGGCCGGTGAGGTCCTCGACGATCTCGGCGATGGCCTGTTGCAGGGGGTGCCCGGGGTCGAGGTAGTCGTCGAGCGACCAGCCGCCCAGCCGGGCGGTCATCAGCATGGCCGCGTGCTTTCCCGAGCAGTTCTGGGCGAGCCGGGAGGGCATCCGGCCCTCGCGCACCCAGGCCTCCCGGACGACCGGGTCGAAGGGCAGGTCGGGGGCGTTGCGCAGGGCGCTCTCGGGCAGTCCGGCCAGCTCCAGGATGCGCCGGCTGCCGGCCAGGTGGCGTTCCTCGCCGGAGTGGCTGGCCGCGGCGAGGGACAGCAGTTCGCCGTCCAGCGGCAGCCCGGCCCGCAGCATCGCCACGGCCTGGACGGGCTTGAGCGCGGAGCGGGGGTAGAAGGCGGCCTCGATGTCGCCGATCTGGAGGTCGACGTTGCCGTCGGCGGCGAGGACGACCACCGAGCCGTAGTGGATGCCCTCGACGACGCCGCCACGGACGAGCCTGGCGACGGGTGCGTGCAGGGGTTCGCGGATCGTGGGCGCCGCGGCGACCGAACTGCCGTACATCACTGCCTGGTTCACTTGTCTGCCTCGACCTGTATCGCGGCCACGCGGCGGCGCACTCCGTACCATCCGGCGACGAGCGCCGCGGCGATCAGCGGGAGACACAGCACGGTGGTGCGGCCGGCGCCTCCGTCGGCGTACATCAGCACGAGCACGGAGACGAGGAAGCCGATGGTGACGATCTCGGTCCACGGCGAGCCCGGGAGGCGGTAACCCGGCCTGGACAGCTCGCCGTTCTGGGTCTTCCGCCAGAACAGCAGGTGGCAGAGCATGATCATGCCCCAGGTGGAGAGGATGCCGATCGCCGCGAAGTTCAGCACGATCTCGAAGGCGTCGGCGGGGACGACGAAGTTGAGGCCGACGCCGAGGACGCAGATGCCGCTGGTGAGCAGGATGCCGCCGTAGGGGACCTGGCTGCGGCTCATGTTGCCGGTGAACTTCGGTGCGGAGCCGGACATCGCCATGGAGCGCAGGATGCGGCCGGTGGAGTACAGGCCGGAGTTGAGCGAGGACATGGCGGCGGTGAGGACGACGAGGTTCATGACGCCGCCGGCCGCCGGGATGCCGATGTTGGAGAGCACGGTCACGAAGGGGCTCTCGACGGACGTGTACTTGTTCCAGGGCAGCAGCATCGAGAGCAGGACGACCGAGCCGACGTAGAAGAGGCCGACGCGCCACATGATCGAGTTGATCGCCTTCGGCATGATCTTCTCGGGGTTCTCGGTCTCGCCCGCCGCGACACCGACCAGTTCGACGGAGGCGTAGGCGAAGACGACGCCCTGGATGATCAGCAGCATGGGCAGCAGGCCGTTGGGGAAGATGCCGCCGTTGTCGGTGATCAGGGACGGGCCGGGGTTGTGGCCGTCGACGGGGTGCTGGGTGACGAGCAGGAAGATGCCGATCAGCATGAAGATCACGAGCGCGCTCACCTTGATGATGGCGAACCAGAACTCCAGTTCGCCGAACATCTTCACGGATATCAGGTTCACGGTGAGGACGACGGCGAGCGCGATGAGCGCGATCACCCACTGCGGGATGTCGGAGAACATGCCCCAGTAGTGGGTGTAAAGGGCGACGGCGGTGATGTCGGCGATGCCGGTGGTCGCCCAGTTCAGGAAGTACATCCAGCCCGCGACGTAGGCGCCCTTCTCACCGAGGAACTCGCGGGCGTACGACACGAACGCGCCGGAGGACGGGCGGTAGAGGACGAGTTCGCCGAGCGCTCGGACGACGAGGAAGGCGAAGATGCCGCAGACCGCGTAGGCGACGAAGAGGGAGGGGCCGGCGTCGGCGAGGCGGCCGCCGGCGCCGAGGAAGAGGCCGGTGCCGATGGCGCCGCCGATGGCGATCATGTTGACGTGCCGGGACTTCAGGGACTTGCTGTAGCCGGCGTCTCCGGCGTCGACGTGCGCGGCCGGTTGCCTGGTGGGCAGGGTCTCGTCTTTGAGGAACTGCTCGCTCACGCTTCGGTTCCGCCTTCCGTGGGGGTGTCCGCGTGCGGGGAGCGCACGATGTCGGTGAGGGTTGTCTCGACCCGGTCGAGGTGGTGGGACATGGCTTCCACCGCGTCGCGCTCGCTGCCGTCGATGAGGGCCTCGACGATCGCCCGGTGCTCGCGGTTGGACTGCTCGCGCCGGCCGCCCAGCTCGTTGAGGAAGGCCGACTGGCGGGCCAGCGCGTCCCGGATCTCCTCGATGACCCGGCGGAAGACCGGGTTCTGGGCTGCCTGGGCGACAGCGAGGTGGAAGAGCGTGTCCATGGCGACCCACGCGGTGGTGTCGGTCTCGTGTTCCATGCGGTCCAGCAGATGCGCCAGGTGGTCGAGGTCCTCGGGTGTGCGCCGCGCGGCGGCGTACCCGGCGACCGGGATCTCGACATGCCGACGCACTTCGAGCAGGTCGCTGGCCGCGTAGTCGCCGAAGGTGGGGTCCTCGACGGTGTTGGCGACGACGAAGGTGCCCTTGCCGGTCTTGGAGACGGTCAGGCCCATGGTCTGCAGGGCCCGCAGGGACTCGCGCAGCACGGGCCTGCTGACCTCCAGGAGACGGCACAGCTCCGCCTCGGAGGGGAGCTTGTCCCCCACCGCGTACTCACCGCGCTCGATGGCGCTGCGCAGATGACCGAGGACCGCTTCCATGGCACTGACGCGCCGCGGGCCGAGACCACCTGTCTGGCTGTCTGACAGGTTCACGGGGGTGATCCTCCGGGTGGCGAGAGGGGGCTGTCAAGGGGACTGGTATTTAAATTTTCACGGGGCGTGATACCTGAATACCGGTATCACGCCCCGCGGGACACATGAGAGACCAGCCGAACACGCCCGCGGCCGGCGGTTCGCCAGAGATCAGAGGGTGCCCGAAGCCAGCAGGCCGAACAGCAGCACACCGATGACAAGCCGGTAGATCACGAACGCGTTGAAGGAGTGCTTGGCGACGAACTTCAGCAGCCAGGCGATCGAGCCGTACGCCACCACGAACGACACGACCGTGCCCGCGACCAGCGGGGCCGCACCCACGCCCGCGCCCAGCGCGTCCTTCAGCTCGTACAGGCCGGCGCCGGTCAGCGCGGGGATGCCGAGGAAGAAGGAGAGACGGGTGGCCGCGACCCGGTCCAGGTCCAGGATGAGCGCCGTGGACATGGTGGCGCCGGAGCGGGAGAAGCCCGGGAAGAGCAAGGCGAGGATCTGGGAACTGCCGACCAGCATGGCGTCCTTGAACGTCGTGTCGTCCTCACCGCGCTTGTGCCGACCCATCTGGTCCGCCGCCCACATCACGGCGCTGCCGGCGATCAGCGAGCCCGCCACCACCCAGAGCGAGGCGAGCGGCCCTTCGATGAGCGGCTTGGCGGCCAGGCCCACGATCACGATCGGGATGGTCGCGTAGATGACCCACCAGGCGAACTTGTAGTCGTGGTGGTAGCGCTCCTCCTTGTCGGCCAGGCCACGGCCCCATGCGGAGACGATCCGCACGATGTCCTTGAAGAAGTACACGAGGACGGCGGCGATGGCGCCGACCTGGATCACGGCCGAGAACCCGACGACGGCGTCATCGTCGACGGGGATGTCCATGAGCCCTTCGGCGATCTTGAGGTGACCGGTGGAGGACACGGGGAGGAATTCGGTCACGCCCTCGATCGCTCCGAGGACGACGGCCTGACCGACGCTAATGACGCTCATGGGATCCAGTTCTGATGAGTTGGTCGACAGTGCTGTAGACAGTCTTACTACGGCGGGCGCGGTTCAGGTGACTACGCCCAGAGGGCCTGGGCCGCCGACACCCCGACAAATGCGGCGCCGAGGCCCACCACCACACTCCCGACGACGTTGGCGGCAGCGTAGAGCCCCGCGCCGGTCTCGGTCAGCCGCAGGGTCTCGTACGAGAAGGTCGAGTACGTCGTCAGGGCCCCGCACAGGCCGGTGCCGAGGAGGAGCTGGAGATGGGAACCGGCGGCGCCCTCGGCCACCGCGCCGGTCAGCAGGCCGAGGATCAGGCAGCCGGTGACGTTCACCGCGAACGTTCCCCAGGGGAAGAGCGAGTCGTGCCGGGACTGCACCGCGCGGTCGGTGAGGTAGCGCAGCGGGGCGCCGACCATGGCGCCCGCGACGACCAACAGCCAGTTCACAACGACTTCTTACCCTTCGTGTCCGTTTTGCCGGGGCTGTCTTCGCGGCCGATATACCTGATGACCTCGCAGTCGTCGAGGATGACCAGGCCCTCGCCGACGAGCTCGTCGAGCTGCGGCAGGAAGGCGCGCACGCGCTCCTCGGTGTCGACGATCACGATCGCGACGGGCAGGTCCTCACTGAGGGACAGCAGCCGCGAGGTGTGGATCAGGGAGGAGGCGCCGAAGCCCTCGATGCCGCGGAACACGCTGGCGCCGGCGAGGCCCGCCGCGTGGGCGCGGTGCACGATCTCGGAGTAGAGCGGCTTGTGGTGCCAGGTGTCGTTCTCGCCGATGAAGACGGTCACGCGCAGGGCGCTGCCGGTCAACCTCGTCATGACTGCCTCCACTTCAGGACGCGGCGGGCCGCCGTCACCGCGAGCCACACCGCCGCGAGCGCCGCGAGCAGGGTCGCGGCGAGATAGGCGAGCCCGGTGCGCGGATGGCCCGTGTCGACCAGTTTCTGGATGTCGACGGCGTACGTCGAGAAGGTGGTGAAGCCGCCGAGCACCCCGGTGCCGAAGAAGGGCCGCACCAGCCGGTGGGCCGCCCAGACGTCGGTGATGACGACCATGAAAACGCCGATCACCGCGCAGCCGACCACGTTCACCCAGAACGTGGTCCAGGGAAACCCGCCTGTCTGCACCGGCCAGAGCTGCGCCGCCCCGTACCGGGCCGAGGCCCCCACTCCGCCGCCGAGCGCGACGGCGGCCACGATCGGCGCCTGGCCTCGCCATCCAGGAGTGCGCCGGGCTGTCGGGCGGGGAGCCGCCCCGGAGTGCGCGATGTCGTCGACCCTGTCGGGGTGCGGGACCGTCATGTCCGTCCGTCTCCTACTCGCCGGGGCCCGGGAACCCGGGCGCGCTCGCTCGCAAGTAGGGACCGTTGGCGGCCGTGCTGCCGCGGTTCGGGTACGGCGGGCCCCACCGCCGCGCCACGACGCAAGATCGCGGCCGCTGAACAGCGTAACGCCGGGGGCGTGGGCCGCGCACACTCAGGTCAGCCGGTGGACGTGGGCAGGTCGCACACCGCGATGCCGCGCTCCCAGAGGCTGCCCAGGACCAGGTGCCCGTCGGCCTCGCAGACGCTGGTGACCATACGGAACGGGGAGCGCCGGCGCTCCAGATGGTGGACGGTGCGGCCCTCGTCGTCGACGGCCAGGACGGCGGCGAGGCCCGGCGGGCGGAACGGTGCCCGCACGGCCACCCGGGCGGCGGCTGCGCGCAGGGCCGGGCCGCGGCGGTGCAGGAGCTCCAGCGGGGGCACACGGGGCCCGGCGAGCGCCACCCAGATCGGTCCGCCCGGGCTGCGCCACAGGTTGTCCGGCTGCCCCGGCAGATCGTCGGCGAAGACCTCGCTGCGGCCCGCCGTCGGCCCGGTGAGCCAGTAGCGGGTGAGGCGCCGGGTGCCGGTCTCGGCGACGACGAGGAAGGACTCGTCGGCCGCCGGAGCGAGTCCGTTGGCGAACTGCAGTCCCTCCAGGAGCACTTCGGGTTCCTTCTCGCCGGGTGCCAGGCGCAGCAGCCGACCGCTCGCGGTGTGCTCGACCAGATCGCCGATCCACTGCTCCAAGGGGTAACTCCGGCTGGAGACCGTGAAGTAGACGGTCCCGTCCGACAGTGCGACCACGTTGCTGCAGAACCGCAACGCCTGTCCGTCCACCGAGTCGGCGAGGACACGTACGGCGGCGTCGCCGAGCGAGATCCGCAGCAGGCCCCGGAGCGCGTCGCAGACCAACAGGTCGCCGTCCGGCAGGAGTTCGAGCCCCAGGGGCCTGCCGCCGGTGTCTGCGAGCGTCTCGACCCGGGTGCGGTCGGGGTCCGCGATGCCGTCCAGGCGCAGGATACGGCCGTCGTCGACGCCGGTCAGCACCCGGCCGCGTGCGTCGGCGACGACGTCCTCGGGGCCGTGTCCGCCGATCCCGACGAGACGACGGGGTTCGAGGGCCGCAGGGCGGTGGGTCGCGCTTAGGTGAGCCATGTCTGCGTAGGCTGCCGCGATCCGCGTCCCGGGGCAAGCAGGCGCCGCGTACGCCGTGCGGAGCGCGTGACCGGATCGTTCCGGTACGGGCCTGGATCGGGCCTGCGGAACGGGCATCGGCGCAGACCAGAATGGGGGACATGAACCGAGCGCTGATCGTCATCGATGTCCAGGAATCCTTCCGTGCCCGCAAGCAGTGGGAGCAGATCGCCAACCCGAAGATCGCGGACCCGGTCAACCGGCTGGTCCGTCTCGCCCGCGAGAGCGGCGACCTGGTGGTGTGGGTCCTGCACAACGAGCCCGGCACCGACAACGTGTTCGACCCGGCCCAGGGGCACGTACGGCTGCTGGAGGAGTTGGAGCAGCCGCTGCCCGGCGAGCCGGTCCTGCACAAGACGTCCCACAACGCCTTCACCACCACCAACCTGCAGCAGCGGCTGACCGAGGCCGGCGTACGCGAGCTGTCGGTCTGCGGCATCCGCACCGAGCAGTGCGTGGAGACCACCACCCGGCTCGGCAGCGACCTCGGCTACCGGATGACCTTCGTGACCGACGCGACGACCACCAACCCGATCGGCGACCTCGGCGCGGATGCGATCATCGAGCGCACCGAGGCGGTCCTGCGCGACCGCTTCGCACGGATCGCCACGGTGGCCGAACTGGAGGCGGAGAGGGGAGCATCCCAGGCGTGAGCCTAGTCGTCTTCCTCCTGCTGCCCGGAGTCCACCTGCTCGACCTGGCCGGTCCGGCCCAGGCCTTCAGCACGGCGGCGGACTTCGGGCTGCCCTACCGGATCGACTACGTCGGCGAGCAGGAGCAGGTGTGCAGCGCCCAGGGTCTGCCGCTGACCGCGCGGACCGAATGGCCGGACCTGGTCGCCGATGACCTCGTGGTGGTGCCGGGCTGGCGGGCGCCCACCCTGCGAGGCGGCCCGCAACCGGGTCCCGCCACGCTGGAGCGGCTGCGCGCCCACCACGCCGCCGGAGGCACCGTCGCCAGCGTGTGCGCCGGAGCGGAGGCGCTGGGCCTCGCGGGACTGCTGGACGGGCGCCGGTGCACCACCCACCACGAGCTCCAGGACGAACTGGCCGCCCGCCATCCCCGGGCGATCGTGGTCCGGGACGTGCTATTCACCACCGACGAGCGGGTGGTGACGTCGGCGGGCATCGCCAGCGGCATCGATCTGGCGCTGCATCTGCTGGCCGTCCGCCACGGCGCGGCTCGCGCCGCCCAGGTGGCGCGGAACATGGTCGTCTACGCCCGCCGCAACGGCCACGAACCGCAGGCCAGCGCCATGCTGCGGCACCGCTCCCACCTGGACGACACCGTCCATCGGGTCCAGGACCTCATCGACGCACGCTTCACCGAGCCACTCCCCCTCGCCAGGCTGGCGGCCTGCGCCGGGGTCAGCGAACGCACCCTGACCCGGCTGTTCCACCGCGCCACCGACGGCCTCACCCCGCTGCGCTACCAGCAGATGCTCCGGCTGGAACGCGCCGAGCACCTGATCAGTCATGGCGCGACGGTGGAGAGCGCGGCCCGCGATGTCGGCTTCGAGGACGCCCGGATGCTGCGCCGGCTGCGCCACCGGGCGCCCTCCGCGGCATCCGCGGCATACGCGGCATCCGGCGGGCCTGCTTCACACGGCGCGCAGGAGGTCAGCGGCGCGGGTGTCCGTCGCGCGTCGGCGGCTGCGTCCGGCCCTGCTCCTGCTGGGCGGCCTGCGCCTGGGTGGCGATGACCGCGGCCTGGACCCGGCGCTCCACACCGAGCTTGGACAGCAGCCGCGAGATGCCGTTCTTCACCGTCTTCTCGGCGAGGTAGAGCCGCTTGCCGATCTCCTTGTTGGTCAGCCCCTCCCCCACCAGCATCAGGATCTCCCGCTCGCGGTCGGTCAGGTCGGGCAGCCCGGACGTCGGCGCCTCGGGTTCGTTGCCGCCGCGCAGCCGCGCCATCAACCGGGTGGTGGCTCCCGCGTCGAGCATCGACTGGCCCGAGGCCACCGTGCGGACCGCGCTGACCAGGTCGGTTCCGGAGATCTGCTTGAGCACATAGCCGGAGGCTCCCGCCATGATCGCGTCGAGCAGGGCCTCCTCGTCGTCGAAGGAGGTGAGCATCAGACAGGCCAACTCCGGCATACGGGAGCGCAGTTCACGGCACACGCTGACCCCGTCGCCGTCGGGCAGCCGTACGTCGAGCACCGCCACCTGCGGGCGCAGCGCCGGAATGCGCACCAGGGCCTGTTCGGCCGTGGCCGCCTGGCCCACGACCGTCAGGTCGGGCTCGGCCTCCAGGAGGTCGTGCACCCCCCGCCGCACCACTTCGTGGTCGTCCAGGAGAAACACCGTCACCGGGGCCTTCTCCGGGGTTCCGGCAGTGCCGTCCGTCATCACGCAGCTCCGTCTCCGTTTGTTGTCCCGCCCTCACGAGACCTCCGCATCCTCACTCCGGCCAGGCCGAAAGACCAGGGCCGAATGGTCCCCTCTGCTGCGCCTGGGACCCGCGGTGCACGTCCCGCTGCCGCCCGCCCTGGCGTGCCCAGGGTGGCCGCCGGCCGGACTTTCGGGACCTTTGGCCCCCTTGCGGGGACGGGGTGGACCTGCCAGGGCCGTGGCCGGGCCTGATTGGCTGGCCATGGCGCGGGACAACCGGACGGCACCCGGTCCACTCCCGGCGCCACGCACGCCGTCCGCTTCCGCGACACCTTGGACGGCGTACGGCCCCGCAGTACCCGGACGCCGCCCGCACCGGCGCCGTCCCGGACCCCTGGAGGCCTTGCCATGACCACTCCTCCTGTCGCCCTGATGACCCGGTCGGCGAACGAGACGACCACCGTTGTGCACGTCACCGGCGAACTCGACCTGGCGACCGTGCCGTTGATCGAACCCGAGCTGCACGCGCTGGCGGTGCGCGCCGGTCCCGATCTCGTCCTCGACCTCTCGGGGCTCTCGTTCTGCGACAGCTCCGGCGTCGGCCTCTTCCGGCGGCTGCACCAGCGCTGCGTCCGGGCGGGCACCCGGCTGCGGCTGCGCAACGTCCAGCCGCTGCCGGCGAAAGCGATCCGCGTGCTTCAGCTGGACCTTGTCGTGCGGTGCCATTTCGCCTGAGGGCACTCGCCTTTCACGTCACGTCACGTCACGTCACGTCACGTCACGCTGCGATGGGGCGTGGGCCGGGGCTGCTCTCCGACCCGCCACGACGGACCAGCCCCCACCCCACCACCACCGCCCGTCACTCCTGGGCATCCCGCCTCAGCGGCGCTCGCCACACGATGCGGCTGCCGCCCTCGGACGGTGTCTCGATGTCCATGCGGCCGCCGACGGCGCGCGCCCGGTCGGCGAGGTTGGACAGGCCGCTGCGGCGGCCCTCCGCGGGGATGCCCACGCCGTTGTCCTCGACCACGAGCACGACCTCGCTGCCGGTGGACTGGAGGGTCACCTCCACCCGGGTCGCGCGGGCATGGCGGACGGTGTTGCTGAGCGCCTCCACGAGCACCGCCGCCACATGGTCGGCCAGCGCGGGCGACACGTCGGTGTCCAGCAGCCCCTCCATGCTGAGCCGTGGCGCGAAGCCCAGCGTGGTCGCCGTCTCGCCGACGGCCCGGGCCACCCGGGCCCTGAGTCCCGGGCCCATCTCGTTGTCCCTGACCCGCAGGCCGAAGATGGTCGACCGGATGATCTTGATGGTCTCGTCCAGGTCGGAGACGGCCCGCCCGACCCGCTCGGAGGCTCCGTCGTGCTCGATGAAACGGGTCGCGCTCTGCAACGTCATGCCGGTCGCGAACAGCCGCTGGATGGCCAGGTCGTGCAGGTCGCGGGCGATCCGGTCGCGGTCCTCCAGCAGGACGAGCTGCTCGGCGTCCCGGCGGCGCTCCGCCAGCTCCAGCGCCACGGCGGCCTGCCCGGCGAAGCCCAGCAGCGGCTGGAGTTCGTCCTCACTGAACACCGGCTCCCCCGTGGCACGCGCCAGCAGCAGCACACCCCGCACCTCGCCCTGCGCGGTGCCCATCGGGACAGCGGCCGCAGGACCGAGGCCCACGAACCGCCGGGGGCCGGAGGTGTACCGGGAGTCGTGCTCCAGGTCGGGCGTCGCCACCGTCGTGCGCGCACGGTAGGCGGCCCCGGACAGCGTGCCCTCCATGGGCACGACCAGGCCCTCCCGGGCATCGTCGTGTCCGCCGACGGCCAGCTCCACGGACAGTTCCTCGGTGCCGGCCAGCGGCACCGTGACATCGGCCAGCGCGGCGCCGGTGATCTCCCGGGCCAGCCGGGCGATCAGCTCCAGAACGTCTCCCTGCGCGCTGCCGGACAGCAGGCTGCTGGTGATCTCGGCGTTCGCCTCCAGCCAGCGCCGCTGCCGCTGCGAGCCCTCGTACAGCCGGGCGTTGTCGATCGCCACACCCGCCGCCACCGACAGCGTCGAGATCACGGCCTCGTCCTCGGTGTCGAAGTCCTGCCCGCCGCGCTTGTCGGTCAGGTACAGGTTGCCGAAGACCTCCTTGCGCACCCGGATCGGCACGCCCAGGAACGTCTTCATCGGCGGGTGGTGCGCCGGGAAGCCGTACGACGCCGGATGCTTGCCGAGTTCGGTCAGCCGCAGCGGCTCGGGGTTCTTGATGAGCTCGCCCAGAATGCCGTGTCCGGCGGGCAGCGGGCCGATCTCGGCGATCTCCTCCTCCGTCAGCCCGACGGTGAGGAACTGCGAGAGGGTGCGCCCGTCGGGGCCGATCACCCCGAGCGCCGCGTACTGGGCGTCGACGAGCAGCGCCGCGGCCTCCGCGATGCGCCGCAGCACCTGGGTGAGGTCCAGCTCCCGCCCGACCGAGACCACCGCCTCAAGCAGGTTGTGGACGCGGTCCCGGGTGCCGCGCGCGGCGTTGATCCGCGCCTGGAGCTCCTCCAGAAGATCGTCCAGACGCAGTTGCGCCATCCCCGAAAACGACTCTCCGTCGCCCACCGGCTCTCCTCGGTCTCCCACCCACACGTGATGTTCACGTTATCGGCACCGGTGGCCTGCTCCATCCCCTCCACCGGAACCGATCACAAGGCGAGATGATCAACCACCGCCATGAGGGACCGAACGGCCCCGCGAACGGGCCCCTTCGGTTCTCCCGTCGAGGCCCTCCCCCACCGCACCATGCAAAGACACCAGGCAAAAGGCACGAAGTAGAAGGCACCAAGCAAATACGCCAGGCAAGAACACCTTGCTGCCCGCGCCGCGTGCGAACGACCGATGGAGGGCCCTGATGCACAGTCGAACCGTCGGCGAGGTGATGACCGGCGACGTGGTGCACGCCCGGCCCGCGGCCTCCTGCCAGGAAGTGGCCCGGCTGCTCGACCGGCATCGCGTCGGCGGGCTTCCGGTCGTCGACGCCGACGACAAGGTCATCGGGGTCGTCTCCCGCACCGATCTCGTCCGCCACCAGGCCACGGACACCCATCGGGCGCCGGAGGGCACTGTGACGGCAAGCGGGCTGATGACCACGCCCGCGGTCACGGTGCACCCGGAACAGCGCGTCGTGGACGCCGCCCGGATCATGGAGCGGCGCGACGTGGGACGGCTCCCGGTGGTGGACGAGGAGGACCGGCTGATCGGTATTACGACCCCTCGTGACCTGCTGCGCGCCTTCGTCCGCACGGACGAGGAGATCCGCGCGGAGGTCGTCGGCGACGTCCTGCCCCGCGCTCTGCCCCCTGCCTCCGCAGGCGTCGCCGTCACGGTCCACGAAGGACTGGTGTCGCTGGAGGGCACCGTGGACGACGGCACCGATGTCCCGGCAGCGGTGTGGTCGGTATGGCGCGTCGACGGAGTCGTCGGGGTGGTGAACCGGCTGACGCCCCGCGGCACACGCACTCCGGCCGCGCCGTCCCCGCTCGGCCCGGCCGAAAAGGGCTGAACGGCCCCTCCCGCCCGGCACGGGCACCCCGAGCGGCCCACTCACCCTGCCTCAGCGGCCCTCGCGGGGGAACTCGTCCGGATGTCACGGTCTTCACAGGCCGAACGAGGAGGTGCGTGGCGATGCGAGGCAACGACAAGCCGACACCGCGGAGCGGGCACGGGGCGGGCAGGCCGCCGGAGGACCACGACGGGCGGGGAACACACAAGCTGTGGCTGTGGCGGTGGCGGAGCAATCCCCTGCGCCGACGCGACGACGTCGTCGAATCCTGGATCGTGCTGGGCGTGTGGACGGTCATCGCGGTCGGCGGTCCCCTGGTCGGCGCGGTGTCCGCGCACTCCGCCGACGACGCCTTCGCCAGGCAGCGCGCCGAGCGGCACACCGTGCAGGCCGTCCTCACGCAGAGCACGGTGAGCGGGATCCGGGGCGGCTGGGAGGGAAGCCGGGTCCGCGCCACCGTCCGCTGGACGACGGACGGCACCACCCGCACCGGTCAGACGCTGGTGGACGGAGGGCACACGGTCGGCGCCAAGGTCACGGTCTGGGTGAACGACCAGGAGGAGCTCGTCACCCGACCCCCGTCCACGACGGAGGCCTCCGTGCAGGCAGGCGCCCTGGGAGCGCTGGCCGCCACGGCCTTCGCCGGTCCGGTCTACGCCGCCGGACGCGCCCTGCGCTGGCGACTGGACCGTCGCCGTATCGACGAGTGGGGCAGGGAGTGGGACCGGCTGGGACCTCAGTGGGGGCGGGAGAAGCGGTGAGGGGCGCTGTACGGCGCCCTGGGTGCGACCTACGGGACACGTGAGGCCGACGTAACCTCCGTGTCCAGCTCCCACTCCACGTCCACGACCCCCTCGACCGCGCGCGCCAGCCGGGCGGCAACCGGCACCAGCGAGGCATCGTGGAGGTGGCCGCCGAGGGTGACGACCCCGCCCTCGACCCGGGCGTGGACCTCGGCACCGGTACCCCGGAAGAGGTGTTCGACGACCTCCCGGTCTATCTCCCGGGCGAGTTCCGCGTCGGAGCGCAGGAAGACCTTCAGCAGGTCGCACCGGCTGACCAGGCCCTGGAGCCGCCCCTCTGCGTCCACGACCGGCAGTCGCTTGACGAACGTATGGGCCATGATCCGGGCCGCCTGCGCCAAGGTGGCGTCCACGCCGACGGTGACAGCCGGGCTGCTCATGACCTGTTCGGCGGTCGAGCCCGCGGCCTTGGCGAGGTCCAAGGGGCGGCGCAACTGATCCAGCCCGAGTGGTTCATCGCTGTCGCGGAACTCCTCCTTGGGCAGCAGATCGGCCTCCGAGACGACGCCGATCACGACGTCGCCCTCCGCGAGGACCGGCACGGCGCTGACCTTCCACTCGTGCAGGGTCTCGACGATCTCCTTGTAGCGGGCGCCCTTGCGTACGGCGACCACGCGCCGGGTCATCACGTCACGGACGCGGTACGGCGAACGGTGCATGACGCCTCCTCGCTACGGGTGACCGGCGTCGCCCCCGCCTTCACTCTCCCCCGTAGGCCCTGAGCACGATTGAGCCGGTGGGTCCCGGTCCGGCGGGCCGACCGGCCCCCGTGCGCGGCCGCAGATCGAGTCGAGGGTCCCCGTCGGGCGGGTCATTGGTCGCTCGGCATCCCCAACGGGTCGCTTCGCCGACGGGACGGGGGTCCACTGGTCACAGCGACACCGGCCGGCACGATCGGCCGGCCGAGGGGAGAAAGGAACCCCATGGACACCAGCAGGGACACCACGGCGGTACGGGTACGAGCAGGCGCCGGAGTCGACGAGGAGACCCTCGCCTATGCGCGTCTGAAGATCGACGCGGTGGTCACCCGGCCGGGGCTGCCGGCCGTGCACGGCGAGGTGCGCATCGCGAAGTCGGGTGCGCACGACGCCGCACACGTCTGGTCGGCGGTGGCCGAGCTGCGCGTCGGCAACCGGACCGTCGTCACCCACGCCGAGGACGCCTCGGGACACGGTGTCGTCGACCGGCTCCAGGACCGGCTCCGCAGCCGGACGGACAAGGCCGCTCACGCGTGGGAGCCCGCCCGTAGGACGACGGCCCCGCCGTGGCGCGCCGAGCAGCCGGGACCGTCCGTCGAGGACATCGGCGAGGACGCGTCCGGCGGCACGGTCCAGGACTGAGGACGAGGGCCGTCCTCCTGCCGCCCGGGGCCGATGGGCCCATGTCGGCCGGATGCGGGGAGACGGACCCTGGACGGACACGGCATGCAGCCGCCGTACCCAGGACCCGCGTACGGCGGCACTCCATCCGGCCGTCGCCGGGCCGTGCGGGACGGCAGAGGGCGAGCCCATGTACCAGAACGACGGCTTCCGCGAACTCGACCGGGCCGAGTGCCTGCGTCTGCTGGCCGGGACCCCGGTCGGCCGCATCGTCCACACGCAGCGAGCCCTGCCCTCGGTGCTGCCGGTCAACTTCTGCCTGGACGCGGACTCCTTCGTGCTCCTGCGGACCTCGGCCTCCTCGGAGCTCGCCCTGCGGGTGGACGGGGCGGTGGTCGCGTTCGAGGCCGACGAGATCGACGCGCAGTGGCGCTCCGGCTGGAGCGTCGTGGTCACCGGGCACGCCAGGCTCGTCACCGACCCCGCCGAATGCACCCGGCTGGAACGGACCGGGCCGGAGTCCTGGGTGGCCGCACCGCAGCAGGTGTTCGTCCGCATCGAGCCCGAACTCGTCACCGGACGCGAGCTGGTGGGCGGACGCACGATGTACGGGAGGAATCTCTCCGCCTGAGACCTGAAGGCCGGCTGCAACGGCCGGCGCAGGCCCTTGGCAGGCCCGAAGACAGGGCGGGGCATTGCTGGAGTGTCGGCGCGGGCCGGCGACGGGTGGTCCCCTGGCGGCAGCCGGAGGAGACCCTGGAGATCGGCACCGTCCGGAGTCTGCTCGCTGCCGACACGTTGGGGATCTCTGCGGGCGGCGGGGCGTTCTTGCTGGTGGTAGCCGACGCCGTGACGGGACGGCGGTCCGGCGCCGAAGCGGTGATCGGCAAGGAGCTCACCGCGGCCCTGCCGGCGCCCGAGCTCAAGGCCGACTTCCTGCTCGTCCTCACCGACGTGCCGTACGTGTTCACGGACTACGGCACCGATCGCGGCCCGGTTCGTCGAGCTCACCGGCACTCTCGCGGCCATCGGCGCGCTCGCCGACGCCTACGACATCGTGCACGGCCGCGCCGGCACGCCGATCCGGCCCGACCTGCCCGGTCGGCGGGACCCGTTCGCCGCCGCCGGGGGGGGCCGGTCGGCCCTCCTGCGACGGCGGCCGTGACTGCCACGCTGAAAGCAGTTCCCCATACGTCCCAGGAGGTCAGCACCATGTCCCGTACCGTAACTGTCGGTCTGGACGGTTCGCCCGAGTCCCTCGCCGCGGCCGACTGGGCGGCGCGCGAGGCCGAGTTGCGCGGGCTGCCCCTGCACCTCGTGCACGCCTGGGACTGGCAGCCCTACGCGGAGCCGGTCTCGGACGACGCCAAGCACCGGCACTGGGCACAGCGTGTGCTGCGCGAGGCCCTGGAGCGGCTCCGCCATGCCCACCCGGGCCTGGCTGTCACCTCCGATCAGGTGCCCCAGATCCCCACGACGGCCCTGCTCACGGCGTCCGAGAACGCCGACGTCCTTGCCATCGGCTCACGTGGGGTGAGCGGCTTGGTGGGCTTCCTGGTCGGGTCGGTGTCGCTGGCCGTGGTGGCCCAGACGGACCGTCCTGTCGTCCTCGTACGTTCCGGGGCGCGGGCCGAGGACGAGCACCGGCCCGACGCGGACGGCCGTCCGTCCACGAGCACCCCCCACCGGGATGTCGTCCTCGGTCTCGACCACGAGCACCCCGACGCGGCCGTGATCGAGTTCGCCTTCGAGGCAGCGGCCGCCCGTGCGGCGACCCTGAGGGTCGTGCACGGCTGGAGCCTGCCGCCGTACTTCGCCTACGGGCTCGCCGTGGACGCGTCGCTGGACGAGGAACTCGACCGGCAGGAGAAGAACGCGGTCACCGAGGCGCTGGCGCCATGGCGTGCGAAGTTCCCCGGTGTCGAGGTGGTCGAGCAGACCGCGGTCGGCAGCGCCGGCGAGCATCTGGTCGACGCGGCGCAGGACGCCTCGCTGCTGGTCGTCGGCCGTCGGGTCCGCCGTGCGCCGCTCGGTGCCCGCATCGGTCCTGTGACGCACGCGGTGCTGCATCACGCGAAGGCGCCGGTGGCGGTGGTCCCGCACGAGTGACGCCGGGGACGCCGGGGACGCCGCACATGGGCGTCCCTACCAGCCCTTCTCAAACAGCTGCCCGACATCGGCGATGCGCTGTTCGTCGCGGCGGTAGAAGGTGCGGTGCCGGATCCTCATGGCCCGCAACAGGCCGATTCCGGCGAGGAGTTCCAGGTGGGCGTCGGCCACCGGGCGGCTGACGCCCAGCTTGTCGGCGACCGACTGCGAGCAGACGCCGTCCGTGACGAGGTCGTCGTGGTGCTGCGGCGGGAAATGGGCGGCTGGATCCCGGAGCCACTCCAGGATCTCCAGGCGTTTCCCGTTGCTCGGCACCCTCAGCATCTCGTCCCCCTCCGGTCGGTCCGACACCGCTCCGTGCGGCCACTGTCTCGCGACCGGGGCCCTACGCCCAGGGCCCCCCGGCCCCGTCCGGGGGCCGAACGGGCAGGGCCGGGAGGGCCGTTCGGGCCCGGCGTGCGCCGCGGCGCGCGGAAGGGCCCGGTCGCGCCTGGCGGCCGGGCCCTTCGGCTATGTGCTCAGTAACTGCTCAGCGGTGGCTGAACCACGACATGGCGGGCAGCGCCTTGTCGTCGAAGCCGAACAGGGCCTGGTTCTCCCAGCCGTTGCCGGAGGTGGCGTCGGCCGGGTCCCAGCCGTTGCCGGTGACCGCCGTCCAGGTCGCCTCCCAGTAGAAGACACCGAGGCCGCGACCGTTCGGGACGGCCTCCACGATGCTCGCCACGTCGTTCATCCAGGCCGTCTGCCCGGCCGTCGTGGCCGCGTAGCCGGAGACCAGTTCGCCGGTGGTGTCGATCTGGTTGGTGAGCGAGTCGTCGCTGTCGAGACGGAAGGGGTAGGCCGTCTCGGCGATGAACACGGGCTTGGCGTAGCGGGAGGCGACGTCGTCGAGCGTGGTCTGCGCCGCGGCGAGCGTGCCGTGCCAGTAGCCGTAGTACGACAGGCCGATCGCGTCGTAGTTGATCCCGTACGTCTTGGCGTTGTCGAACCACCAGCGCACGGTGGCGTCGTCACCCGCGTTGGCCAGGTGCAGTGCCACGACGGTGGAGGAGGAGACCGCCTTGGTGGCGCTGTAGCCGGAGTTGATCAGTCCGGCGAGCTGCGACCAGTTGTCGGTGGAGCCCTCGGACCAGAGCATGCCGCCGTTGATCTCGTTGCCGACCTGGACCATGTCGGCGGTGGTGCCCTGCGCCTTGAGGGCGTTCAGGACGTCGTACGTGTGGTTGTAGACATCCGTCTTGAGCTGGCTGTAGGTGTGCCCGGACCAGGCGGCGGGCTTGGTCTGCTTGCCCGGGTCCGCCCAGGTGTCCGAGTAGTGGAAGTCGACCAGGAGCTTCATGCCCTGCGCCTTGATGCGCTTGGCCATGGCGAGGACGCGCGTCTTGTTGTTGTAGCCGTCGGCGGGGTTCACCCAGACCTTCAGGCGCGCGTAGTTCATACCGGAGGACTTCAGGACGGTGAGCGCGTCACTCGTGGTGCCGGAGCTCGTCCTGTACACGCCGCCCAGGGCCTCGCTCTTGGCGAGGGAGGAGATGTCGGCGCCCTTGATGCTCAGACCCGTCGACCCGGAGGCGAACGTCAGGTCGTCGACGTTGATCCAGTTGCCCGCGTTGGCATCGGAGTTGATGCTGATCGTGCACTGGTTGTTGGTCACCGCGATCGAGGTGACGATCCGGACCCAGCCGCTGGAGGAGACCGGCAGATTGGTGCGCTGCTCGGAACTGCCGCAGTTCTTCAGCGCGATGTACGCCGAGTTCTGGCCGCCGCCGGAGCGGACCCAGGCGGTGAGGGTGTAGTTCCCGTTGGTGAGCCCGGAGAGGTACTGGTACGTCTCCACCTTGTAGGCGGCTGACGAGTAGTGGCTGAGGCGGTAACTGCCGCTGTGGCCACCGGACTCGGTGAAGGAGGCGGCGTTCTGGCCGCCCGCCGAGTACGTCGACCAGCCGGTGGGCGTCGCGGTGCCGGAGCCGTCCGACTCGAAGCCGCCGTTGGTGAGCGTGGAGGCGGCCTGGGCGGTGGTGACCGGCAGGGTGAAGAGGGCCAGCCCCGCGAACAGCGGTATCAGCAGGGCCCGTAGAGCGCGTCTCGCGTGGAACATCGTCGTCCCTTCGACGAAGGTGGGGAGACTGGGGGTGTGGGGCGGCGCCTCGCCCGAAGGTCCGAGCGCGGCGCCGCCCGTCCGACCGGATGTCCCCCCAGGAGTCCGGTCGGGGTCTTGTGGGCGGGGATCAGCCGTCGAGTCGTACGACCCTGACGGCTCCCGCGGGCACGGCCAGGCGCCCGGCGGCACGCTCGCCGGTGAGCAGTTCCGTGCCGTGCGCGTCGAGCGGCACCTTGGCGTCGAGCGCGGAGTGGTTGATCACGAACAGGAAGGTGCCCGACTCGCCGGTGCGGCGCACCAGTTCGACGTCGCGCGGCAGATCGGCGCGCGGCGCGAGGCGGGCGTCGTCGGCGGCCCAGCCGATCAGGGCGTCCAGGCCCTGCGCCCCCAGGCGGGTGGAGACGTACCAGGCCGAGCCCTTGCCGTGCCGGTGCCGGGTGATGGCGGGGTGGCCGGCGGTCAGCCCTTCGGCGTACGTCCACACGGTCTCGGCGCCGCGCGGCACCACGAACTCGGTCCACACGTCGCCGGTGAGTTCGGAGCCGTCGGGTCCTGTGATGCGGACACGGTCGTCCTTGAGCAGCGGCGAGAACTCCTCGACGGTCAGGCCGAGTACGTCGCGCAGGGCGCCGGGGTAGGGACCTTCGTGCACGGCGTCGTGCTCGTCGACGATCCCGGAGAAGTACGAGACGACGAGGGTGCCGCCGTTCTCGACGTACTCGCGCAGGTTGTTCCCGGCGGCCTCGGTCATCAGGTACAGCGCGGGCACGACGACAAGGGGATAGGCCGACAAGTCGGCTTCCGGGTGGGCGAAGTCGACGGTCAGGTGCCGGTCGTAGAGCGCCTCGTAGAACGCGTCGGCGCGCTCGCGCGGATCGTGGTCCTCGCTGGGGCGCCAGTCGAGGGTCTGCGCCCACCAGGAGTGCCAGTCCCACAGGACGGCCGCGTCGGCCTGGGTGCGGCTGCCCCGAATGGTGCTCAACGAGTCCAGGGAGGCGCCGAGTTCGACCACCTCGCGCCACACCCGGGAGTCCGTGCCGGCGTGCGGCAGCATCGAGGAGTGGAACTTCTCGGCGCCGCGCCGGGACTGGCGCCACTGGAAGAACATGGCGCCCTCGGAGCCGCGCGCCACATGGGCGAGGGAGTTCCGGGCCATCTGGCCGGGCGCCTTCGCGGGGTTGCGGGCCTGCCAGTTGACGCCCGAGGTGGAGTGTTCGAGCAGCAGCCAGGGGGCGCCGCCGGCCACCGAGCGGGTGAGGTCGGCGGCCATCGCGAGGTTCACATGGGTGCGGCGGCCGTCGGTGATCAGATAGTGGTCGTTGGTGACCAGGTCGACCTCGCGGCCCCAGGCCCAGTAGTCGACGGAGTCGCACTGGCTGAGCGCGGTCATGAAGTTCGTCGTCACCGGGATGCCGGGCGCGAGGCGGTGCAGGATGTCCCGCTCGGCCACGAAGTTCTCGCGCATGGTGGCATCGGCGAACCGCTTGTAGTCCAGCGCCTGGCCGGGGTTGCCGACGGTCGGGCTGGTGCGCGGCGGGTTGATCTGCGCGAAGTCCGTGTACCGCTGGCCCCAGAAGGCGGTGCCCCAGGCCTCGTTGACCGCCTCGACGGTCTCGTACGTGGCCGCCAGCCAGCGGCGGAAGTGCGCGGCGCAGGAGTCGCAGTAGCAGGCGGAGACGGGGACGCCGTACTCGTTGTGGACGTGCCACAGGGCGAGCGCCGGGTGGTCGGCGTACCGGGTGGCGAGGCGCGTGGTGATGTCGGCGGCGGCTGCCCGGTAGTCGGCGTTGCTGTGGCAGATGGCGCCGCGCGAGCCGAACTCGTAGCGGGTGCCGTCGGCGGCCACCGGCAGCGCGTCCGGGTGCTCGCGGTAGAACCACACCGGCGGGGCCACGGTCGGGGTGCCGAGATCGGCGCGGATGCCGTTCTCGTGGAGCAGGTCGAGCAGTCGGTCGAGCCAGCCGAAGTCATGGGCGCCGCGCTCGGGCTCGAGCATCGCCCAGGAGAAGATCCCGACGCTCACCATCGTGACACCCGCCTCGCGCATCAGCCGGACGTCTTCGTGCCAGACGTGTTCCGGCCACTGCTCGGGGTTGTAGTCCCCTCCGAAGGCGAGCCGGGTGAGGCCCTTCGGGGTGGTCTCCGGCATGGATCTCTCCCGTGAAATCGATCATTTGGGAACGTGCACACACATCGCCAGCGGCGAGAGCCCAACATAACCGCACAGCAACAACCATTGACAAGTGTCCTGGGTGTTTCTCTACTGTGAACGCTCACAGACACACCGCAGGTCTTTGCGCCATGCAGAGACCGTGGTGGTGTGAACGCTCACAGAAGCATGGCAGGCCTCCGCAGCAGGCGGAGACCCAGGTCAGGGGAGAACGATCCATGCCCAACACGAAGCACAGCCGCCTCGTGGCCACGGCCCTCGCCGTCACGCTCGGCGCCACCACCCTCGCCGCTTGCGGCTCCGAGAAGGCCGGCGACGACGGCGCCCAGTCCGGGCCCGCCTCGCTGACCTACTGGACCTGGACCCCGGGCATGGACAAGGTCGCGGACCTGTGGAACAAGGGGCCGGGCAAGAAGCAGCAGATCACGGTCACCGTGAAGAAGCAGGCGTCCGGCGACACGCTGGTCACCAAGATCCTCACCGCGCACAAGGCGAAGAAGGCCCCGGACCTGGTCCAGGCCGAGTACCAGGCGCTGCCGACTTTGGTCAGCAATGACGTGCTGGCCGACATCGCGGGCGAGACGAAGGACGCGAAGTCCAAGTTCGCCGACGGCGTCTGGCAGCAGACCACGCTCGGCACGGACGCGGTCTACGCGATCCCGCAGGACATCGGCCCGATGATGTTCTACTACCGCCAGGACCTCTTCAAGAAGTACGGCCTGAAGGTGCCGACCACCTGGGACGAGTTCGCCGAGACCGCCCGCGCGCTGAAGAAGAAGGCCCCGGAGAAGGACCTGACGACCTTCTCCGCCAACGACTCCGGCCTCTTCGCCGGTCTCGCCCAGCAGGCCGGCGCCAAGTGGTGGACGACCTCGGGCGAGAAGTGGAAGGTCGGCATCAACGACGCGGCGTCGAAGAAGGTCGCCGACTTCTGGGGCGGCCTCGTCAAGGAGGGCGCGATCGACAACCAGCCGATGTACACGCCGTCCTGGAACAAGGCGCTGAACACCGGCAAGCAGATCGCCTGGGTCAGCGCGGTCTGGGCGCCCGGCACCCTGACCACGGCGGCCCCCGACACCAAGGGCAAGTGGGCGATGGCCCCGCTGCCGCAGTGGTCCTCGTCGGAGAAGATCACCGGCAGCTGGGGCGGTTCCTCCACGGCCGTCACCACGGACTCCTCGCACAAGGCGGCCGCCGCGAAGTTCGCCGCCTGGCTGAACACCGACCCGCAGGCGCTGGCCGCGCTGGCCAAGGAGGGCGGCATCTACCCCGCCGCCACCACCGCGCAGACCAGTGACGCCTTCGCCCAGCCGCCGGCCTTCTTCTCCAACCAGTCGGACTTCTACGCGCAGGCCTCCGAGATCGCGAAGACCACGGCGCCCTCCGCCTGGGGCCCGAACGTGAACGTCGCCTACACGACCTTCAACGACGCGTTCGGCGCCGCCGCCAAGAACAAGTCGGACTTCTCCGCCGCCCTGACCAAGATGCAGGACGAGACGGTCGCCGACCTCAAGAAGCAGGGCTTCGAGGTCGCCGAGTGACCACGGCACGCCGGAAGTCGTACGGGGTCAGGACGGCCCCGTACGCCTTTCTCCTCCCCGCGACGATCCTGTTCGCCCTGTTCTTCGCGCTGCCCATCGGCTACGCGCTGTGGCTCAGCCTCCACAAGGTGCACGTCTCGGGCCTCGGCCTGGGCTCGGGTGCCCGCAAGGAGGTCTGGGCCGGCCTGGAGAACTACAAGGACGCCCTGACCGACTCCGAACTGCTCGACGGCGCGCTGCGCGTCCTCGGCTATGGCGCCATCGTGATCCCGGTGATGCTCGGCCTCGCGCTGCTCTTCGCGCTGATGCTCGACTCGGACAAGGTGCGGCTCTCGCCCTTCACCCGGCTCGCGATCTTCCTGCCGTACGCCATCCCCGGCGTCGTCGCAGCCATGCTCTGGGGCTTCCTGTACCTCCCGGACGTCAGCCCGTTCTACTTCATCCTCGACAAACTGGGGATGCCGCAGCCGGACCTGCTGGACGGCGGCCCGCTCTACCTCGCGCTGTCGAACATCGCGGTCTGGGGCGGCACAGGCTTCAACATGATCGTCATCTACACCTCGCTGAAGGCCATCCCGGTCGAGGTGTACGAGGCGGCGAAGCTGGACGGGGCCACCCCGCTGCAGGTCGCACTGAAGATCAAGATCCCGATGGTGGCGCCCTCGCTGGTGCTCACCTTCTTCTTCTCGATCATCGCGACGCTCCAGGTGTTCAGCGAGCCGACCACCCTCAAACCGCTCACCAACTCCGTTCCCACGACCTGGAGTCCGCTGATGAAGGTGTACCAGGACGCCTTCGGCAAGGGCGACATCTACTCGGCCGCGGCGGAGGCGACGATCATCGCCCTCGTCACGCTCGTGCTGTCCTTCGGATTCCTGCGCGCCGCGAACTCCCGTAACAAGCAGGAGGAAGCACGATGAGTTCTCTTGCCACCAGCGACGTCCGCAAGGCCGCCCCGGCGGCCGGCACCACGCCCGGCACCGCCCAGGGCCCGCCGCTGCGCCACCGGATCGCGCTCGTCCCCACCCTCACCCTGCTGCTGGGCGCGCTGTACTGCCTGCTGCCGGTCGCCTGGGTGGTGATCGCCGCCACCAAGTCGGGCCGTGAGCTGTTCTCGACGTTCACGTTCCTGCCGGGCACCGGCTTCACCCAGAACGTCAAGGACCTCAACGCCTACCGCGACGGCGTGTACTGGAAGTGGATGGGCAACTCCGCCCTCTACGCGGGCCTGGGCGCCCTCCTGTCCACGGCCGTCTCGGCGCTCAGCGGCTACGCCCTCGCCATCTACCGCTTCCGCGGTCGCGAGACCGTCTTCAGCGTGCTGATGGCGGGCGTGCTGATGCCGCCGGTGATCCTCGCGATCCCGCAGTACCTGCTGCTGGCCAAGGCGGACCTGACGGACTCGTACGCGTCCGTGCTCCTGCCTCTCGTCCTCTCTCCGTACGGCGTGTATCTCGCCCGGATCTACGCCTCCGCGGCCGTGCCCGGTGACGTGGTCGAGGCCGGACGGATGGACGGGGCGAGCGAGTGGCGGATCTTCACCCGGGTCGCGCTGCCGATGATGGTTCCCGGACTGGTGACGGTGTTCCTGTTCCAGTTCGTGGCGGTGTGGAACAACTTCCTGCTGCCGTACATCATGCTCAGCGACGACGAGAAGTTCCCCATCACACTGGGCCTGTTCACGCTCCTGGAGCAGGGCTCCAACACCCCCGCCCTGTACACCCTGGTCATCACCGGCGCACTGCTGGCGGTGCTCCCGCTGATCGCCCTCTTCCTGGTCATCCAGCGATTCTGGAGCCTCGACCTGCTGTCCGGGGCCGTAAAGTCATGACCATGAGCAACACGGGGGGCAGGCGCAAGCCGCCGACGATCCACGACGTGGCGCGCGAGGCGGGGGTCTCGCGCGGCACCGTGTCACGGGTGCTCAACGGCGGCCACTATGTGAGCCCCGCGGCCCAGGAGGCGGTCAACGCCGCGATCCACCGCACCGGTTACGTCGTCAACCGGCACGCCCGTTCGCTGATCACCGGGCGTTCCGACTCGATCGGCTTCCTGCTGACCGAGCCTCAGGAGCGGTTCTTCGAGGACCCCAACTTCAATGTCCTGCTGCGCGGTTGCACGCAGGCGCTGGCCGCGCACGACGTTCCCCTCCTGCTGATGCTCGCCGGCACCGAGGACGAACGGCGGCGCATAACGCGGTACATCACGGCGGGTCACGTCGACGGCGTGCTGCTGGTCTCCAGTCACTCCGGTGACCCGGTCGCCGAGGAGCTGCGCGAGGCGGGTGTGCCGCTGGTCGCCTGCGGCAAGCCCATCGGCCTTGGTTCCAAGGTGAGTTACGTCGCCGCGGACGACCGGGACGGTGCCCGCGACATGGTTCAGCACCTGCTGTCGCTGGGCCGTCGCCGCATCGGCATGGTCACCGGCCCGCTCGACACCCCCGGCGGCGTCGAGCGTCTGGCGGGCTATCGCGAGGTGCTCTCCGCCGCGGGCATCGAGGCCGACGACCGCCTGATCGTCTCCGGCGACTACAGCCGGGCAAGCGGCGAGGCCGGCGCCGAGCAACTCCTCACGCGGGTCCCGGACTTGGACGCCGTCTTCGTCGCGTCCGACCTGATGGCACAGGGCGTACTGGCTGCCCTCCAGAAAGCCGGGCGCCGGGTGCCGGAGGACGTGTCGGTCGGCGGCTTCGACGACTCCCCCGCCGCGACTGCGGTCACCCCCGCCCTCACTACCATCCGCCAGCCCTGGGACCGCATCAGCAATGAGATGGTGCGCGTCCTGCTGGCCCAGATAGGGGGCGAGGACCCGGCGGCGGTGATCCTGCCGACCGAACTGGTACGGCGGCAGTCGACCTGAGCGCGCGGTGGGCGGCCGCATCGACGGCCGCCCACCACCGCCGGTTCAGGGGTGCGGGATCTTGCCGGGGCCTGGGCGCGACCAGCTCACCGTCGAGGACGGGGTCGGGGCGGGGCCCTCCAGGATCACCCGGCGCCATGTGCCGTCCCGGCAGACGGTCGCGACCCGCCCGCCGGTCACCTGCCACTCCCCCTCGTCCACGCACGGCTCGCCCTCGCCCGTATCGGCGAGCCAGCTCCATTCGCCGTACTGGGAACACGACAGCGACGTTCCGTGCCGGGTCATCGCACGCCCCTGGTCCGGCCCGCAGGTGGGGTTGCTCCAGCGCTCGTCGTCCCAGCGCGGGGTCATGACGACAGTGGGTGTGGGCCGAGGTGTCTGTTGGGGGCAGCTCGGGCCTGTCGGCGTCGGCGGTGGCTGCGTCCCGATCCAGACGCACGAGAACTCCGTCGTCGAGCCAGTCGGTCTCGGGCCCGACTCCGACCCCACGGTCTCGTGACCGCAGGCGGCGGTCAGTGCCACGCAGCAGACACCCGGAAGGAGCACTTGTAACCGCGGCCGTCTCAGTCGCCTCATGCGCGCCCACGGTAGGGATCCCGGCACGCATCCACCATCCCCGCGGCGACCGGTCAGGATCGAAGAAGCCACCCGGCGCTCTCCCGACCTAACGTGAAGGAGCCGACGACAACACGCCGGCACGCCGCACAGCGGCACCCCGACACGCACTTCCCCAGGAGACGCCATGACCGACGGCCTGAAGACCATCATCTACCCCGTCAAGGACCTCGCCCGGACGAAGCCCCTGTTCAGCGCGCTGCTGGGGGTGGAGCCGTACGCGGACGAGCCCTACTACGTCGGCTACAAGGACGCCGGGCAGGATGTGGGACTGGACCCCAACGGGCACGCCAAGGGGATGACCGGGCCCGTTCCCTACTGGCACGTCTCCGACATCCGGGCGACGCTCGCGGGCCTTGTCGAGGCCGGCGCCGAGCTGCTCCAGGACGTCCAGGACGTGGGCGGCGGCAAGCTGATCGCCTCGGTGAAGGACGCGGACGGCAATCTCATCGGCATCACGCAGGACCCGCCCACCGCCTGATCCGGCTCGTTGTATGCAGCCGCACTAGTTGCATACTCAATTAATGGCCGGATTTCTGTTATCGTTCAGATATGGCAGCGAAGACGGCCGGTACCCGGCTCGAGGAGCAGTGGCGGGACATCCTGTCGGTGCACGCGCGCACCATGTGCGAGATCGACCGGGTGCTGCATCCGCACGGGCTCGGCGCCAGCGACTTCGAGGTGCTCGACATCCTCGCCTCGGACGCCGCCGCCGCGCCGGGTGAACAGTGCCGGGTGCAGAACATCGCCGACCGGGTGCATCTGAGCCAGAGTGCCCTGTCCCGCCTGATCGGCCGGCTGGAGAAGGACGGTCTGGTGGAGCGCACCATCTGCCAGGAGGATCGCCGTGGTGTGTGGGTCGCGCTCACCCCGAAGGGCCGCGATCTGCACACCGAGGTCCGCCCGCTGCAACGCGCCACCCTCGCCCGCATGCTGAACGGCTGATCTCGCTCGGCGGACCGGCCTAGAGCACGACCTCGGCGCCGTCCTCCAGCACCTCGATGCCCGCCTCCGCGACCCGGGCACGGGCCTCCGAGTCCGGGTCGAGCAGCGGGTTCGTGTTGTTGAGGTGCGTGTAGATCCGGCGCAGGCCCGGGAAGCCCGCGAGGGCGGCCAGGCTGCCGTCCGCACCGGAGACCGGAAGGTGACCCATCGCGGCCTGCCCGTTGTCGGCGCGCACCGCCGCGCCCATCTCGTCGGCCGCGTAGAAGGTGCCGTCCAGCAGTACGCAGTCCGCGGTGTCCAGCAGCCGGTCCAGCACCGGAGTCCACCGGGCCACGCAGGGCGCGTACACCAGCACTCCCCCGGTGGCCAGGTCCTCGATCCGGTACGCCGTCACCCACCGCGTGTCCTCGTCCGCACCGGACACGTACTTGGGCACCTTGGAACCGATCGGGTGCGTGCTGACGACCAGGCCGCCGGACAGCACGAATCCGCCCTCGGCCAGGCTGTCCGCCCAGACCCATGGGGCGTAGCGGTCCAGCATGCCGCGCAGCGGTGCCAGCGTGGCCAGAACCGGCGGTGGGGCGTAGACCTTGAGTTCCGCGCCGCCGCGCAGGACGGTCAGCCCCATGACGTGGTCGGCCTCGGCGTCGGTCAGCAGGACGCCGCGGACGGGCGTGTCCCTGGGGCCGGGTCCCGGCGTGAGCGCGGGGGCGGCGATCAGCTGCGTACGGATGTCCGGTGAGGCGTTGAGCAGCCACCAGTCGCGGGAGTTGCCGCTGATGGCGACCGACTCCTGCGTGCGCGCGGGCAGTTTGCCGTCGCGGGCCGCGGCGCACAGCGCGCAGGCGCAGTTCCACTGAGGGAAGCCGCCCCCTGCGGCCGTACCCAGCAGGACGACTCTCACTGCGATCCCACCTCTCCGTGTCGGACGACCGTCCCCGCAGGATCTTCCCCTGTAAGAGGGCCTGAACTACGCGGTGGCAGGGGGCAGTTCCGGACGTCCTTCGCCCGGGCGCCGGTCCTTGGGCCGGGCGGGCGGGATCTGGGTCGTCGCGAAGTCCCGCGGCCCGGTCCACAGGGCGGGGACGGCGTCGCCTCGGCGGCACAACTCGTAGGCGATCGCCTCGTAGTTGACGCGCCAGCCCTGGAAGTGCGGCCACGCCTGCTCGGCCGTCCGCTCGGAGGGGAAGCCCGCCGCCTCCACCATCGCCACGGCCGCGTCGAACTCCAGGAACGACAGCTGGATCGGGGTGTCGGGCTCGGGGTCGGCGTCGAAGTCGAAGCGCAGGGAGCGGGCGATGTCGCGCAGCGCGGTGAAGCCCGCGCGCAGCACCAGTCGCGCCTCGGGCGGGGCACTGCCCGGGGTGAGCGAGAGCTGCATGGCGGCCGCGTCCATGACCGCGACGAGCCCGACGATCCAGCTGCGGTAGGGCCGAGGCGAGCGGAACGCCAAGAGGACGGGGTACGTGGAGTGGCTCTCGCCGATGTCCGAGGCGAGCCGTTCCCAGGAGCGGTACAGCTCCGGCAGCGCCTTCTCGGTGTCGACCAGCCACTGCCGGGCCAGGATCTCCGGCCCCCAGGCGGGATCGCCGGCCCGCGACTGGAGGAGGGTGACCTCCAGCTCGCGGCGGTTGTAGGCGGCGTACAGGGTGGGCAGGTACGCGATCTGCAGCGCGATCACCACCGGGCCGGTGGCCGCCGCCAGGAAGTCGAGCGCGGACAGCCGCAGCCGGGCCTCGCTGGCGTACCCGAGGGTGAACAGGCTGGATCCGGCCTCCCGGAACACGCTGTCCCAGGACAGTCCGGACAGCGCGTGCAGCAGCAGCCCGAAGCCCATCAGCGCCCCGCCCAGCCAGCTCGCCAGCATGCCGATCAGCATGAGCGGGGCCAGCCAGGTCTGGGCGCGGTCGTGGGCGCGGTAGC
Organism: Streptomyces sp. R21; assembly: GCF_041051975.1. Classification (GTDB taxonomy): domain Bacteria; phylum Actinomycetota; class Actinomycetes; order Streptomycetales; family Streptomycetaceae; genus Streptomyces. Next base: position 9,268,504 of record NZ_CP163435.1, on the reverse strand, counting down.
TGCCGCCGGGTGCGGCGAGGCGCAGCACGAAGCGCAGGGTCCACCACCACCGGGTCACCAGCGAGGAGTACAGCCCGCGGGGCACCACGAGGGTGCGCAGGATGCTGGCGAGGACCAGGGCCAGGAGCAGTCCGCCGGCCACACCGGAGATCCATTTCATGGGGTCATTGTCACGCCGGGGTGAGGAGGGGTTCGGGTGACCCCGGGCCGTGCGCGGTCACGAGGTTCCGGGTGGCCGCGGCCGATCACGTACGACGGCCCGGCGCGCGGCTCCCGACCGGCGCCGGGTTCACCCCTGGGGGCGCGCCAGCAAGGTGCGGACCCCCTCGGAGTTGAGGGTCAGGCCGTGCGTCGAGCCCGCGTCGATGGTGAGCGAGAGGTCGCCGGACGGCCACTGCGAGGCGAGCGCGCCGAGCGGCACCAGGCGATAGCGCGACACGAAGGGCAGCAGCCCGGCCATCTCCATCTCCGAGGTGAACACCGGCACGACCTGCTCGCCGCCGGGCTGCTCCAGCACGGGCAGCGCGACGGCCGTCGGATCGGTGGCGGGGTCGTCGGCGACGTCGTCGGGCACCGGAACGAGCACGTCGCTGCCGGCCAGCGTGTCCAGCGCCTCCGTGTCATGAGTGTTGACGGCGAGCGTGTCCAGCGCCTCCTGCGCGGGTGTCACGGGGGCGGTGTGGTTGTTCGAGGGCGTGTCCATGGCAGATCCCGGGGTAGTACGGACGGGCCGCCCAGGACACGACCTCGAAGATCGGTCCTGGGCACACCCTGGTCGCGTACCCGGCGGGGACGGACGCATTCCTGCCGCTCTCGATCAGGTCGGCAGCGGCAGCGGCTGTCCCTACTTCAGGTACGGCCCGGCGGTCCCGATCTTGCCGGGGCCGCCCAGGACGTACACCCGCAGGTTGCCCTTGCCGGGTGCCGGCACGGACAGCGTGCCGTTGGAGACGGTCTTCACGTCACCGGTGACGGCGTCCTTGTAGGTGCCGTTCGGGATGCCGGTGTACGTGGCGTCGCCGGTGACCGTGACGAGCGCGAAGCTGTCCGTACTCCCGCTGGTGTAGCGGCGCTTGAAGGCCATCGAGCCGCTGATGCCGTCGGTGGAGTACTGGCCCATCTGCAGGGCGGGGATCGCCCGGCGGATCTGGTTCAGCCGCTGGAGGTGCTTGACCAGGGGCTGCGCGAGTGTCGTGGCGACCTCACCGCTCGCCGAGTCCACCGTGCCGAAGTCGGAGGCCGTGACGGATCCGGCGAGGTGGTCGCCGTAGTAGGCGCGTCCGGTGGACGCCAGCGGGCAGGTCGGACCGCAGTCGATCTGCTTGCCCGCCTGGAACTCGGTCTCCGAGCCGTAGTAGAGGGTGGGGATGCCGCGGAAGGTCCACATCAGGGCCATGTTCTCGGCCCAGGCGTCGGTGCCTCCGCTGTAGCGGGTGCTGGACTTGTTCGGGCCGTAGTCGTGACTGTCGACGTAGACGACGTTGTATGTGGCGTCGTTGACGCTGTCGTCGGAGTCCTTGCCATTGCTGTAGGCGTTCTGCGCGTCACCGAAGTTCATGTGCATGCGCATGTCGATGATGTTCATGCCGGAGAACTGGCTGCGGTCGGGCGTGTGGTAACTGTTGCCGCTCAGGAAGGCGTTGGTGGAGGTCGGCTGGTTGCCCGTGCCCAACTGCTCTTCGTAGTTGTACTGTTCGATGGACGCCGTGGCGTCGTCCGCGCTGTACTCCTTGCGTTCCTTCCAGGTGAAGAACTGCGCCGAGTGGTTCACCGAGCCGCGGTTCCACTTGTCGTTGACGAACGCGCCGACCTCGCCGAAGACGAAGAAGTTCTTGGCCGCGTCGGTGCCGAACCTCTGGGTGACGCGGTCGTAGATGGCGGGCAGGAAGCGGCGGTTCCAGGTGACGCGGGGGATGTGCACGGCCGTGTCGATACGGAAGCCGTCGACGCCCATGTCGATGTACTTGTCGTAGGCGCCGATGAGGTAGTTCTGCACGGGCGTCGACTCGGTGTTGAAGTCGGCCAGATCCTCGTGCAGCCAGCAGGACCGTGAGTCCTCGCCCTCCCAGTTCCCGATCCAGCACTGGTGGTAGTACGTCTTGGGGAACATGCCCGAAGTGGGGCTGGGCCACTGGCAGTTGTAGAGCGTGTAGCCCTCGGCGCTCTTGGCGCCGGTGGGCTTGCCCCAGTTGAGGCAGGTGTTGCCGGACGGTTCGGCCGTGGACCAGAGGTCGCCGTTGTAGTACGACTTCCCGGACTTGGGCTCGACGGTCAGGCCGTCGTACTCGAAGCCCTCGTTCTTCTCGTCGTAGTACCAGCTCCACTGGGAGTCGCGCACGCCGTACACGGTCGGCGTGAACAGGCCCTTGGCACCCCAGCGGGAGCTGTGGTTGTAGACGACGTCCTGGTAGATCTTCATGCCCTTGGCGTGGGCCGCGTTGATCAGGTCCTGGTAGGAGGCGCCGGCCGACTCCAGGCGAGGGTCGACCTTGTAGAAGTCGTAGCCGTGATAGCCGTGGTAGTCGTAGTCCGAGCGGTTGAGGACGACCGGGGTGATCCAGACCGCCGAGAAGCCGAGCGCCTTGATGTAGTCGAGCTTGTTCACCAGGCCCTTGAAGTCCCCGCGGAACATGGGGTCGTTGTTGGCCGCGTTGCCCGACTTCACGTCCTGGCTGCCGCCCCGGTTGTTGGAGCTGTCGCCGTCGTAGAAGCGGGCGGTGAGAACGAAGTAGATCGGGTCCTTGCGCGGGTCGGTGCCCAGCGGGGTGCCGGAGGCCGGGGCGGGCGCCTTCACGCCCGTCGTCGCCGTGGCCTCGGCGGAGGCGGGCGAGGTGTTCCCGGCCGCGTCGATGGCCTTCACGGTGTAGGTGTAGCCGGTCCTCTCCTCAAGTCCGGTGTCGGAGTAGACCGTTGAGCCGATGTCGGTGACGACCGTGCCCTGAGTGCCGCCGGTGCGGGTGACCTGGTACTTGGTGACGCCGGTGTCGTCGGTCGCCGCGTCCCAGCTCACCACGATCGACGTGTCGGTGGCGCTCGCGGTGACCTTGGTGGGCGCGGTCGGGGCCTGGGTGTCCGGTTGCTGGGCGGCGCAGGGGTCGGTGGCGTCCTTGGTGAGCGTCCTGTCCTTCACGGTCGTGGTGCCGGCCGAGATGGAGTAGTCGGCGCTGTTGTTGTTGTCCCATACGCCGTTGCCGTTGTTGAAGGCGGCTTTCAGCGAGGTCGCCGTTCCGATGTCGAGGGTCTTCTTCCACCAGCCGGTGCAGGCGGCCTCCATACCGACGCCTGGGGCCGTCGTCCAGGAGCCGCCCGTGGGCGCGTAGTGGATGTTGGCGGTGGTCCAGCCGGAGGTGGCGGTGGAGTAGTAGACGGTGGCCTGGTTGCCGCTGCCCGTTCCGGCGTCGGCGCACGGGTCGCTGTGGGCGATCACGCCGTCCTTGACGGTGATCGTGCCGGTGCCCAGCGCGTAGTTGCTGCCGCCGTTGTTGTCCCAGGTTCCGCTGCCGTTGTTGAAGGTGGCCTGCAGACCGGCGGCCGAGCCGAGGTCGACGGTCTTCTTCACCCAGTCCGTGCAGGCCGACTCCATCTGTGTGCCGGGCACAGTGGTCCAGGAGCCGCCGTCCGGCGCGTAATGCAGGTACGTGGTGGGCCAGTTCTTGGTCTTCGTGTAGTAGAAGACGGTCGCCGAGTTGGAGGTCGCGGCCGTGTTCCGCAGGGGAACGGGGTCCGTACTCGGTCTCTCCGAGAGGAGTGCGAGCAGGGCGGTCGCCGCCACGAACACCGCCAGGGGGCGTCGTGGCAGGCGTGGGAGGTGACGTCTCATGGCGACTCCAATACGGCGGCGTCGAGAGGGTGTTGGACACACCTCTGCAAGAAGAACCGGTAACTTCCTGAAAAATCTTGCGGCTTCGCGGAAGCTACAGGGACATGACAGCCGCGTAAAGAGATCTGGCGACGGGCAAGGTGCGCGGGCCCCACACGCCGACCCGGGCAGGGGCCTCGACAGACGGCCTGCTTCTGCATAACCGATGGCAGCAGGGGAACGCGGCGTGGGTGCGGTCCTCGCAGCTCTCAGCGCGGCGAAGGGAGTGAACGTCATGCGATTCACCGACCGCAGACAGGCGGGTGCGGCCCTGGCCGAGCGACTGCGTACGCAGTACGACGAAGGGGCTCTGCCGGAACCGGTCGTCCTCGCCCTGCCCCGCGGAGGTGTCGTGGTCGCCGACGAGATCGCGCGGGCGCTGGACGCACCGCTGGATGTGCTCGTCGTGCGGAAGATCGGGGCGCCGTTCCAGCCCGAGTTCGCCGTCGGAGCGATCGCCGGGGACGACAAGCCGCTCTTCGCCGAGCAGGCGTTTGACCGCCTCGGCCTCAGCGCGGCGGCGCTCGCACCCGTGGTCGAAAGGGAACGGGAGGAGCTGCACCGGCGGGAGCGGCTCTACCGCGAGGGCAAGCCGCCCCCTGAACTCACCGGCCGCACGGCCGTCGTGGTCGACGACGGCATGGCCACCGGTGCCACCGCGTTCGCCGCCGTCCGTTCCCTACGGCACCGCGACCCCGCTCGCATCACGCTCGCCGTCCCGGTGTGCTCGCCGGAGGCCGCCCGCCTGCTGCGCGACGAGGTGGACGACGTCGTCTGTCTCCACCAGCCCGTGTCGTTCACGGCGGTCGGGGTCTGGTACGAGGACTTCGACCAGGTGACGGACGACGAAGTGCTCAAGATTCTGCATGGGTCATGACAGTCAGGGTTCTCCACGGGCCATGACGGTCAGGGTTCTGTACGGGTCATGACGGGTTGCGCGCGATCATCCTGACCGGCACACGCGTCCAGGACGTACCGCCGCATGGCCGAGCGCTCCTCCTCGCAGGTTCCGCCCCACACCCCGAAGGCCTGTCCGGTCGCGAGGGCCCAGTCCAGACAATCACTGATCACCGGGCAGCGGGCGCAGATCTGCTTCGCCGCCCGCTCCTCCTGCAGCGCGGGGCCGGTGGTGCCGACCGGGAAGAACAGCTCGGGATCCACATCCGTGCAAACCGCCCTTCGCAACCACTCCATGCCCTTCTCCCCTACAGGCCGCTCCTGGTTCACCGCGTCCAGCGGGACCGCGCTCGTGCGAGTGCCCGCAGAACTCGGACGGAAACGGAGGGGAGGCCCCGATCAGCGCGTCGGCTCCGGCATCGGCCGGAACCTGCCCCCCGGCCAGGGGCTCTCGGCAGCTAGGGGCTCTCGTCCGGCCGGATCACGCACAGGGCCCAGATGATGAACCCCGAGAAGGCGATCATCACGATCGACCAGACCGGGTAGTACGGCAGGGAGAGGAAGTTGGCGATGATGATGAGTCCGGCGATGCCCACCCCGGCGACACGCGCCCACATCGACGCCGTGAAGAGGCCGAGACTGACGATCACAGCGACCACGCCGAGGGCGAGGTGGACCCAACCCCAGCCGGTGAGGTCGAACTGGAAGACGTAGTTGCGTGTGTTGACGAATACGTCGTCCTCGGCGATCCCCATGATGCCCCGGCAGATGTCGAGTACCCCCGCGATCATGAGCATGACCGCTGCGAATACCGTCAGGCCCTCGGCCCATGCGCCCTTGGCCGAGTGGGCGTGCGCAGTGTGTGTCGCAGTCATTCCGCTGCCTCGTTTCAGTGTCGTGGAGGCGTCCTCAGCCACCAGGGGTGGAGTCGGCGGCGCCCGCGGGCCGAGACGGCCCGGCGCCACTCAGGACCAGATCCTTCGCCCTGCGGAACTCCTCGTCCGTGATGTCGCCGCGGGCACGGATCTCGGAGAGCTTGGCGAGTTCGTCGACGCTGCTGGGCCGGTCTTCGCCGCCCTTGGCGGTCTGTCGGATGTACTCGTCGAAGTCCCTCTGCTGATCACGCGCCTGCGCGATCTCCCGGCGACCCATGTTCTTACCGCGGGCGATCACGTAGACCAGGATGCCCAGGAACGGCAGGACGATGACGAAGACCAGCCAGCCGGCCTTGGCCCAGCCGCTCAGGGCGTCGTCACGGAAGATGTCTCCGACGATCCGGAAGAGCAGGATGAACCACATGATCCACAGGAAGAACCACAGCATCGACCAGAAGACGCTCAACAGCGGATAGTCGTACGCGAGGTACATCTGCCGACTCCTCTCCTACGTTCCGGGCACTGGCCCGGCAGCAGTTCTCTGCCGTTTTCAGCGTGCCCACGGCAAGCACCTGGTCGCCTCACCCGAGGAGGGTGAACGGATCCTCCGGGAGCAGTGGTCCGCGGGTCGGCTCACCGGTCCGCCCTCGCGCCGTGGCGCGCGGCGAAGGTCGTCCGGTACCACGTGGACGACGCGACGGCCTCGCCGAGCGCCAGGCCCGAGACGGCCACCAGGAAGACGGCGATCAGCCAGGACAGGAAGGTGAAGACCGGTCCGAGGGGACCGAACTCGTCGAGGCTGCGCGCCATGGCCGTAGGCATGAACAGGTGAGCCGCCCAGCTCAGCACCACCGTGCCCGTGCCCGCCAGCAGCGCTCCCGGCACGAGGTCTCGCCAGCCGATCCTGCCGCCCAGCAGCAGATGCTGGGTCCACCACCACAGGGGCGCCGCGGACAGCACCGACAGCAGCAGCCCGGTCACCGGGCCGGTGCCGAAACCGTCCCGCAGCGGCGCCTGGACCAGGAGCACGGCCGGCCAGACCATCAGCCAGAGCAGCCACCGCCAGACGACGGCCCGCAGTGGTGCCCTGGGAAGGTGCCAGCACCGTTCGCACACCGCCTGCAGCGCGCGGCTGAACGAGGTCGCGGAGACGAGTGTGACCAGCACTCCCACGGCTCCGACGGAATCTCGTGCCGTCCCAGAGGCGGAAAAGGTGCTGCGCACCTCGTCGAGCGTGTCGTCGCGCAGGCCCAGCACCGAGCGGAGGGAGTCGGCCAGCATGTCCTGAACCCCGTGCGGCGCGAAGGCCGCCACCGTCATCAGCAGCGGGAGTGCGGCGAGGAAGGCCTGCGCGGCCAGCCGCACGGAGCCCTCCACGATGTTGAGCGCCATCAGCCGGGCCAGCAGCCGGGCGACGGGGCCCGACCGCAGGCTCGCCGCGACCCGCTCCGCCCGGCCGCCGCGCGAGGGCGGAGCGGGGGCGGGCTTCCTGGCCATGGTCACCGGACCGCGGCCCGGTGCGGCCGCTCCCACTCCCACTCCGCCCGTTCCCGGACGGTCAGGACATGGCCGGTCTCCGCGGCGCCGCCGGAGAGCGGAGAACCCGGGTGCCCGCCCGTGACCATGGCTCCTCCGTAAGGTGTCGGGCGGCCCGGGAGCAATCGCGTCGGGTCACCGGGACTGCGCCAGGCCTTCTCCGGGGCGCCCGCGAACGGTCCACAGCGTCGAGCGGATGTCTCAGGGGGTTCCGGCGGGGTCCTGCGGCCCCGCGACACCCGACCTGCGCAGTGCCGCTCGCCATGCGAAGGCGAGAGCCGCCTCGCCGAGGCCCAGCAGGACGAGCCACAGGCCCAGCAGCCGGGTCAGCGCTCGGGCCGATTCGGACGGCAGGGCCAGCACCACGATCCCGGCGACGATACCGATCACCGCGATGCCCACGACGAAGCCACGGTGAGGCAGGTCCTTGGCGGCGATGGCCGTGTAGAGGGTGAGGATGCCGGAGACCAGCCAGACGATCCCGACGATCAGCGAGAGCGCGGCGATGGTCTGCATCGGGTTCCGCAGGCAGAGCACCCCGGCCAGGACGTACAGCACCGCGAGGAGCAAGCCGGGCAGCCGTTCGCCGTGGTCGTCCCGGGCGAAGGAAGCGACGAACCGGAACGCTCCGATCACCAGCAGGTACAGACCGATGAGGACCGCCAGGACGTGCAGGGTCTCGTCCGGCCAGACCAGGACCAGGACGCCCGGCACGAGCGTGGCGATGGCGGAGCCCAGGATCCAGGTCCAGGAGCGCCCTAGTTTCGCCAGCACTTCCGCAGGGTCTTCCGCCGGCCCCGGGGTCGCCCCGTCGGGCATGTCTTCCGGTCCGGTACGCGGTGCCGGACCACGCGATACGGTCATGGCTCCTCCTCGCGCGATCGAGCGCGTCGCTCCCGGACCGCCGACGGGGCGGTGTGCGGGGACCTCACCGGGCCAGCGTCCCGCCCACCGCCGGAAACCGGGTCACCCCCGGCGGGTGATCCGTGCGCACCGCCGGAGCGGTGAGGTGGGTGCTGGAGACATGCGTCGGCGAGCGAGGGCCCTGCCCGTCGCGCGCGGCGTGTGGATCGCGGCGGGCTGAGTCACCGCCGCCCCCTGAACGGGTGCACAGGCGGAGGTTCGAGCCATGGCCATACCGAGCGAATTCACGGCGTCCCTGTCGCCGTCCGAGCGGACGGCTTACGGAAGAAGCGCGCGCACGCGCGCCTCGCGTTCCTGCCACGGCTGGTTCGAGACGGAGAAGGAACGACCTGATCCCCTCGACGTGATAGCGCGTCAATCAGCGACGCGACTGCCCGAGTTGATTCCGATCCGCTACGGCCGCATGCTCGAATCCCCGTTCCGCTTCTACCGCGGTGCGGCGGCGATCATGGCGTCGGACCTCGGGCCCGTCCCGAACACCGGCCTGACGGTGCAGCTCTGCGGGGACGCTCACCTGCTCAACTTCCGGCTGCTGGCCTCGCCCGAGCGTCATCTGGTCTTCGACATCAACGACTTCGACGAGACCCTTGCCGGTCCTTTCGAGTGGGACGTCAAGCGGCTGGCGGCCAGCTTCGCGATCGCGGGCCGGGCCAACGGCTTCTCGGTCAAGGAGCAGAGCGGCGCGGTGCGCACCTGCGTGAAGGCCTACCGGCAGCGGATGCGCGAGTTCGCCGGCATGGGCACCCTGGACATCTGGTACGCGCAGGACGACGCCGACCAGCTGCGGGAACTGCTGGCCTCGTCGATGGGCAAGCAGGCCAGGCGCCGTACCGCCGAGGCGACGGCACGCGCTCGTACCCGCACCCACCTCCAGGCCTTCGAGAAGCTCACCCGGGTGACCGCCGAGGGCCGGCGGATCGCACCGGACCCGCCGCTGATCACTCCGCTCCGGGATCTGCTGCAGGACCCCTCCGACGATGCGCAGGAGAAGGAGCTCCAGAGCGTCCTGGAGGGCTACGCGCGCACTCTCTCCTCCGAGCGGCGCCACCTCCTGCGTCACTACCACCTGGTCGACATGGCCCGGAAGGTGGTGGGCGTCGGCAGCGTCGGAACGCGCTGCTGGATCCTGCTGCTGATCGGCACGGACGACGCCGACCCTCTGCTGCTGCAGGCCAAGGAGGCGCAGGAGTCGGTCCTCGCCGCACACACGGGCGGCGACCACTACGACAACCAGGGCCGCCGGGTGGTGGCGGGACAGCGGCTGATCCAGACGCACAGTGACATCTTCCTCGGCTGGACCCACGTCGTGGGCCTCGACGGACACGGCCGGGACTTCTACGTGCGCCAGCTGCGGGACTGGAAGGGCATCGCGCGGCCGGACATGATGGATCCTGCCGATCTCCGCCTGTTCGCGCAGTTGTGCGGGGCCTCCCTGGCGCGCGCCCACGCCCGCTCCGGCGACCCCGTCGCCATCGCCGCCTATCTGGGCGGGAGCGACCGCTTCGACCGCGCGCTGACCGAGTTCGCCCAGGCCTACGCCGACCAGAACGAGCGGGACTTCGAGGAACTGGGCGCCGCAGTCCGCTCCGGCAGGATCCACGCCGAGACACTCTGAGCCGAGACCCTCTGAGCGGTCGTCGTGCAAAGCCGACGTCGTACGGCACGTCGTACCGACGCGTTACTCCGGCAGCTGGCGCATCTCCAGGACCCGTAGCCCCAGAGACTGGCAGCGGGCCAGCAGACCGTACAGGTGCGCTTCGTCGACGACGGAGCCGTACAGCACCGTCTGACCGGACATCAACACGTGGTCAAGTTCCGGAAAAGCTGTGGCCAGCGTGTCCGACATGTGTCCTTCGACGCGGATCTCATAGCGCATGAGCTGCTCTCCCCCGGTGGCCCGGCACAGGCGCGCTGTGCCCTTCCCTGTGATCCTCCGACCCGGCACAGCGCCCGGCCTCACCCCGCGGAGGTGATTCGTCGCCACGCACCCGTCCCACCTCCGCCCATGCCGTGTGAAGACCGGCGCTCCAGGAAGATCAGTGCCTCTGAGAGACCAGTGCTTCAGAAAGATCAGTGCTTCAGAAAGATCTTGAACGAGATGATCAGCAGACCCAGCACCAGATTCACCGAGGCGGTGGCGGACACCAGGCGCCAGGAGGCGCCGGCGCTGCGCGCCGCGGCCGCCGACCAGCCGACCTGACCCGCCACGGCAACCGCGAGCGCCAGCCACAGGGCACCTGGTACGTCGAGGCCGAGCAAGGGGCTGACGGCGACGGCGACGGCCGGGGGGACGGCGGCTTTCACGATCGGCCACTCGTCGCGGCACACGTGCAGCACGACCCGGCGATCCAGGCTGTGCTGTGCCAGGCGCGCCCCGAACAGCTGCGCGTGCACATGGGCGATCCAGAAGGCGACGCCGGTGAGCAACAGCAGCAGCACCAGCTCCAGGCGCGGGAAATCGCCCAGGGCGCCGGCGCCGACGATCACCGACGCCGCGAGCATGGATCCGTAGACGCCACCGGTGTAGTCGGCGCGCGCCCGGCGCTCGGCGGTGCTCTCTGGGACCGTTCCGTGCTCGGTCCTGGACATCTCGGTCCCTTCGGAGTCAGTGGGTCGAGCCGATCGCGTCCGCTCGGAGTCAGCCGGTCGAGTCGGCCGCGTCGGCCCTTTCGTCGGTGCCGGGCTGCTTCGGGCGGCCTGCTGTCCCCGTCGGCAGGTGGCCTGTGACCAGGAAGCTGGCGACTGTGATCCCTCCGGTGGCGAGGATCGCCGCCTTCAGACCGTCGAGCTGGGACGACGCGTACGAGTCCGTGAGGGCGTCGACCTCCGGGGGAGGCAGCCCGACGCTTTCGGCGGCCGAAGTCACCTGGTCGGTGGGCACGAAGCTGATCCCGGCTTCGAGAGCCGTGCTCGTCTGCTGCCGGGCTTCCGCGGACAGCCGTGCGTCGTCCTCCACCTGCGTGGTGAAGGCGTGGGCCAGGGCACCGATGAGCAGCGAACCGATCAGTGCCGTGCCCAGCGCGGAGCCGAGGTTCTGGGCTGTGAACTGGAGTCCTCCGACCTCGCTGCGCTCCTCCTCGCCCACGCTGGACTGGACGACGTTGCCGAGCTGCGAGGCGAGCAGGCCCATGCCCACGCCGAGCAGGGCCATGGCTCCGGCGAACTGCGCGTCGTCGATGTCCGGGTCGATGGTGGCCAGCAGCCACACGATGGCGGCGGCCAGCGTCACCAGGGCGCCTCGCACCACCCGGCGCGGTCCGGCCACCCGTCCCAGCCGGGAGGCGATCACGGAGGCCGCGAGCATGGTGACCGACACCGGGAGCAGCCGCAGGCCCGTCTGGAAGGCGTCGAACCCCTGAACGACCTGTAGGTACAGCGGGATGGTGAAGAACAGTCCCAGCAGGATGAGGTTCTGGCTCAGCAGGCACATCAGCCCGGATCGCAGGGCGGGTTTCTTCAGCAGGGGCAGATGCACCAGAGGCTCGGCTCCCTGGGCCTCCCGGCGCCGCTCCCAGTGCAGGAAGACGGCCAGTACGAGGACGCCGGCGCCGATCACGAACAGCGTCGGCGCGAAGCCCAGTACGGTGAAGGGCGGGTTGGCGGGCTGCACCCACCCCCAGGTACCGCTCTGCAGCACACCGAGCACGCCCAGCGCCAGCCCGGCCGCCGCGAGCGCGGCACCGACCCCGTCCAGCCGGGGGGCCGGACCGGTCCGGGGGGATTCCTTGATCACTCGACGGAAGCACAGGACGGCCGCGACGACCACCACCTCACCCGCGAACACCAGCCGCCAGGTGAGGTATGTCGTCACCCAGCCGCCCAGCAGCGGGCCGACGGCGATTCCGGCCCCGGCGAGTCCGCCGATGACGCCGTAGGCGACGGCTCGGTCCCGGCCGCGGTAGGACTCGGCCACGAGGGCCGCCATGGCGGGCAGCACCATCGCGGCGCCGAGCCCTTCGATCACCGACCAGCCCAGCGCGAGGACCCACAGAGTGGGGGCCACAGCCGTCAGCGCCGACCCGATGCCGTAGACGACGAGGCCGAGGAGGAAGAGGCGCCGTCGGCCGAAGATGTCACCGAGTCGGCCTCCGATGAGCATGAATGCCGCCATGACCAGCGAGTACAGGGTGATGACGGCCTGGATGGCGGTGACCTCCGTGTCGAAGTCCTCGACCAGTTGACTGATCGACACGTTCATCACGGACGTATCGAGGACCATGAGGAACTGCGCGGTGCCCAGGACGATCAGCGCTCGCCAGTGCGTCACCGTGTCCACCTCGCCGAGTCGGCCTGGCAAGCCGACGTAGTCGGCCGGCAACGGCGGGCCATACGCCCGGCCGCCACCTTCATCGCAGCCGAAGAACTCACCCCGCGCCTCACCCCTCACGGGCGAAGCTGCCGTGCGGTCACAGCAGCCGCAGCTCGCGCGCGCGACGCACCGCGTCGTGACGCCGGTTCACCGCGAGCTTCCGGTAGACGCTCTTGAGATGGGTCTTGACCGTGTTGACCGAGACGTAGAGATCGGCGGCGATCTCTTCGGTCGACATCATCTGGGCCAGCCGTTGCAGTACATCGCGCTCGCGGGCGCTCAGCGCCTCCACGACCGGGGCCGGCAGCCGGTCCTCGGGCCGCGGCGGCCCGCCGTGCGGCAGGCCGGGGATGAGCCAGCCCGCGGCCAGCCCGCTCAGGGGCACGGTGCCCAGCAGCGGCCGGATCCAGGGTCCGGCCTCGGTGAACGGGCGCCGCAGCCGCTCGCGCCGTGCCTCGTGAAGGGCATGGGCCAGGAGCCTGCGCGAGGCGACGGCATCCCCCGCCTCGTCCGCGGCCTGCGCCCTGACCAGCGAAGCCCGTACGGTCACCGCGGGGCCGGTGCGGCCTTCGGGATGCGCTCTGTCGAGCAGCTCGATCGCCGCGCCGGGTTCGCCTGCGGCGAGCTGGGCCCGTGCGGCACCCACCACACAGGCCGGCTGGCTGTCGGGCACCGCCTGCAGCAGCTTCGCGGCCGTCTCCGGCCGCCCTTCGGCCAGGTGCGCGGCCGAGGCCACGAGCGCCGCCTGTCCTTCCGCCCAGGGGGAGACCACGTTTGCGACGACCGGTTCCGCCGCTTCGAGCGAGGCCTTCGTGTCGCCGCGGGCCAGCAGCAGCCGAGCGGTGGCGATGGCCCGGCCCGCTTCCGTCACCGGGTCCCGCATCGTGTGGTCCACGTCGGCCGCCGCGTCGAGGAGGGCCTGAGCCCGGTCGAGTTCATTGCGGTCGACGGCGACGGCGGCGAGGACCAGCAACCCGATACCGGATCCGGAGGCCTGGGGGAGGCTGAAGCGCCCCGTCCCGGTCATGGCCGCCAGAGCCCTGCGTTCCGCCCTGCCGGGCCAGCCCTGGAGGTAGTCGATCAGGGCGAGATGGCCCAGGCACTCCTCGCGCGGGAGCGCCGTCGCATCTCCGCCGTCGCCGCCGGCCACCTCGGTCAGGGCCGCACGCGCGTCCCCGAAGCGCCCGGCCCACAGCCGGGTGGAGCCGAGATGGGTCAGCAGGAGGGCGGTGAGCTCGGGATGTTCGTCCAGGAGCCGGGCGGGCACGTCCTCCCGGATTCTCCCGGCCTCCTCCGCGGCCTCCTCCGCTCTTTGCGGCGAACCGGTCAGCCGGGCCGCCAGGGCTTCCAGCAGGGCGCAGGTCAGCAGAGCTGCCGCCCGGCCGGACGATGCGTCACCCGTCGGCATCCGCTCCGCCGCCAGGCTCTGCTCGGCGTGCTGCAGATGGGCCAGCCCGCGGTCGAGCTCGCTCCGGGACAGCTCACGGGCCGCCCGCACGAGATCGGCGGCCGGGCTCGCGGCCTCCGGTTCCATCCGCGAGAACAGCTCGGCCAGGTCGTCGTGGCCCAGGCCGGTGAAGAGCCGGCCGATCGCGAGGTCGTCGACGAGGGCACCGGCGGTGAACTCCCAGTCCCCCGCGGCGGCCCCGTGACCGAGTGTCTCGGCAAGAGATCCGCGGCGCCGCAGCCACCGCGCGGCCCGTCGGTGGAGCTCAGGCTCCAGACCGGGAAGGCGCACCCGAAGATGGGCACCGAGGATCTCCCCGAACAGCGGGTGGAGGCGGTACCAGGAGTGCCCGAGCCGCTCGACGAACGCGTTCTCGCGGTGCAGTCCGGTCAGGATGGGCTCGGCATCGGCGCGCCCCGTCAGCGCGTTCGCCAGTTCGGGACAGAAGCGGTCGAGGACGCTGACCCGCAGAAGGAGATCCTGTGTCTCGGGCGTCTGCCGCTTGAGGACCTCTGCCAGCAGGAAGTCGGCCACGGCCGTACGGTCGGCCTCGAAGTCCTTCAGATACGTCTCCGGATCCGGGCTCTGCTGCGCGGCCAGTGCGCACAGCCGCAGACCTGCGGCCCAGCCTCGGGTGCGCTCCACGAGTGCGCGCGCCGCGTGCACCGGAAGGCGCAGACCATGCACTTCCAGCAGGGCGGCGGCTTCCTCGGGGGTGAAGGCCAGTTCCGCGTTCCTGATCTCCGTCATCTCGCCGCCCGCACGGTAGCGATGCAACGGGAGCAGCGGCTCGGTGCGGGTGACGAGAACCAGGTGCATGCCCCCGCCCGCATGGTGCAGCACGAATTCCAGCTGCTCCGCGATCTCCGGGTCGCTCACCCGGTCGTATTCGTCGAGTACGACGGTCACGGGTCGGTCCCGGGCGCTCAGGCCGGCGGCGAGTCGCGCGAGCAGCGCATGGTCCACGTGGTTCGCGTCCACTGGGGAGGCACCCCCGACGGGCGGCGGCACACCGCAGACGCCAAGGGCTTGGAGGAGGTACGCCCAGAACATCCCGGAGCCCTGGTCGGCCATGTCGTTGGTGAGCCAGGCGACGGGCCGGGGCTGCTTCGCGGTCCAGTCGGCGACCAGCAGGGTCTTGCCCGCACCCGCAGCGCCGTTGACCAAGGTCAGCGGCGTCTGCAGGGCCTGGTCGAGATGCCTGACCAACCGCTCCCGGCGCAGGAACGTCGCGGGGCGCGTCGGTACGGCGAACCGTGTGCGCAGGAACGGGTCTCCGCGGGGATCGGTGCCCGGCGTGGCCGGTTCCCGATCGATCGCTTCCCACCCGGTCATGGCACTCACCACCGCGGTCCCTCAGGTCACTGGCAGCGCTCCCTTCACAGCATCCCAGTGTTCCGGCGCACCTGCGCACCGCACAGGGCCCGGTGGTCCCTCTGGGGCGGGTCGAACGGCACCGGCACGCGACTCGGGCGGCTCGGCGACGCGACGCGGGGGCGGCGACGCCTGCGGGCCTCCCCCACCGTGAGTGAGTTTCCTCAACCCGCCCACCTCAGTCCCCTCACCCCGTCTCGGCGCCCTGCCCCGGCCTGCTGCGGGTGCGGCCACGCGAGCCGCGGAGCACGCTGGAAGCGCGCCCCGAGACGGGGCGGACGTGCGCCGGAGTCGCGCTGGACGGAGCTCGGAGGTGGTCCCCGTGGCGCACGGCGATCCGAGGCGGCGCAAGGACGCGACGGCGGCCTCGATGCTGGAGGCGCTGTTCACACAGTCACCCGTCGGACTCCACCTGCTCGACACGGATCTGCGCGTGGTGCGGGTCAACACCGCCACCCCCGCCATGCGGGGCATGCCCTTGGACGACGTGCAGGGACGCCCAGCTCGGGACGTCTACGACATGGTCGAGGACGCCGACGTGGAGGCGCTCCTGCGCGGGGTGCTGGACACCGGAGTCCCGCTGCTGCAGCACATTGTCCGGGCGCGTGTCCGGGCCGACCCGTCACGGGAGCGGTACTTCGAGGTGAGCGCACTCCGCCTGGAGGCGGGTGCGGAGCCCACGAGCCCCGGACGACCGGTGCTCGGCGTGGCGGTCACCTCGGTCGACGTCACCGAACGGGAGCGGGCCCGCGCCCGCACCGAGGTGCTCGACGCCCTGCGACGAAACGTGGGGCGGTCCCTGGATCCGGCCGTGACCGGCGAGGAGCTCGTGGCGACCGTGGTCCCCGGGTTCGCCGACGTCGCGATCGTGGAGGTGGTGGAGGCCGTGATCCGCGGCGACGACCCGCCGCTGGCCCCGCTGCCCACGGGCACGCCCGTGATGCGCACCGCGTTCCGCGGCGGCCGTACGGGACATCCTCAGGCCCATGCAGTGGGCGACGTCCGCCGCCTGCCCGCCCCCACCCCCGTCACCCAGGCCCTTGCCGACCTGCGTCCACGGGTGGTCCCGCTGGACCCGGCCGTACCGTGGCTGTCCGTCGATCCCCCGGCGGCGGAGGCGATCCGGGCGGCGGAGGCGCATTCCCTCCTCGTGGTTCCGCTCGCTCTGCGCGGAGCGGTCCTCGGCGTCGTGACCCTCTACCGCACGGGCCCGTCGCTCCCCTTCGACGCAAGTGACGGGGAGTTCGCGGTCGAACTGGCCACGCACGCGGCGCTGTGCCTCGACAACGCGCGGCGCTACGAGCGCGAGCACACGGTCGCCGCCACGGTGCAGCGCCGGCTGCTGCCCCGCCACCCGGAGGCCCGCGCCTCCCTGGAGACCGCCTACCTCTCCGTCACCGGCGCGGATCCCGGCGCCTGGTACGACACGATCGCCCTCTCCGGCGCCCGTACCGCCCTCGTCGTCGGCACGGTGTCCGGGGGCGGTCTGAACGCGGCTGCGGTCATGGGTCAACTGCGCACCGCCGTACGGTCCCTGGCGGCGTTCGACCTCGCCCCCGACGAGCTTCTCGCCCGTCTGCACGACACCGCGGGCGAGCTCGCCGCCGAGCGGGCGGCGCTCCCGCTCGGCGATCCACTGCACCGCGAAACACTCGCCGCCGACTGCGTGTACGCGATACACGACCCCCTGACCGGCACGTGCGCGATGGCGGCGGCCGGCCGGCTGGCCCCGCTCGTCGTGCGCCCCGACCGTACGGTCACCGTTCCCGGCGCGCCGGCCGGGCCGCGGCTGGGCACTCCGGAGGGAGCGCCCTTCGCGGCCGTCGACGTCGAGGTGCCGGACGGCAGCGTCCTGGTGTTCACCAGTGACCCGCTGCTCACCGCATATCTCGCCGAGTCCTCGGGGCCGTTGTCGTCGGCGCCGGACTATCGCGACCGCCCGCTGCGGGACCTGTGCGACGCCCTCGTCTACGCGATCCCGGCAGGTCTGGGCATCGGCGACGCCGCGGTGATCGTCGCGCGCACCGCGGCCTTTCCGCCCGACATGTTCGCGGCGTGGCCGATCGACCCCGTCCCGGCCGCCGTGGCCGTCGCCCGACGCCGTACCCGCGAACAGCTCGCCAAGTGGGGCGTGGACGACGAGACCTCCTTCGACACCCAGGTCATCGTCAGTGAACTGGTCACCAACGCCGTGCGCTACGGCAGCCCACCGCTGGAACTCCGGCTGATCCGCGACCGGACCCTGACCTGCGAGATGCGGGACGCCGGCTCGGCCGCACCGCATCTGCGCCACGCCGCAACGGTCGACGAGGGCGGCCGCGGCCTGTTCATCTCGGCACAGCTGTCCCGGACGTGGGGCACTCGCTACACGGATTCCGGCAAGACCATCTGGACCGAGCAGGCACTGTCCATCGCCGCCACGGATCAACATCCCGGTTCAGCGCCCACGCCGGCATAGGGGCCGCGCTCACACCCCGATACAGAAGTATGTAGTCCCACCACATGTCCGCCTGACCTGCGTCTTCCTACGGTGTGCCGACACGTACCGTCCCCACCGCACACGAGGAAGTGGCGCACATGGCCTCCGCAGCATCCGCTCCGCCAACGTCCGTGAACCTCAAGCGCATTGTCGCCGCGAGCCTCATCGGCACCACCATCGAGTGGTACGACTTCTTCCTCTACGGGTCGGCCGCGGCGCTCGTCTTCAACAAGCTGTTCTTTCCGGGATCCGACCCGCTGGTCGGCACGCTGCTGTCGTTCCTGACATACGCGGTGGGGTTCGCCGCCCGGCCGCTGGGCGCGCTCGTCTTCGGGCACTACGGCGACCGGCTCGGCCGCAAGAAGCTGCTGGTGCTGAGCCTGCTGCTGATGGGCGGGGCTACCTTCGCGATCGGCCTGCTGCCCACGCACGCGACCGTCGGTGCGGCCGCGCCCGTCCTGCTGACCACGCTGCGGCTGGTGCAGGGCTTCGCGCTCGGCGGCGAGTGGGGCGGCGCGGTGCTGCTGGTGTCCGAGCACGGGGACGCGAAGCGGCGCGGTTTCTGGGCGTCGTGGCCGCAGACCGGGGCGCCCGCCGGGCAGCTGCTGGCGACCGGGGTGCTCTCGCTGCTGACCGCCACGCTGTCGGACGACGCCTTCACCTCCTGGGGCTGGCGCGTCCCGTTCCTGCTCTCCGGCCTCCTGGTGATCGTCGGTTTGTGGATACGTCTGTCTGTCGATGAATCGCCCGTGTTCAAACAGGCGCTGGCCCAGGCCGAGGCCCGCAAGGCGATGCGGACCGGCGAGGCGGAGAAGCTGCCGCTCGTGTCCGTACTGCGACACCACTGGCGGGACGTGCTGGTCGCCATGGGCGCCCGTATGGCGGAGAACATCAGCTACTACGTGATCACCGCGTTCATTCTCGTGTACGCCACCACGTCGGCCGGTGTCTCCAAGCAGACGGCGCTGAACGCGGTGCTCATCGCGTCCGCCGTGCACTTCGCGGTCATTCCCGCCTGGGGCGCGCTGTCGGACCGGGTCGGGCGACGGCCCGTCTATCTGCTCGGCGCGGCCGGAGTCGGCCTGTGGATGTTCCCGTTCTTCTCGCTCATCGACACCGGGGACTTCGCGAACATGGTCCTCGCCGTGACCGTGGGTCTGGTGCTGCACGGCGCGATGTACGCCCCGCAGGCGGCCTTCTTCTCCGAGATGTTCGCCACACGGATGCGGTATTCCGGTGCCTCCATCGGTGCCCAGTTCGCCTCGGTCGCGGCGGGCGCTCCGGCGCCGCTCATCGCCACCGCGCTGCTGGCCGACTACGACAGCTCGACGCCGATCGCCCTGTATGTGATCGCGGCGGTGGTGCTGACGCTGATCGCGGTGGGAGTCGCCAAGGAGACCCGTCACCGCGACCTGACCGAGGTGGACGCCGACGACGCCGCACAGCCCACGGCGGCCCCGACGGCGGACGCGCACACCGCCTGACCGGCAGCCCTTATACCTCCCCCGCTGATCCCCGTACGCCTGTGCGTGCGGGGATCAGTGCTGTGCGGCGGACGACAAACGGTGCAGCCGCAGGGCGAGTTGGATCTCCAGGGCGCGGGCCGGGCTCTGCCAGTCCTCGCCCAGCAGGCTGCCCACCCGCTCCAGCCGCTGGGCAACGGTGTTCACATGCACATGCAGGTCGTCCTTCGTCCGGGCGGGGCTCATTCCGGACGCGAAGTAGGCGTCGATGGTGCGCAGCAGGTCGGTGCCGCGCCGTTCGTCGTAGGCCACCACCTTGCCGATGGTGCGCTCGACGAAGCCGGTGATGTCCCTGTCCCCGGCGAGCAGCAGCCCCAGAAAGCCGAAGTCCTCGGCGGCGGCGCCGTCGCCGGCGCGGCCGAGCAGGCGCAGCGCCTCCAGGCAGCGCTGTCCCTCGGCATACGCGGCGGCCACGACGTCCGGGCGGGCGGCGAGGTCGCCGACGGGCGCGGAGGCGCCGACGGTGACCGCTTCGTGGACAGCGGTGCCGAGTTGTCGTGCCGTGCGGCGGGCCAGGTCCGTGGCGGTGTCGTCCCGGTCCAGCGGCAGCAGCAGGACGGTGCCGCCGTCGCGGGCCGCGGCGAGTCCGTGCCGGGTGGCGGCGAGATGGGAGGCGGCGGACCACAGGCGTCGGCGCGCCGCGGCCTCCTGGTCGGCGTCGCAGGCCGTGCCCTCCAGGCGGGCGGCCAGCACCACATGGGTGGCTTCGAGGTCGGCGTCCACCCGGGCCGCCCGCTCCCGCAGCAGGCGCGGGTCGCGGTCGCGCGCGTCGAGCAGGTCGTCCAGCAGCTCTCCGCGCACCCGCTGTTCGGCCTCGGCGGCCGAGCGTCTGGCGAGCAGAAGCAGTGAGGTGACCATCGCGGCACGCTCCAGGGTGCGCTGGTCGACGGGGTCGAGGCCCGGATGGCCGCGCAGCACGAGCGCTCCGAGCAGTTCGCCTCCGGCCGACACGGCGGCGACCCAGTCGTCTCCGTGGCGCACGGCGTGGCCTTCGGCACGGGATGTCTCCAGGGCGGCGCCGGGCGCGTCGGCCGTCTCGGCGAACCCCACGGTGCCGTCGAGGACTTCGGCGACGGCCGCGGCAACGTCGTGGACGCCTCCGCCGCGCAGCACGAGCTCGGCGAGCCGGTCGTGGACGTCCGACGCCCGTTCGATCACGGCGCTGCGGTCCCGGATGATCTCGTTGGCGCCGGCCAGGCGGGCGAGGGCCGAGCGGGTCTCCGCCAGCCAGTTGGCCGTGTCGATGGCTGCCGCGGCCAGGGCGGCGAACGAGCCGAGGAGCGCGATCTCCTCCCGCTCGAAGACCCGCGCACGGCGGTCCGCGGCGAACAGCACACCGATGACGTGGTGCCCGATCATGAGCGGTACGCCGAGGATCGCCACCAGTCCTTCGTCGTGCACGCCGGCGTCGATGGTCTGGGTGTGCTGGAAGCGGTCGTCCTTGAAGTAGTCGTCGGTGACGTAGGGACGGGCGGTCTGGGCGACGAGTCCGCCCAGTCCCTCCCCCATGCCCAGCCGCAGCTGCTGGAAGCGTGCCGCGACCGAGCCCTCGGTGACCCGCATGTAGGTGTCGCCCCGCTCTGAGTCGTTCAGGCTGAGGTAGGCGATGTCGGTGCTCAGCAGCGACCGGGCCCGCTGCACGATCGCCTGGAGCACCGCGTCCAGATCGCGCAGGCCCGCCAGGTCGTGGGCGGTCTCGAAGAGGGCGGACAGCTCGGCCTCACGGCGCCGGCGGCCTTCTATCTCCGACCGCACGCGCAGCGCGAGCTCCTTGGCGTGCTCGAGCGCGGCGATGCGCTGGGGTGACTGCTCCTTGAGGCGGGCGAGCAGCACGGGCTGCTCGTACGCCTCGGCGGACGCGCCCCTGGCCAGAAGCTCCAGGAACGGCGCCTCGGCGCTCCGGGTGGAGCGCTCGGCGGGCTGCACTTGATCGCGGGACATGCTCACAGGATTACCTGTCGCCGGGCCGGCACCGCCAGCCCTGTGGATAACTTCGGTGTCGCGAGGTCACGGAATGCTCAGTGCGCTGTCCAGCCGCCGTCGAGTACGAGCGAGGTGCCGGTGATGAACGAGGCCTGCGGACTGCACAGGTAGGCCACCGCCTCGGCGACCTCGTCCGGTTCGATGAGCCGCTTGACCGCGCTGTCCTGCAGCAGCACCTCGGACAGGACCCGCTCCTGGGAGATGGCGTGGGCATGGGCCTGGTCGGCGAGCTGCTGCTCGACCAGTGGGGTGCGCACATAGGCGGGGTTCACACAGTTCGAGGTGACTCCATGGGGGGCGCCTTCCAGGGCGGCGGTCTTGGACAGCCCTTCCAGCCCGTGTTTCGCGGCCACATACGCCGACTTGAATGCCGAGGCGCGCAGCCCGTGGACCGACGAGACGTTGACGATGCGGCCCCAGCCCTGGCCGTACATGTGGGGCAGTGCCCCGCGGATGAGCCGGAAGGGCGCCTCCAGCATCACGGTCAGCACCGTGTGGAAGACCTCGGGCGGGAACTCCTCCAGGGGGCGCACCAGTTGCAGCCCGGCGTTGTTCACCAGTACGTCGGTGCCCGCGGCGGCGTGCTCGGCGGCGTCGAGGTCGGTGAGGTCGAGGACCTTGGACTCGACGGTGCCCGCGAGGCCGTGCGCCTGCTCCGCGAGGCGTTCCAGGCCGTCGGCGTCCCGGTCCACCGCTCTCACCTTGGCTCCGGCGGCGGCGAGCCGCAGCGCGCAGGCGCGGCCGATGCCGCCGGCGGCGCCGGTGACGAGGGCGGTGCGGCCGCCGAGGTCGAGAGCGGGGGCGTGGGGGCCCGGGAGGGCGCTGGGCGCGGTCATGCCTTGCACCCTAGGCAGCGCCCGCGCCCCCACCGATGTGGTGATCCCCCACACTTAGGGCTCAGGTCATAGTGGCAAACCACGTGGGTTCGTCGGCGAGCGCCTGCTTGATCCGGAACCGGCTGTGCTCGTTGAGTTCGGGCAGCGCATCCACGTCGAACCAGGCCACCTGCAACGACTCGTCGTCGTTGACACGCGCCTCACCACCGACGGCCCGGCATCGGAAGGTGATGTCCGTGAACTGGCAGATGTCGCCGTTCTCGTAGGTGACGGGCTTCAGCGACTTCACCGAGACGATCCGCTCGACTTCGCAGCGGACCGCGGTCTCCTCGTACACCTCGCGTATGGCACAGGCCGCAGGCTGCTCGCCGGGTTCCGGGATCCCGGCAAGCACCGCCCACTCGCGGTTGTCCGCGCGCTGTCCGAGCAGCACTCTGCCCTCGTCGTCGAAGACCACGGCGCTCACGCCGGGAAGGGTGAGGAGCTGGTGGCCCGCTGCGGCCCTGATGGTGCGGATGAAATCGGGAGTAGCCATGCACCGACCCTAACGGGCCTTTCCCGTCAGCCGCGTTGACCCGATCAACTCCCCCGGGCCGTCCCCGTCGCCGCAGTCGTGCTAGGCGGCGCTGTCCCGCCGCGCGCGGACCACCGCGGTCCCCGCCCAGCCGAGGCCACCCGCCGCGAGCAGTACGAGGACCATCTCGGGCAGGATCCCGAGGCGCGTCGCGGGCGTCTCGGAGGAGCGCAGCGGCACCTTCTGCACGAGCGAGTCCGCGACGAACATCCCGGTCTTCTGCGTGATCTTCCCGTCGGGCATGATCACGGCGCTGACGCCGCTGGTCACCGGCACCGTGACGGTGCGGCTGTGTTCCACGGCGCGGACGCGGGACATGGCGAGCTGCTGGTAGGTCATCTCGCTGCGGTCGAACGTCGCGTTGTTGCTGGGCACGGAGATCATCTGGGCGCCGTCGGTGACGGTGCCGCGCACGGCCCAGTCGAAGGCCGCCTCGTAGCAGGTGGCGAGACCGACCTTGGTGCCGTCCATGGTGAACACGCCCGGCTTGGTGCCACGGCTGAAGTCCTGGCGCACCATGGTCGTCCAGTTCTTGTTGATGGCACCGAGCAGGGAGCGCAGCGGAAGGTACTCGCCGAACGGCTGGACCTGCCGCTTGTCGTAGGTGTCGACGGCGCCCTTGTCCGGGTCCCACAGGATCTGCTCGTTGTAGAGTTTGCCGTCCCGCTCGACGACGCCGCCGACCGAGATGGGCGCGCCGATCGCGCGGGCCGCGCCCTCGATCACGGCGGCCGCGTCGGCCTCCTTGAAGGGGTCGATGTCGGAGGAGTTCTCCGGCCACAGGACGAAGTCGGGCTGCGCGACCTTGCCCGCCTTCACCTTGGCGGCCAGCCGCTCGGTCTCCCGTGCGTGGTAGTCGAGCACGGCGCGTCGCTGGGAGTTGAAGTCGAGTCCCGCGCGCGGCACATTGCCCTGGATGACGGCGACGGTCGCCGTCCCGTTCTCGGCCTTGTCGCTCACCAGAGTGCGGGCGGCGAGCGCCCCCACGACGGGAACGGCCACGCTGAGCAGCGCCGCCGCGGCGGCTCCGCGGTGCAGGACACCGGTGCGCCGGCCGTCAATGACCTGGCGGACGACTTCGTACAGCCCGAAACCGCAGAGCACGACGGCGAAGCCCAGCACGGGAGTTCCGCCCACCGCCGCGAGCGGCAGGAAGACGCCGTCGGCCTGGCCGAAGGCGATCTTGCCCCAGGGAAAGCCGCCGAAGGGTGCACGCGCGCGTGCCGCCTCGCCGGCGATCCACACGGCTGCCGCCCACACCGGCCACGCGGGCAGCCTGGAGACGAGGGTGATGCCCGCGCCGACGAGCGCGACATAGACCGCCTCCACGGCGACGAGAGCCAGCCACGGTCCCGGGCCGACCTCGACGCCGGTCCACACGAGCAGCGGCAGCAGGAACCCGAGGCCGAACAGATAGCCGAGCCCGAGGGCGGCCTTCCAGGTGCGGCCGCGCAGCGACCAGCCGAAGACGGCGAAGGCGGGCAGGGCGAGCCACCAGAGGGTGCGCGGCGGGAAGCTCACGTACAGCAGCACTCCGGACAGCGCCGCTGCGGCGGCCGGAACGAGCCGTCGCGCCAGTCTGGCCCCGCGCGAAAGGGGCGTGGCCTGGGGTTCGAGCTGTTCCGGCTCGTCTATGGCGGTTGCTGTGGCGGTCACTCGGGGAGTGTACGGCGCGTGACCTTGGCACCGACAGCGCGGTGGGACAAGGCTCGGTGAGAATCCGGCTCCGGGCGCGGGTACTCCTCGCGTTCGGGAGGATGCCGAAGCCGAGGAGAATCTGGCCCTCGGCGGCCGCTGCTGCAACGTTCCTGCGCAACTCATCCACAAACCGGCGCATCACCCGTTACCGTGTGCCCGAGCCTCTGACGTGCGGCCGGATGCGGCCACGGCGCTCGGGGCCCGTCAGTAAGTCGGGGGGCGACGGGGTGGGGTCCACGGGTACGACATCCGCGGCCGGTGCGACGGCCGCGAGCGAGAGACGCAACATCGCGGACGCCGCGGGCATGGTCGTGCTCGCGGCCTGTGCGGTCTGGTCGTTGATCACGGCCGCCGCGCACGACGGGCGGCCCGAGGGCGTGCTCCTGGCCATACTGGCCGTGGCCGCCGGGTACGCGGCGGGCCGGATCACCGGAGCACTGCTGCCGGTCGCCGCCCCCGGCGTGGGTGCGCTCGCCGGACTCGGCCTGGCGCTCGCCGCCCCGCACACCACGCCCGGCCCGCAGATGACCTCGCCGCTCGGACACACCGGTGCGACGGCCGCCCTGCTGGCCCTGTCCGCGGGAGCCGCCTGCTGTGCGGCCTGGGCGGCGGGGCCGTCGGTGCTGCGGGTCGCGCTGCGGCTGCTGGCCGCCGGGATCGCGGTGAGCGCGGCGGTGCTGGGCTCCACCACGGGTTTCGCGCTGTGCGCCGGGGTACTGCTGTGCTCGCTCGCCGCCGACCGCATGCATCGCCGTGCCCTGGGCCTCACGGGCCTGGCGCTCACCGCGGTACTGGTGGCCGGTGCGAGCTGGGCCGTCGCCGAAAACGCACTCCCGGACGGTCTGACCGTGTCCCTGGAGGGCCCGCTCACCGAGCACCGGGTGCTGCTGTGGCAGGACGCGCTGCGGCTGGCCCGCCAGGAGCCGGCGCTCGGCGCGGGGCCCGGGCGCTTCGGAGAGCTCAGCCCGACGGTCGCTCAGTCGGTGACGCCCGACGGGAAACCGCACTCGGCACCGCTCCAGCAGGCGGCCGAACAGGGCCTGGTCGGTGTGGTGCTGCTCGCCGCGGTGTTCGGCTGGGTCCTGTACGCGCTGTGGCGTACGCCGCGGCCCACACCGGTCGTGCTGACGGCGGGCGCTGCCCTGACGGCGCTGGCGGCCATCGCGACGGTCGGCGACGCGCTGAGCTTCACGACGGTGACGGCGGGCGCGGGCCTGCTCGCGGGGTTCGCGACGGCGCGACCGCTGGTGGACGAGACGACGGAGGGAGACCCGCGCACGGACGGGCGGCCCCGTGGCAACCGACTGGAGTCATGACCCGACTTCGGGGCACGGAAACACCGGCCCGAGGTCAGTGGGCGGCGCCGGACGTGGTCGCCCGCAGGCGGTCACGGATGATCTTCACGGCCGCTTCGGCGTTGTCCACCGTGATCGTGAAGGTGTGGCCGTCCCCGAGGCGGAGCACCACGCCCTCGCCGCGCCGGACGATGACGGCGGTCCCCTTCTCGGGCCGCCAGCGGTAGCCCCACCCGCCCCACTGGCGAGGGGTGACCCGCGGCGCGAAGTCGGCGCCGACGACGTGCGACAGAGGGATGCGGCGGCGCGGCAGCCCCATGTGGCCGCAGCGCACTTCGAGGCTGTCCTTGTCGACCCTCACGGCGACGTGCACGAAGGCGAGTGTGCCGAACAGAACCAACAGTCCCGCGGCGATGCACCCGACGACGGACATGGCGAGCGCGGCCACACCCCCCGTCCACGCGGAGTCGACGGCCAGCTCGATGCCCAACGCCAAGCAGGCGGCGCCGGCGAGCGCGGGCAGCCACTGGACGCGGTTGGTGGCGCGCCCGGTCCAGATGTCGGGGTGCGCGCTCGTCTCGCCGCGGGGGTGGTCCCTCATGCCTATGAGACTACTCAGATTCCGCACCGCGGGCACCGGCTTGCGGAGTGTGACTGCTCCGGGTGGGCACCTTTCGTACGCTGCGCGCCCACCCGGCGACCGATGGTCAGTGGGCGGGACTGACGGCCTGAAGCTCACGGCCTTCCGCGTACGACAGCGCGCTCGCCGGCAGTGCGGCAGGCTGCCCGCCGAGGAGCACCGTGAGCGAGCCGACGGCGGGGGCCTCGGGGTCCGGGCGCTCGCCGATGCGGCGCAGTGCCTGGGCCGCGACCGCCCCCGCGGAGCCATGCAGGACGAGCGGCGGGAGGCCGGGCTGCTGGACGGCGGCGCGGATCTGATCGGCGACCAGCTCGTAATGGGTGCAGCCCAGGACAACGACCCTTACATCCGGCGGGGTGAGCGCCGCGGCCGCGGCGACCGCGGCGTCGATGGCCGCCTCGTCCGCGTACTGCACGGCGTCGGCAAGCCCGGGGCACGGCACCTCGGTGACGGCCACGCCGTCGGCGAACTCCCTGATCAGACCGCGCTGGTAGGGACTGCCGGTGGTGGCGGGCGTCGCCCAGATCGCGACGGGGCCGCCGCTCGAGGCGGCCGGCTTGATTGCCGGAACCGTGCCGATGATCGGCAGGTCGGGCTCGAAGCGGGCCCGCAGCGCGGGCAGGGCGTGCACGGACGCGGTGTTGCAGGCGACGATCAGCGCCTCGGGCCGGTGCGCGGCCGCTGCCTCCGCGATCGCGAGCGAGAGCCCCGTCACGTCCTCCGGGGTACGCGGTCCCCAGGGCAGGGTGTCGGGGTCCGAGGAAAGGATGAGATCAGCGTCGGGCCGCAGACGGCGAACCGCGGTGGCCGCCGCGAGCAGTCCGATTCCGGAGTCCATCAGTGCGATCTTCACCCGGTCACCATAGACGATCCGCCTCAACGGGCCCTCGGAGTGGGGCAGACTGCGGCAGGTGAGCGCCGTTGTGTGGACCGCCGTCGGATCTCTGGCCGCCTGGGTGTGGCTGCTGCTCGGCCAGGGCTTTTTCTGGCGTACGGATCTGCGACTGCCGCCGCGCCGCGAGCCTGACACCTGGCCGTCCGTGTGCATCGTCGTACCGGCTCGGGACGAAGCCGCCGTTCTGCCGCAGAGCCTGCCGTCGCTGCTGGCGCAGGACTATCCGGGGCAGGCCGAGGTCTTCCTCGTCGACGACGGCAGTTCGGACGGCACCGGGCAGCTGGCGCTCGATCTGGCGCGCCGGCACGGTGGGCTGCCGCTCACCGTCGGCTCGCCCGGGGAGCCGCCCGCGGGCTGGACCGGCAAGCTGTGGGCCGTACGGCACGGAATCGCCCTGGCACGCGCGCGTGAACCCGAATTCCTGCTGCTGACCGACGCCGACATCGCCCACGACCCCGACAGCCTGCGAGAGTTGGTGGCGGCGGCGCACACCGGGGGCTTCGATCTCGTCTCGCAGATGGCCCGGCTGCGCGTGGAGAGTGTGTGGGAGCGGCTCGTCGTGCCCGCCTTCGTCTACTTCTTCGCGCAGCTCTACCCGTTCCGCTGGATCGCCGTGCGGGGCGGGCGAACGGCAGCCGCGGCGGGCGGCTGCGTGCTGCTGCGCACGGAGGCGGCCGAGCGGGCGAGGATCCCTGACGCCATCCGGCACGCCGTCATCGACGACGTGGCGCTGGCGCGTGCGGTCAAGGGCAGCGGGGGCCACATCTGGCTGGGGCTCGCCGAGCGGGTGGACAGCGTGCGCCCCTACCCCCGGCTGCACGACCTGTGGCGCATGGTCTCGCGCAGCGCGTACGCCCAGCTGCGGCACAGTCCGCTGTTGCTCGCCGGAACGGTGCTGGGCCTCGCGCTGGTGTACCTGGTGCCGCCGGTGACACTCGTCGTGGGCCTCGTGGCGGGCAGCGGCGCGGCCGCGGCCGCCGGGGGGCTCGCTTGGCTGGTCATGACCGCGACGTACGTGCCGATGCTGCGCTACTACCGCCAGCCGCTGTGGCTCGCTCCGCTGCTGCCGGGCACCGCGTTCCTGTACCTCCTCATGACGGTCGATTCCGCGGTGCAGCACTACAGGGGGCGCGGTGCGGCCTGGAAAGGCCGCACCTACGCACGTCCGGACACCGCCCTCGACGAGCGCTGAGCGGTCACTTCCTGCCGGGGGTCCAGTTCATGCCCCACCCGTAGGCGTAGTCGACGGTGCGCTGCGGGCTGACACCACGCTCGGGAACCAGGTAGCGGGCCTCGCGCTGGACGATCAGGTCGCCGGCGTTGCTGGTGATGAGTGCGAGTGCGCAGACGGTCGAGGGCACGGTGCACTCGTCCAGCGAGAAGTCGATCGGCGCGCCGTTCAGCGGCTGGAGGGTGACCGTGGCGTGCAGGTCGGCGAACGACCGCGCGCCTTCGTAGATGGTCACGAAGATCAGGATGCGCCGGAAGTCCTGCTTGTGGTCGAGATTGATGGTCAGGTTCTCGCCGCTGGTCACGGCGCCGGTGCGGTCGTCCCCGTCGAGATGGATGTACGGCGGCTGGTGCAGCGCTCCGAAGGCGTTGCCGAGTGCCTGGACGACGCCCTTGCGGCCGTCGGACAGCTCGTACAGGGCGCACAGGTCGAGGTCGAGATCCGAGTGGTTCGCGACGGCCCGGCCCCGCTTGCTGCCCCACCCCGAGAACTGCTTGCGCACCTCCCAGTTGAGGTTCACGCGCATGCCGCCCGAGGTGCCGCCCTGCTTGGTCAGCGAGACGGAGGGCGCCTCCTTGGTGAGCGTCACCTTGGACAGGCGGACCGGTGCCGGAGGGGCCGCGGGCGGGGCGGGCGGTGGCGCCATCACGGGCGGCGGCACGGTGGCGGGGAAGGCCACGGGCGGGGGCGGGCCGTCCACGCGGGCGCCGGGGGCGGGCGGCGCGCCGAAGGGCTGCCCGGCGGGCGCCTGCGGGGCGGCGGGCGGTGCCGTGTGCTGCGGCTCGTCCACCGTGATGCCGTAGTCGGTGGCCAGTCCTTCGAGTCCGCTGCTGTAGCCCTGTCCGACGGCGCGGAACTTCCAGGCGCCCTGGCGCCGGTAGAACTCGCCGAGCACGAACGCGGTCTCGACGCTCGCGTCGGTGCTGTCGAACCGTGCGATCTGGGTCCCCTGCCGGTCGTCGAGCACCTGGATGTACAGGCCCGGCACCCGCCCGAAGGAGCCGCCGTCCGCCGAGGCGGCCAGGATCACGGTCTCGACGGCGGGCTCCACGCGCGCGAGGTCGACGAGCAGCGAGTCGGTCACCTGCCCGCCCGAGTTCTGCTTTCCCACGTGCCGCACCGCACCGGAGGAGTGCACCGGCTGGTTGTAGAAGACGAAGTCGCCGTCCGAGCGGACCTTGCCGGAGACCAGCAGCAGCGCGGAGGCATCCGCGTCCGGCACCCCCGGTCCCGTCCGCCACCCCAATTCGACGCGCAACGCGCTCGTCGGCACCGGGACATTCGATCCCTTAGGCATTGACATGTACGCCCCCCTCACGTGTCACCCCGCCAGGCCGCGCCTCGGGCAATCGATCAGATTCGTTCGAGTCAACCTATTCCCCACGGCCGCGAACGCCCATCACCCGGCCCCGAAGATCGGACGCCAACCGACGGTAACCCCCTGGGAACTCGGCCTTTACACGATCCGAACGCAGGTCGGTGCCCTTTTTTGCCGAGTTCGCTCGCATTGGGGATCCCGAGTCACTGCGGACACGGAAAACAACCCTCTTATCGGTCTCCCCAACCAGCACATCGTGGGCTTACCTTATGTGCCATGACCTCCCCCCGCTCCACCTATGGCGGCGGTTACTACTCCGCGCCGTCCTTCCCGGACACCCCGATCTACGACTCGCTCGTCGCCGAGCGGGGCACCCCTCAGATCGCCCCGATCCGGGTTCCCGCCGAGTACGCCATGGGCAGCCACCTGCCCGCGCTTCCGTCGGCGCTCCCCGCTCTGCCGGCCGGGCCCTCCCAGCAGGCCCCCTCGTACGGCTACCCGCAGGCCCAACAGCCCGCACCGCTGCAACAGATGGCGCCCGCGCCCTACATCCCGCAGCAGGCCGGCACCCCGCGCGGTTACCCCGGCGCCCAGCCGCAGCAGCAGCGCCCGATGGCGACGGGCACGGGCTACGAGGCGATGCGCCCCGCGGCTCCCCGCCCCGCTCCGGCTCCGTACCAGGATCCGTACAACGGCCAGCAGTACCGAGGTTACTGAGGGGACCGAAGCCCCGGTCCCCGCCTCGGCTCCTCGGGGGAAGCCGACGGTCAGCCGACCAGGTGACGGTGAGCCCGAAAAGCGCAGTACACCGGCCATATGGCGCAATCGCTTCTATCCTGGAGGTCACACCACCACGCCGGCGCCGAGGCGGGCAGCACATGAGGAAACCGCAGATCGACTACGCGGCGGTCTTCCATGCCCTGCCCGGCATGGTGGCGCTGCTCACGCCCGATCTGGTGTACGCCGACGCCAACGAGGACTTCCTGAGGCTGGCCGGGCGCACCCGTGAGCAGCTGCTGGGTCGCTACATCTTCGATGTCTTCCCCGAGAACCCCAATGATCCGGCCGCGACCGGCATGCACGACGTCCGGACGTCGATGCTGCGCGTGGTGGCCACCGGTGAACGCGACACCATGGCACTGCAGCGCTATGACGTCGAGGATCCGCAGCGGCCCGGTCAGTGGCAGGAACGCTACTGGAGCCCGATCAACGCGCCCGTCGCCGACCCGGACGGGCAGGTGGTGCTGATCGTGCACCGGGTGGAGGAGGTCACCGAACTCATCCGCGCCCGCGGCGGGCCGGGTGACGCCGTCCGGGTGCGCGGCGGGCCGGGTGAGGCCGACCGGGCCCGCGTCCTGGAGGCCGAGCTCTACACACGCGCCCGGGAACTCCAGGAGGTCAACGAAAGGCTGCGCCGGGCCCATGCCCGCGAACGCGAGGTCGCCCTGGCCCTGCAGGAAGCGCTGCTGCCCGCTCACAAGCCCTTCGGGGAGCACCGGGCGGCCGTGCGCTACCAGCCCGCCATCGGCGCGCTGAACGTGTGCGGGGACTGGTACGACCTGGTCAGCCTGCCCGGCGACCGTATCGCGGTCGCCGTCGGCGACGTCGTCGGCCACGGCCTCAGAGCCGCCTGCGTCATGGGACAACTGCGCAGCGCGCTGAGCGCGGCCGCACGGGTCGCCGAGGGGCCGGCCCACGCGCTGGAGGTCCTCGGGCTGTACGCCCGCTCTGTGGAGGGCGCCGAGTCGACGAGCGTGGTGACCACCTTCATCGACTGGGAGAGCCACACCATCACCTACAGCAGCGCCGGCCATCCACCGCCCGCGCTGCTCCACCCCGACGGCACCGTGGTCTTCCTCGACCAGGCCACCGACCCGCCGCTCGGCGCCCGCCCCGAACACGTCGGCCGCCCGCAGGCGCGCGTGCCCTTCGCCGAGGGCGGCACCCTGGTCCTGTACACGGACGGGCTGATCGAGCGCCGTCAGGAGGACATCGACACCGGCCTTGCCCGGCTCGCCGACTCCCTCAACCGCCACCGGCGCGCCGCCCCCGAGCCCCTGGCCGACGCCCTCCTGGCCGACCTTCTCCCACCCGGCGGGAACACCGATGACACCGCTCTGGTCGTCATCCGTCTGTGATCCCGCCCCCCTGTGCGTGACGCTCGGAGGCGCCGGCCGGGCCTACGGCCACGGTGACTGCTAGGCCAGGACGGCCGGCCTGAGCACGTCTTCGCACCACTGGCGGAAACCGGTGGGCGCGGACTCGGGTGTGCTCGGCGCCACGACGCCGTAGAAGCCCTGGTCGTCCAGGGCGTCGACCATGTCGGCCAGCCCCTGTGCCCAGGCCTCGCTCGCCCCGAAGCGCAGCATCCTCGCCCGGTAGTCCGCGCTGCTGGTCCGCTGGACGCGCACCGGACGATCCAGTACCTCGGAGAGGGCCTGTGCCATACCTTCGGGCGACAGTTCGTCGGGGCCGACCAGCGGGACGTCGCCCTGCCCGGTCCAGGAACGGTCGAGCAGCAGCCGGGCCGCCGTTGCGGCGATGTCGCGGGTCGCGCAGGTGCGCAGAACGCGGTCCTCCGGCGCCGCGATGAAGAACACTCCCGTGTCGCGGATCGACGGTGCCTGGCGCAGCAGGTTCTCCATCAGGAAGGGCGGGCACAGCGCCCGGTAGTGCACGCCCATGGCACCGATCGCCTCGTCCATGGCGAGCGACGCCGATATCTGACCGGCGTTCTTCGCCACTCCGCGGCCCAGGGTCGAGACGCCGACGACCCGCTCGACGCCCTGGCGTCCGGTCACCTCGCGCAGAGGCTCGGTGAAGTCGCGGAAGTGGCCCTCGACGCTGTCGGCCGAGGGGATGGGCGGCACCAGCCAGAAAAGACGGTCGGCGCCCGAGCAGGCTTCCTTCAGTACGGCGGGATCGGCGTGCGATCCCCGGACGACCTCGACGTGTCCGCGCTCGACGTGTTCGCGCACCCGCTCGGAGAGACGGTCGGGGTCGCGGGCGATCACCCGGATCCCCGCCCCGTCGTGCGGAGCGTCGAGGAGGTGGTGCAGGACCTCCTGGCCGATCTGGCCGGTCGGGGTGGTGACGACGATCATGAACAACTCCAAGGGATACGGTGCTGCAACGGATGCCGTCGAGCCTGCTGCGTGGCCCGCCCGAACTGAAGGACCGATCCGCTCCCGCTTGTTACCCTCAGAGCAATACCGAGCAGAGGGGGAACGAGCGTGGAATCCCGCCCGCTGCGCTACTTCGTCGCCGTCGCCGAGGAACTCAACTTCGCCCGCGCCGCCGAGCGGCTGGGCATCTCGCCGCCGCCCCTGTCCCGCGCGATCCGCAGGCTGGAGACGGAGTTGGGCGTCACCCTCTTCGAGCGGACCACTCACAGCGTGGCGCTGACCCCGGCCGGAGCGGTGCTCCTCACGGAGGCGCGGATCGCCCTGGACGCCCTCCAGGCCGCCGGGCGGCGCGCGCAGCGCGCGGCCACCACCGAGCCGAAACTGGTGCTTGCCGTCAAGGCCGACGGGGACGCGGGGCTGCTGGAGCCGATCCTGGCGCGCTTCGCGTCCGAGCCGGAGGCCGTACCGGTCACCATCCGGCTGTGCGGCTGGCACGAGCAGCCGCGCCTGCTGCGCCTGGGCGAGGCCGACGCGGCGCTGGTCCACGAGCCCTTCGACCGCACCGGTCTGGACACCGAGACGCTGGTGACCGAACCGCGTGTCGCGGCCCTCTCCGCCACCCATCCGCTCGCCGCCCGGGACCACCTGGTCCTCGCCGACCTCGGCCTGCGCCCCGGCGACCTGCACCAGTACCTCCACGAGCTGCGCAACGAGGGCCGCGACCTCGCCCAACTGCTCGCGCTCGCCGGTCTGGGCAAGGTCGTCCCCCTGCTGCCCGCGTCGGTCGCCGCCCGCTATCCGCGTCCGGGTGTCGTCTACCGGCCGGTCCGGGACGCCCCGCTCGCGGTCCTCGCCATCGCCTGGCCGCAGCAGTCCCGGTCGACGGCCACGGCGTCGCTCGTCCGCACCGCCGCGTCCGTGGCCGACGCCGTACGGGACGGGCAGGGTGACCTCGCCGCCCGCTGACCTCTCCGTGCCGGTCTGTCGGTGCCTGCTGGCACCATGGCGTCATGGGGAACGCTGAGCTGCACTCGATCCACGTCCATCCGGTCAAGGCCTTCCGGAGCCAGTCGCGCCGAGAGGCCGTCGTGGAGCCCTGGGGGCTGGCCGGAGACCGCCGCTGGGTACTGATCGACGGCGAGGGAAAGGTCGTCACGCAACGCCAGCAGCCGCGCCTGGCACTGGCGGCCGCCGAGCTGCTGTCCGACGGCGGGATACGGCTGTCCGCGGCGGGGCGGGCGCCGGTGACCGTCCGCGTTCCGGAGCCGATCGGCACGACGACGCTGGACATCTTCGGGGACAAGGTGGAAGGGATCCTCGCCGACGCCGCCGCGCATGAGTGGTGCAGCGCGTATCTGGGCGCGGACGTGCGTCTCATCCACATGGACGATCCCGCCACGCGTCGCCCTGTCGACCCGGAGTTCGCGCGCCCGGGCGAGACGGTCAGCTTCGCGGACGGGTATCCGCTGCTGGTGACCACGCTGGCCTCGCTGGACGCTCTCAACTCCCTCATCGCGCAGGGGGATCACGCGGGCGAAGGGCCGCTGCCGATGAACCGGTTCCGGCCGAACCTGGTGCTGGCGGGCACGGCGGCCTGGGCCGAGGACGACTGGTCGCGCATCGCCGTCGGCGAGGTCACCTTCCGGGTGCCCAAGATGTGCGGCCGCTGTGTCGTGACCACCACCGACCAGGGAACGGCCGAGCGCGGCAAGGAACCGTTGCGCACCCTGGGGCGCCACCGACGCTTCGGCAAGCAGCTGGTCTTCGGGCAGAACCTGGTCCCCGAGTCCCCCGGGACGGTGCGGGTGGGGGATCCGGTCACGGTCCTCGGATGACCCCGCCGTCGGGAACCCCGGCGCCGGGCATGCTCGTTGAGGCTGTGTGAGAAGTTCATGAGAGGCCCGCGGGAAGGGTGATTTCGCTCTCTCTTCCCGCGGCTCGCGCGTGAACGGCTCAGCCGGGGGTTATCACGGACGCGGAGGGCGGAAGGGGGTGCGGATCGGTGCGAGCGATGCCCGGACTCTGGCGTTGGCGGCACAATCCGCTGCGCCGCACGACCGATCTGGTCGAGGCCTGGCTGGCCCTGGCGGGCCTGTTGCTGATCCTCGTCATCACGCCCGTGATCGGCGCCGTCGTCGGAGCCGTCGCCCAGGACGCTCTGCAGCAGTCCGTGCGCGACCAACGACAGGCCCGCCACGAGGTGATGGCCACGGTGGTCAGAAAGCTGACCCGTGCCCCGCTGGATCCCGACCCGGAGACCTCCGCGACGCGCGACGCGCACAGCCGTGTGTTCGCCGACTGGACCGCACCGGACGGCACCGCGCAGCACGGCGCGGTCCTGGCAGACCTCAAGTCCCCGCACCGCGGCGACCACTTCGCCCTCTGGACCGACGGGCACGGCCGCATAGTGGGCCGCCCGCTGGACTCCGCCACCGCCACCACGCACGCCGTGCTGGCCGGGATCGGCGCCGCCGCGCTGGCCGCGAGCGTGGTGGAGGGCAGCAGACGGCTGATCGTCTGGCGCATGGTCCGTCGCCGTTACGACCGTTGGGACCAGGCCTGGGCCAAGGCGGGCCCCGACTGGGGCAGGACCGGCACCGGCAGCTGACAGGCTTCCCACTCCGGTCAACCCACCGTCTCCGCGCACGCTACGGTGGACCGGCCGGACTGTTCGGCACCGTCGTGAGAGGCAGGCCGTGATCCCGACGGGGTTTCAGGACGGCCTCGCACGACCCGCGTACGACGAGGTGGGGACAGAACAGCGCCATGGCACAGGGCACGGTCCAGGTGACGCACACCGGCACCTCGCGGTGGCGACGCCGCACGGGAGAGTACGCATCGCTGGCCGCCGCCCTGGAGGCCGCGGCCGATGGCGACGTCCTCACCGTCGCTCCCGGCACCTACCGGGAGAACCTGGTGGTGCAGCGGGCGGTGACGCTGCGCGGCCCCGAGGGCTCCCCCGGTTCGGTGCGCATCGCGCCGGTGGACGGAGTACCGCTGACCGTGCGCGCCTCCGCCGTGGTGCAGGATCTGCATGTGGAGGGCCAGGACTCCGCCGCGCCGGCCCTGCTCGTCGAGGAGGGCACTCCCGAGCTGCTCGACGTGCGGATCGTCACCCGTTCCGCCGCCGGGATCGAGGTGCGCGGCGGCGCCCGCCCGACGGTGCGCCGCTGCACCGTCGACAATCCGGCCGGTGTCGGCATCGCCGTACTGGACGGCGGTGGTGGGGTGTTCGAGGAGTGCGAGATCGTCGCGGCCGGCCAGGCCGGGGTCGCCGTACGCGGTGGCGGACACCCGCGGCTGGAGCGCTGCCGCGTGCACCACTCCTCCGGCGCCGGTCTGTCCGCGACCGGCGAGGGCTCCGCTCTGGAAGCGATCGGCTGCGAGGTGTACGAGGTCAAGGGCTCCGGGGTGCAGATCACCGCGCGGGCCACGGCGCACCTCACCGACTGCGATGTGCACCGTACGACCGCGGACGGCGTCACCCTCGACACGGACGCGGTGCTCACGCTCGCCGACTGCCGTATCCACGACATCCCGGAGAACGCGGTCGACCTGCGCTCCCGCTCGGTGCTCACCCTGACGCGCACCAGCGTGCGGCAGTTCGGGCGCAACGGCCTGTCGGTGTGGGACCCGGGCACACGCGTGGACGCCAACCAGTGCGAGATCTTCGACAGCACCGGCGACTATCCCGCGGTGTGGGTCAGCGACGGTGCCACCGCGGTGCTCGACTCCTGCCGGGTGCACGACGTGCCGGACGCCCTGTTCGTCCTCGACCGCGGCTCGCGTGTGGACGTCGTCGACAGCGATCTGTCGCAGGTGCGCAACACTGCGGTGTCGGTGAGCGACGGCGCGACCGCGCAGCTCGACGACTGCCGGATCCGGGACGCCGCGACCGGCGCCTGGTTCCGGGACCACGGCAGCGGCGGCACCCTGTCCGGCTGCACCGTGGACGGCACCCAGACCGGGATGATCGTCACCAAGGGCGCCGATCCCACCATCGAGCGGTGCACGGTCACCTCGCCCGCCGAGGCGGGCTTCTATGTGTCGGCAGGCGGCCGCGGCAGCTTCCACAACTGCCGGGTGACGGGCAGCGGGGGCTACGGCTTCCATGTGATCGACGGCTGCCGCGCGACGCTGAAGAAGTGCCGTACGGAGCGGTGTGCCCGGGGTGGGTACGAGTTCGCCGACGGCGGCGGCGCGAACGCGGGCGCGGGCCCGCTCGTCGAGGACTGCACCAGCGACGAGAGCGCCGGACTGCGGTCCCCGGCGCAGGAGACCGCCGTAGCAACGGCGTCCCAGTCCTCCGGCCTGCTGGGCGCGATCCCGGGACAGCGGACCACCGAGCAGTCGCCGCTGGTCACCGCCCCGGAACCCGAGCAGCCGGCGCGGACGTCGAAGGCCGTCCTCGGTGAACTCGACACCCTGGTGGGCCTGGAGAGCGTCAAGCGCGAGGTGCGGGCCCTCACCGACATGATCGAGGTGGGCCGACGCCGCCAGCAGGCGGGGCTCAAGGCGGCCTCCGCCCGGCGCCATCTGGTCTTCACCGGCTCCCCCGGCACCGGCAAGACCACGGTGGCGCGCCTGTACGGCGAGATCCTGGCCTCACTCGGGGTGCTGGAGAAGGGCCATCTCGTCGAGGTGTCCCGGGTGGACCTGGTCGGCGAGCACATCGGCTCCACCGCCATCCGCACCCAGGAGGCCTTCGACCGGGCGCGCGGCGGGGTGCTGTTCATCGACGAGGCGTACGCGCTGTCGCCGGAGGACTCCGGCCGCGACTTCGGCCGTGAGGCCATCGACACGCTGGTGAAGCTGATGGAGGACCACCGGGAGGCCGTGGTGGTGATCGTCGCGGGCTACACGGCTGAGATGGAGCGCTTCCTGTCCGTCAACCCCGGTGTGGCGTCCCGCTTCTCACGGACCATCACCTTCAGCGACTACGTCCCCGAGGAGCTGCTGCGGATCGTGGAGCAGCAGGCCGAGGAGCATGAGTACCGGCTCGCCGAGGGCGCCTCCGAGGCCCTGGTGAAGTACTTCACGGCGATCCCGAAGGGCCCCGCGTTCGGCAATGGCCGCACCGCGCGGCAGACCTTCGAGGCGATGGTGGAGCGGCACGCGGGCCGGGTCGCCCAGCTCGCGGAGCCGAGCACGGACGACCTCACCCTGCTCTACGAGGAGGACCTGCCGGAGCTGCCCTGAGTCCGGTTGTCGGTGACGCCGCGTTCCTGGCCGTCGCCCTGCGCGCGCGGGGCCGGCACATCCGGCCTGAGCCGTGCCAGCAGCCGCTCGCGCTCCTCGGCGAAGGCCGGGTCGGCCTGATAGTCGGAGTGTCCGAGGATCGGTGCGGGCAGCGGGTGCTCGGCTGTGCGGCCGTACGCGAGGGGGTCGCGCAGTGGCTCCCGGTCGACCTCGTGGCCGCAGTCGCCGGGCAGCCGGACGGGGCCGCCGATGGGGTCGGTGAGGCGGTGCAGGTTGCGCCAGCAGTCGACCTCGTGGTGCAGGGAGCTGAGGGCGGCCGGGCCGAAGTGCGCCGGGAACCACCGCCCGTACAGGCGCTCCAGCGGTGAGCCGTAGGTCAGCAGCGCGACCCGCTTGCGGACCGACGGCTTCAGCTGCCAGGCCGCGGCGGCCGCCAGCACACTGCCCTGGGAATGCCCCGACAACACCAGCCGCCCGCCGTTCGTGCGGGTCCAGGTGACCATGCGCCAGGTCAGGTCCGGCACCGCCCGCTCGGCGTAGCAGGGCGGTGCGAAGGGGTGGGCGGCGCGTGGCCAGAACGTGCCGACATCCCACAGGATGCCGATGGTGCGTCGGGCCGAGGGGTCCTTGTAGGCGCGGCGGCCCCAGGTGACGAAGAGTATGAAGCCGAAGCCG
The DNA here is from genome assembly GCF_041051975.1 of Streptomyces sp. R21. Taxonomy (GTDB): domain Bacteria; phylum Actinomycetota; class Actinomycetes; order Streptomycetales; family Streptomycetaceae; genus Streptomyces. Next base: position 9,229,812 of record NZ_CP163435.1, on the reverse strand, counting down.
ATCAGCCAGGATCCGAGTGCCTGTGCGGTTTCGGCGCCGCCCTGGACGACGTCGTACGACCCCTGCGCCGCCTCTCCCGGAGCGTCCTGCGTCGTCAGGGCGCCGGCCAGGGCCCCCGCGCCGAACAGCAGCGTCACGGAGGCGGTGATGCCGACCAGGAGGGGCGCTCGGTCGGTCAGGGCGGCCATCGCGCGGGTGCTCGCGATGCGGCGGGTGCGGGCGGCGTCCTTGGGCTCGCCCTGGTAGTCGAGTTCCACGGTGCCCATGTCGGCGCGTCGGCGCTGCCAGGTGCGCCAGGCCAGCCAGGTGCAGAGGGCCGCCAGCACGAGCAGCAGCGGCGGGATCACGGATGCCTGCCAGGTGAGCAGGACGGGCGGGCCCAACACCGTCTCGTGGGTGCCGTCGAGCCAGTCGGCGACGCGCTGGGCGACGCCTCCGGACATCACGCCGCCGAGCGCACAGGCCAGCGTGGCGACTGCGGGACCGGCCTGGCCGCGCAGGGCGGTGCGCGTGTCGGGGTGAGTGCGGTAGAGGATGCGGGCCGCCAGGGCGAGGGCGACGACCAGCAGGCCCTGGACGAGGGCGATGCCGCCGAAGGTCATGTCGCCGGGCAGTCGGCCTTCCGAGTGCCAGCGCGGGCGGGACCAGCCGGCGTACAGCAGGGTCAGGGCGAGCAGGGCGAGCGAGCCCGTCGGCAGCCAGCGCACCAGGGTTTTGTCCAGTTCCTGGTCCATCCGGCGTTCGGTGCGGCCTCGCCGGCAGACCACCCAGACCACAACGACCGTGCCCACCACGAGCGTTGCGTCCAGGAGCCAGCCCAGCGACTCCAGGACGGCCGGGCCGCCGGAGCGGCGGTCGTAGCGGGCGGCGGAGGTGCCCACCGCGGCGGCGACGGTCAGGAAGCCCGCGGCGGTGTGGGCGGCACGCAGCCGGGCGACCAGGCGGCGCCCGTACCAGAAGCCGGGGCGGCCGAGCCCGGTGCGGCCGGTCTCCTCCTCGGGTTCGGCGCGGCGCGACATCGGCTGCTGGGACTCGTACGCGCTCCAGGTGCGGTGGGACAGATACCAGAGCAGGCCCGTCAGCGCGGCGGGCACCAGGCAGGCCAGGGCGAGGCGGCGCCCGGGCTGACTCCACCAGCCGTTGCCGGAGCCGGCCGGGGAGAGGAAGCCCAGCCAGGAGTGGCGCTGGGCGCACGCGGGAGTACCCGCGCACTGCCAAGCCGTCAGGTCGAGGGCGACCTCACAGGCGGCGGCGACCAGAAGCACGGTCAGGGTGAGTCCGGCGAGCCGGACGAGCAGCCCGTACAGGCGGACGGTGCGGCGGCGGCCGCGGGTGGTGGGGCGCATCCAGTGGGCGAGGTTGACCACCATGAAGGGCAGGAGCAACAGCCACAGGGCGCGGGCGCCGTTGCCGGAGGTGAGGTTGCACCAGACGTACGCCTCGGGCACCGGTCTGCCCCGGTAGTCGTCGGGCCGGGCCTCCGCGTCGGCGTCGTCGACGCGCCGGTAGACGGCCGCTGTCGCGTCGCCGGTGATCCGGACGGTGCGCGGATCTCCGAGCATCTCCTCGGGTGTGGTGCCGCCGACCCCGTGGACCAGGAGTTCGAGGGCGGTCTCGGCCGTTTCGGGCCCCTTTACGGGGCCGTCGGGCTCCCCCGTCGTGCCATGTTCCTGTGCACGTTCCACTGTTCTGCACTTCCCCCGTGCCGTGTGTGGCGTGTGTCATGTGCAGGCACAAGAATCTCCCCATCGAGGGGTCCCTACACCTATGGTCACGGAATCTCCCCGATACGTGTGACAGTGGCGTACGAAAGATCACGGAGTGAAGGGAACGGGCTGTGGCGCGACCTGCGGCAACCCGTGCGAGGATGGGGCGGCCTCCGCGCCCCGGACGGGGAGAACGTCCTCGTCGGAGCGGGTTCGGACGGCGAATCGGGGGGTTGGGATGTTGGGACGAAAGGAACCGGAGCGGACGTGAGTGAGAATCAGAACCTCCTCGCGGAGCAGCGCCGCGCCCTGATCCTCGACGAGGTACGGCGCCGCGGCGGGGTCCGTGTCAACGAACTCACCCGCAAGCTCGGCGTCTCCGACATGACGGTCCGCCGCGATCTCGACGCGCTGGCCCGCCAGGGCGTGGTGGAGAAGGTGCACGGCGGTGCGGTGCCGGTGGTCGAGGCGAGCACGCACGAGCCCGGCTTCGAGGCAAAGTCCGGTCTGGAGCTGACCGCCAAGGAGGACATCGCGCGGGCCGCGGCCGAACTGGTCGCGCCGGGCACGGCGATCGCCCTCTCCGGCGGTACGACGACCTATGCGCTGGCCCATCAGCTGGTCGACGTCCCCGATCTGACCGTGGTCACCAACTCGGTGCGGGTCGCCGATGTCTTCCACTCGGCGCAGCGCACCTCCGGTCAGCGGCAGGGCGCGGCCACCGTGGTGCTGACCGGCGGCGTGCGCACCCCCTCCGACTCGCTGGTGGGGCCGGTGGCCGATCAGGCCATCGCCGCCCTGCACTTCGACGTGCTGTTCCTGGGTGTGCACGGCATATCGGTCGAGGCCGGCCTGTCGACTCCGAACCTGGCGGAGGCCGAGACCAACCGGCGGCTGGTGCAGTCCGCACGGCGTGTCGTGGTGGTCGCCGACCACACCAAGTGGGGCACGGTGGGCCTGAGTTCGTTCGCCGCGCTGGAGCAGGTCGACACGCTGGTGACGGATGCCGGGCTGGCGACGGAGGCACGCGCGGAGATCTCCGAGCACCTCCGGCGTCTGGTGGTGGCCGGTGAGCCCGGGAGCGGTGCAGACATCTGACGGTCCGCCAGCTATGGTGACGCTGCCCGTTGAGCGTCCGCTTCCGTCTGGGACTCCGTTCCCGTAGGGGGTCTTCGTCCATGGCTCGCCGTCTGCGCCCGGTGGGGCTCGACTTCATCCGGACCGCTCCGCTGCGTCTGGTGTTCGCCCGGGTGGTGGCCGCGCCGCCCGAGGCCGTGTTCCACGCTTTGGCGGAGGATGTCGAGGGCTGGTCCGAGTGGTTCTGGGCGGTGACGTCCGCCCGGCGGAGCGACTCCGGACGCGAGGTCCGGCTGCGGGGCGGCACACGCTTCCAGGAGACGGTCCTCGTGGCCGACTCCCCCGAGGTGTACGCCTACCGCGTGGACGTCACCAACGCGCCCGGAGCCCGCGCCCTGGTCGAGGAGTGGCGGCTGACGCCCGACGGCACGGGCACGCGCGTGCAGTGGACGTTCGCCGCCGACGGCAGCGCTCCGTTCCGGTTCGCCCTGAGGCTGGCGCGGGTGGGGATGGGCCGCGCGTTCCGCGACGCGGTCACCGCGCTGGACCGGCGGTTGGCATCGGCGGCTGCGTGAGCCTGCTTGACGGCGGGCCTTGATCTCGGCCCGATCGCGGACCTCGGCACCTTCGTGGCAGAGGCCTTCGGGCGGCGTGACGGAGGTGCTCGGCACCGGACCGTCGGAGTCGCTGGGCGCCGGTATGACAGAGGGCACCGGCCCGTTCCGGACGGCGCTGCCCGGCACTTGGCAGACGGGACCCTCGGCATCCACCCGGCCTTGGCTGTCGGCGTCCGCCCCACCGAGGAGCTCGGCACCGGCATGCCGGCTGCGCTCGACACCGGCCCGACGGAGCGCCCCGGCACTCGGCAGACGGGGCCCTCGGCATCCACCCGCCCGAGAACCTCAGCAGCCGCCTGCCGGAGACCCACGGCAGGGGCATGCCGGAGGCACCCGGCACTCGGCCGACGGAAGTCCACCACATCCACCCGGCCGAAGTCCTCGACACGGCCTCGCCGGATGTCAGCCCGGCCAGACGCCCGTCTCCAGCAGCGAGGCGATCGCCGTGGTGTACGGCGCGATGTCCAGGCCCTGGTCGGCCAGCCAGGCGTCCGAGTAGTACTTGTCGAGGTAGCGGTCGCCCGGGTCGCAGAGGAGGGTGACCACGCTGCCGGTGCGGCCCTCGGCCACCATCTCGGCGACGATCTTCAGCGCGCTCCACAGGCCCGTGCCGGTCGACCCGCCCGCCTTGCGGCCGATGGCCTGCTCCAGCGCACGTACGGCGGCGACGCTCGCCGCGTCGGGGACCTTCATCATCCGGTCGATGGCGCCCGGCACGAAGCTCGGCTCCATGCGCGGCCGGCCGATCCCCTCGATGCGCGAGCCGCAGTCGGTCGTCACGTCCGAATCGCCGGTCGTCCATCCTTCGAAGAAACACGAGTTCTCCGGATCGGCGACACAGATGCGGGTGTCGTGCTGCATGTAATGCACATAGCGCGCGAGGGTCGCCGAGGTGCCGCCGGTGCCCGCCGTGGCGACGATCCACGCAGGCTCGGGAAAACGTTCCAACTCCAGTTGGCGGAAGATGGATTCGGCGATGTTGTTGTTCCCGCGCCAGTCCGTGGCCCGCTCGGCGTAGGTGAACTGGTCCATGTAGTGGCCGCCGGTGTCGACCGCGAGGGCGGCGGACTCCTCGTACATCTTGCGGGGGTCGTCCACGAAGTGGCACTGCCCGCCGTGGAATTCGATCAGGCGGCACTTCTCGGCGCTCGTCGTGCGTGGCATGACCGCGATGAAGGGGACGCCGATGAGTTTCGCGAAGTACGCCTCCGAGACGGCCGTCGAACCGCTGGACGCCTCGATCACCGGGCGGTCGGGCCGGATCCAGCCATTGCACAGGCCGTACAGGAACAGCGAGCGGGCGAGCCGGTGCTTGAGGCTTCCGGTCGGATGGGTCGACTCATCCTTCAGGTACAGGTCGATGCCCCATTTCTCGGGCAGCGGGAAGCGCAGCAGATGTGTGTCGGCAGAGCGGTTGGCGTCGGCCTGGACCTTGCGCACGGCCTCTTTGAGCCAGCCCCGGTACGCCGTGTCGCTGTGGTCGACGTCCAGGGTGGATAGAGCTGCGGCGGTCCGTGCCTGCTGAGGGGTGCTCATCGGCGGGGCTCCTTCGGGATTGTGCCGACGCCGGTTCGAGCGGTCGGACGCCTCGATCATAAACACCTTCCGCACGCTTCTCACCTGCATAAACACACCTTTGAGCACCCCAAAGGAGCGCCTGGGGGGAAAGGGGTAGGGCGGTGCGGGGGCGCATTCGCCGGGAGTGCTCCCACCGCGTGTCGCCGGGTCGTCGTACGCACTGGTGCTCGACGCCGCGTGCGTGCAGACTGCACCGCACGGGACCACCGTCCCGGGCGGGGTGCACACTGGATCACGACCCATGCGGATCTCGACGGGGCACATCCGAACAGCGCACAAGGGGGCGGGGCATCATGGCGGAGCCGGAGTTCACGGCCACGGGAGTGCGGATCGGGAAGAGGCTGCGCTCGCTCACCCGGGCCGGTCAGGTCCGGATCAGCGACGGCAGGCTCGAGTTGCTCACCAGTTACGGCAGCGAGATCGACAGCGCGCCGGTGCAGGCGGTGCGCGCGTCGAAGCCCTGGTTCGCGCACGAGGACCGGGCGTTGGCCGACGTCAACGGAACGCGCTACCTGCTCACCCTCGGCGAGCACGATCCCGCGCCGGGCAAGCCGGGGCCGCCCTCTGCGCGCCGGTTCATCGAGGCCGTACGCAAGGCGGCGGGGCGCAGCGGTTAGGCAGGGCGCAGGTCTGCTCGCGCACAGCGGCTCACCGGGCCGCGAGTTGCAGGACCGCATCCCCTGAGTCACGCTGTTCTCACATCACTCTGGGTTTACCGGCGATAACGCTGCGAACCAGCCCGCCGGCCACCACAGCAGGCGGCCGTTCCACTCAGCCACTCTGCTGGATCCGATCCTCCGTCTTCTTCCGGACCTCAATTCGGGGAGTCGCAGCCGTGATCAGCCAGCCAAGCAGGCACTGCACGGTGGAGCTCCAAGCCCTGCCGTCGCGGATCGGCCAGGTCCGCAGAATCGTCTCTGCGCAATTGCGCTACTGGCATCTGGACCCCTTGATAGACCCGGCCGCGCTCGGTGTGACCGAGCTCCTGACCAACGTCCACCGGCATGCCCAGCCCGACAAGCTGTGCACCGTGGAGATCGAGCTGCTGCTCGACCGGCTCACTGTCTCGGTGCACGACCACGATCCGCGCCTCCCCGAGGTGACGGACGCGGATTCCTTCGCCACCTGCGGACGCGGCCTCTCCCTGGTCGCCGCGGTGAGCGAGAGCTGGGGAGTGCGCCCGGACGGCGAGTCGGGCAAGGTCGTCTGGTTCACGCTTCCGGCACCGGCACCCGCGGTGGCGGTACCCGTCCGTCCGCCGTACGACACGGCCCGCGAGAGCACCCGCAGGCACACGATCGACGGACGCAGGCCCGGACACGCTCCCGCCCGGTCGGCCGTTGCCGGCTGACCGGGCGGTGACCAACTCCGCAGGCGGCTGCGTCACTCGGTGGCGATGGCGCGCAGCACGTCCAGGCGCGCCGCCCGCCGGGCCGGACGCAGGCCCGCGAGGGCGCCGGCCGCGAGGCCCACCAGCGCCACCACGACCAGCTGGAGCGGCGGCACCGCGAAGGCGAACGCGCTGTCGCTGGCCCCGTCGGAGGCCTCGACGAGCACCCAGCCGAGGAACGCGCCGAGCGCGAGTCCACCGGTGGTACCGAACGCGGCGACCAGGACCGACTCCCAGCGGACCATGGCGCGCAGCTGCGCCCGGGTCTGTCCGACGGCCCGCAGCAGGCCCAGTTCGCGCGTGCGTTCGTGGATGGCGAGCGTGAGGGTGTTGGCGATGCCGAGCAGTGCGATGAGCACGGCGAGCGCGAGCAGTGCGTAGACCAGGGTGAGCATCATGTCGATGCCGCCGGCCGAGGACTGCGCGTACTCGTGGCGGGTCTGCACCTCGGGATTGCCGTACTGCGCCGCCACCTTCTTGACCGCGGCCTTGCCCTGGTCGATGCTCACGCCGTCCTTGAAGGAGACGGCGACGAGGGTGTCGGAGTCCTGGGTGCGGTGCGGGGCCCAGGCGGCGCGGGTGATGACGTAGTCGCCGGCGAGTTCCGACTGTCCGTAGACCGCCCGGACGGTGAACTTCTCCTGCTTGCCGTCGGTGAAGGTGAGCCGGGTGGTGTCGCCGGTCTTCAGGTGCTGTTTGTCGGCCTCCGCCTTGGTGATGGCGATGCCGTCGGTGCCCAGGTCGTCGAGGGAGCCGCGGACGGCGCCCAGGTCGAAGACCTTCCCGAGGGTGACCGGGTCGGTGACCGTCAGCGCGCGTCCCTTGTCGTCGACTTCGGCGACGCCGCGGCCGAGGCCGACGGCGTCCTCGACGGCCGGCTGGCTCGCGATCGCGGGAGCCAGCTTCGGGCTGAGCCCGCTGCCGCCCGCGCCGAAAGAGGGGGTGCTGACCGCGACGTCGCCTGCGAACGACCGGGAGACGGTCTGGTCCATGGTCGCCTTCAGCGAGGCGCCGAAGACCGTGAACAGGGAGACGACGGCAACGCCGATCATCAGGGCGCTGGCAGTGGCGGCCGTCCGCTTCGGGCTGCGCAGGGCGTTGCGCCGGGCGAGACCGCCCGTGACGCCGCGCAGCTTGTCGAGCGGGGCGCCGAGGGCCCGTACGGCCGTGGAGGACGCGACCGGGCCGAGGACCACGAACGCGGCCAGGGCCAGCACGGCGCCGAGCCCGGCCAGCCACAGGGACGGGGTCACGAGGACGCCGCCCAGCGTGCTGCCGACGGCCAGCGCGGCCAGGCCGCCGCCGATGACGGCGCGGGTGCGGGAGGCCCCGGACTGGTCGACGGCCGTCTCGCGCAGCGCGGCCAGCGGTGCGGTGCGTCCGGCGCGTACGGCGGGCAGCAGCGCGGAGCCGAGGCAGACCACGACGCCGACGGCGAGCGGGAGCAGCATCGACAGGCCGCTGATCACCAACGCGCCGTCGGGGAAGGGGAATCCGATGGCCGGGAACAGTGCCTGCAGTCCCGCCGCGATGCCGATGCCGCCCGCGAGACCGACGGCCGAGGCGGCGACGGCGACGACGCTCGCCTCGACGAGGGTCGAGACGGTGACCTGGCGGCGGGAGGCGCCGAGGGCGCGCAACAGGGCGTTCTCGCGGGTGCGTTGGGCGACGACGATCGCGAAGGTGTTGTGGATGGAGAAGGTCGCCACCAGCAGGGCGATGCCGGAGAACACCAGCAGGAAGGTCGTGAAGATGGTCAGGAACTGGCTGGAGATCATGTCGGTGTTCTCCTGGGCCGACTCCTGGCCGGTGATCGCCTCAACTCCCTTGGGCAGCACGGGCGTCAGCTTGTCGACGAGTTCCTGCTGACTGACGCCGGGCCCGGCCCGTACGCGCAGGCTCGCGGCCTCGCCCGGCTTGGCGGTGAGGTACTTCTCGGCGTCGGCCTGGGTCATCCCGGTGAACGTCACCTGGGCCATGCCGTCCTCGCCGCCGAAGGTCGCCAGGCCCACGACGGTCACCTTGACGGGGTCGGGGGTACGCAGGGTCGTGGTGTCGCCGATCTGCAGGTCGCCCTTCTTGGCGGCGCCCCGGTTGACGACGACCTCGCCGGACTTCGACGGGGCGCGGCCTTCGGCTAGTTCGTACGCGTTGAGCTTGGTGTCGTCGATCCAGTTGCCCGCGAGGGTGGGCGGTCCCTGGCCGCCGATGGGCTTGCCGTTCGAGCCGACCAGTTGGCCCGCGCCCTCGATGTCGGGCGCGGCGGCCGCGACACCCGGGGTGTTCTCGATCGTCTTCACCAGGCCGATGTCGACAGGCTGGCGTACGCCCTGGCTCTCGCCGGGTGTGGTGATGGTGTCGGCGCTGCGGACGACGGCGTCGGTGCCGCTGGTCGCGTCGCCGAACATCGTGTCGAAGCTGGCTCGCAGTGTGTCGCCCATGACCAACGTGCCGGCGAGGAAGGCGACTCCGAGGAGCACCGCCAGGAAGGTGCCGGCGAAGCGTCGTTTGTGGGCGCGCAGCGACGAGGTGCTGATGCGCACGGACGCGTTCATGACGGCGCCCCCTTGCTGTCGAAGGCCTTCATGCGGTCGAGGACCCTGTCCGCGGTCGGGGACTCCATACGGTCCACGAGGCGTCCGTCGGCGAGGAAGACGACCTCGTCGGCGTGTGCCGCGGCGACCGGGTCGTGCGTGACCATCACGACCGTGCGGTCCATCTGGCGCACCGCGCGGCCGAGCAGGTTCAGTACTTCCTCACCGGAGCGCGAGTCGAGGTTGCCGGTCGGCTCGTCGGCGAAGACGACATCGGGCTGCCCGGCGAACGCCCGTGCCACGGCGACGCGTTGCTGCTGCCCGCCGGAGAGCTCGGCGGGGCGGTGGTGGAGCCGGTCACGCAGGCCGACGACGTCGACGAGCGCGTCGATCCACTGCCTGTCCCCCGTGCCGCCCGCCAGGTCGATGGGCAGCGTGATGTTCTCGGCGACCGTCAGCGTCGGAACCAGGTTGAAGGCCTGGAAGACGAAGCCGATCCGGTCGCGGCGCAGCAGGGTGAGGCGGCGGTCGTCTAGCGTGCTCAGTGCGGTGTCGCCGATGAACGCGGCGCCGGAGGTGAGGGTGTCGAGGCCCGCCGCACAGTGCATCAGGGTGGACTTGCCGGAGCCCGAGGGGCCCATGATCGCGGTGAAGCGCCCGGCCGGAAAGCCGATGCTCACCCCGTCCAGGGCCCGCACGGCGGTGTCGCCGGAGCCGTACACCTTGACGGCGTCGGCGACACTCGCGGCATGACGCGTGGCGGTCGTGGTGGCCTCGACCGACGGGCTGCTCATGCCGCACCGCCCTTGCCCAGGCGCCCGAACTGCTCGTCCAGGACGGACAGCCGACCCCAGTACTCGTCCTCGTCGATCTCGCCGGAGGCGAAGCGGCGGCCGAGCACGTCGATCGGGGAGTCGCTCCGGGGCCGTACGTCGTCCATCGCGCGCCACGGTCCGAGCGGTCCGCGACGGCCGCGCCAGACGGTGCGGCGCAGGACGGTCACGACGCCGATCACGACGGCCGCCCAGATCAGCGGGAAGAACAGAATCCACGGGCCGGGCCCGCCGTCCCAGTTCGCCAGGGTCTGCATCTCAGTCATCTCCTCGGTGCGTTTCTCGTGATGACTTGAGGCTCGCTCCGGGAGGGGGTCCGAGTCGTCGTACGGCCAGCGGCAGTGCGCGTACCCCCGTGGGAGTACGCGGGGCGTGCACGCCTGCTCCCTACGCCCTTCGCTTTCTGTACCTACTAGTATGTACTTCTGTACCTAGTAGTAGGTACAGTGCCGTCATGAGCACTCCGGACCGACTCATCGACGCCACGCGCGAGCTGCTGTGGGAGCGCGGCTATGTGGGCACCAGCCCCAAGGCGATCCAGCAGCAGGCGGGCGCCGGGCAGGGCAGCATGTACCACCACTTCAAGGGCAAGCCCGATCTGGCCCTGGCCGCGATCCGCCGCACCGCCGAGGAGTTGCGGGCTACTGCCGAGGGCGTACTGGGCGGGCCCGGCTCGCCGTACGAGCGCATCGAGGCGTATCTGCGACGCGAGCGCGACGTGCTGCGCGGCTGCCCCGTCGGGCGGCTGACCATGGACCCCGACGTGATCGCGAACGACGAGCTGCGCGCGCCCGTCGACGAGACGATCGACTGGCTGTGCGAGCGGCTCGCCGGGATCGTCGAAGAGGGCCAGGAACAGGGCCAGTTCGCGCCTTCCCTCGACGGCGAGGAGATCGCCGCGACGATCGTCGCAACCGTCCAGGGCGGCTATGTGCTGGCCCGGGCCTCCGGCAACCCCGCCGCCTTCGACACCGGTGTCCGCGGGCTGCTCGCTCTCCTCGCCCCTCTCCGACAAGGGAATTGACCCACATGGACATCACGCGCAAGCGCCCCGACACCCAGCAGGGCCCGGCGGAGACCTTCACCGGCACGGTGTGGCTCGACGAGGTCGCCGCACCCCCGCCCCCGTCCCGGCTGCGGATGTTCAACGTCCACTTCGCGCCCGGCGCGCACACCGCCTGGCACCGCCACCCGCACGGCCAGGTCCTGCATGTCCTGGAGGGCGAGGGTCTGGTGCAGCGCAAGGGCGGGACCGCAGAGGCGATCCGCGCGGGTGACACGGTGTGGATCGAACCCGGCGAATGGCACTGGCACGGCGCGGCGCCGCGCACCTTCATGACGCATCTCGCGGTCGTCGAGGCGGCCGAGGACGGCACGACGACGGAGTGGGACAAGCACGTCGGACCGGACGACTACCCCGCCTGAGCCATGGCCGGCTGTCCCGCCTGAGCCCTGAGCCAGTGGAAGAGCCCCCGCTCCCCCGCAACCAACCCGCCAGGAGGCACCTGATGCACGCCCTCCAGTACGAACTCACCTTCCCCGCCGACTACGACATGGGCATCATCCGCGACCGCGTCGCCCGCATCGGACACCTGCTCGACGACTGGGACGGGCTCGGTTTCAAGACGTACCTGATGCGCGAGCGCGGTGTGGACGGCTCACCGGTCAACCAGTACGCCCCGTTCTATCTGTGGAACCAGGTCGAGGGCATGAACTCCTTCCTCTGGGGCGGGGCCTTCCAGGGGCTCGTGAACGACTTCGGCCGACCGGTTGTCCAACACTGGACCGGTCTCGCCTACGAGGAGGGCGGCGCCGCCGGATCGGCCGCCCGGGTCGCGCTGCGCCACCGACGGCCCGTCCCGGAGGGCGTGGAGCTGTCCGAGGCGATGGAGGAGGCGGCGCGCGAGGCGAAGCGGCTGGCCGGGCTGGACGGGGCAGTGTGCGCGGCTGCCGCCGTCGATCCGCGCCACTGGGAGCTGGTGCACGTCTCGCTCTGGGACCACGAGGCACCCAAGGAGGCCGGCGAGGTCTTCCAGGTGCTGCACATGTCGGCTCCGGAGCGCGACCGTCTGCCGCGGGGCAGGCAGTGGTGAGCACCGTCCGCACCGTCCTGGGCGACGTACTCCCCCAGGACCTGGGGGTGTGCAACGCACACGACCACCTCTTCCTGAGCAGCCCCCAACTCCCCGGCCAGGAACTGCGCGAGGCGTCCGCCGCACGGGCCGAGCTGTCCGCGTTCCGCGCCGAGGGCGGCGGCAGCGTGGTGCAGTGGACGCCGTACGGCATGGGCCGGCGCGCCGCCGACCTCCCGCTCCTCGCCCGCGACACCGGTGTGCACGTGATCGCCGCGACCGGCCTCCACCAAGCCGTCCACTACACACCGGAGTTGCTGCGTCGGCTGCGCGGCAAGCTGACCGACGTGTTCGTCTCCGAACTGACGACGAGCATCGGCACGTCCGGGGTGCGGGCCGGACTCATCAAGGTCGCGGGCGGCTTCCACGCCCTCGACGCGCACACCCGCTGGACGATGACCGCGGCGGCCGAGGCGCACCACGCCACCGGTGCGCCGATCACCGTGCACCTGGAACTGGGCACCGGCGCCCTCGACGTACTCGACCTGCTCTGCGGCGAGTTGGGGGTGGCTCCGCAGTCGGTCGTCCTCGGCCACCTCAACCGCTCCCCCGATCTGACGGTGCACCGGCAGGCCGCCGAGGCCGGCGCCTACCTGGCCTTCGACGGCCCCTCCCGCGCCCACCACGCCACGGACTGGCGCATGCCCGACGCCGTACGCGCCCTCGCCGACGCCGGTTTCGGCGACCGTCTGCTGCTCGGCGGCGACACCACGACCGCTGCCGCGCGCTCGGTCGACGGCGGCCCGGGGATGCCGTATCTGCTGCGCCGGGTGCGCCCCAGGCTCGAACTCGCCCTGGGCAAGGACCTGGTGGAGCACATCCTCACCGCGAACCCGGGGCGAGCCTTCGCCGTGGACTGGCGCTGAGCACCGACGGACCGTCAGCCACTGCTCCGTCGAGGAGCAATCGAGAAGCAGGGGAGCAGCCACCATGCCCTTCGTCCGAATCGACGCCCTGAGGACCGATCCCGGCCGGCTCGACGCGCTCGGGCGCGCCGTGCACGACGCCCTGGTGGAGACGATCGGCATCCCGCCCGACGACCGGTTCCAGGTCCTCGTCGGCCACGACGGCATCGGCAGCACACTGCGCTACGACGACTATCTGGGCGTGCACCGCGACAGCGGCATCGTCTACGTCGCCATCACGCTGCGCTCGGGGCGCACACCCGATCAGAAGCGGTCCCTGTACCGGCGGATCGCCGAGCTCGCCCAAGTGTACGCGGGCACGGAGCCGCGGAACGTGTTCGTGACCCTGACCGAGAACGAGTCGGTGGACTGGTCGCTGGGCCACGGGACGGCGCAGTACTCCCTCTCCCCCGAGACGGCCGGATCGCCCCTGGCGGACCCGCCGCCACATGGTCCTGCTGCCCCGTTCGGGTGAAACCGCAGCGCATCGAGCCCGGTACCTGTACCGGCACCTCGCGGATCGGCATCGTAGCGGGCGTCTCCGTCCCGGAACCGCAGACCGCAGGAGGAAGCACATGCTCGGCACCGACTTCCGTACCGGATCGCCCAACTGGATCGACCTCGGCAGTCCCGACACGACCGGAGCCGCCGCGTTCTACAGCGCGGTGTTCGGATGGGAGTTCGTCTCCGCGGGGCCCGAGGCCGGCGGGTACGGGTTCTTCCAGCACACGGGCAAGACCGTCGGCGCGCTCGGCTCGCTGAGCGAGGAGGGAGCGACGTCGGCCTGGACGACGTACTTCAAGACCGAGGACATCCAGGACACCGCCCGCAAGGTGGTCGCCGGGGGCGGCGCCGTGCGCGCCGAACCCATGGACGTCATGGGCGAGGGGTGGCTGGCCCAGTTCACCGACCCGCAGGGCGCGCAGTTCGCCGTGTGGCAGCCCGGAAAGACCAAGGGTCTGGAGAAGGCGTCCGAGGACAACACCCTGGTGTGGGTGGAACTGCACGTCCCCGACCCGGTGAGCGCCATCGGCTTCTACAACGGGCTGTTCGGCTGGCGCTCGCAGGAGATGCAGGCACCCGGCATGACCTACCGGGTGCTCAGCATCGAGGAAGGCGACCAGCAGGACGGCTCCTTCGGCGGGGCGGCCTCGCTTCAGGAGGGGCAGGCCCCCAGCTGGGTGCCGTACTTCGCGGTGGCGGACGCCGACGCCCTGGTCGCGTCCGTGCAGGGCAACGGCGGGAGCGTCCTCATGCCGGCCGCCGACGTGCCCGACGTCGGGCGGATCGCGTGGCTGGCCGACCCGTACGGCGCGGTGTTCGCCGTCCTCAAGCCGAACCCGCGGCAGAGCTAGTGCTCTGACCCGGGTGGTTCGCCGGGGCAGCAACAGCTCGGTGCGCCACCGATGCGCGATGCTGCCGCCGGCGGCGGGGATCACCGTCGCCGAGCCGGACCACAGCGACTCACTCCCGGGACCGGGCTGTGCCGTGCCGTGCTGTGCTGTGCCGTGCTGTGCTGTGACCGGACGTAATTCGCTTGACCTGGCCGTGGGTCGACGATGCACTGTGGCAGGCACCACGGGTCGTGGTACCGGTACCCGGGGAGGCAGCGGCAGCGATGGAGATCCGTTCCACGACCGACCAGGACTTCGACGTCTTCGTCAACACACTCCATGCCGCGTTCGGGCGCTTCCCTAAAACCCCGGCCGAGGACGGCGGCGGGGTCTGGTGGTCGGCACTCGAAATGGACCGCGGTCTGCTCGCCATCACGGAGGACGGGCGGCCCGTGGGTACCGCCGGTGCGTACTCCTTCGAGCTCACTCTGCCCGGCGAGGTCCTCGTCCCGGCCGCCGGGGTGACCGTCGTCGGCGTCCTGCCCTCGCACCGACGCCAGGGCGTGCTCCGCACGATGATGCGGCACCAGCTCAACGAACTGCGCGCCCGAGGGGAGTTCCTCTCCGTGCTGCTGGCCTCCGAGGCCCTGATCTACCGCAGGTTCGGCTACGGACCGGCGACCTACACGCAGCGGCTGACGGTGCCGCGCCACCAGGCCGCCTTCACCCTTCCCCGGGCGCATGGCACGGCCGCCGTGGGGGCGACCGGTTCGGACACCGGTTCGGACACCGGTTCGGACACCGGTTGGGTCGAGGTGCTACGGCGGGCCGAGTGCGGCGAGATCCTGGAAGAGGTCTACGACCGGTACCGCCGCGCACAGCCCGGTGCGCTGTCCCGGCCACACCGCTGGTGGGCCCTGGGCGCGGGGCAGCCCCCGGTCTCCACCGCGCCGCGCTACGTCGCCGTGCACCGCGACGCCGACGGCGTGCCGGACGGCTACGCCAGCTACTCGATCGACGACCCCAACACCTTGACGGTCGACGAGACCATCGCCATCGACGACGCCGTCTCGACGGCTCTGGCCCGGTTCGTGCTCGGACACGACCTGGTCAGTCAGGTCGTGTTCAAGCACTTCCCGCCCGATCACCCGCTGCGCTGGCAGCTTGCGGACTTCCGCGCCGGTCAGGTGAGCAACGACATGGACTGGCTCTGGGTGCGGCTGCTGGACGTCCCGCGTGCGCTGACCGCGCGCGGCTGGTTCACGGACGGCGAGCTCGTCCTCGACGTCGACGACCCGTTCCTCGGCGAACACGGCCGCTACCTGCTGAGCGTCCGGGACAGCAAGGCCGAGTGCGTCCCTACGGACCGGGAACCCGACCTTTCCCTGGACGTGAGCGACCTCGGTTCGATCTACCTCGGCGGCACCACCCCGAGCACGCTCGTGCGCGCCGGACACATACGGGCCCACCGCCCGGGCGCCGCCACCCTCGCCGACGCCCTCTTCCGTGCCGAGCGCTCCCCGCACTGCCTGCACTGGTTCTGACCGCCGTGCTGAGCGCGCGGTCGACGGCGTGGTCGCCGAACCGGACGGCCACGAAGGGCTGTTGACTCTGCACGCAGACTGGCTGCCAGACTCCGTCTAGACCGGTGCCAGCGCCGCCAGCGGGTCGTCGAGCACCGGCTGCCACGCCAACTCAGCTGCCCCCACAAGGCTGTTGTGGTCCAGGGTGCAGGCGAGGATCGGTACGCCGCCGCTCTGCCCCCACAGGCTGCGGTCGGCGACGACGGCCCTCAGCCGGTCCGGATCGGTGTCGAGCAGGGTGCGGTGCAGGCCGCCGAGGATGATCCGGTCCGGGTTGAGGATGTTGACCAGTCCCGCAAGTCCCAGTCCCAGGCGGTCGATCAGCGCCTCCACTGCCGTACGGACGACCGGGTCGGCGTACTGGCTGCGGATCAGGTCGTTGGCCTGCTGAAGCAGCGACACCACCGGCCCGGGCTCGCGGCCGGCCGCGGTGAGGAACGCCAGCGGGTCCGCCTCGACGTCGAGGCAGCCGCGGCTGCCGCAGTAGCAGGGGCGCCCCTCGGGGTTGACGGTGAGGTGCCCGACTTCGAGGGCGAGCCCCGAACTGCCCGTGTGCAGCCGCCCGTCGAGGACGAGGGCGCCGCCGACGCCCCGGTGTCCGGTCGCCACGCACAGCAGGTCACGGGCGCCGCGCCCGGCCCCGTGGCGGTGCTCTGCGAGCGCGGCGAGGTTGACGTCGTTGGCCGCGAACGCGGGCCCCGTGATGCCGGCCGCGCGCACCCGCTCGGCGAAGATCTGACGCACCGGCGCGCCTGCGGGCCAGGCAAGGTGCAGCGGGTTGAGGGCGAGCCCCTCCGGTTCGGCGACCGCTGACGGCACGGCGAGCCCGGCGCCCACACACCGCCGCCCGGTCTCGCGCAGCAGCTCGGCACCGGCCTCGACGACCGAGCCCAGCACTTTCGCCGGATCGGCGTCGACCGTCTCGCAACCCGGCGCGGTGGCGACGATACGGCCGCCCAGTCCGACCAGAGCGGCACGGAAGCCATCGGCGTGCACCTGCGCGGCCAGCGCCACCGGGCCGTCCTCGGCGACCTCCAGCCGGTGCGAGGGCCGCCCCTGCGAACCGGCCGCCGCCGCGGGCCGCGCGTCCACCCGGATCAGCCCCAGCGCCTCCAGCTCCGCGGCCACCGCGCCCGCCGTCGCCCGGGTGACCCCCAGCTCGGCGGTGAGTACGGCACGCGTCGGCGCACGTCCGGTATGCACGAGTTCCAAAGCCGGCCCGAGCGCACCGCGCCCTCGGTCCAGCCGCGTCCGCGTGGTCCCCGTCGAGCCCGTGGTCCCTTCCCCCGTCGCCCGGGGGCCCGCCTTGCCGTTCATGAGGGCGAGTCTCCCATGATCCGGATGGTTGGTGTCCTACCCGGCAGGGAGGGAGGCGGAGGTGGTGGCTCGTCGCCAGGGTGTCGGTCACCAGGTCGCGAGCCAGGGCTCGGGCGGTTGGGGTGCCAGGGGATGGGGAGAGCGAGGCAAGGCGCCAGACACCGGGAGGAGGTCAGGTGCCTGAACGTGAGGCTGCCCTCGCGGCGGTTGGCGAGCACCGCGCACGTAGGGTGCACGTGTTCCTAGTCGCGATAGCGCCAACCCTCCCCGTCCGTACGCAACTTGAGCTCCGGGGAACCGACGGCACCGCACCGCAGCACCGCGTCCGCCTCACCGATCCGCCCGGCGCGGGGACGTTCACCCCCTCGGCGATCACCCAGACCGCACAAGTCGCCTGACAGAGACGGGGATTGACCTCCGGTCGGACCTTCCAACCTACAGGCCGCTGACCCGCAGGGTGATGTTCAGGCGCCCTGTCAGGCCGAGTCCGGGCGGCGCCGTGCCCGCACGTACTCGCGGTACGCCGTGGTACGCCAGCCGCGACGCGCCCCCGAACACGAACAGGTCTCCGCTGCGCAGCTCCACATCCGTGTACGGCCGCGTCCGCGACTCGGTGTTCCCGAACCGGAAGACGCAGGTGTCGCCGAGGCTCAGGGACACCACCGGCGCGTCCGACTTCTCGTCGCTGTCGCGGTGCATGCCCATACGGGCGTCGCCGGCGTAGAAGTTGATCAGGGCGATGTCGTACGCGGCTGCCGTGGCGGCCTCCTCACCGAGGGCGTCGGCGACCGCGCTGCGGCCCAGCTCGCCCAGCCAGGCGGGGAACGGTTTCACGGGGGCGTCTTCGCCGTCGACGACGGTGCGCGCGTAGCCGTACGGATACCAGTGCCAGCCCAGGCACACCTGTCGGGCGGTCATCGTGCCGCCGCCAGGGGTGCGGACCGTGCGCAGGCCGGCCGGTGGGCGGGCCCATGCCCGGCAGGCCTCCAGGAGCTTTTCCTGGCGCTCGGCGTCGAACCAGTCCGGCAGGTGTACGGCGTCCGGCGCGACCTCCGTCCGGCCGCGCGGAAACAGCTCACTGTCCATGAAGGCCATCCTCGCGCATCCCGCCGATCCGTCCTCCCTGAGCGGTGCTGACAGTCCTGAGCTGCGGCTCGGCTAGCCTGGACGCACGATGAACGACGGTATGACCACCCCCTGGGGCGCGTACGCGCTCACCCGCTACCCCGAGGACCCCCGCGACCGGCTGCGTGCCTGGGACGCGGCGGACACCTATCTGCTGCGGCACCTCGCGGAGAGCGGCACCTCGCTGTCCGGGGCGGTCGTGGTGGTCGGCGACCGCTGGGGCGCCCTCACCACCGCACTGTCGGCGCACCGGCCGACGCAGATCACCGACTCGTTCCTCGCCCGCGAGGCGACGCTCGCGAACCTCGCCCGGGGCGGCGCGGACGAGTCGGCCGTACGGCTCCTCACCACACAGGACACGCCTCCCGACCGTATCGACGTGCTGCTGGTCCGCGTGCCGAAGAGCCTGGCCCTGCTGGAGGACCAGCTGCACCGGCTGGCGCCCGGCGTGCACGAGGGCACGGTCGTCGTCGGCACCGGGATGGTCAAGGAGATCCACACCTCCACGCTGAACCTGTTCGAGCGGATCCTCGGTCCGACCCGCACCTCGCTGGCCGAGAAGAAGGCCCGGCTCATCTTCTGCACGCCGGACCCGGCCCTCACCCGGGGCGCCAACCCATGGCCGTACCGCTACGACCTCCCCGACGGCATCGGCCAGGTCTCCGGCCGGACCGTCACCAACCACGCGGGGGTCTTCTGCGCCGACCGTCTCGACATCGGCACCCGCTTCCTCCTCCAGCACCTTCCGCGCAGCCGGGGCGCCGAGCGCGTCGTCGATCTCGGCTGCGGCAACGGGGTCGTCGGTACGGCGGTGGCGCTGGCCAATCCGGAGGCCGAGCTGCTGTTCGTGGACGAGTCCTACCAGGCGGTGGCCTCGGCGGAGGCGACGTACCGGGCGAACGCCGAGGGCGCCGCCGAGTTCCGCGTCGGCGACGGCCTGGCGGACATCCCCGCCGCGAGCGCCGACCTCGTCCTCAACAACCCGCCCTTCCACTCCCACCAGTCGACCACGGACGCCACGGCCTGGCGCATGTTCACCGGCGCCCGCCGCGTACTGCGGCCGGGCGGTGAGCTGTGGGTGATCGGCAACCGGCATCTCGGCTACCACCTCAAGCTGCGGCGCCTGTTCGGGAACAGTGAACTGGTCGCGAGCGATGCGAAGTTCGTGGTGCTGAGGGCCGTGAAGAAGTAGGGGCGTCGGTTCAGGTCTGCTTCACAGCGGACCGGGTATCAGGCGTTCGGGCCGTGAACCCGGCTATGGCATCGGCGAGTTCGCCCGGGTGAGTCAGTTGCGGATGATGGCCCGCACCGGCGATGACTGTCACCGTGACCTGCGGAAGGCTGTCCAGGAGCGCGCGCGCTTCGGGGGTGAGCGGATCGTCGGCTCCTACGATCACATGGACTGGGCCCGGGTATTGCCGTAGGGCGGCGCGCAGCTCCGTTCGCCACTGCTCGTCGCTCGCCTCGGCGAGAAGCCGGGCCGCGCGGGACGCCACGTCATCTCGACGTAGATCGGCGGTACTTGAGGCGAGTGCCTGCGCGTGCGCCGCGCCGCCGGTGAGCCGCTTCGACAGCGCTTCGGGACCAACTCGTCGTAGATACGACCGGGTCAGGGGCGTCCACCGCGACATGAACCCGGCTCGCGCCTGGAGGAAGAACGGCGCGACCAGCGTCAGGTGCTCCACGAGGTCGGGACGGGCCCCGGCGGCTTCCAGCGCGGCGGCCGCACCGATGGAGTGACCCACCAGGTGGCGGGCGCCGGTCTCCGCGATCAGCGCGGTCGACCATGTCCGCCAGTCGCCCCGGTCTCCCCCGCTCGCGCCCAGCCCTGGGAGGTCCACGACGCGGGCCGAGCCGAGCGCCTCGCGGACCGGGGCCCAGGTGTCGGCGTTCACCGGCAGGCCCGGGAACACCACGGTGGGGGCGTCGGGATCGCCGAGCTCAAACGTCCGCACACCGGCGGGTGCGGTGAAGCGGCGCCTGCCGCCGGGGGCGTCCCCGAACCGGTGCGCGGCCAGGTGGTCGGCCCAGCGGAGCAGCGAGGTGATGCCGTCCGGCAGGGGCAGGCTGTGGCGGTCGGCGAACTCGACCGCCGACTCCGTGGGGTAGCGATCGCCCGACAGGAAGGTCAGGGTCTCCGGATCGGCCTTGGTCAGCCATCGGGGCAGACGGCGCACGAGGGACACAGGGATCCGCGTCCGGGGGACCTTGACCTGGTAATGCCGTCCGACGAGTGCGAGCAGGTCGGGCAGTGCGGGCGTCTCGTCGTCGAGCACCCAATAGGCCGCGCGCTCGGTGGCCTGGTCCGGCGGGAGGAGGGTCATGAAGCGGGCGAGGTGGTCGACGGGGACCACGGGAACGAACGTCTGCGCGTTGCCGGGCAGGGCCGCCATGGTGCCGTGCCAGATCTCCTTCAGGCTCTGCGCGAGGCCGAGGTACTGGTCGGACTCGCCGGTGGCGCTGTCACCGATCACACTGGACGGGTTGACGATGGACCAGGGGACGCCCAACTGGTCGGCGGTCGCCTGGAGTTCGGCGTCCGCCTCCACCTTGGAAGCCTCGTACGCCCCGAGGGCTTCGTAGGTTTTCCGTGTCCGCTCATCGTTCCAGGGAACCTGCCCCGGATCCTGCCCGCCCACCCGGTATCCGGAGACATGAACCAGTCGGTGCAGCCGCCGCAGGCCTGACGCGAGGACGACGATCGCGCGCACGCTGTCCACGTTGGCGCGACGGGCTTCGTCCCTCGACATCCCGAAGCGGTAGGCGCCGGCGCAGTTGTATATCTCGGTGACGTCGTCCCATCCGGCCGCTTCACCATGGAGCAACGACGGTGCCGCGAAGTCGACGCGGAGGTCTGCGGGGGCGGTGTCGCAGCCGTGCGCCGCCAGCCAGTCGACGAGCCGCAGATACACCTCATCACTCCGGTTGGCGGTGCTCACTCGCACCCCGGCCCGGTTCAGCGCGAGCACCAGGTGCCGCCCGATGAGTCCGGTCGCACCGAACACCAGGGCGTGCCGATCGGCGGCATTCACGACGACACCTCGGGGGCCGGGGCGGCGTACTGATCCAAGAGCACGGCGAGCACTTCGGCGGCGCAGCGCAACGGCTCCACCGACCGCTGGGCACGCGAGACGATGACCGAGCCCTCGACCGTGCTGACGACGGTCGTCGCGAGCGTGCGGGCCTGCGCACGGGAACGCCCGTGTGCGACCAGGTGGTCGGCCACGGCGGTGACCCAGGTGTCGAAGGCGTCCGCGCAGGCGCTCCGCAGGCGCTCGCTGTGCGCACCCATCTCCAGAGTGACGACGGAGACAGGGCAGCCGAGCTGGAAATCGCTGTCGGTGAGCATTCCGGCGAGTACGTCGATCACGCGGCGGACCACGTCACCCGGCGTCCCGGACTCCAGCGCCGAATCGGCCACCAGCGAGCCGAACCGCTCGGCAGCAAGCGCGATGGCCTTCTCCCCGAGCGCCTCCTTCCCTTCGGGAAAGTGGAAGTACAACGACCCCTTGGGAGCGCCCGCATGCTCCACGACGGTGTTGAGCCCCGTCCCGCTGTATCCGCGGGCCTGAATCAGCTCGAGCATCGACTCGGCCAGCCGTGCGCTGGTCCTGGCACCTTTGGTTTCGGCGCTCTTGGTTTCACCCATGACCAGAACAATAGACCGGTCTATATATTTTCACCAGGCGGCAGCCGCGAAAATGAATCCCCCCTCCCCGGTCCCCCACGCCGGCGCGCTCGCCGGCTGCTCCGACGACAGCCAGGGCCATGCCGAACGGGCCACACAGACCGCGCCCCACCGAGGGACCCAGACGCCCAGGAGCACGGCTCCGAAGACGCCCGACTGCGGACCCGACTCCACGTTGTCGCAGTCCGACTGGATCGACCAATGCGGCAGCGCATCGACACCGTCCGGCCAACAGCCCGACACCGAACTGGCCCTCGGCGACACCTTCGCCTACGACGACGGCGTGAAGATCACCGTCAGGAGCATCGGCAGGATCACCCGCTTCGGCGAGTACGACGACCATCCGGACGCCGATCAGACCGCGTACCGCGTGACCTGGAACATCTACAACGGCACCAAGCGGCCGCTCGACCTCGCAAACGTCTACGAGGAGGAAGAGGGCGCCACCAACGGCGGCACCCCGGCCGCACTCACCGTGGAAAAAGGCTCGCGCTACATGAGCGGCCGCATCGCCCCGGGCCACACCGGCACTTTCACCAACGACGGCGCCCTCGACAAGACGTACGGCACCGCCCTGGTCATCACCTTCAGCCGGAACGACATCGGAGACGACGTACGGGCCGAGGACCCGCATTGGACGGGCACGATCAAGTAGAGGGCGCTGGACGGGACTTCCGTGGTTGGTCTGCTAATGGTGAATGACTTCTCGGTCTACGCCTTGTGTGCGAGGAGCTGGACTTCCCGGAACTGCCGCCGGTCAGTGGGCTTCGGCTCGATCACCAGGCGGGCCGACTCCGCCAGTTCCTGCTCGCGCAGGAGCTCGGCGAAGCGATCGGGCGACCAGCGGTAGGCCGTCACCACCGCGTGGTCGTAGGACTGCGTCTCGTGGTGGGGGCCGTCGGTGGCGGGGAATTCGATCAACACCTGCCCGCCGGGAGCCAGGACCCGGGCGATCTCGGCCAGGATCGCGGGGAGGTCCTGCGGCGGGGTGTGGATGACGGACCATCGCGAGAGCACCCCGCCGAGCGCGCCGTCCTCGATGTCCAGGGCGGCCATCGAACCGACCTCGAAGCGCAGCCCGGGGTTGGCCTTGCGAGCGAGCTCGACCATCACAGGGGAGGCGTCGACGCCGAAGGCATTCAGGCCCAGCCCGTGGAGGTGAGCGGTGATGTCACCCGGTCCGCAGCCGAGATCCGCGACCGCACCGTCGCCGTTCGTCCGCACCAGCTCCGCGAAGGCACTGAGGAGGGCGCGCTCCAAAGGACGGTCGCCCAGGGAGCCGTGGAACATCTGCGCGTAGGTGGTGGCGATGGCGTCGTAGGCGTCGCGGGTGGCGTGCGAGGTGTCGAGTTCGGTCACCCGGAGACCGTAGCGGGAGGAGAGGGCCTGCGTCAGTGACCCGTGGAGGACACCTCTGCCGAGGCGTGCACCAGCAGGTCGCGCAGTGCCGCGGCGGCGTCCGACGGCTCGGTGGGGATGAGGACGACCTGGTCGGCGGACCCTAGGACTCCCGGGCCGCGGAGGTGAGTGACATGTCCCCGTAGCGGTCACCCGCTACCTGGCCGGCGAGCGGCTCCAGGAGCGCCAGCTCTTCGGCGGTCAGTACGATCCGGGTGGCCGCGGCATTCTCAAGGAGGCGGCTGCGCTTGCGGGTTCCGGGGATCGGAACGACGGTCAGGCCGTTTACCTGGGCCCGCTGCTGCACCCAGGCCAGGGCGATCTGCGCCGGGGTGGCGCCATGGTCGGCTGCGATCTTGTGCAGGGGTGCCAGGAGTGCGGCGTTCGCCTTGGCGTTGTCGCCGGTGAAGCGTGGCAGCAGCTGACGGAAGTCGCTGCCGGAGAGGTCCTTGTTCGCGTCGGTGAACGCACCGGTCAGAAATCCCCGGCCGAGCGGCGAGTACGGCACGAAGGCGACGCCGAGTTCGGCGGCCGCGCCCACCGCGCTGTGCTCGACGTCCCGGCTGAAGAGCGACCACTCCGTCTGCAGGGCGGTGATCGGGTGCACGGCGTGCGCCTCGCGCAGCTCCGCACCGGTGACCTCGCTCAGGCCGAGATGCTTGACCTTGCCTTCCCGCACCAGTTCGGCCATGGCGCCGACGGACTCGGCCAGCGGGACGGCGGGGTCGCGGCGGTGCATGTAGTAGAGGTCGATGACCTCGACGTCCAGACGGCGCAGGCTCGCGTCGACGGCCTTCCTGATGTAGGCGGGATCGTTGCGGATGGCCCGGTAACTCGGGTCGTCGGCACGGTATTCGATGCCGAACTTGGTGGCCAGGGTGATCTCGTCGCGGTGCGCGGCGACGAACGGCGCGAGGAACTCCTCGTTGGCACCGACGCCGTACATGTCGGCGGTGTCGATGAGGGTGACGCCCGCCTCGACGGTGGCCTCCAGGGTGTCGCGGGCCGCCGTGTCGTCCGTCTGTCCGTAGGCGGCGCTGATGCCCATGGCGCCGAAGCCCTGGATGCCGACGAGGGGACCGCCGGTGCCCAGCCCGACCTTGCGGATCTGTTCGATGGCGTTGCTCATGATGGCGCTCAGGCCCCTTCCGGCGCCCGGCGGGCGTCCGCGTAGAAGTCGATCTTCGAGTCGAGTACGGCGAGGGTGTCCTGCAGCTCCGCGACGCGGGCGACGACCTCGCGCCGGGTCTGTTCCAGGATCTCCCGCCGTTCGTCGTAGGTGGCCTCGCCCTGGCGGACCAGCTCCGCGAAGCGGACCATGTCGGCGATCGGCATCCCGGTCAGCCGCAGCTTCCGCACAAAGGTGAGCCAGTCCAGGTCCCTGTTGCCGAAGAGACGCTGGCCGGTGTGCGACCGCGTCACATGCGGCATCAGGCCGATCTGCTCGTACCAGCGCAGGGTGTGCGCCCTGAGTCCGGTGAACGCCGCGACCTCGCTGATCGTGTAGCGGTCCTGGCCGTCGGGTCGCGGATGCACCGTCCCGACGGACACACAGGCGTCCAGGGACGGGGGTGTCACGGGGGTGCTGTCGATCACCGTCATGCCGGCAACGCTAGGGGGTTCAAGTGCACTTGAAGCAAGCGCCGCCCTCCACGGGCCGGCTTCGGGTCGGGGGCTCTTTCAACCTCCGCTGTACGGTCTCCGGAGACGATCATCGGGAGGGGCGGGATGAGCAGTGATCTCCGGTTCGGCTGGGAACTGAGCGGCAGTGGTTGGGCGCATTGCCGTATCGCGGACGGCTCTTCGGAGCACCAGGACATCGTCAGCTACTGCACCGACGCCCTTGCGGACCTGCTTCACGCCATGACCGGTCTCTACGGCCCCACCCGCTTCCAGCGCTTCTCCTTCGACCTTGAACCGGCCGAAGCGAGGTGGGTCCTCCGCGGCAACGGCTCCGAGGTCGACGTCACGATCTACCGGTTCCCCGACATGGCCGCGAGCTACGATGCGCCCGATCAAGAAGGCCGGCTCGCCTGGAGCTCCACGCAGCCCCGCAGCCTGCTGAGTCACGTCGTCCTGGAGGCCGCCCAGTCAGTGCTGAGGCTCCACGGCGAGGACGGCTATCTGGCGAAGTGGGCCCGACACCCCTTTCCTGTGGCCGCGCTGCAAGATCTCCGCCGAATCCATCTCCAGCACGACGGCTGTGAGCGCGAGCACGACCTGGCGCCTCCGTAGAGGGCCACTGCCACTTCAGCGGGCTCAGCCGGTTCCGGACGGCTGCTCGGCCTGCGGCCAGTTCGCCAGACGCTCACGCGCCTCCCTCGCGATCACCGGCCAGGGATCGTCGACCAGGCGGGCGACGGCCGACCGGGGCGAGCGCGGATGGTTGGCGACGATGCGGCGGACCGCGTCGTGCGGGTCGTCGGCCAGCTGCTCGTACAGCTCCGGCGGGGTGTACTTCTTGCTCAGCACCCGGTCGCGGACCCGCCAGTCCGTGTCCTTCACCAGCTCGGCGAGTATCTCGACCGGGACGGTGCGGTTGTGTGCGGCCCAGAACCGCATGTGGGGGTGGTTACGCACCAGATCCCACCAGGCGTCGATCGGCATCGTCGCCCAGGCCGAGCGGCCGTACTCCGCCGGGTCCTCGCTCTCGCGCAGCCGGATGAACTCCTCCGCGGAGGCTATCTCGGGGAAGCGGTCCGTCATGGCAGTCAGTAAGCCACGGGGCGCGGGGTCGGCGTCAACCTGTGGGTGGTGCTGCTCTCTGTGACCGTCGCGCTCCGCAGGGCCCTGGGTGAGGACCCCAGCTCGCGACGGCACGCCTTGTTGAAGGCCTGGAGGTCGGGGATGCCGACCGAGGCGGCCACCGCGGGGATGGAGAGGGTCGAGGCACGCAGCAGATGGTGGGCTCGTTCCAGCCGGCGGCGGCGGATGTAGGCGATGACGGTGGTGCCGGTCTCGGTGCGGAAGAGGCGGGTGAGGTGGTTGTGGGAGATCCCGGCGGCGCGGGCGATCTCCGGCACGGTGAGAGGGGTGGCGAGATGGGCCTCGATGTGGGCGATCGCCGTGGTGACGGCGGGGTGCGGGCCGTTCGGTGTGGTGGCCGCCGGGCGCAGGTCGGCGATGCGCCACAGGGCGGTCCAGATCTCGGCGCGGGTGTGCTCGGGGGTTGCGGGTGCTGCCGCGACTGCGCGGAGCAGAAGGCCGGAGAGCGTGGGCAGTTCGGGGCCGGTGTCCTGCACGACCGGGATGGTGCGCGGCGGGCCGACGGGGGCTATGCGCAGGTGGGCGTAGAGGTGTTCCGAACGGCCCTGGTAGCGGTAGCGGACCGTGGTGCCGGGCGGTACGAGGCTCACGCGGCCGGGGCGGATGAGGTGCGCCGTGCCGTCGACGGTCAGCTCGGCGTCGTACTGGTAGAGGTGCAGCTGCCACAGCTCCGGGAGGCGGAAGACGTCCGTGCGGCTCGCGACGCCGTGCACTCCGACGCCGAGGCCCGCGACGACCGGCGGTTCGCCGAGGTGGATCTCCGTCTCTCGCATGGTGAGAAATTACCAGTAGTGATGAGCAGGGCCAACGCGCCGACGACCGCCCCGCTTCTACGTTGGGGCCATGACCCACACCAAGGCCATGGCCCCACCCAAACTCCTGAGTTCGGTCCGGATGGCGCACTTCGCGTCCCACGGATCGCTGCGCCTGGACGCGGTGGTCCCGCCGGAGCTGAACGCCGAGGCCGTCGAGGTACTGCGCGAGGGGATGCCCGGTGTCCCGTACGGCAGCAGCGTGCCGGACGTCTATCCGGAGGGCTCCTTCGTCCGCCGTCTGCTGGACCTGCCCGACGTGGCAGGCGCGTTGCGCAGTCTCGTCGGGCCCGACCCCACCGTCGACCACCATGCCGTGCACGTCCGTGAGCCCCGCGAGGGGCAGGCGCAACCGCTGCACGGGGACGCGATCATCGATGTCCGCACCGATGCCTTCGACGTCCAGCTGATGTACTACCCGCAGGACGTCACCCTCGACATGGGCGGCACGCTGAGCGTGCCGGGCAGCCATCTGCGCCGTACGAACGAGTCGGACACCGGCCGCTACCAGAACCTGCGCGGGCAGACCCGGCTCGTCTGTCCGGCCGGCACCGTGGTGTTTCTGCACCATGGTCTGTGGCACGGCGGGCGACGCAACGACAGCGACACGGTGCGTTACATGTTCAAGATCCGCTTCAACCCGACCGTGCGCCAGGTGCGCCTGTGGGACACCTCCGACCTCGGGGATCCGCGCGTCGCCGAGGAACTCTCCACGATGTTCCCGTGGTACGAGCACGCCACCGGCCGCCTGGAGGCCTACAACCGCGTGCTGTTGTGGCGGTCCCTCACCGGGGACGACTCCTTCGACCTGGAGTACTGGGTGACCCGGGTTTCCAACCGCCCGCAGGGAGAGGTCGCATGAGCGTCCGTCAGCAGGTTCTCGTCCTCTATCTGGCCACCTCCGCGCTCGACGCGGACGTGGTGGGCTGGTCGGTCTACGACGGCACCGGCCGCACCTCGCCCACCACCGGGGACAGCGACGAACCCCCGTACAAGTCGGGCGTGCACGCGCTGGAGGACGGCTGGCGGCTGTTCCAGGCGGCGCAGCTGATCCCGCCGTATCCGGGTCACGAGTACGACGTGTCGTTCCTCAAGCACGAGTTCTTCTTCGAGAAGCTCGTGGAGTGGGAGTAGTTCAGCCCTTCGCCACCCCGGCCGTCACCCCCTCAGTACGCCGATGAGATGCGCGACCGTGCGTGCCATCGCCTCCCGTCCCACGCTGAGGTATTTGCGCGAGTCGACCGCCTCGGGGTGGGCGGCGAGGAACTCCCTTATCGCGCCGGTCATCGCGATGTTCAGGGCCGTGCCGATGTTGACCTTGGCGATACCGTTCGCGGTGGCGGCGGCCAGTTCGGGGTCGGGGACTCCGGAGGAGCCGTGCAGGACGAGGGGTACGTCCAGGGCGGCGGACAGGCGCTTGAGCAGGTCGTGGTCGAGGGTGGCGGTGCGCGTGGTCATGGCGTGCGAGCTGCCGACGGCGACGGCGAGGGCGTCCACACCGGAATCGGCCACGAAGGCGTGGGCCTCGGCGGGGTCGGTGCGGGCACCCGGCGCGTGCGCGTCGAGCGGCGGCGCCCCGTTCTTGCCGCCGACCTGCCCCAACTCGGCCTCGATCCACAGCCCTTGGGCGTGCGCCCAGTCGGCGGCCGCGCGGGTGGCGGCGAGGTTCTCCTCGTACGGCAGGCGTGACGCGTCGTACATCACGGAGCTGAATCCGGCGTCGGGCGCCTGGCGCAGCAGTTCGTCGCTCTGCACATGGTCCAGGTGCAGCGCGACGGGGACCGACGCGCGTTCGGCGGCCGAGGCCGCGGCGCGGGCCAGCGGGAGCAGGCGGCCGTAGCGGAACTTGACGGCGTTCTCGCTGACCTGGAGGACGACGGGGGCGTGCACCGCCTCGGCGCCGGCGATGACGGCCTCCACGTGTTCCAGCGTGATGATGTTGAACGCGGCCACGGCGGACTGCGCCCGGGCGGCCGCGGTGACCAGCTCACTCGTCGCTGCCAGGGACACGGCAGCACCTCCTTGTTCCAGTCCTTGTGCCGGCGAACCCGGTTGGGCCGCGGATGACTTCAGTGAGCGGCCGCGTCGAGGATCACGGACCGGGTGAGGTGACGGGGCTGGTCGGGGTCCAGCCCCCGAGCCGCGGCGACGGCGACGGCCAGTCGCTGGGCGCGGACGAGTTCGGCGAGCGGGTCGAGACCGCCGTCCACCCACAACCCGCCGGTGGCGCGGACCTGTTCGGCCAGTCCGTCGGGCGCCTCGCCGAGCATCCAGGTGGCGGTGCCCTGCGTGGTGATGCTGATGGGGCCGTGCCGGTACTCCATCGCCGGGTAGGCCTCGGTCCACGCCAGTGACGCCTCGCGCATCTTGAGGCCGGCCTCGTTGGCCAGGCCTACCGTCCAGCCGCGGCCCAGGAAGGTGAACTGCGTGCAGTCCACCAGCCCTTCGGGCAGCGGGGCCGCCAGTGCGGTGCGCGCGTCGGCGACGACGGCGTCGGTGTGCAGCCCCAGATGCGCGCGCAGCAGTGTCAGGGCAGTGGTCGCGAACCGGGTCTGCACGACGGACCGTTCGTCCGCGAAGTCGAGCACGATCAGGTCGTCCGCGGCCTGCATCACGGGAGTGTGCGGGTCCGCGGTGATCGCGGTGGTGCGGGTACGGCCCCGCAGGCGCCCGAGGAGTTCGAGCACCTCGGTGGTGGTGCCGGACCGGGTGAGGGCGACCACCCGGTCGTAGGAACGGCCCTCAGGGAACTCCGACGCGGCGAAGGCGTCCGTCTCGCCCTGCCCCGACTGCTCGCGCAGTACGGCGACGGCCTGCGCCATGAAGAACGACGTGCCGCACCCCACGATCGCGACCCGCTCCCCCGCCGCGGGCAGCGCGGCCCCGTGCGCCGCGGCCTGCTCGGCGGCGCGGATCCAGCACTCGGGCTGGCTGCTCAGCTCGTTCTCGACATGGGTCATGCCGTACCCCTCCCAGTGATGCTTGTTCTTGCAAGATATAGCGCTCTTTCAATCACAATCAAGCATTTGGGGGAAGTGAAGGGTGCGCTAGGGTCGCGGAAGATCGAGGAATGGAGAGTGCGGATGTCGCGCGACGCCCGCTGGAAGTCGCTGCTGGAACTGCTCGTGGAGCGGGGCCGGTTGGATGTCGAGGAGGCCGCCGCCGAGCTGGCCGTGTCGGCCGCGACGATCCGGCGCGACTTCGACCAGCTCGCCGAGCAGCAGATGCTCGTGCGCACCCGGGGCGGCGCGGTCGTGCACGGTGTCTCCTACGAGCTGCCGCTGCGCTACAAGACCGCCCGGCACGCCTCGGAGAAACAGCGCATCGCCAAGGCGGTGGCCGACCTCATCGCCCCCGGCGAGGCGGTGGGCCTGACCGGCGGCACGACCACCACCGAGGTGGCCCGGGCGCTGGCCGTGCGCAGCGATCTCGCGTCCGGCTCCCCCGCGCTGACCGTGGTCACCAACGCGCTCAACATCGCCAACGAGCTGGCCGTACGCCCCCAGTTCAAGATCGTGGTGACGGGCGGGGTCGCGCGCCCGCAGTCGTACGAGCTCATCGGTCCCCTCGCGGACGGCGTCCTCGGCCAGATCACCCTCGACGTGGCCGTCCTCGGCGTGGTCGCCTTCGACGTCACGCACGGCGCCGCCGCCCATGACGAGGCGGAGGCCGCGATCAACCGGCTGCTGTGCGAGCGCGCCGAGCGGGTGGTCGTGGCCGCCGACTCCAGCAAGCTGGGCCAGCGCGCCTTCGCCCGGATCTGCGCCGCCGAGTCGGTGAACACGCTGGTCACGGACGCGGCGGTGGGCGAGGACATGGTCCGCCGGTTCGAGGAGGCCGGGATCCGGGTCGTCGCGGTCTGACGCGCCCCGCCGGGTCCGCCTCCATGTCCGCCCTGAGAGGTACGAGGTGGGCGGCGCGTACTGCGATCTCAGTACGCCGGATTGTCGGCAGGCGCACGACGACGGGACGGGGGCGCTGACGGGAGCCTGGGGAGGTTCCCGAATCAGATGTGGAGACCTCCGCCTCATGGCTACTTTCCTCTATCGGCTGGGCCGTCTGGCCTTCCGGCGGCGCTGGTACGTCGCCCTCGTGTGGGCGGCGGTGCTGGCTGCGGTCGGCGTGGGTGCGGCCACCGCGCCCGCCGCCCCCGACGAGGCGTCCTCCATGTCCGGCATCGAGTCCCAGAAGGCGTTCGACCTGCTGGAGCAGAGGTTCCCGGGCTCCACGGCCGACGGCGCCGGCGCGCGGGTCGTGTTCGTCGCCCCGGACGGACAGAAGGTCACCGCGACCGACAGCCGGGCGGCGATCGACAAGTTCGTGACCGAGGCGGCCGACGGGTCGCAGGTCTCCGGTGCGGTGAACCCCTTCCAGGCGAAGGCGGTGAGCAAGGACGCCACGACCGCGTACTCGACCGTCAGCTTCAAGGCCAAGGCCGACGACCTCACGGACACCAGCAAGAAGCACCTGGAGGACGCCATCGACCAGGCCCGGGACGCGGGCCTGACCGTCGAGGTGGGCGGCGACGCGCTGGCCACCCAGCCCGCGGCGGGCGGCAGCGCCGAGGCCATCGGCATCGCCATCGCCGCCCTCGTCCTGATCGTCACCTTCGGGTCACTGGCCGCCGCCGGGCTCCCGCTGCTGACCGCGATCATCGGCATCGGTATCAGCATGGCCTCGATCACGACCCTGGCCAGCGCCTTCGGCCTGTCCGCGACCACCGGCACGCTGGCCACCATGCTGGGCCTCGCGGTCGGCATCGACTACGCCATGTTCGTGGTCTCCCGCTACCGCGAGGAGCGCGCCAAGGGCCGTACACCCCAGGAATCCGCGGGACTGGCCGCCGGAACCGCCGGATCGGCGGTCGTCTTCGCCGGCCTCACCGTCGTCATCGCGCTCGCCGGACTGTCCGTGGTCGGCATCCCGATGCTCACCAAGATGGGTCTGGCCGCCGCCGGTGCGGTCGTCATCGCCGTACTCATCTCGCTCACCCTCGTCCCGGCGCTGCTCGGCTTCTGGCCGAACGCCGTGCTCTCGCGCCGCGCCCGCAAGCGCGGCCGCGTGGAGCAGGGCGGGGAGAACAACGGCGGCAGCCGCTGGGCCCGGTTCGTGCTGCGCCGCCCCGTCCCCGTGCTCCTGCTCAGCGTCGTGGGCCTCGGCGCGATCGCGCTGCCGGTGATGGACCTGCAGCTCGGCATGCCCGGCGACGAGGTCAAGTCCACCGCCACCACCGAGCGCCGCGCCTACGACGATCTCGCCAAGGGCTTCGGTCCCGGCTTCAACGGCCCGCTGACCGTCGTCGTGGACGCCCGCGGGGCCGACGACGCCAAGGCCGCCGTGCGGACGATCACCGAGAAGGTGGGCGACACCGAAGGCGTTGTCTCCGTCTCCCCGGCCCGGTTCAACCCGGCGGGCGACACCGCGGTCTTCTCCGCCACGCCCTCGACCGGGCCCGCCGACGAGCAGACCAAGAAGCTCGTCCACACCATCCGCGACGAACGCCCGGCGATCGACTCCGCGACCGGGGTGACCTTCAAGGTCACCGGAACCACCGCGGTGAACATCGACGTGGCCCAGAAGGTCCAGGACGCGCTGATCCCCTATCTGATCGTGGTGGTGGGCCTGGCCATCGTCCTGCTGCTGGTGGTCTTCCGGTCGATCCTGGTCCCGATCAAGGCAGCCGCCGGCTTCCTCCTGTCGGTGCTCGCCGCCCTCGGCTCCGTCGTCGCGGTCTTCCAGTGGGGCTGGGGCGCGAGCCTCCTCGGCGTCGAGGAGACCGGCCCGATCATGAGCATGATGCCGATCTTCCTGGTGGGCATCGTCTTCGGACTCGCCATGGACTACGAGGTCTTCCTCGTCGCCCGTATGCGGGAGGCGTACGTCCACGGGGACCGGCCCGCGCAGGCGATCACCACCGGGTTCCGGCACAGCGCCCGGGTCGTGGTCGCGGCCGCGTTGATCATGATGGCGGTGTTCTCCGGGTTCATCGGGGCCGGCGAATCCATGATCAAGATGATCGGCTTCGGGCTCGCCATCGCCGTCCTGTTCGACGCCTTCGTCGTCCGCATGGCCTTCGTGCCCGCCGTCCTCGCCCTCCTCGGCGCCCGTGCCTGGTGGCTGCCGCGCTGGCTCGACAGGGCGCTGCCCAACATCGACGTGGAGGGCGAGGCACTCACCCACCACGCCGACCCCGCCCCGACTCCGGCCGGCGAGACCGACCGGGAGGCGGCGCGCGTCTGATTCCCCCGGGACACGCGCCCGAGGGCCGCCCGTGCGACGACACGGGCGGCCCTCGTCCCGTGCCACGGGGCGCGACGGGGCCTCGTCGGCGGTACGGCGACACGCCCGTACTCCGGCACGGGACGTCGTACGACGACACAGGTCGCCCTCGCCGTCCCCGCGCACCCGGCGTCGTCCACCATGGAGGCAGTCCTTCGACCGGAGAAAGCAATGACCATCAGCCTGGAGCGCTACTCGGGTCGTCATCCGCGCCTCGCGGACTCGGCGGTCGCGGCGGCGCTGTTCGGCTTCGCTCTGCTCGGTGCCGCGCTCAGCGCGCCGGGTGCCGAGCAGCCGCACCGGATGCTGCCCTCCGCGCTGCTGTCGGGTGTCGCCTGTCTCGCCCTGCTGTGGCACCGTCGGCATCCGCGCACCGTCGTGGTCGTCGCTCTCGGCTGCGCCATGGCCGCCAGCGCTCTGGGCTATCTGCTCAACCCGCTTCTGCTCGCACCGGCCATGGCGGCGATGCACTGGCTCGCCGCGCTCACCGACCGAAGGACCGCCCGCGTCTTCCTCGCCGGGGCCGTCGTCACGACGACCGTGATCACCGTGATCGCCGACCCGGGCGACCACCCGCTGATCCTCCGGACGCTCGGCCCCGCCTTCTGGATGCTGCTGCCGGTCGCCTCCGGCAGCGCGGCCCGGCTCCGGCAGGCCTACTGGGAGGCCGTGCAGGCCCGCGCCAACTACGCCGAACGCTCCCGCGAGGAGGAGGCGAGGCTGCGCGTCACCGAGGAGCGTATGCGCATCGCCCGCGAACTCCACGACGTCGTCGCTCATCACATGGCCCTCGCCAACGCCCAGGCCGGCACCGCCAAGCACCTCTCGCGCAGCCATCCCGAGCAGGCGGAGAAGATCCTCGGCACGCTCGCCGACACCACCGCGTCCGCGCTGCGCGAACTCAAGGCCACCGTCGGCCTGTTGCGTCAGGCGGGCGACGCCGACACCCCGCTGGAACCGGCACCCGGACTGGCCCGGCTCCCCGAGCTGACGGCCGCCTGCGGGACCGCGGGCATCAAGGTCGCCGTCGTCACCGAGGGCACGGTCCGGCCGCTGTCGCCGGGCGTGGACCTGACGGCGTTCCGGATCGTGCAGGAGGCGCTCACCAACGTCACCAAGCACGCCGCGGCGGCCGCGGTACAGGTCCGGCTCGCCTACTCGCACGACCGGCTGACCATCACGGTCACCGACGACGGAGCCGCCACGGCCTCCGCCGGCCCCGCCCCGGGACACGGCTTCGGTCTGATCGGCATGCGCGAACGCGCCCAGTCCGTCGGCGGCGACCTCCAGGCCGGCCACCGCCCCGGCGGCGGCTTCGAAGTCATGACGGCGCTGCCGCTGCACCCCCACGCCACGCGATCGGAAGAAGACCCCCGCTCATGACCATCCGCGTCCTGCTCGCCGACGACCAGGCCCTGCTGCGGGCGACGTTCCGGATCCTCATCGACTCCTGCGACGACCTGGAGGTGGTCGCCGAGGCCGCCGACGGCAAGGAGGCGGTCGAGCTCACCCGGGTCCATCACCCCGACGTGGTCCTCATGGACATCCGGATGCCCGGCACCGACGGTCTGGCCGCCACCGCCACCCTCTGCGCCGACCCGGACCTGAGCGCCACCCGCGTGCTGATCCTCACCACGTTCGAGACCGACGAGTACGTCGCGCGGGCACTGCGCGCCGGAGCGAGCGGCTTCCTCGGCAAGGACGTGGGCGCCGACGAACTCCTCGACGGCATCCGCACGGTGGCCTCCGGCGACTCCCTCCTGTCGCCCACGGCCACCCGCACCCTCATCGCCCGCTTCCTCGCCGCCCCCGAGCCCGGCAGCCACCTCGCTCCGCCGGAGCGGCTCACGGCCCTCACCGCCCGGGAACGCGAGGTGATGGCCCTGGTCGCCGAGGGCAGGTCCAACACCGAGATCGCCGAGGTCCTCTTCGTCAGCCCGCTGACCATCCGCACCCACGTCCAGCGCGCCATGACCAAACTCGACGCCCGCGACCGCGCCCAACTGGTCGTCATCGCCTACCAGTCGGGGCTCGTACGCGCCACGCCACCGCCGACGCCCTGAGCCGGGGCGAAGGAGCGGGCGGTGAGCAGCAGCACGAGGACGAGCGCGGAGGGGACTGCGTAGGCGAGGCGGAAGTGGCCGGCCGAGCCGAGGATTCCGCTGGCGGCTCCGCCGGTGATCACGCCCAGGTAGTTGAAGACGTTGAGGCGGGCCAGCACCGCTTCGGCCGCCCCGGGGCGCAGCCGCCCGGCGGAGGCGAGGCACAGCGGGGCGAGCGCGGAAACGCCGAGGCCCACGCATCCGGCCGCCAGGACCGCGTACGGCCAGCCGGGTGCCGCGGCCATCCCGGCCAGGGCGGCGGCCGTGAGGAGGGTCGCGATGCGGATCACGGCGGCCGGCCCGGCTCTGCGGACCAGGTGGTCGGCGCAGGACCGGCCGGTGACGGTGCCGACCTGGTAGGCCGCGTACGCCAGGGGTGCGGCGGACAGGGCCGCCGCGAGGGTCTGGTGGAGGTAGACCGTCGACCAGGCGGAGACGGTGGAGTCGACGACGTACGCGACCAGGAGGACGACGCCGAAGGGGGCGAGCCTGATCCACAGGCCCCGGCCGAGGTCGATCGGAGGCGTCCCGGTCGCGGTCGCCGGGTCCGGTGGAGCCGCGGGCAGGGGGTGCGCGCGGAGGGTCAGGGCGAGCAGCAGCACGAGGGCGGCCTGCGCGGTGAGGGTGGCGGCGGGCGGCCAGCCGAGTCGTGCCGTGCCGGCGGTCAGCAGGGCGGCCGTGACACCGCCGGCGCTCCAGGCGGCGTAGAACGAGGCGAAGATGCTCCGCCCGTAGTGGTGTTCGACGGCCGTGGCGCGGGTGTTGGCGGAGACGTCGATGCCGCCGAGTGCCAGTCCGAACAGGAGGTAGCCCGCGGTGACCGTGGCCTGTTCGGGCGCCCAGCCGATGAGCAGCAGCGCGATGGCGGAGGTCAGGACCGCGCCCCGCATGGCGGCGACCGGGCCCGAGCGGCGGATCGCGGCCGACCCGGCGAAGCTGCCGGCGCCCGCGCTCAGCGCGACGGCGACGATCAGCACGGTCGTCGCCGTCGCGGACAGGCCGAGGTGTTCCTTGACGGCGGGGACCGTGGTGGACACGGCGGCCACCGATGCGCCCTG
Organism: Streptomyces sp. R21; assembly: GCF_041051975.1. Lineage (GTDB taxonomy): Bacteria > Actinomycetota > Actinomycetes > Streptomycetales > Streptomycetaceae > Streptomyces. Next base: position 9,193,578 of record NZ_CP163435.1, on the reverse strand, counting down.
GGCGGCGAACACGGTGGCCGCCACGCGTCGTGCGCCCCGGTGCGGGCCCTTTGGCCCGGACCGCCGCGGGGACTGCGTCCGGAGACCGGGAGGAGAAGTGGGGGTCATACCGCGCCTTCGTTTCTGGGTTGCCCGTGCTCGGCTCCGGTGCCGCGCGTGTCGGTCGGGGCGCGGGCGGGCGGGACGGTGCGGGGTGCCGCCACCGTAGGGAGGGCGGGCGGAGCGGGTGCAGGGCGTCGGCGGCCGGATGGGGGGCCTCGGCGGCCATCGTCGCGACCGGCGGGGGTCCGGCTGCCTAAAGTGGGGCGATCAACGCCCTGGTGAGAGGGGATTCGATGCCCGATGCTCCCGGCCCGGCGAACCATCCGGGGACCAGCCGCAGCACCTCGGCGACCATCCAGCCGAACATCCTGCGCTACCTCTCCGTGGTCGCCGGTGACTACGGCGTCGACCTGCGGCCGCTGCTGGCGGGTGTGGGGCTGGACGAGGACGTGATGCGTTCGGCCGCGCTGCGGGTGTCGTACCGGCAGGGCAGTGCCGTCATCCGCCGCGCCGTGGAACTGACCGGCACGGAGCATCTGGGCCTGCGGGTGGGCGCCGCGCAGCACCTCACCTCCTGGGGGCTGCTCGGGCTCGCCCTGATGGCCGGCGACACCCTGCGGGATGCTGTCGAGACGGGGGTGCGCTTCCAGAACCTGTCGGGAGCGATGGTCGTCTGGTCGGCCGCGGCCGAGGACACCGGCTATGTCGTACGCGCCGATCTGCCGGACCCCGCCCTCGATCCGGCTGTCGCGGACTTCCTCGTCCAGGAGGCGTTCTCCAGTGTCGTCACGCTGACCCGGCTGGCCGTAGGCGGTGAATTCGCGCCGCGGGCCGTGGAGTTCGCCTTCGCCGCGCCGCGGGACGCGCGTCTGTTCCAGGAGCTGTTCCGCTGCCCGGTGCGTTTCGCCGCCGCCCGCAATCGCCTGGTGATGCCCCACGGATGGGCCGGGCGGGCCATGCCGGGCCGGGACCCGGTGACGTATGCCGCCGTGCTGGAGCTGTTGGAGGCCGAGATGGCCTCCCGCCGCGACCAGCAGGAGCTGTTGGAGGTCCTTGAGGTCTCCATCGCGCAGAGCCTTCCGGCCGTCCCCTCCTTCGTCGAACAGGCCCGGCGGCACGCCTCCAGTGAGCGCACGTTGCGGCGTCGGCTCGCCGAGTGCGACACGACGTACGAGGCGGTGGTCGACGGGGTGCGGCGCGAGCGGGTGGAGCAGCTGCTGCGCCGCCGCGGGCTGACCCTGCGGGAGGTCGCCCGCCAGGTGGGCTTCTCCGACGTCCGTGCCCTGCGGCGGGCCGTGCACCGCTGGCACGGCGTTGCCCCGCTGCAACTGCGCGACGACCTGCGGGAGATGGAGCCCTGACCGCACTCCGGAGTGGGTCAACGGGTGCGGATCCAGACCGTCTTCTCGCGGGTCCACTGGTCGAAGGCGGTGGTGGATTTCTCCGCGCCGCCGAACCCGGACTGCTTCCAGCCGCCGAAGGGCGTGGTGATGTCGCCCTCGCTGTACGCGTTGACGGAGACCACGCCGGCCTGGATCCCTCGGGCCAGGCGGAACGCGGCGTCGAGGTCGCGGGTCCACACGGAGGCGGCGAGCCCGTACTCGGTGGCGTTCGCCCTGCGGATCGCCTCGGCCTCGGAGGCGAAGGTCTGGACGGTGACGACCGGTCCGAACAGCTCCCGGGTGAGGACGTCGCTGCCGTCAGGTGCGCCGGTGATCACGGTGGGCGGGTAGTAGGCGCCTCGGGCGGGCAGCCCGTGGGGCAGTCCGGCGGTGTGGATCTGGGCGCCCGCGGACCGGGCGGAGTCCACGGCGTCGGCGACCCGCTGGAAGGCGGTGTGGCTGATCAACGGACCGATTCGGGTGGCGGGTTCGGCCGGGTCACCGATGACCAGGTCCTTCGCGGCGGCGGTGAACCGGGCCACGACCTCGTCGGCGATGTCCCGGTGGACCAGCACGCGCGAGCCCGCCGTGCAGTTCTGACCCATCGTCAGGAAGGCGGCCTCGATCATGTTCTCGATGAGTTCGTCGCCGAAGCCGAGCGCGTCGGGCATCAGTACCTGGGGGCTCTTGCCGCCCATCTCCAGCGAGACCCGTTTGAAGTTGGTCTCCGCCGCGTCGGCCAGGATGCGCCGTCCGACCGCGGTGGAACCGGTGAAGGACAGCGCCCTCACCAGGGGATCGCGGGCGAGTGCGGTGCCCGCGACGGCGCCCTGGCCGGGCAGGACGGTGAGCACGCCGTCCGGCAGGCCCGCCTCCGCGGCCAGCGCGGCCAGATGCAGGGCCGAGCGGGGTGTCGCCTCGGCGGGCTTGAGCAGCAGGCTGTTGCCCGCGGCGAGAGCGGGTCCGACCTTCCAACTCGCCATGGCCAAGGGGTAGTTCCACGGCAGGATCGCCGCGGCCACCCCGACGGGCTCCCGGCTCACCAGTCCGAGCTGGTCGGGCCCGGTGGGAGCGGTCCGGCCGAAGACCTTGTCGGCGGCCTCCGCGAACCAGCGGATCGACTCGATCGCGCCGGGTACGTCGCCGGTACGGCACTCGGTGATCGGCTTGCCCGCGTCCTCGCTGTCGAGGCGGGCGAGGGTCTCGGCGTCGCGCTCCATCAGGTCGGCGAGGCGCAGCAGGACCGCGGCCCGCTCGCGCGGCGGACGCCGCGACCACACGCCGCTCTCGAAGACCCGCCCGGCGTGCTCGGCGGCGCGTGCGACCTTGAGCGCGGTCGCGGCGGGCAGGGTGGCGATCAGTTCGCCGGTTGCGGGGTTGACGACGCGGAGCGCGTCAACTGCCTTACGGTGCCGGGTAACTGACGTACGCGGCTGGGTAGCCGTCGCACGAGGTTCGGGAACTCCCGCAGGGGGCTCGGGAACTCCGGCAGCGGGCTCGGTAACTCCCGTAGGGGGCTTGGTCATGCTTCCTCCACCAGTTCCCAACGGCCATTGCTGCGACGCGCCAGCCCTCTGCGGCGCAGATCCTCCAGATAGCGGTCCATTCCGCGTTCACCGCGTCTGCGGAAGAGCGGGAAGAGTCTGGGCAGCAGGTTCGGCGCCAGCATCGCGCAGCGCACCAGGAGGGACTCGCCGGGCCGCGGGTAGGCCTCCAGCCGCGGCCTGTCCAGCAGGCTGACCACAGCCCTGACGACGTCGGAGGGCTGCTGGGGCGGGTCCTGGAACTGCATCGAGTTGCCGCCTTCCACCGCTTCCTGACGCAGCATCCGGGTGTCGGTCGCCGACGGCAGGACCGAACCGGCCCGGATGCCCTTGTCCCGCAGGTCGAGAGCGATGGAGAGCATCGCGCCGCGCAGCCCGAACTTCGAGGCGGTGTAGATCGGGGTCTCGCCGAGCGGGAAGATCCCGCCGAGGGACACCGTGGTGACGACCCGGGCGTCGCCGGAGGCCCGCAGCAGCGGGATCGCGATCCTCGTGGCGACCAGCGGGGAGAGCAGGTTGAGGTTCAGCTCCCGCTCGATGCTCTCGACGCTGCGCACGTCGAAGCGCTCGGCGCTGGTCATGCCGACGTTGTTCACGAGCACGTCCAGGCGGCCGTGCGCCGTGGCGATCCGGTCGAACAACTCCTCCACCGCGTCGCGGTCGAGGAGGTCGCAGCCGATCCCCAGGTGCCCGGCGCCGGGGAGGTCGGCCGCGACCTGCCGGGCCCTGGGCTCGTCGATGTCGACGACGACGCAGTGCGCGCCGCCGGAGGCGAAGCGGAGGCACAACGCGCTGCCGATGCCGCCCGCGCCGCCCGTCACCGCGATCACCTTGCCGCGGAAGTCGAAGCTCACGAGACGACCGCCTGCGAACGGGACTGCGCGGACGGCTCGTTGTTCCGTGCGGACTTCGCCGGGGGCGGGTGGCCCTCGGTGCGCCAGCCCATCCGGGCGGCGACCTTGGCGAGGTATTTCACGATGGCGCCGCTGTCGACGTAGCCGGTGTGGCGGGGCGAGGCGACGAAATTCAGGCCGCCGGTCAGGTCCGGGCGGTCGCCTCGGATCATGCGGGCGAACCGTTCGGCGTTCGGCAGCTCGGCCTGCGTGTCGTGGATGTATCCGGCGATCAGCTGTGCCTGGGTGTCGAAGAGTTGATAGGCGCCGGAGTTCGTCTCCACGAAGCCGACGCCGAACAGGCCGTGGTGCTCACGCGAGAACGCCGACAGGTACAGGTCGGGGTGCTGCTCGTCGCCGAAGTACCGCTGTGCGGCCGGCACCTTGTGCACGTATCCGGTCGCCAGCAGGATCAGGTCGAAGTCGTCACTGGTGCCGTCGGTGAAGTGCACCGTGCTGCCGTCGGTGCGGGCGATGCCGGGCCTGGCCGTGATGTCGCCGTGCTGCAGATGGTGGATCAGCATCGAGTTGACGGCGGGGTGCGTCTCGAACAGCTTGTGGTCGGGCTTTTGCAGGCCGAGGCGGCGCGGGTCGCCGTTGATGACCCTCAACAGGGCGCCGAACACCCGTTGTTCGAGCCACATCGGCAGCTTCGGGCCGGATGCGGCGATCGTGTCCACCGGCCGGCCGAACAGGTGCTTGGGGATGAACCAGTAGCCGCGCCGCATGCTGATCACCGCGCGGTCGGCGAACCGGGCCGCGTCGCAGGCGATGTCGCAGCCGGAGTTCCCGGCCCCCACGACCAGCACGCGCTTGCCGCGCAACTCCTCGCCGCTGCGGTAGCCGACCGTGTGGCGTATCTCGCCGCTGAACTCCCCCGGCAACTCGGGGATGTTGGGGTACCACTGCGCGCCCGTACACATCACGACCTGGCCGTGGACGCTCTCGCGGCCGTCGGAGCGGGTGACGGTCCAGGTGCCGTCCGCGTTCTTCTCCACGTCGCGGACCTCGACACCGAACTCGATCCGTTCCTTCAACCCGTACGCCTCGGCGAACGACGTCAGATAGGACAGGATCTGCCGGTGCGGCGGGTAATCCGCGAAATGGTCGGGCATCGGCCAGCCGCCGAATGCGGAGAGCGTCTTGCTCGAAATGAAATGAGCCGACTCGTACATCGGGCTGCCCGGGTTGTCGATGTCCCACACGCCCCCCGGCCCGGTGTGCCGTTCGAGATGTGTATAGGGAAGACCGCGCTCCGTCAGGGCTCTCGCGACGGCCAGTCCGGCCGGTCCCGCCCCTATCACGCACGTGTCGTACGGGGAATTCTGCACGGTCCGCCGCCTCTCTCATGGCGCCTGTGACGCTTTGCCGGTGTTGGTGGAAACCTATTCACCAGGAATTCAGCGGGAACTGACCTGCGCGGCCAGAGAGGGGACCTCAGCGGCCATGCGGCTGCCGCCCCGAGCGGGCGCCCGCACCCGGCAACCTTCCGCGCCCGGGCGACCACTGCCTTCGCGAGAGCCGTCGAGACAGGACGAACAGCGGGAGGACGTATGCGCGGGACAGGCGGATTCACCGGAACGGTGCGGAGCAACGCGGGGGTATGGGCGGGGGCGGTGCTGGGGGCCGCGCTGTCGGCGATGGCGTTACCCGCGCCCGCCGGGGCAGCCGCCACGGCCACCCCGACCATGGTCGTGGCCACGAACGGCGACGACTCGGCCGCAGGCACCCTGGACCACCCCTTGCGTACCATCCAGAAGGCCGTGGACAAGGCACAGCCCGGCGACGTGATCGCCGTACGCGCCGGCACGTAGGCCCTCACGGACAACATCACCATCACCAAGTCGGGCACAGCGTCCCGGCCGATCTCCCTGGGCGCCTATCCCGGCGAGCGCGTCGTGATCGACGGCGAGCAACTGCCCGCGAGTCACACCCCTGTCGGCGGCAGCATCCCGCGCGCCGAGCGCGGCGCCGTCCACCAGGAGGCCTCCTACTGGCGGCTGTCGGGCCTGGAGATCGCCAACGGTCCTTACGGCGTCTACTGCGACGGCTGCAACAACAACGTCTTCTCCGCGCTGACCACCCACGACAACTACGAATCCGGCTTTCAGCTCCAGGGTGCTTCCAGCAACAACCAGATTCTGAACCTGGACAGTTACGCCAACCGCGACCCGCGCAAGAACGGCGAGAGCGCGGACGGTCTCGCCGTCAAGGAGGGCAGCGGCGCCGGGAACGTGGTGCGGGGCGCGCGCCTGTGGAACAACGTCGACGACGGCTTCGACACCTGGAAGTTCACCTCGCCGATCCTGATCGAGAACACGATCGCGTACGGCAACGGCTTCAACCGCTGGAACTTCCCCGACTTCGCCGGGGACGGCAACGGCTTCAAGCTCGGCGGCGGCAGCCCCGCCCCCGCGGTCGCCCACACGGTGCGGGGCTCCGCCGCGTTCCGGAACGCGGCGCACGGCTTCACCGACAACGGCAACCCGGGAGCGCTCGCGCTGAGCCGCGACACGTCGTACACGAACCAGGGCACCGGCTTCGACGTCGACGTCTCCGGCGGCAAGGCCACTCTCACCGGCAACCTCTCCCTCGTGGACGGACGCGCGGTCGCGCTCGGATCCGGCACCACCTCCAGCGGCAACTCCTGGGACCTGGGCGGCACTTGGAACGCCTCGTCCGTGCTGAGCACCGACCCTGGCGCCATCACCGGCACCCGGAAGTCCGACGGGTCCCTTCCCTCCGCCCCGTCGTTCCTCGTTCCCCGGAGCGGGGTGAGCATCGGAGCCCGCTTCTGACCGTCGCCCCCAGCGGAACCACCGCGGCGGGGAACCGCACGAGGCAACCGGGACGTCCCCCTCAGTGATCATGAAAGTCACCGAGGGGCGGACACTGTGCGGATCTACATCAGCGCCGACATGGAAGGCATCACGGGCCTCGTCGACGCCGACGACGTCCAGCCGGGCGGACGGGACTACGAACGCGGACGACTGATGATGGCGGAGGACGTCAACGCGGCCGTACGAGGGGCGGTCGCCGCCGGCGCCTCAGACATCGTCGTCAACGACGCGCACGGTCCCATGCGCAACCTGCTGCCCGAGACGGTCGACGCGCGCGCCCGGCTGCTGCGCGGCAAGCCGAAACCGATGGGGATGCTCGCAGGTCTCACCGCCGAGCACGACGCGATGGTCTGTGTCGGCTACCACGCGCGCGCCGGCACACTCGGCGTGCTCAGCCATAGCTTCATGGGCCACGAGATCGAGGACATGTGGCTGGACGGGCGGCCCGTGGGTGAGATCGGGCTCGCGCAGGCCACGGCGGCGGCGTTCGGCGTGCCCATGGTCGTCCTCACCGGCGACGACACCGCCTGCGCGGAGATCTCCGCATGGGACGACTCGGTCACCGCTGTCGCCGTCAAGTACGCGCATGGCCGCTTCGCCGCGGAGGTGCGCCCGGCCGAAGAAGCCCGCCGGGCCATCGAGGAGGCGGTCACCGCGCGCCTCTCCGTGACCCCGAACGCCCCTGCCGCACCGCCGAGTTCGTCCACCCTCATGGTGCGCTGGCAGTCGGCCTCGGTCGCCGCCACCCTGCTGGGCATCCCCGGCGTCACCGCCACGGACAGCCGCACCGTCCGGGCGGAGGGCGAACTCCCAGCCCTGTACCGGCAGTTCTACGTGTGGACGCGGGTGGCGACCTCCCTCACCAATCAGGCGCCGTACTGCTGAGCCCGGAGCGAGGATGGGCGAGGAGTTGAGTCTCCCGCAGGGGGAGACATGAAGGTGGGGGCATGGACGACGGCGACACCCTCTGCACGATCGGCGAACTGGCCCGGCGTACCGGCCTGTCGGTCAAGGCGATCCGGTTCTATTCCGATCGCGGCATCGTGCCGCCGACGGACCGCACGGCCGCCGGGTACCGCCGCTACGGAGCCGACGCCGTCGCCCGCCTGAAACTGGTGCGCACCCTGCGCGATCTCGGCCTCGGTCTGCCCACCGTCCGGCAGGTCGTCGACCGGAAGCTGACGCTCGCCGAGGTCGCCGCGGAGCACGCCGCCGCACTGGACGTACAGATCCGTGCCCTACGGCTGCGACGGACCGTACTGACGGTCGCCGCCCGGCGCGGATCCACCCCCGAGGAGACGGACTTCATGCACCAGCTGGCCACACTGTCCGAGGGCGAACGGCGCCGCCTGATCGACGAGTTCCTCGACGCCGTGTTCGGCGGTGCGGACGGCTCCTCCCCGGGGTCCGCCTTCGCCGCGGTCCGGCGCACCATGACGCCCGAACTGCCCGAGAGCGCCGACGACGACCAGCTCGCCGCGTGGGTGGAACTGGCGGAACTCTCCGCGGACCCGGACTTCCGCACCGCCGTACGACGTCTCGTCGAGGACTACGCGGCCGACCGGGCCGCCGACGCGCATCCGGGGCCCCACCCTCGCCCCGGCCTGATCGCCATCGCCCGCGATCACGCGGAGGCCGCGCTGGCCTCCCGGATCGCCCCGGACTCGCCGCTGGCCGCGCCGGTCGTCAACGCCCTCACCGCGCACTGCGCGCACACCGTCGGCATGCCGGACGACGCCGCGCTACGGCAGCGCCTGCTGACCCGCTTGGAGACCGCCAACGATCCCCGCAGAGACCGCTACTTCGCGCTCCTCGCCCGGATCAATGGCTGGCCGCCCCCGGAAGACCTGGCACCGGCGCTCGACTGGACCACACAGGCACTGCGCGCACAGGCATCCCGATGACACGACTGACAGCGAACGCGACACCGGACGCTCCCCCGCTCGTTCTGCGCCCCTGGCAACCGTCGGACGCCGTCGCCCTGTTGGCCCTGAACCAGGATTCCGCGCTGCGCCGCTGGACGAGTCTCGGCGTCCACGACGAGGCGAGCGCGGCACGGTGGGTGCGGGAGCAGCGGGAGGGCCGAGAAGCGGGAACCCATCTCGGGTTCGCCGTCCTGGAAGCGCAAGGCCGGGCGGACGACGGCGAGTTGGCCGGCCATGTGGTGCTCAAGAGGCGCGCCCCCGACGCCCCGTCGGCCCAGGTCGGTTACTGGACCGCTGCGCACGCACGCGGCCGCTCCGTCGCGCCCCGCGCACTGCGGGCTGTGACGGACTGGGCTTTCGCCACCTTCGGCGGCGCCGGGCTGGAGTGCCTCGAACTCCTGCACCAGGTGGACAACTTGGCCTCCTGCCGCGTCGCGCAGAAGTGCGGGTACGCCTTCGCGGCCCTGCTGCCCGCGGCGCCGCCCGCCTTCCCTCGCGACGGCCATCTGCACATGCGGACGTAAATGCACGGAGCAGCGCTTAGCCTCGTGCCGTGGATGGATCTCTGATGCTGAACCTGCTGGCCCTCGCCGTGTCGATCGGCGCCCTGACCACCTCGGTCGCCGCGTCGCGCAGGCAGTTGCGGCTGGCGCACAACTCCAATGTGCTGCCGATCATCATCGAGTTGTTCAAGGAGACCCGCACCACGGAGTTCTTGAGGTCCGTCGAGTACATCCGGTCCGAACTGGCTGCCCAACACGCTCATGCCGATGGTTACCGGCATCTGCCGGTCGAGCCGAGGGAACACATACGGCGCGTGGGCCAGTTCTACGACGACATCGGGAAGCTGGTCGCGCACGGCGTGGTCGACGAGCGGCTCGTGCTCGGCGCCTACAGCGTCAACGTCCAGCGGATGTGGCAGGCACTCGCTCCGTACATCTACAGCGAACGGGCTCAGCACGGCACCCTCACCATGACCTACTTCGAGGACCTGGCGGCGCGGGCCCGGCTGACTCCCGGTCCGGAGATTCACGCCGGTCTCGGCCTGCGCCGGCTGCCGCCGGGCTAGCGCGCCCGTTTTTCCCGGGCCCAAGCACGCGCCCCGGCGCGAGCCGCCTGCCTCCACTACGCTTGAAGAGTTCTTCAATTCGCCAGTTGCCCAGGCAGGCAGCCTTCAGGGAAGGAATCCGGGTGGGCGGTTTCGCCGAGGCGTTGCGGGAGCGGGTCCGGGAGGCGCAGGCCGGTCTCGCGGCCGCGCTGGAAGCCGACGACGCCTACGCGGTGGCGGTGGCGCAGGACGAGCTGGACGACGCGGTGCGGCTGGCGCGGGCCAGCGGTGTCGACGTCGACATCGAGCTGGGCGAGGAGTGATCGAGGTGCCGGTTCCGCTGTACGAGGCGAAGGCGGAGTTCTTCCGGATGCTCGGGCATCCCGTACGCATCCGGGTCCTCGAACTGCTCCAGGACGGCCCGGCGCCCGTGCGGGACCTGCTGACCGCGATCGAGATCGAGCCCTCCAGCCTCTCGCAGCAGCTCGCCATACTCCGCCGCTCCGGGATCGTCACCGCCACCCGCACCGGTTCGACGGTGGTGTACGAACTGACCGGCGGCGATGTCGCGGAACTGCTCGGGGCGGCCCGCCGCGTCCTGTCCGTGCTGGCGGCGGGCCGGCAGGACCTGCTCGACGAGCTGCGCGGCGCGGAAGCGGGGCGATGATGGGCGAGCACCGATTCCTGCCCTGGCGCAAGGGCAAGCCCGCGGCGGCGGTGGAGCACGTGGCGCCGCAGGTGCAGCGGCACATCACGTCGGTTCCCGTGGGCCCCCAGGCCGTGGCGCGGGCCCGGGAGGCGGTGACCGAGCACTTCCCCGCGGCCGGTGTGGTCCCCGACTCCGCCTTCGCCGACGCGGTGCTGCTGGTGGTCGGCGAGCTGGTGGCGAACGTGCTGCGGCACGCGGCGCACACCCCCGCGATGGAGGTGGGCCTGACGGTCGGCGCCGGACACCTGGTCATCGGGGTCGCGGACGCCGATCCCCGGCTGCCGGACCTCACCCCCGAGTCCATCGGGTCCGGGCTACGCACGGTCACCGAACTGGCCGCCGAGTACGACGGCGACGTCAGCGCGGAACCGGCCGTCGACCACCACGGCAAGGTCGTCCTGGTCCGCTTCCGGATCCCGTCGTGAGTTCCGGCCCCTCCGATAGGGCCGACCGGCCCACGCTGCGACCCATGTGACCCCTGGAGCGGCGCCCTCGTGCCGGAGGATCATGCAGGGGTCACGCGGACGGGACGGCGCGCGCCATCGGAGACCGTCCGCGAAGAGAGGGTTGCCGAAAGTGATCGCTGTCGTGGGCCGTCGGGGCCTCGCCGCGTGCCTGCGTGCGGGCCGGGCCCGGAGGGCGTCGTGAACGCCGCTCCGCGTCCCCGCGCGCGGCTGGTGGAGCTGAGCCGCTACGAGGCGCTGAAGCTGCTGGGCAGCGCGCCGCTGGGGCGCGTGGCCTTCACCGATCGGGCGCTGCCCGCGATCCGCCCGGTCAACCACGTCATGGACGGCGACACCATCGTGATCCGAACCCACAGCGGATCGGCCCTGCTGAAGCGCACGCTGGACACCGAGGTGGTGGCCTACGAGGCCGACCTGCTCGACCCGGCCGCCCGCACCGGCTGGAGCGTGGTCGTCACCGGCATCGCGACCCGGGTGTCGGACCCCGCCGACCTGGCCCGCTACCAGGCGATGCTCGTTCCGTGGGTCGACGCCGAGATGGGGCACGTGGTGCGCATCCAGCCGGACATCGTGAGCGGGTACCGGCTGGAGCGCTGAGCGCCTGCTCGGTCCTCAGCTCTCCGCGCCCTGGGCCGGGGGCATATGGAGGGTGTGGCGCACGTTCCCGGCGGGCAGGACCCCGGCCATCTCCAGGTGGTCGCGGGCGCCCCGGATCGCCTCGGGAGTGGTGGCGTACTCGCGGCCCTCCAGGCGCAGCAGGTCCAACGCGCCCACGGAGTCCAGGACTTGACGCTGGCCGGGCCGGATGCCTGAGGTCATGACGACGATGCCGCGCCGGTTGAGCTTCTGCACGGCGTCCTTGAGGACCAGGGCGCCGGTGGCGTCCATCGTGCTCACCCGGGACATGCGCAGGATCACCACCCGGACGTCGGCGACGTCGGTCAGCTCCAGCAGGAAGCGGTGCGCGGCGGCGAAGAACAGCGGGCCGTCGATGCGGTACGCCACGATGTGCTCGGCGAGCAGGGCGTGTTCCTCGGTGCTGTGGTCGCCGCGGTCGAGTTCCACCTGGTCGAAGCGGGCCTGCTTGGCGACGGCGCGCAGGGCCAGAGCGCCGGCCACCACCAGGCCGATGATCACGGCGTAGACGAGGTCGAGGGCGAGCGTGGCGGCGGCGGTGAGGACGAGAATCAGCGCGTCCGAGCGGGTGGCTCTGGTCATCGCCCTGATCGAGCCGACCTCGACCATGCGGATCGCGGTGGCCAGCAGGACGCCGGCGAGGGCCGCGAGCGGGATCCTGGAGACGAGGGGCGCGGCCGCGAAGACGATCACCGCGAGGATCGCGGCGTGGACGAGCGCGGCGAGCCGGGAGCCCGCGCCGGTGCGGACGTTGACCGCGGTGCGCGCGATCGCGCCGGTGGCCGGGACGCCGCCGAACAGCGGCGCGGTGATGTTGGCGAGGCCTTGGCCGAACAACTCCCGGTCGGGGTCGTGCTTCTGACCGACCGTCATGCCGTCGGCGACGGACGCGGACAGCAGGGACTCCAGCGCGGCCAGCGCGGCGACCGCCACGGCGGGGGCGAGCAGGGATCCCAGTGCGCCGAGGTCGAGGAAGGAGAGCGAGGGGGCGGGCAGGCCGGAGGGCAGTTGGCCGATCGGTGTGGCCGCGTCCAGGCCGGCCGCCTGCGTCACGATCGTTGCCGCGATCACGGCCAGGATGGAGAAGGGGACGGTCGGCCTCAACCGGGCGCCGGCCAGCATGAGGGCGGCCACGGCGGCGGCGAGTGCCAGGGCGGTCCAGTTCGGGTGCCGGGCGAACTCCTCCAGCGCCCGCCAGGTGACCACCAGGACACGGTCGCCCTCGGGCTTGGCGACGCCCAGCGCGTTCGGCACCTGCTGGAGCCCGATGACACATGCGATGCCGAGGGTGAAGCCCTCGACCACGGGTGCGGGCACGTACTGCATGTACTTGCCGGCCCGCGCCGCGGCCAGCGCGACCAGCATCACGCCCGCCATCAGCCCGACGGTCAGCACGCCGGAGGGTCCGTGCGCGGCGACGATGGGCACCAGCACCACCGTCATGGCACCGGTCGGCCCGGAGACCTGAAGATTCGATCCGCCGAAGACGGCCGCCAGCGCGCCCGCGATCACCGCGGTCGCCAGGCCCGCCTCCGCGCCCAGCCCGGAGGAGACGCCGAAGCCGAGCGCGAGCGGCAGTGCGACGATGGCAACGGTCAGCCCCGCGAGCAGGTCGCGGCGCGGGTCGCGACGCATCTCCGCAAGGTCGTTGCGGGCGGGCAGCAGTGCGGTGATCCGGGACCAGGCCCGGATGAATCCCGGGGTCATCGCGCGGCGACCTCGGCTTCTTGCAGCTCGGCCAGGAGTTCGTTGCGCCCGCAGAGCATCTGCGTGAGGATCCTGCGGGCGGCCCGCATGAGGTCGGCGACGTCGCCGCCGGCGAGCTCGTAGACGACCGTAGAGCCCTCGCGCTTCGAGGTGACGATGCCCGAGCGGCGCAGCACGGCGAGCTGCTGCGACAGGCTGGAGGGCTCCACCTCGATGGCGGCCAGCAGGTCCCGCACGGGTGCCGGGCCGTCCTGGAGCAGCTCCAGGACCCGGATGCGTACGGGATGCCCGAGCATCCGGAAGAACTCTGCCTTGGCCTGGTACAGCGGAACCGACACGACCCCTCGACTTCCCACCTCGGACGCGCCACCCCAAGGGGATGCGTGGTGCTGTGCCCGCGGCTACCTGCGGGCACAGCGAAGACAGCATCTAACCAATTGCGAAATTTTGCAATTAAGCATTCCGAGAATGGGTGGCGACGAAGTGGCCTGCCTCGACGGGAAGGGTGCGGGCAGGGCCTAGCGTCAGGCCTTCTTGACGACGCTGGACTTGAGCTGCATGGCGCCGAATCCGTCGATCGTGCAGTCGATGCGGACCGCACTCGGCCGGAAGGCACCGGCAACCTTTCCTCCGCGGGTGGCGACTGATCAACGACCGCCCCCCGCAGAGGAGATGGAAGAGCGCAATGACTGAGATCCGTGGCAAGGCCCGTCACCGCAGGCGCAGAACCGCACTGATCGTCGGAGTGCCGCTCGCCCTGACCGCTGCCGGCACGCTCGCCTACGGCACGGTGTTCGGGGTGTTCGGGGAGGACTCCCAGCCGAAGGCCTCCGCGGCCACCGTGCCCGCCTGGGCCAGCGCCGCCGCCGACGGGTTCGCGTCGGTCAACGCGATGGGGCAGAACGGGACTTACGGCGGGCGGGGCGGCGCGATCGTCACCGTGAAGACGCTCGCGGATCTCGAGAAGTACGCGACGGCCGAGGAGCCGTACGTCATCGTCGTGGCCGCGGCGATCACGATGGACCCCAAGGGCAAGGAGATCAAGGTCGCCTCGAACAAGACGATCATCGGCTCCGGTACGTCCGGGCACATCGTCGGCGGCGGCTTCTTCCTCGGCCAGGGCATCCACAACGTGATCATCCGCAACCTGACGATCCGGGACGCCTACATGGGCACCTGGAACGACAAGGAGCACGACTACGACGGCATCCAGATGGACGGCGCCCACCATGTGTGGATCGATCACAACGACATCCGGCACATGGCCGACGGTCTGATCGACAGCCGCAAGGACACCACCTACCTGACGGTGTCGTACAACAAGCTGAGCAACGAGAACAAGGCGTTCGGTATCGGCTGGACCGACAACACCACCGCGGACATCACGATCCACCACAACTGGATCCACGAGACCGAGCAGCGCAACCCGTCGACCGACAACGTCGCGCACGCGCACCTCTACAACAACTTCCTGCAGGACGACGCGGGCACGGACATCACGTCGTCATACGGCAACTACGCGCGCGGCAAGACGAACATGCTGCTGGAGAACTCCTACTTCCAGGGCATGAACAACCCCGTCATCCGGGACAGCGCCGCCACCCTCGTCCAGCGCGGCAACGTCTTCTCCGGCACCAGCGGCCGCAACGAACAGGGCGGCAGCGGCGCGGCGTTCGACCCGAAGACGTACTACAGCTACACCCTGGACAAGGCGGCCGACGTGCCGGCGCTGCTCAAGTCCCAGGCGGGGCCGCGCAGTTCGCTCGGCACCACCGCCACGACGACGAGCACCGCGTCCGGTACGACGCTCACGGTGGCCCAGGACGGCTCCGGTCAGTACAAGACCGTCCAGGCCGCCGTCGACGCCGTGCCCGCGAACAACGCCTCCCGCGTCACGATCTCGGTCAAGCCCGGAACGTACCGTGAGACGGTCAAGGTGCCCTCCAACAAGCCGCACGTCACCATCCTGGGCACCGGAAGCAGCCGTAAGAGCACGGAGATCGTCTACAACAACGCGGCCGGAACCAAGAAGCCCGACGGCACGACGTACGGCACCACCGGCAGCGCCACCGTCGCGGTCGAGGCCGACGACTTCCAGGCGCGCAACCTGACGATCTCCAACGACTTCGACGAGGCCGCGAACCAGAACGTCACCGGCCACCAGGCCGTCGCGCTGCGCACCGGCGCCGACAAGGTCTTCCTCGACAGCGTCATCGTCAACGGCGACCAGGACACCCTGGAGCTGGAGACCGCCGGCTCGGACAAGCTCGGCCGGGTCTACATCACCAACTCCTACGTCACCGGCAACGTCGACTTCGTCTTCGGCCGGGCCACCGCCGTGATCGACCACTCCGTCGTCACGCTGAAGAAGCGCTGGGACGGCTCCTCGGCCGGGTTCGTCACCGCGCCGAGCACGCAGCCGAACCGCAAGGGCTTCCTGATCAACAACACCACGGTGAACGGCGATGTCTCCGCCGCCAGCTTCTCCCTCGGCCGCAACTGGCACGCGGGCGGCGACGCATCCCTCGACCCGCAGACCACCGTCCGCAACTCCAGCCTCAGCGCGGCGATCAGGCCGGCCCCGTGGTCGGACATGGGCGGCTTCTCGTGGAAGGACGACCGCTTCGCGGAGTACAAGAACACCGGCGCAGGAGCAGGCTCCGCGAGCAGTGACCGCCCCCAGCTCACGGACGCCCAGGCCATGGACCAGACGGTCGCGGCCTGGCTCGGCGACTGGACGCCGACCGCTTCCTGACACCGGACTTCCGGACTTGCCGGTGCGGTCCGGGCGAAGCCGCCGCCCGGACCGCGGCGGCTGTGGGTGTCAGCTCGGCGACTCGGCGCCCTTGCGGGCGTAGAACCACCAGGTGATCACGATGCAGGTGGCGTAGAAGCCGACGAAGCCCCACATCGCGCTGGTCACCGCGAAGTTGGCGAACAGGGCGGGGATGAAGAAGAAGCCGTACGCCGCGATGGCCGCGGTGAATCCGGTGACGGCGCCCGCTTCCATCTCGGTCTGCTTCAGCGCCCGCGTGTACTCAGGGGTGCCCTCGGTGAGGCCCTTGAGGTGCTGGTTGCGGAAGATCACGGGGATCTGGCGGAAGGTCGAGCCGTTGCCGATGCCGGAGAAGAGGAACGCCGCCAGGAAGCAGACGAAGAACCCGGTGAAGTTGCCGCTGTCGCCGCCGGCGGGCAGGAAGGTGATCACACCGATGATCGCGGCCGCCATTCCCACGAAGGAGAGGATGGTGACCCGGGCGCCGCCCAGCTTGTCGGCGATCCAGCCGCCCGCCCAGCGGGCCAGCGCACCGAGGGCCGGGCCCATCCAGGCGTAGGTGGCCACCGAGTAGTCCGGGAACGTGGTCTTGATCAGCATCGGCAGGGCGGCGGCGAAGCCGATGAACGAGCCGAAGGTGCCGACGTAGAGCCAGGTCATCAGCCAGTTGTGCTTGCGCCGGAAAATGATCTTCTGCTGGGCGAAGGAGGTGGAGGCGGTCTTCAGGTCGTTCTGCCCGAACCAGGCGACGGCGGCCAGCACGATCAGGACGGGCACCCACAGGAACGCGGCGTTCTGCAGGTGGACGTCCTCACCGGTCCTGGCGTTGTGCTGCCCCGAGCCGATGGCGATCACCGAGCTGGTGATGACGATCGGGGTGAGCAGCTGGACGACGGAGACGCCGAGGTTGCCGAGGCCGCCGTTGATGCCCGTGGCGTTGCCCTTCTCCCGCTCGGGGAAGAAGAAGCCGATGTTGGCGAGCGCGGAGGAGAAGTTGGCGCCGCCGATGCCGCACAGGGCCGCGATCATCGCCATCACGGTGAACGATGTGGAGGTGTCCTGGATCGCGATGCCCAGCCAGATCAGCGGCACGATCAGCACGACGGTGGACAGTGCGGTGAAGGTCCGCTGGCCGATCCTCGGGCCCAGGAACGTGTAGAAGATCCGGGACGTGCCGCCGGTCAGCCCGGGGATCGCGGTCAGCCAGAACAGCTGCGAGGTGGTGAACCCGAAGCCCACGTCGCTCAGATTGGTCGCGGTGACGCTCCACACCTGCCACACGACGAAGGCCACGAGGAGCGCGGGGACGGCGATCCACAGGTTGCGCCGGGCGACGCGGCGGCCGGTGGAGTTCCAGAACAACTCGTTCTCCGGCTCCCAGTCGGAGATGGCGCGCCCGGGCCGGTACTGCTCCGGGTCGAACGATCGCCCGGTGACGACGGGCGCTTCCTTGACGACAGCTGGCATGGCTGGTCCCGGTGATGAGAAGGGAGGTCCTTGCCCTTCCAGCGTCGTTCGCGGGCGTACGGCAATGCAGAGGCGTTGGTCGTCGCCCTCACCCGCCGTTGGCCCCGCCCGGCCTGGCGTCGAAGGTCCCGGACCCGCCGGACTTCCGGCGCCGGGCGGTCCGCAGCCGTGGGCACTGGCGCCCACCGGGCGGAGTGGCGACCATGGACTCAAGGGAGAGTGGTGCGCTGTCCCGCATGCGTACTCGGAGGCGACGATGTCCTCAGACGCCCGCCCGGTCGGCGCCGAGCCGGCCGGCGGTCCGGAAGAGACGGCCCCGTCCGTCGGCGCGACGGCGGACGAGATCTTCGAACTGCAGGAAGAGATCGACCAGCTGAAGCAGGCCATCACCTCGCATGCCGTCGTGGACCAGGCGATCGGCATGATGGTCGCGCTGGGCCGGATCTCCCCGGAAATGGGCTGGGTCGTCCTGCGGGAGGTCTCGCAGCGCACCAACATCAAACTGCGCAATATCGCGGAGATGATCCTCATCTGGGGCGGCAAGGGAGACATGCCGCCCGATGTCCGCGCCGTGGTGGAGGACACTCTCGACAAGTACGGACCGACCCAGATTCCCGACGGCCCGAGTGACCCCTAAACCTCGATCAACCCTCGATCGAATACCGCGAATACCGCGCGCGCCGATCGGATTCTCCACCGGACCACGAGATCGAGCCGTTCGCCCATGACGAGTTTCGGATCGCCCTTCGAGGTCAACCCGTGAGGGAGCGGCACACTGGGAACCGCTCCCGGGAGGGTTCGGCAGTGAGCTCGCCGCCCGGCCGCCCGGAGCGGGAAGATCCGCCCGGGCGTCCAGGTGTGTGACACAGCCGCTCCCCGACTAGGCCGCATCTGCGGTGACCTCATCACGCATCTCGGCACAGCAGCCGCTGATCAGTCGGGAGACGTGCATCTGCGAGATGCCGAGCTGCTCCGCGATGCGGCTCTGCGTCATACCGCCGAAGAACCGCAGGTAGAGGATCATCTGCTCGCGGGGCGGAAGCGCCTGCAGGCAGGGTTTTACGGCCTCGCGGTCCACGACGAGGTCGAACCCGGGGTCGCACTCGCCCAGTGCGTCACAGAGCGCGTAACCGTCCTCGCTGCCCGGCACCTCCGCGTCCAGCGACAGCGTGGCGAAGCTGTCGAGGGCCTCCAGACCGATCCGTACGTCGTCCTCGCTCAGGTGCGCGCACTCGGCGATCTCGGCGACGGTGGGCCGGTGGCCGCAGGTGGTCTGCGTCAGTTCCTTCAGGGCGACCCGCACCTGGTTGCGCAGATCCTGGACGCGGCGCGGCACATGCAGGGTCCACATGTGGTCGCGGAAGTGCCGCTTGATCTCGCCGGTGACGGTGGGCACGGCGTAGCTCTCGAAGGGGCCGCGTGCGGGGTCGTAGCGGATGACGGCCTTGACCAGGCCGAGCGCGGCGACCTGGCGCAGATCCTCCAGGGACTCGCCCCGGCCGCGGTACCGGCCGGCTATGCGTTCCGACATCGGCAGCCACGCGCTGACGATCTCGTCGCGCAGTGCCTGCTTCTCGGGGCAGTCAGAGAGACAGCACAGCCTTTCGAACGCCGCGGCGGTGTCGGGGGCGTCATCGTGCGGGTGCTGCTTCGTTCCGGTCTTGGTCCGCATGGTGCTTGCCAACTCCCTCGGCGGGTGCTGAGTGGACAGTCACCGCAGGAGAGGCGCGCACACGGACCTTGGGGCACAGCCGCGAACTGGCGAGCCAGCTCCCGCGGACGTGCCTCCTGTCCGAAGCACTAAAAAGCACATTCCCGTATCTCAATTCGCGAAACGGGAATGTGACTGATTCCCCGGTAAAGTCGTACATAAGGTCACACACCGCAATTGCGTCATTCCGAACGGTGACGCCGCGAAATCCCCTGGCGGAATCCTGGGCCGCTAATCGCGTTCCGCCGTGCCCGGCGCCCGGGATCCCGTCAGCCCGGTCTGCTCGGTGACCGTGAAGCAGGCGCCGTCGGGATCGCTGAGGACGGCCTCGTCGGGGCCGGTGCGACGTTGCAGCACGGTGCCGCCGTGGGCCCGCGCGGCCGCGGCGCAGGCCTCCACATCGGCGACGGCGAAGTGGACCCGCCAGTGCGGCCTGATCGCGGGATCGGGCGCCGCCCCCACCGCTCCGGAGTGGATCCGGGCCACCACCTCCCCTTCACTGCGCAGGACGACCTCGTCCCCGTCGTAGTGGACCTCGCAGCAGCCGGGGCGTTCGGTGGCCCACTCCAGGACCTCGCCGTAGAAGATCGCGGCGTCGAAGGCGTCGCGGGTGTGCAGGCGCACGAAGGCCGGGGCGGCGCGGCGCCACTTCTCCCAGCCGGCCACGAGCTCCCCTTCCCAGACGCCGAACACCGCCCCGTCGCGGTCGGCGAGCAGCGCCGCGCGCCCCGGCGGGAAGGCGATGGGTCCGACCGCCCGGGTGCCGCCGCGCTCCTCCGCCCTGGCCACGGCCTCGTCGGCGCTGGAGACGGCGAAGTACGGCGTCCAGGCGACGGCCATCTGCCAGACGGAGGCGACCGCCGCGATCCCGGCGACCGGCACACCGTTCACTCGCGCGATGCTGAACCGGTCGCCGAGCTCGGCGGGCTCGCACTCCCAGCCGAGGACCGCCCCGTAGAAGTCCTCCGTGGCCTTCAGATCGCGTGTGGTCAGGCTGACCCAGCAGGGGGCGCCGAAGACCGAATGGCTGGAGACCACGTCACGCCGCAGGGTCTGGTTGCCGTTCATGCCACCATTGCTCCGTCTCGCCGACACTCGTTACAGCATCGCCCCGACGGGCGCCCCGCGCACGGTGCGGGCCCCTCGGCCTCTCCTCGGCCGGGATCGTGTTCTCAGGTCCTGCCGGGTCCGCCGCTGCCGAACGAACCGCCCGATCCGGGGGTCCAGCGCCGCCTGTGCTGATCGTGGCTTCTCCTGCTGGAGACGTTGCCGACCTCGTACGGGGTCAGCGGCCGGTCGCCGTTGGCCATCCTCGGTATCTCGTCGGTCTCCCGCATCTCCCGCTCCTCGTGGACCGCCCCGGACGCGGGCAGATGGGGCTGTTCCTCCGGGGTCGGAGGCGGCAGTTCCGTACGACGCACCTTCATGCCGAAGCGGACGGCCCAGACCAGCGCACCGGTGATCAGGATGCCCGCCACCAGCGGCGCGATTCCGCCGCGTAGCCAGTCCGACGCGGCCAGTTCTTGGCTCAGGATCAATGCGTTCATGAGGTCCGAGTACCCCACAACACCGGATTACGTATGCGGACGGAAATCTTCCCCGTCCCGGCCGCGCTGCATGATCGATACGGTGGGCAGCGGTCGCTCACGGGCGGCCCTCCTGTCCTGACCGTCCTCCGCACGCGCACCCGCGTGCGAAGGGGGTCCCGTTCGGCGAAAGGCACAGCAGATGTCCGAGAACAGCACCCTGGCCGAGGTGGTCTCACAGCCGATCGGGCAGGTGATCGGCGGACGCGGCGAGGTCCGGGACGACGACTGGGGGCCGGTGTCGGCCGTCATCCGCCTGGACGCGGCCCGGTTCGGTCCTGACGCGCTGGCCGGTCTGGACGCCTTCTCCCACCTGGAGGTCGTCTACCACTTCGACCGGGTGCCCGTGGAGAAGATCGAGACCGGGGCCCGCCACCCGCGCGGCAACACGGACTGGCCGCTGGTCGGCATCTTCGCCCAGCGCGGCAAGAACCGCCCCAACCGCATCGGCGTCTCCCGCTGCCGCCTGCTGCGCACCGACGGGCTCGACATCCACATCCAGGGACTGGACGCGGTCGACGGCACGCCCGTCCTCGATCTCAAGCCCTACATGGCCGAGTTCGGCCCCCAGGGCTCCACGACCCAGCCGGAGTGGGCCACCGACATCATGCGCCACTATTACTGACAGCGCGGCGCAGCAGGAGACAGGAGCCGATCGCGGGGCACGTGACCTGGCAGTGGAGTACGAGACGGTGGGCGTCGACGCCGACGCCTCCTATCCGCTACGGGCCGATGGTCACCGCCGTGACGGTGACCATCGCCCTGCTCTACGTCTGGCTGCGCCACTTCGCGCCCGCCTGACCCGAGGCGTGGTCGGCGGCGCGGGTGATGGCGGACTCGACGGCGGCGATCCGGTCGGCGAGCAGTCCCAGGGATGCCACCGCCCGGACCAGCGGGTCGCCCTCCGGGCCGCCGAGGGCCTGGGTGCGGACGTACGCGGTCTTCAGCTCCGTCCACCGCTCGCCCTGTTCGGGGGTGAGCGTGCCGCGCAGCTCGGCCAGCTTGAGCAGGTTGGCCTCGGCGCCGGTGGTGAGGGTCTGGGCCTCGGCGGCGTAGTGGTCGTCGAGGACGGCGGCGAGTTCGGCGGTGTTCATGACCGGCTGGATCCTTTGGGCGATCTTGTACATGTCACGGTAGGAGCCCTGGAGCCGGAAGGGCGGCTCGGTGCGGGTGGCGTCGGTCTGTGCGGCGGAGGCGATGTAGGCCGCATTGACGGCGAGCACGGTGGCGCGGGCCGTGATCAGGTGGCGCAGGACGGCGAGGATCCGGTCCAGTTCGGCGGGGGCGTACGGGTGGGTGAGCCGGTCGGCGCGGGCCGTGGGGTCGGCGGCGGCGAGGCGCAGCAGCAGGTCGAGGTCGGTGCGGTCGCGGCCCGCGAGCGGGGCGAGCACCGGGTTCGCGGTGAGTGCGTTCTCGACGAAGCTCAGCGCGAAGGCGCCCTCCTTGCCCGTCAGGACGTCGCCCAGGTTCCACACGTCGGCGCGGTTGGCGAGCATGTCGGGGACGCGGAAGCGGGTGCCCGACTCGGTGTAGGGGTTGCCCGCCATGCAGACCGCGAAGCGCTTGCCGCGCAGGTCGTAGGTGCGCGGCTCGCCGTTCCACACACCCTCGATCCGGCGGGTGGCGTCGCACAGCGGGATGAACTTCTGCAGCAGCTCCGGTGAGGTGTGCTGGATGTCGTCGAGATGGAGGAGCGTGTTGCTGCCCGCCTCCAGCGCGAAGTTGATCTTCTCGACCTCGTGGCGGGCCGTGGCGTTCGGGGCTTCGGCCGGGTCCAGCGAGGTGACGGCATGCCCGAGCGCGGGCCCGTCGATTTTGACGAGGACGAGGCCGAGGCGGTCGGCGACGTACTCCATGAGGGTCGTCTTGCCGTAGCCGGGCGGCGAGACGAGCAGCAGCAGGCCGCCGGTGTCGGTGCGCCGGGACTCCCCCGTCGTGCCGAGCTGCTTGGCGAGGTTGTCGCCGATGAGAGGCAGGTAGACCTCGTCGATGAGGCGTCCTCGTACGAACGTGGTCAGCACCCGGGGTCGGTAGGCGTCCAGACGCAGACGGGAGCGCTCGGCGGTGACCAGGGTGGTACGCAGGCGGGCGTAGGCGCGGTGGCCGGGCACCTGGGTGGCGCGGAAGTCGCGGGTGCGGGCGAGGAGTTCGTCGATGCGGATGGTGAGCGTCCGGCCGCTGAGGCGGGGGTGAGTGCCGAGGAGGCCGTCCAGGGTCTCGGTGAGCGGCGCGTCGGATTCGTAGCGGACCAGGTGCGGGCAGAGTTCGGCGGCGACGGCCTCGGCCAGGTCGCCGGGCGCCAGGTCGCAGCCGGTAGAGGTGGTGTATGCGGAGAGCCACGCCTCCACCAGCTGGCGGCGGGCGCCGAGGTCGTCGAGGGCGGCGAGATCGTCGTCGTAGGCCGACGTGCCCACCGTGCGGCGGAACTTGTCGAGGAGGGTGCGGGTGGCGGCGCTGATGACGAACCCTTCCGGTCCGGTCGTCAGTTCCTCGAAGAGGTACGCGGCAGCCGGCGCACCGGTTTCCGCCGCGAGTTCCGCCTGGAAGTCGGCGATCGCCGGGGCGAGCCCGAACGTCTCACGGGCGCGCGCCAGCGACACCGCCCGCCTCCTCCAGTTCTGCCGCTGCTCGTCGGTCGCGGCGTGCGCCCAGAACAGCTGGGCGGCGGCGCGCGCGGCGGGCTCGTGGCGCAGCGGGCCCGTGGCCTCGTGCAGCCTCAGCAGCGCGCCAAGGATCGCGGTGGCGTCGTGGTCGTGCACGCCGCGTTCATAGCCTTCGTCGTACGACGACTGTGCGGACTGTCGTACGAGCGCGGGCAGGTCGGCGTCCGCCAGCGCGGCGGGTCCGTGCTCGGCCAGGAGGCGTGCGGCCAGGTGCTCGGCGCGGTAGACGGACGGGGACTCCGAGGGCAGCGGGCGGTCCCAGTAGGGGCGGGTGGCCGCGAACTCCGGGTCGGTGACCGGGGCGCGGTAGTCGGTGCCGGTGAGCGCGAAGGCCAGGCCGTCTCCGTGCGGGACCAGGGTCAGGTCGAGGGGCTGGGTGTTGACGGCGAAGCGGTGGCGGCCCAGGCGGAGGGTGCGGCCGTCGTCGGCGTACAGGTCGGTGCGGTCGCGCAGGGCGCGGGCCGCCTCCTGACGGGCGGCCTTCAGACGGCCCTCCAGCTCCTCCGCCCTTACCTGGTCGCCGAGTTCACGCAGTTCGTCGGCGGTGCGGCGGAGCTTCACGACCATCGGGTCGGAGGCGAAGTACGTGCTGATCCCGTCGGCGTCGGCGAGGCCCCCGGACCGGCGGGCGACGGTCTCCAGGACCCGGGCGCCGGTTGCGGCCAGCTGTTCGGCGCGGCGGGCGCGGGCGTCGGCGAGCGTCTGCTTGCGGGCGGTGAACGCCTCGTAGACCTCGGTGCGCTTGTCCGCGAGCTCGCCGAGGAAGTCGTCGAACTCCGTGAAGCGGGCTTCCAGGTTCTCCAACTGCACGAGGACAGCGGCCAGTTGACCATCGCAGGACACCTCGCCGTCCACGGCCGCGAGCGCGCTCGTGACCGACTGGCCAAGCAGCGCGAACTCGGCGGCGAATTCGGCGCGCCCCTCCCGGTCACGCAGGGCGCGACGGCGGGCGTCGAGGGTGGCGCGGGCGCGGTTGGTGCCGGCCAGCACCTCGGAGATGCGTTCCAGGATCGAGGTGCGCAGGGTGGCGTCGGCGATGTCGAGGCCCCCGACGACCTCGGTGACGGTGCGCAGGCCGTGGGTGAGGTCATCGAGGCGGGCGGCGAGCGGGGCGGCCTCGGCGACCGTGGGGAGGGACTCGGCCTCCACGGCCAGCCGTTCGACGTCCTGGTGGGAGGCGGTGAAGGCGTCCTCGCGGGCGAGGAAGGCCACGGCGCGCTGCCCGAATCCGGCGAGGTCCGTCTCGGCCTCGGCGGCAAGCTGGTCGATGCGCGCCGTGTCGGCGTACCGCAGCTCCTTCAGGTTCACCAACTGCCCCTGAATGTCGCGCAGTTGGGTCAGTCCGGCCACCCAGCCGGCCGCGTCGCGGGGCGCCTCGCCGCGCAGCCGCCGGACGAGTGCGGCCAGGCGCCCGGCGGTCTCGGCGAGGGCGTCGGCGGCCCCCCGCGTGAGGGACCGGACGGTCTCGAACTCGGCGACCACCTGCTCGGCAGTGGCGCGCATCGCGTCCAACGGGGTGCGCAGGTCACCGAGTTCGGCGTCGTCGAGCCAGTGGTAGGTGTCGGCCGCGCGGACGCAGGCGGCGCGCAGCGCCTCGTACACCTCGGCCGTCGGTGTCGTCTCGGCGACGGCGCCGGTCAGGGAGAGACAGTCGGAGATGCCGCGCACGAGGTCGGCGTTGCCGATGCGGGCGAGCGGTCCGGTGCCGGTGGGCCGGGCGGCGGCATGGGTGTCGGAGACGAACGGGGACGTCCACAGCTGGAGCGGGTGCACACGTGCCGGTTCGTCGTTGTCGGCGCGGAGCACTGTGAGCGAGCCGTCGTCGAAGAGCGCCCAGCCGTGGCAGGACAGCGGGGTCGCGATCTCCTTGCGGATCATGTTGTACGGGAGCAGCAGACTGCGGCCCTCCACACGCGCGTGAAAGGCGAACAGCACGTCCTCGCCGTTGGGTGAGCGCACTTCCCGCTCGAACTCCAGGTCCGTGGTGTCGAGTTCGAAGGTCTTGTGGGCGCCGGTGGCCAGGCAGTAGCCGCCCGGGAAGACGATGCCCTGGTCCTCGGGCAGGCGGCGGCAGGCCTGTCCGATGCCGTCGAGGCGGACCACCTGTCTGGTGAGTGTGTTGAACACCAGGTGGCGCCATGCGTCCTCCTTGTAGGGGCGGATGCGCAGCACGATCAGGGCGCCCACGCGCGCATGGGCGATGTCGGCATCGGCGAGCGACTGGAGCGGTTCGTCGACCGGCTCGGCGTAAATCCCCTCGCCTGTCTCGGTGTTGTCCTCGACCTTGATGGTGAGGGTCCCGCCGACCGTCTCGACGAAGACCTCGCCCTGGATGGAGACGTGCGGGTGGCGGCCGAGGACGTGGTCGTCGCGGGTGGTGTCCGTCCACGTGAAGTCGTGGGACGGCGGGAAGACATGGTCGCGCTCGCCCTGCGCGTCGAGGAACGCCGCGCGGCCGTCCTCGGTGAGCGTCCAGCGCAGCACGCGGATGTCGCCAGGCTCCTCACCGGTCCGGAACACGGCCAGCACCTTGCCGTCCACGCGGCGCAGTTGGAGGAGGTGCGCCTGCCGGTAGTAGCGGTAGAGGGCCGCGAACTCGCGGACGAAGCCGGGGTCGTCGAGGAGACCGGGCACCGCGTTATCGGGCAGCCGGTTCAGGTCGCGGTCGTGCAGTGCGAAGACGTCGCCGACGGCGGTCTCGGGCTTGAGGCCGAGGAACACGTTGGAGCCGAACAGCAGCCGGTCGCCGACGGAGACGATGTCGCGGGGCACGCAGTGGTGCTCGGTGCGCAGCCGCTCGGTCCCGCTGAGCGTGAGCCGGGTCGAGCCGAACTCCTCGACGCGGCGGGCGTTGAGCGCCTCGGCTCGCAGGGCGAGGTCCGCCGCCTGTGCGGCGAGGCGATCACGGAGCACCTCGTACGGACCGGTGTCCGGGCCGGTTGCCATGGATCGGCTTCCTTTCAAGGAGTGCGGGCGGCGCACGAAGGTGTGCGGGTGGTACGGCGGTGCAGGAAGGCGTGCGGGCAGCGCGGGGGCTGCGGGAAGGTGTGCGGGTGGTGCGAGCCGTGCGGTGAGCTTGGGCAGGACATGCATGCGGGAGGAAGTGCGGTCCGGAGCCGCCGTCCCCTGTGCGGCGGCTCCGGACCCGGCAGCGGCGGTCAGGCCTTGGCGCTGCCGTTCAGCGCGGCGAGCGGCAGGTCGGAGAGACCCAGCTCACCGGCCCTGTCCATGAGCTGGCGCAGCTGACCGGCGTTCGTGCCGCCGCCCGACTTCATGAGTTTCATCAGCAGTGCGGAGACGGTCAGGTTCTGCACGTCGGCCGTGGAGACCGAGCCCAGGATGCGGCCGAGGTCGTCCGGAAAGCTCGACGAGCCGTCCAGCCAGGGTCCGGCCAGCGCCCGCGCGGTGGCGGAGTTGTCCACGAAGGCGTCGACGCCCTTGCCGAGCGCGACCGAGTTGACCAGCCGGTCGAAGAAGACCGAGTCGCCGCCGACGATGTCGATGTCGGCGTTCTCCAGTCCGGTCGCGAGGACCGTGGCCTGCGCCTCGGCGACCTGCCTCTGGACATCGAGCCCGGCCAGCCGGATCTCCTTCTCCGCCTGGATGCGCAGCCGGTACTCCTCGTGGCCTCGGGAGGCGTCGTCGAGGGCTGCCATCGCGGCCGCCTTCTGGGTGAGGCCCTCCGCCTCCGCCTTGAGCTTCTCGCCGATCGCGGTGGCCTCGGCGAGCGCCTTGGCCCGCGCGCCCTCGGCCTCCGCACGCAGCCGCGCCTCGGTGCCCTCCGCCTCGGCGCGCATCCGGGCGCCGGTGGCCTCGGCCTCGGCGCGGCCCGCCTTCTCGATGACGTCGGCTTCCTTGTCGCGCACCTGGACGTCGGCGAGGCCGGCCGCGGCGGTCTCCGCCTGGACACCCTCGGCGAGCCGCAGCTTGGCGCGGGCGTCGAGGTCGGCGGACCTCAACCGGGCCTCGGCGAGGGTGAGTTGCTCGGCCGCACGGTGCTTGGCGGCGGCTTCCGCGGCCTCGGCCGCCTTGATGTCCTTGACCAGCTTCTCCTGCGCCTCGGCCTCCGCCGCGATGATGACCGCCTGGCGTCCGCGCTCGGCCTCCTCGACCACACGCAGCTTCTTGATGGCCTCCTCCTGCTCGGCGACCGTGCGGTCGACGGCGATGCGCTCCCGGATGACGTCCGCGACCTCGCGGCGCTCGGCCTCGACCTCCTTGTCCTTGGCGATCCCGGACAGCGAGGTCTCCCGCTCCCGGGCGATGACCTCAAGGACGCGGTCCTTCTCGATGCGCTCGTTCTCGACGGCGATGACCCGCTCGCGGTTCTTCTGCGCGACGGCGATCTCCCGTGCCTGGTTCTCGCGCTGGACGCCGAGCTGCTCCTCGGTGCGCAGGAACGCGGACTGCGCGCCCAGGCGTTCCTCCTCCTGGACCTTCGCGGTGGTCGCCTCCTCGCGGGCCCGCAGGGTCTCGACCTCGCGCCGCTGCTTGATCTCGGCCTCGGCCTGGCGGCGCTCCAGTTCGAGGATGGTCTCCCGGGCGTCGACGTTCTGCCGGGTGATCTCCTTCTCCTCGGTGCGCTGGAACTCGTTGGTGCGCACGTGCTCGACCGTGGTCAGTTCGGTGATCTTCCGGATGCCCTGGGCGTCAAGGATGTTCGCCGCGTCCAGCTGGGACATCGGCGTCTGCTCCAGGAAGTCGATCGCCGCGTCGTCGAGGTGGTAGCCGTTCAGATCTGTGCCGATGACCTGGATGATCCGGTCCCGGAACTCCTCGCGCTTGGTGTAGAGGTCGACGAAGTCGAGCTGCTTGCCGACGGTCTTGAGCGCCTCGGAGAACTTCGCCGCGAAGAAGTCCTGGATCGCCTCCGCGTCGCTCGCGGTCTGCGTGCCGATGGCCTGGGCGACCTTGATGACGTCCTCGACGGTCTTGTTGACGCGGACGAAGAAGCTGATGTGGATGTCGGCCCGGATGTTGTCCCGGCAGATCAGGCCCTCGCGGCCGGTACGGCGGATCTCGATGGTCTTCACCGAGATGTCCATGTACTCGGCCTTGTGGAGCACCGGCAGGACGACCGCGCCGGTGAAGGTGACGTCGACCTTCTTCGTCTTGGAGATGATCAGCGCCCGGCCCTGCTCCACCTTGCGGAACAGCGTGCTGATCATCAGCAGCGTCGTGATCATGATGAGCAGGACCACGGCGACGAGCACGCCGAGACCCAGGGTGATGGCATCCATGAGAGTCCTTGGGGACAGAAGCAGAAGAGTACGAAGTTGTGCGTGGCCGGACAGCCGAAGTCCGGACAGCCGAAGTACTGAGGGGCCGTGCTCAGGGCGACCTGCGCGGGTCGAGCGCGGTGTCGTACGGCGCGACCCAGAAGAACTCGCCGCTCTCGTCGTAGGCGTACAGCAGTCCCGTACTGCCGCTGCCGAGCGCGTCGCCGCCGTGCTGGCGGACCTGGACGACCGCGGTGGAACCGTCGGCCGCCGCGACCTCGGCCTGCCCGAAGCCGGCGTCCACCCGCCCCGTGCGGATGGTGCAGGTCAGGCCGACGAAGTCCAGGCGGGAGGGCCCGCGTTCATCGGGGAAGAGGCGGTGCAGCGGCCGTATGACCAGGCGGGTCAGCCGCCAGGCGAGCAGCGGCGCGGCCAGCAGGATCGCGAACCGCGTGAGACCGCGGACCAGGTCCGAGGGCATCAGCGGGTCGAGCAGCACGGTCGCGCTGAGGCTGAGGAACCAGGCGAACGCCATCAGCAGCGAGAACGGGACGGTCACCGGCACCGCGCCGAACTTCAGGGCGCTCGCGTGCAGATGGGCGTGCGCGTCGAAGCCGTGCGACTCGGCGGCGCCGACGGCCACGAGCAGCCAGAAGGCGACGACCACCACGAGGGCCGACGTGAACAGTACGGTCGGAAAGCCGGCGGCTACCGC
The DNA here is from genome assembly GCF_041051975.1 of Streptomyces sp. R21. Taxonomy (GTDB): domain Bacteria; phylum Actinomycetota; class Actinomycetes; order Streptomycetales; family Streptomycetaceae; genus Streptomyces. The sequence goes on along the minus strand of NZ_CP163435.1, from coordinate 9,164,251 downwards.
GAGAAACGCGCTCATTGTCGCCACCCCCGACCTTCCTCACCGTGCACGGCTCCCCTCCGGTTTTCGGTGCCGAACCCCTGCCGGGATCCGGCACCGAAAACGTCCGCCGTGCTCCCCTCCGGCCATCCTGCATGTCCTGAACTCGCCCGCGCATTGCCGGTTTCCGGCAGTGTTCACTAGGGTCTGCATGCCGGATACCGCTAAGAAAGCGTCACCGGAGCGTCAAGAGACGAGGGGTCGAAGTGACGGAGCGGGACATACCGGGGCAGTATCTGGACGGCTATGCCCAACTCCTGGCGGACGTCTCGGCCACCGGCCGGCGCCTCACCCGCGACGAGATCGAGTCGCGGCGCGCCCTCGGTGAACGGGCCGCCGACGCCGGCCACGCGCTGCGCGCGCTGATCAGCGCGTACCTCGCCGCCACCCGCGTCGCCTGGCCCGACACACCCGGTTCCTCCGACAGCACGCTCGCCGCCGTGCAGCAGGTCGTCGACGCCTTCGCCGAGGGCTACGAACGCGCCCAGCGGCTGGCGGTGCGTCAGGAAGAGGCGGCACGGCGGGAGTTCATCGACGACCTCCTGTACGGCCGCAGCGATCTCGGCCGCCTCGCCGAACGCGCCGAGCGCTTCGGCCTGCGCCTCTCCCACGCACACGCCGTCGCCGTCGCCCAGGGGCCGACCGCGTACGACGAGAGCGCCGCCGCCCCGCGCCAGGTGGAGCGGGCGCTCATCGCCCGCTTCGGCGACCGCAGCACCCTGGTCACCACGAAGGACGGCCGGATTCTGTGCATCGCTCCGGGCGACCAGGAGGACGTGCTCGCCTACTTCGCCAAGCAGGCGTACGCGGCCACGGAGGGCGGACTCGTCGCCGTCGGCCGCGCCCAGCCCGGCGCCGGCGGTGTCGTGCAGTCATACGAGGAGGCCCTCAACACCCTCGACCTGGCCGAGCGCCTCGACCTGGACGCCCCTGTCCTGCACGCCGCCGACCTGCTCGTCTACCCGGTTCTCACCCGCGACCGCCAAGCCATGGCCGATCTCGTCCTGGACGCCCTCGGCCCGCTGACCGGCGCCCGCGGCGGCGCCGAGCCACTCCTCGACACCCTCACCGCCTACTTCGACTGCGGCTGTGTGGCCGCGGAAGCCGCCCGCAGGCTGTCCCTGAGCGTGCGCGCCCTGACGTACCGCCTGGAACGCATCCACAAGCTCACCGGCGCCAACCCGGCCGACCCCGCGCACCGTTACACGCTCCAGACCGCGGTCATCGGCGCCCGGCTGCTCGACTGGCCCGCGAAGCAGCTCTGACCGCTCCGCCGACCCGGCTGCCCAGCCCGACCTCCATGACCCCTCAACGCCCATGTGACACACCGCATAAGGCGGAGCGCAAAAACTTCTCCACGCGATGATGGATCCGAGCGGCACATCCGTATCCCTGGGCGTACAGGTCGCTCAAGGTCGGAGGCGTCATGCCCATCTCCCGCAACATGGCAGGGTCCGTTTTCGTGTTCGGCGCGTTGGGGCTGACCCTCACCGCCCTCGCGTACCCCGCCATGCTCGGGGTCCAGACAACGTCCACCTCGCAGGACCGCATCATCGCCAACACCCAGTACGGACCGCTGACCGAGGCGGACCGCGACTTCGTCGTCAAGGTGCGCGCGGCCGGGCTGTGGGAGTACCCTCTCGGCGAGATCGCGCTGCAGCGGGGCACGACCCCGGCCATGAAGGAGGCGGGCAAGCACCTCATCGTCGGGCACTCGGGGCTCGACGCGGAGTGCCGCAAGATCGCCCCCGAGCTGGGGATCACCCTGCCGAACCAGGCATCCCCGCAACAGCAGCAGTTCGTGGCGACCGCGGCCGCCGCCAACGGCAAGGAGTTCGACTCCACCGCGGTCAACATCATGCGGGTGACCCACGGCCAGATCTTCCCGGTCATCGCCAAGATCCGGGCCACCACCAAGAACTCGCTGGTGCGCCAGCTGGCCGTGATGGCCAACTCCACCGTCCTCGACCACATCACGATCCTGGAGAAGACAGGGCTGGTCAACTTCGACCAGGTCAACTTCCAGCAGTCCACCCCGCCCAAGCTCCCCAAGGACCAGCTCACCCCGCCCGCGCCGCAGCCGGGCTCCCCCATCCTCACGCTCAAGCCCCGCCCCGACCTGAACATCGTCACCGCCTCACCGACGCCCACCCCGACGGTCGGCTGAGCGGACGTCGGCGGGCAGCTCGCCCGCGGTCGGCAGGCCTTCCGACGATGCGGGATTAACCGGTTCATTCCTGGTTAACCGGACGACGTGAGCGAGAAGTCGTGCGTCGGCGGGCCTGCCCGAGAGGTCGGCCCGGCGCTCGGCCTGCCCCGGGCACGGAGACACCCGTGAACCGCCCGGAGCACCGGGCCCACGGCATATGGGACCGGCTCGGCCTCGCGGAGCTCCTGCGGCGCGGCAAGGAGCTGGAGCTGATGCACCGCTCCATGGGCTTCGCCACCTTCGCGCTGGTCACCCTGGCACCGCTGCTGATCGTGGTGGCGGCGGTCGATCCGCTGGGGCACGGCGGATTCGCCCTGTGGCTCGTCGACGGAATGGGCCTGTCGGGTCGCTCCGCGCAGGCCGTCACCCATGTCATCAGCCCGCCCCGCAAGGTGGTCGACACCACGACCGTCTGGAGTGGCGCACTGCTCGCGCCGTTCGGCCTGGCCTTCGCCTCGAGCGTCCAGAACGGCTACGAGAGGATCTGGGAGCTGACCAGCAAGCCGTGGCACCGGATCTGGCGGCAGACGGTCTGGCTCTCCATGCTGACCGGCTATCTCTACCTCCAGGTGGAGACGCGGACGGTCCTGGAGGGCACGGCCCGCATCCTGCTCAGCTCGGTGGCCGGCGTGCTGTTCTTCCTGTGGGGACCGCGGCTCCTCCTCGGCCACCGGATCCGGCCCCGGGAACTCCTTCCCGGCGCCGTCGCCACCATGCTGGGCCTGATCGGCCTGAGGTGGTTCTCCACCCTCGTGTTCACCCCGCTCGTCGCCGCCAACGCGCTCAGCTACGGCGCCGTGGGCACCGTCCTGGTGGTGGAGTCCTGGTTGACCGGCGTCGGATTCGTGCTCTACGGCGGCGCGTTGCTGGGCCGCCATCTGTGGCACGGGTTCGGGCCCGCCGACGAGTCGTCCCGGCGGACCGAGCCGGACGCCCCCGACGCGGAGGGGACCGGCTCTCAGGCGCCGGGCGCGGAACCGGCCGGCTCGGAGGCGGACCGGCAGGCGTCGTCGCCCCACCGGACACGCTGAGCCGGCGTCCCGTCGGGCGTGGGTCAGCCGGCCGTCCTCACCTCCACGGCAAGGTCGTTGTCGACGGTGTAGTACGGGCGTACGACGGCATCGCCGACCGTGGCCGCCGGGTACACGAAGATCTCCTTGCGGTCCGCCACGTCGTCCAGGAGCCGGCCGACCCGGACCAGCGGGGCCTCCGCGTCGGGCTGCACGAAGACGTCCCAGACACGGTTGCCGCTGCCGCCGCCGGTGACCAGCTCCGCGTAGTCGACGGTGAAGGAGAAGGTCCGTCCGTCGGCCTCCGCCTGCGCCCGGAGGGTCCGTACGACGCCGCCACCGCCCCGCAACCGCAGCCGTACGGCAGCTCCTTCGGAGAGCGAGGCGCCGTGCAGCCGGGCCCTGACCGTCGTCGTCGCCGACCGGGTGCTGCCAACGATGCCGTCGGCTTCCGCGTGCGCGGGACGCAACCAGGACCGCAGGGCCAGATGGCCGTCCTTGGTGACGTACGGGATCCGGACGGCCACCGGCGACGGCCGGTCGCGGAGGTTCCCGTCGACCAGAGCGCGCAGATCCCGCAGCCCGGGGCGCAGCCGCTGCCGCTCCGCTCCCGGCTCGCCGATCAGGTACACGTCCCAGCGGCCCTCCGCGAGAACGGGCGTCGGCTCCAGGACCGCACGTCGGCGATCGTCGCCTGCGGGTTCCAGGTCGAGGAGGTGAACGGTCTTCTCGGGCTGTCCCTTCTTGGGGCGCAGCCGCAGCAGGAGCTGCGGCCGGGTGGCGGAGGGCACCTCAAGACCAAAGGTGATCCGTCCGTCGGCATCGACCGAGCAGCCGACCCGCGGCTGCGCGTCGCGCGGCACGCTCGCCGCCGCCCCTTCCGTTCCCGGCTGCCCGCCCGTCACCGGCCCCTCCCCGTTGCGCTGCGCCACCATCGCCGCCTCTTCAGTGCCGGGCCGCACGCCCATCGCCCCCTCGTCCGCGCCGCGTCGCACGGCCGTCGATGTCCCCTCTGCTGCACGCAGTACGCCGGTGCCCGCACTCTTCACACCCGGCTGCGCACCCGTCCCCGACCCCGCACCCTCCGCATCCCGCCGCACGCTCATCCCCGTCCCCGTCGCATCGTGCGCAGCGCGCTGCCGACCGCAGCATGGGCGGCGTCTCGGACAGCGAAGCCCTGGCTGATCAGGGCGCGGTTCACGCGGCCGCGTGAGGGTGCGACGCGACGGCCGGTCCTGCGGGCCGCGATCGCTTCGTCGAGCAGACGCTCGGCCTGTGCGACCACAGGGCCGGGGGCGAACCGTCCCGCGTTCTCCACGGCCGTGCGGCCCATGCGGCGGCGCCGCTCGTCGTCGCGGACGAGTTCCAGCAGGGCCGCGCCCAGCGCGCCGTGGTCCCCCACCGGCACGAGCCGGCCGTCGGCCCCGTCCTTGATGATCTCGCCGGGTCCGTACGGGCAGTCGGTGCTGACCACGGGCAGCCCGCAGCGCATCGCCTCGACGATGGTCATGCCGAACGGCTCGAAGTTGGAGGCGGCCGCGCCGATCGAGCCCTTGACCCACTCCGCCTCCATAGGAGCCGCCGCGCCCATCAGGAAGACGTTGTCGTGCAGAGCGAGGTCTGTCACGAGCTGCCGTAGCCGGTCGTGCTCCTCGCCCGTGCCGTAGATGCGCAGTTTCCAGTCCGGGTGTTCGGCCGCGACCAGGGCGAACGCCTCGATGAGCAGGTCATAGCGCTTCACCGGGACCAGCCGGCCGGCTGCGACGACCACCTTCGCGGTGCCGTCGGCGGCGGGCAGTTCGGGATCGGGAACACTGTTCGGAAGTGCTTCCACGCGGACGCCGGGCAGCCGCATCTTGCGCCGGTAGGCGGCGGCGTCCGCCTCGGTGACCGTGGTGAGCGCGTCGAGCCGACGGTAGGCGCGGCGCAGTGCGGTGCGCAGGGCCGGCGGATGGTTGTCGAGGGTGAGGTGTTCCTGCCCGATGCGTACGACGTGCTGCGGAGCCTGGAGAGCGAGGTGCACGTTGAGCCCCGGCCGGGTACCGATGACCACGTCGGCGTCGGTCGACTCCAGGTATGCGCCGATCCGCTGGTCGGTCAGCTCGTTGTACTGCTGGTAGCGGTACTCGGCGGCCGGGAAGACCCGCGCCGGCCGCTGATACAGCGGATGCTCCCGCTCGTGGCGCAGGTCCACCAGCGGCCGCAGCGACACCCTCGGGTCCAGGGTGAAGGTGGGCTCCTCGCGGTGCCGCAGCGCGGAGACGACCTCCACGTCGTGCTGCTCGGCCAGTGCCTGGGCCAGGTTGAACGTGGTGGTGATCGTGCCTCCGATCCCGTAGGCGTTGTGTATTAGGAAAGAGACCTTCATGGCGGACTAGACGGCGCGAACTACCCGACAGTTGCCCACCGTTACCGCTTCGTGGCCCTCGCGGAGACGTACTGCCGCTCGACCAGCGGCGGCCCGGCGCACATGGCAAGTCGAGCGTCCAGGACGCTCGTTCACCAATACACGTCTACACCTGCATGAACACAAGGTGAACGCCCGCGCCTGCATCGCAATTTCCTTGATCACATCAATACATGAAGGTTAAAGCATCATGTAGCGTCACGGCATGGCCCCCCACAAAAGCCACCGCCGCGACAACCGCCGGTGGCGACACCGCCTTGCGGACCTGGCCGAACTGGTCCGCGCACCCGCAGCTCTCAGCGTTCCCGGCGATGTCCTCGCCGGTGCCGTCGCGAGCGGTCGTCCGCTCGGCCCGCGCACGCTGGGCACGATGACTTCCTCCGTCTGCCTCTACTGGGCCGGCATGGCACTCAACGACTACGCCGACGCGACCCTGGACGCCGTGGAGCGCCCGGGCCGCCCGATCCCCTCCGGACGTGTCCCGCGGCGTACTGCGTTCGCCGCCGCCTCCGCCCTGACCGCGGCGGGAATCGGACTCGCCGCCGTCGCGGGAGGCCGACGCGGTCTCGGTACGGCACTGCCGCTGGCCGGTCTCGTCTGGGCATACGACCTGGGGCTGAAGAACACCCCCGCCGGGCCCGCCGCGATGGCCGGCACGCGCTTCCTCGACGTACTGGCCGGGGCCCGGGCGACTGCTCCCGCCCTTCCCGCCGCCCTCGTGGTCGGTCTGCACACCTATACGGTCACATTCCTGAGCCGCCACGAGACGACCGGTGCCCCGGCATCCGTACCCGCCCTGTCCCTCGCCGGAAGCGCGCTGGCGGGGCTGGGCGCGGCCGCCACGGCCCGTGACGGCGACCGCGCGGCTCGCGTCGCAGCAGTGGTCGGCGCAGGCGGCTACTTCGCGGCGTACGGGTCCGCACAGGCCCGGGCCGTACGGGAGCCGTCCGCGGCGAACGTCCAACGAGCCGTGGGCGCGGGCATTCTGGGCCTGATGCCGCTTCAGGCGTCGCTCACCGCGGCCGCCGGCGCGCCGAGGGCCGCCGCCGCCCTCGCGGCCGCTCATCCACTGGCCCGCCGGCTCGCGAGACGGGTGTCTCCCACGTGAACGACCAGACGGGGTTCTCCTCCATGAACGGCTACCGGAACAACCACTTCGCCGACGATCACGGCACCGAAGGGACGACCGGCCTCGCCCGCCGCGGCACCACCCCGCTCCGGCTCGGGTACGGCACCAACGGATTCACCAACCACCGTCTGGAGGACGTGCTTCGCGTCCTGGCCGACCTCGGCTACGACGGCGTCGCACTCACCCTCGACCACGGCCACCTCGACCCGTACGCCGACGACCTGCCGCGCCGGGTGACACACCTCGCCCGTCTGCTCGACACCCTCGGCCTGTCCGCGACCGTCGAGACGGGCGCTCCCTACCTCCTCGACCCCTGGCGCCAGCACGTCCCCAACCTGATGTCGGACTCCGGTGCGGAGCGCCGAACGGACCTGCTGCGCCGCGCGGTTCGGATCGCCGCCGACCTCGGCTCACCGACCGTCCATGTGTGCAGCGGTCCCGGCCCCGACGGACTGCCGGAGGAGGACGCCTGGAAACGGCTGACGGCCGGTTGCGAGGCCGTCCTGGAGACAGCGGAGGCGTACGGCATCACACTGGGCTTCGAGCCGGAACCGTACATGTTCCTCGACACCGTCGACCGCTGCCTGGAGCTGCGTGAACGGCTCGGCGGACACGACCTGTTCGGCATCACCCTCGACATCGGCCACGCGCACTGCGTGGAGGACGCCCCGGTGCTCGACTGCCTGCGGCGGGCCGCGCCATACCTGGTGAACGTGCAGATCGAGGACATGCGGCGCGGCATTCACCAGCACCTCGAATTCGGTGCGGGAGAGATCGACTTCCCGCCTCTCCTCGCAGAGCTCACCGCGCTCGGCCACCGCGGTCTGGTCTCCGTCGAGATCCAGGGCGGCTCGCTGCAGGCACCGCAGATCGCCCGTCGCTCCCTGGATTTTCTACGCGCATCACTGCCCACGGCTGCCTGAACCAGCCCAGCAATCGGAGGCACTCCATGACCTCTCAGCACCATGGCCTCTCCGCCGCCACCTCTGACCCACCCCTCACTCTCGACACACTGCTGTCGCCCGACGCCCAGGACTGGCTCGCCACGGCCACCGCCCGTATCGCCGCCGACCCCGACACCATCCAGGTCCTCTTCCCCGCCGCCGCCCGCCGGTGCGGGCGCCCCACCGCCGACGCAGTGCGCGCGGCTCTGCTGCTCGCACTGCCGCAGTGCGGGGACGAACTCGCCACCACCACGGCAGAGTTGTACCGGCGCGGCGACCCCTCCGAGCAGCGGGCCGTCCTGCGCGCCCTGCCGCTCCTGGAAGACAACGATCCCTCCTTCGGCGACCTCGCGCTGCCCCTCGTCCACGAGGCGCTGCGCACCAACGACACCACGCTCGTGGAGGCCGCGCTCGGCTCCTACGCGACCCGGCACCTGAAGGTGGACGCCTTCCGGCAGGCCGTGCTGAAGTGCGTGTTCTGCGAGATCCCGCTCGACCGGATCAGCGGGCTCCCCGAACGCGCGGACGGCGAACTCGCCCGCATGCTCGCCGACTTCGCCCGCGAGCGGACCGCCGCCGGCCAGCCCGTCCCCTCCGACATCGAGCCCCTGATCCGGGCCTTCCCCGCACCGCCCATACCCGAGGGAGCCGCGTGATGCGCATCTTCGACCCACACATCCACATGACCTCCCGCACCACCGACGACTACGAGGCCATGTACGCCTCCGGCGTCCGTGCCGTCGTCGAACCCGCCTTCTGGCTGGGCCAGCCGCGCACCACGGTCGGCTCGTTCACGGACTACTTCGACGCGCTGCTGGGCTGGGAGCCCTTCCGTGCCGCCCAGTTCGGCATCCAGCATTTCTGCACGATCGCGCTGAACCCGAAGGAGGCGAACGATCCGCGCTGCCTTCCCGTTTTGGACGAACTGCCGCGCTATCTCGCCAAGGACCGTGTCGTCGCGGTCGGTGAGATCGGCTACGACTCGATGACGAAGGAGGAGGACGAAGTCCTCGCCCGTCAGCTGGAATTGGCCGTCGAGCACGAGCTGCCCGTGCTCGTACACACCCCGCACCGCGACAAGGCGGCCGGCACCCGCCGCACGCTGGCCGTGGTCCGCGAGTCGGGCATCCCACCCGAGCATGTCCTCGTCGACCATCTCAACGAGCTGACCGTCGGCCTGGTCAAGGAAAGCGGCAGCTGGCTGGGTTTCTCCGTCTATCCCAGGACCAAGATGAGCGAGGACCGGATGGTGCGGATCCTGCGCGAGCACGGCACCGAGCGCGTCCTCGTCAACTCGGCCGCGGACTGGGGCCGCAGCGACCCGCTCAAGACCCGCAGCACCGCCGACGCGATGCTCGCCGACGGGTTCACCGAGGACGAGGTCGACCAGGTCGTATGGCGCAATCCGGTCGCCTTCTACGCGCAGAGCGGACGGCTGGACCTGGACGAGCCCAAGCCCGACGACGCGGCACTCTTCGAGGGCAACTCCATCCGCCGCGGCGGAGAGTGACGATCCGTCATGCGCCTCCTCCACACGGACGGCACGACCGTTCATCTCGCCTACTGCAGCAATGTGCACGCCGCCGAGAGCCTCGACGGCGTGCTGGCCCAACTCGCCGACCACGCCGAGCCGGTGCGCCGGGAACTCGGCGCCGATCTGCTGGGCATCGGGCTGTGGCTGGCCCGTGACGTGGTCGCCGAACTCGCCGCGCGCCCGTCCGCCGTCGCCGAACTGCGCCACGAACTGGCCCTGCGCGGCCTGGAGACCGTCACCCTCAACGCCTTCCCCTACGAGGGCTTCCACCGCGAGGTCGTCAAGAAGGACGTCTATCTGCCGGACTGGGCTGACGAGGAGCGGCTGCGCTACACCCTGGCCTGCGCCCGTGTCCTCGCCGGCCTGCTGCCGGACGACGCCGTACGGGGTTCGGTGTCGACGCTGCCGCTCGCCTGGCGCACCCCCTGGCCCGCCGACCGTGCGGAGCGGGCCCGGCGCGCCCTGGACCGGCTCGCCGCCGGACTCGCCGAACTGCACCGCGACACCGGGCGCCGGATCCGGGTGGCGTTCGAGCCGGAGCCGGGGTGCGTGGTGGAGGACACCGTGCAGGCGGCACGGGAGTTCGGCGGCCTCGATCCGGAGTGGCTCGGCATCTGCCTGGACACCTGCCATCTCGCCGTGCAGTTCGAGGAGCCGGGTACGGCGCTGGCACGGCTGGCCGCGGCCGGGCTGCCGGTGGTCAAGGTGCAGGCGTCGGCCGCCCTCCAGGCCGACCACCCGACGGAGCCCGCGACACGGGCGGCCCTGGAGCGGTTCGCCGAGCCGCGCTTCCTGCACCAGACCCGCACGCGCGCAGTGGACGGCACGGTGCTCGGCGTCGACGACCTGCCCGAGGCCCTCACGGGCCGACTGCCCGCCGACTCGCCCTGGCGCATCCACTTCCACTCTCCGCTGCACGCCGCGGCCGAGGCTCCGCTGCGCACGACGGTCCCGGTGCTCTCCGACACCCTGCGCGCGCTGCTCGGCGGGCCCACGGCACTGTGCGACCACATCGAGGTCGAGACGTACACCTGGAACGTCCTTCCGCAGAGCCTGCGCCCCGCGGGGCCGGCCGCCCTGGCCACCGGTCTCGCCGCCGAACTCACCTGGGCCCGCAACCAGTTGCTGGCCCTCGGACTGACCACCGACCGCTAGGTCTGTTCGCAGCCCGCCCCCCACACGCAAGGAGCCCCCATGCCCCAACCACTCGTCGTCCTCGACATCGTGGGCCTCACCCCCCGTCTCCTCCAGCACATGCCCGCCGTCTCCGCCCTCGCCGAGCGCGGCTACCGGGCCCGCCTCAACACGGTGCTCCCCGCCGTGACCTGCTCGGTCCAGTCCACCTTGCTGACCGGCGTACTCCCCCGCGAACACGGCATCGTCGGCAACGGTTGGTACTTCCGCGACGTCGGCGACGTACTGCTGTGGCGACAGCACAACGAACTGGTCGGCGGCGACAAGCTCTGGGACGCCGCCCGGCGCTCCGACCCGGGCTACACCGTGGCCAACATCTGCTGGTGGTACGCCATGGGCGCGGACGTCGACTGGACCGTCACCCCGCGGCCCGTGTACTACTCGGACGGCCGCAAGGAGCCGGACTGCTACACGTACCCGCCGTCCCTGCACGACGAACTGACCGACAGGCTCGGCCCGTTCCCGCTGTTCACCTACTGGGGCCCGAACGCCGGGATGCCGTCCAGTCAGTGGATCCTCGGCGCCGCCCGGCAGATCTTCGACGAACACCACCCCGACCTCACCCTGGTCTACCTCCCCCACCTCGACTACGAGCCGCAGCGCACCGGCCCCGACTCCCCCGAGACGGCCCGCGCCGCCCGTGAACTCGACGACGCGGTACGCCCGTTGATCGACCACTTCCTCGCCGCGGGCGCCACGGTGGTGGCGCTCAGCGAGTACGGGATCGCGCCCGCCGACCGTCCCGTGGACATCAACCGCGCGCTGCGCGAGGCGGGGCTGCTGGAGGTCTACACCCAGGACGGCATGGAGTACCTGGACCCGTGGAAGTCCCGCGCCTTCGCCGTCGCCGACCACCAGATCGCGCACGTCTACGTCCGTGATCCGGCCGACCTGCCGAAGACCGCCGAGCTGGTCGCCTCGCTCGGTGGCGTCGCCGAAGTCCTCGACGGGGACGGCAAGCACGCGCAGGGCCTGGACCACGAGCGCTCCGGTGAACTCGTCGCCGTCGCCGAGCCCGGCGCCTGGTTCACGTACTACTACTGGCTGGACGACGCCCGCGCCCCGGACTTCGCCCGCCAGGTCGAGATCCACCGCAAGCCCGGCTACGACCCCGCCGAGCTGCTGTACGACCCCGAGGTGCCCGCTCTGAAACTGCGCGCGGCGGCCCAAGTGGCCCGCAAGAAGCTCGGGTTGCGCTACCGCATCCAAACGGTGCCGCTCGATCCGTCCGGGGTCCGCGGCAGCCACGGGCGGCTGCCCGACGACCCGCAGGACGGTCCCGTACTGATCTGCTCGGAGCCGGACGGCGCCCGCGACGAGATCGACGCCACCGACGTCAAGGAGCTCCTGCTGGGGCTGGCGCAACTCCCCGCGCACGTCAGCGCGAATGACCCCGCGACCGTAGCCGCAGATGACCGTACGACCGCCCCCGGAGACGACCGTGCCTGAGAACGCCCTGCCGGCCCTGCCCATGCAGCGGACCACCCTGCTCGACCCGCCCGCCGACTTCGCACGGCTGCGCGAGCAGGGGCCGATGAGCCGGATCGCCCTCTGGGCCGGCAACACCCCGTGGCTGGTCACCCGTTACGAGGACGCCCGGTCCGTGCTGGCCGATCCCCGGTTCAGCTCCGAGAACGTCCGCGAGGGGTTCCCCGGACTCCAGCCGACGCCGCCGCCGCGCTCCCCGGGGCAGCTGTTCGCCATGGATCCACCCGACCACACCCGGCTGCGGCGCATGCTCATCCCCGACTTCACCTTCCGCCGGGTCGAGGAACTCCGCTCTGCCATCGGGCACTTGGCCGACGACCTGATCGACGATCTGCTGGCCAAGCAGCCGTCCACCGCCGACCTGGTGGAGCACTTCACGCCTCCGCTGCCCCTGTTGGTCATCTGCGAGCTGCTCGGAGTGCCGTACGCGGACCGGGAGTTCATCCACCGGCAGGCCGCCGCATTCGCCACCGTCAGCGCGGGACCCGAGGCGATGCGGGCGGGCTGGGCCGCGCTGTTCGGCTACTTGTCCGAACTGCTTGCAGCCAAGTCCGCGGATCCGGGCGACGACCTGGTGAGCCGCCTCGCGACCGAGCGCGTGGCCACCGGCGAGGCCACCGCGCCCGAGGCGGCCGGGCTGGCGGTCCAGCTCCTCATCGCCGGCCACGAGACGACGGCGAGCATGCTGTCGCTGGGCGTGGTCACCTTGCTCTCCCATCCCGGGCAACTGGCGGCACTGCGGGCCGATCCGGCGCTGCTGCCGGGCACCGTCGAGGAGTTGCTGCGCTATCTGAGCGTGGTCCACATCGGTCTGCGCCGCATCGCCACCCAGGACGTGGAGATCGGCGGCGTCACGGTCCGGGCGGGCGAGGGGGTCGTCGTCTCCCTCCAGGCGGCCAACCGCGACCCGCGCGCCTTCGCCGACCCTGACGCCTTCGACATCACCCGCGACGCCCACCACCACCTGGCCTTCGGCCACGGGCTGCACCACTGCCTCGGCCAGTCCCTCGCCCGGGCGGAACTCCAGATCGCACTGCCCGCACTGTTGCGGCGACTGCCGGACCTCACCCTGGCCGCCCCCGCCGAGGACTTCGCTCTCCAGGGCCGGGCCATCCACGGCGTGAGCCGTCTGCCCGTCAGCTGGCGGTCGTCGTGAACCCGGCCCTGACCTTGTCGAAGACGGGACGGTAGGTGTCCCAGCGTGCGTCGGGCGCCGAGAGGTAGAGGTCGTACTCGCGGCCGCCCTCCTGTCCGAAGCCGAGGTCGATGGCGCGGAACGCCCGCGCTCGCCCCTGGAAGGTGAACTCCCAGACGGCCGCGGGCAGTCCGCGGAACGACGTCTTCTCCATGCGCAGCTTCCGGTACGTCGAGTAGTTGACCTTGGTGTTCGCCTCGATGCTCTTGAAGTGCGCCATCGGGTTCGGCCCGGCGGGTTCCACCGTGCCGATGGTGAGCTCGACCAGGCGGGTCTTGTCCGTGTAGCTGACCTGCTCGGACGTCGTCTTCACAGCCGTCCACCCGTCCGGCACGGGGAAGGACACGCCGAGCCCCTTGTCGCTGACGAGGTGGAACCCCTGGGGCACGGGCGGTGGGGTGTACGACGGCGTGGCCGAGCCGGAGGCCTGCGCACCGTCGCGTCCGTCGCGCTGGGTCACGTAGTAGAGGCCGCCCGCCACGGCCGCGGCCACAACCGTCACGGCCACGGCGACGCGGACCGGCCGGCGCCGCTTGCCACCACGGCCCCGGCGCCCGCCTCCGGCCCGCCCCGGGTCTGCGTCCGCGCGCGTGGGCGTGGGCGGCTCCGGCGCCAGGCGGGTGGCCCCGGCCGCTGCCGTGCCCGCGGCCTCGCCGTCCCCGTAGCCGTCACCGAGTCCATTCTTGGAGCCGCTCCCGTGCCAGGCGCGGACCATCGCCGTCGACACGGTCACCGCCGCCGGTCCGCCGTCCCGTACGATCCGCAGCGCCCGTTCCGTCTGTTCGGCGTTCGGCCGCTCGCCGGGTTCCTTGACGAGCAGCGCGTCGATGAGCGGCTCCAGCGCTCCGGCCTGCTTCATCGGAGGCAGCGGGTCGACGGCGATGGCGTACGCGGTCTCGACCGCCGTGTCCTTGCGGAACGGGGGCCGGCCCTCCACCGCCTGATAGAGAGTCGCTCCCAGGGCCCACAGGTCGGAGGCGGGGCCGGGCGTGCGTCCGCGCATCCGCTCCGGAGCCATGTAGTCGATGGAACCGACCATCTCGCCGGTCTTGGTCAGCGTCGAGGTTCCGGTCGTCAGGGCGATGCCGAAGTCGGTGAGGACGACACGGCCCTCCGCGGCGAGCAGCACGTTGCCGGGCTTGACGTCACGGTGCAGTACGTCGGCGGCGTGCGCGGCGCGCAGCGCGGCGATCATGCCGAGACCGATACGGGCCGCCTCCTCGGGCGGGAGGGTCCGGCCGCCCTTGAGCAGGTCCGCGAGCGTGACGGAGGGGACGTACTCCATGACGATGCAGGGCAGCCCCTCGTCGTCCACGACATCATGGACGACGACCACATGGGGGTGCGCGATCCGGCCCGCGCTGCGTGCCTCGCGGCGCGTGCGCTCGTACAGCGTGGCGAGTTCGTCGTGGGCCAGGTGGGGATGCGCATGCAGTCTCTTGAGCGCGACCTGCCGGTCCAGCACCTCGTCCTGGGCGCGCCACACCGTGCCCATGCCGCCCTGGCCGATCCGCTCCACCAGCCGGTACCGCCCGGCGACGAGCCGTCCCTCGTCCGACACAGCCCAGCCTCCGCCAACTTCGTTCACGTCCGATCGGTTCCGCCACAATAGCCGCCGCAAATTCCCGGAATGCCGACGGCATCCGCGGGCTCGGCTGCCCTACGGCAGCCGGGGCCCCGCCCGTTGCGCCGTACGCCGCCGCCGGTCCGATCGCGGTGGTGGCGGGGCAGGACTCACGCGGCCAGCGTCTCCCGGAGGTCGGCGGCGGGGAACGGGGTGCGTTTGCTCTGCGTGAGCAGTCGGCGGTGGAAGTCGTCCAGGACCACTGCGGTCCGGGCGTGCCGGTCGATGATCGCGCCGATTTCCGGCGGGACGCCGTCCGCCCGGTGGCCCGCGGCCCATTCGCGCAGAAACGTGTCGCGGTCGACGTCGCCGCGTACGTGATCGAGCAGGTGGTGGCGGAGCAGATGGGTCGGGGCGTAGCAGCGGTCGTAGACGAGGTGGTCCGCCAGGAAGGCGGCCTCCTGCGCGGAGAGTTCGAAGGCCGTACTCGACGCGAGGCCGAAGTCCGTGAAGTACACCTGCTGTCCGTCGGTCAGCAGGTTGGCGAAGTGCCCGTCGAAGTGGACCAGTCCGCGGGCGCTCATGAAGGCCGTCGTGCGCGCCTGGGCCTCTTCGATCCACGAGTAGCGCGAGACGGCGTCCGATGCCGCGGAGGCGGCGTCCCGCTGCTCGCCCAGCCATGCGGCGAGCGTCTGCGGCACATGTTCCAGGAAGAGCACCAGGCTCGCGGAGGAGCTGCCGATGGCCTCCAGCCGGCGGCGCACCGCCGGTGAGCCCTCCCAGTGGGCGACGGCCCCGTCGATGCCGCCGAACGCGTCGACGAACCCCGTGGGCGGCCGGTCGGGCAGTATCCGCCAGTGATACAGCAGCGGGAACCCCGCGTGCTCGCCCCCGAGTACCCACTGGGTGGTCATGAGGTGCGCCGCCAGCTCGCGCCAGGCGCTGAACCCCGCCGACCCCATCCCGTACTGGTAGAACACGGGCAGGTCGAACAGATTGGCTGTCGATCGCACGTTCCCCGGCCGTAGCTCCAGGTCCGTGAGGGGAACACGCTTCACGAAGACGCGTACGCCGTCCACGTCCAGCTCCGCCGATCTGCCGCCGATGCCGGAGCCGAGGGCGGGCGCGGCAGCCACGGCGTCACCGAGCCGGCGCTCGCCGAGCAGCGAGAGGCTCGCGCTCACCGTCGCGTACGCGGACAGACGTGTGGCGTGGACCGAGTCGGTCTCGGGCATCGACGGCTCCTTCAATGTCCCCTCCAGGCCCTGGAGTTGACAGTCGTATCACGCATCCGTCCACTGTCCGGGCGGGTCGGTGGAGTTGCGCTTAGGTGCAGCGCGCTCGCCGTCACGCGCCCTTGCGCTCCCCCCTCCCGCCGCCGGAAGGTACCTCTTCCAAGGACCAAGACCGCACGGCCGGACGACAGGGGAGCGGCGTGAGCGAGCAGTCCGGGGCCGAAGATGCCCGCCTGAGCCAGCTGGGGGACGGGCTCAAAGAGATACGCGCGGCCCAACAGCGCCGCGAGGACGACCTGAAGACGCTGTACGACCGGTTCAGCACCCTCGCGGGAGGCCTGAAGGTACTGCACGACCGGTTCGGCATCCTCTCCGGTGGAGTGGAGTCCTTGCAGGGCAGGACGAACGAACTCGCCCGCCGGGTCGAGTCGGTGGGCACCGCCACCGAACAGGTACGGGAGGGCCTGGTCAAAACCCGGTCCGAACTGGGTGAGGTCAGGGCCGACCTCAAGGACTTCCGCTCCCAGTACGAGCGCGACCAGGCCGTCCTGGCCGCGCAGTTCGAGCTGGACCGGATCACCGAGGAATGGGAGCGCAGGTTCGGCAGCCGGGACAAGATCCGCTCTCTCGCCCGCAGCCTGGTCAAACAGCTCATGCCGCACCTCGTGGCGAGCGGGGTCATCGGCACCGACAACCTCCGGCGCATCGTGGAGGAACACCTCGTCCACGACCCCGACTTCTGGCTCGCCCACGCCACCATGGCGGTCGCCGCCCGGCTCGACGGAGACGAGGCGCGCCGGCTCAGCGCCATGGGGCAGGCGCAGGGGCTGGACCTCGGCCGGGCCAGCCTCTTCTTCTCGCTCGCCGCGGCGAGAATGGGTGAACACGAGCGGGCCGGCAACTGGATGGACGGCTACCTTCAGCATGCCGTCGACCCGGATCTGCTCGGCCGGGACTTCCTCGTCGTCCTCGACGCCGTCGCCAGCCGCGAACTCGGCGACTCCGCCCACAGTTACGCCCGCGAGGTGATGGTCCGCTGGGGCTCGGAGGCGGCGGCGGGCACCACGGCGGCCCGGGCCAGCGTGCGGCGCTGGGAACCCCAACTGCGCAGACTCCTCGCCTCGCCCGGCGACCGGTTCGCGGCCCTGGCCAAGGCCTACGACGGGGACTGGCCGGAACTGCTCGGCCACTGGCGGCTGGCCACCGTCAGCACCTGCACCCTCGACCATCTCCGCAAGGAGTTCCCGCCGCGGCGGCTCACGGCACCCACTGCCGGGCGTGCCCGCTACTCCGAGACGGCCCTGGACCGCCTCATCGGGCATCTCGAACCCGACGAGGCGGCCCTGCACACCAAGAAGGAGGCGTTGCGCCGGTTCATCGAGCACCGCGGCGACGAGCGGGCGGCGCAGCAGGAGCACGCGTTGCGCCAGGAGGCGGACGCCGAATCCGTGGACTTCGCGACGCTCCTCGACAACGCCGTCTTCAAACCCAGTCAGATCGCCCTCGGCGACGACGCACGCCGCCTCGCGCTCATGCTGGTCCTGTCGAACCTGTGCACCGCCGCCGAGGAGCTGGTGGCGGCCTCGCTGCGGCGGCGGCCGCGAGAGATCGACATCGTGATCGACGGATGGCGCGCCCGCATACCGACCGACCCCACCACGCCCGTGGACCTGCGAGCCCGCTCGGCCGAACTCGACACCGAACTGGCCGCGCGCACCGAAGCCGCGGCGGAGGCGGTCGACCGCAACCTGCCGCGACGCGTCGGAGGCACCGCGGGTGGAGTGGCCGCCCTGGTGCTCGCTGCCGTCTTCCTGAGCGGATTCTTCCTGGTGCTCATGGTGCTGCTCGGCGTCTCCGCCATCGGGTGGGCTCTGCTGGACGTGCCGCGCATACCGGCCGAACGTGACAGGATCCGCAAGGCGGGCCTGGTGCAACGGCAGCATGCGCAGGGCCGGTTGGGCGTCGTACTCAATCAGCATCTGGAGTTCTTCGCCGAATGGCACGACCATGCCGCACGGCTGCCCGAGCTGTGCGCCTGGGATCCGATGGGCAAGTGACGCGATCATGGAACCCGGACGTGTCCTCGACGGACGCTACCGACTCGACGTCGCCCTCGGCAGCGGCGCCCAGGGCTCCGTGTGGCGAGGCCATGACCTGCGCCTGAACTGCCCGGTCGCCGTGAAGGTGGCCACGCTGCACAACCACCCCGGGCGCGGCGAGACCTCCGAGGAGCTGAACCGGCGTGTCGCCCGGTTCCGCAAGGAGGCACAGGCGATGGCGCGCATCCGCAATCGGCCCCACGTCGCCGTGATCTACGACCACGGCGAGGACGGCGACCTCCTGTTCTCCGTCATGGAGTACATCGAGGGCAGCCCGCTCTCCGACCACACCGGACACGGCAGGCAGGTCACCCTGGAGCAGACCGTGCGCTGGACGCGGCACATCTGCGACGGGCTCGCCGACGCCCACGACGTCGGCGTGGTGCACCGGGACGTCAAACCCGGCAACGTCGTCATCGACGGCGACGGTGCCGCCAAGGTCATCGATTTCGGCCTCGCCCGCTTCGCCGACTCCTCCTCCTCGCACGGCCCCGGCTGGGGCACGCTGCACTACGCCTCCCCGGAACGGCTGCGTGAGGAGTCGGGCAGCGCTCTCAGCGACCTCTACTCGCTCGGCTGCGTCGTGTACGAGATGCTGACCGGCTGGACCCCCTTCGGTCACCTCTCCGATCCCTATACCGTCCTGTGGCACCACGTGAACGAACGGCCGGCCCCGCCGAGCGCACTGCGCCCGGGCGTTCCCCGCCCCCTCGACGCCCTCGTGCTGAAGCTGCTGGAGAAGGCCCCCGGCGACCGCCCGGCCGGCGCGCGTGCCGTGGACCGGGCGATCCAACAGATCGAGTACGTCCCGGACAACGCCGCCGACCCGCACGTCGACATACGGCACGTCGCCGAGATCCGGGACCTCGAACGGTTCATCCAGCGGTACGCCGACGGCCCCCGGGCGACGGACACGGACGTGCTCGACGCGCGCGCCCGGCACGCCAGGCTCACCGGTGAGTCGGGCGACCCGCGGGGTGCCGCCGCGCTCTGCCAGCGCCTGGGACAGGATTGCGCGCGCCTGCTCGGAGCCGATCACCGCCGGGTCTTCGAGGCCTATCGGGAGGCGTCCCGCTGGAAGGAGGGCGTCGGCTGAACTCGGCCCGCCGCCCCCGCCGCTGTGCGACACGCCGGCGAGCTGGACGACATCCCCCGACGTGGGACGCACGGATCCCGTCGCGTTCCTGTCCACGGCCCAGCCGTTCCTCGGCGCCGCCCATGCCGTCCACTGTCCGGGTGCCCGGTCCGTCCATACTGGTTGTACCGCACAGTCAATGGGAAGGGCCGATCGTGATCAGCACCCCGGCGCGCACGCTCAACGACCGTACGAGGATTCCCGCCCTCGGTCTCGGCACCTGGCCGATGGACGACGCGCAGGCGGAGCAGGCGGTGTCCGATGCCCTGGCCATGGGTTACCGCCTGGTCGACACGGCGACGAACTACCGCAACGAGACCGGTGTCGGCCGTGGTGTCGCCCGCAGCGACGTGCCCCGCGAGGAGATCGTCGTCACGACGAAGCTGCCGGGTCGCCACCACGGCTACGAGGAGACGCTCAGCTCGTTCGAGGAGTCGCGCGAGCGTCTCGGGCTGGAGTACGTGGACCTTTATCTGATCCACTGGCCGCTCCCCCGGGTCGGCAAGTACGTCGACTCCTGGAAGGCGATGATCAAGCTCCGCGAGGACGGGCTCGTCCGCTCGATCGGCGTCTCCAACTTCACGCCCGAGCACCTCGAACGACTGGAGAAGGAGACCGGCGTCCTGCCCTCCGTCAACCAGGTCGAGCTGCACCCCTTCCTCCCACAGGAGGAACTGCGCGCCTTCCACGCCGAGAAGGGCATCCTCACCGAAAGCTGGAGCCCGCTGGGCCGCGGCACCCAGCTGCTGGACGACCCCGCCGTCGCCAGGGTCGCCGAGGCCCACGGCGTGACTCCCGGCCAGGCGGTGCTGCGCTGGCACACCCAGCTCGGCGCGGTGCCCATCCCCAAGTCCGGGGATCCGGGACGGCAGCGCGAGAACCTCGACGTCTTCGGCTTCGAGCTCTCGCTCGCCGAGATGGGGGCCATCGCCGACCGTCCTGAGCGGCGCATGGGCGGCGATCCGGAGACGCACGAGGAGTTCTGACCCGGCCTCCGGATACCTACGTTGACCTAGCTGTCCACGTCCGTCTTCGGGCGCGCCGCGTGGGCGACGAGGAAGAGGAACAGTCCACAGGCGGCGACCAGGATCCAGCCCGGACGGGACGCGTGGGCGAGCCTCACCGGGCCCGCCCCCGCGACCAGGCCACCGGCCACGGCGATTCCGAGCGCGGAGCCGAACTGGCGCGCGGTGGAGGTGATCGCTCCCGCGACTCCGGCCCGGGCGGGAGGCAGCCCGCTCACCGCGGTGTTGGTGATCGGCGCGTTGGCGAAGCCGAACCCGATGCCGATGAGCAGGTAGGCCAGCAGGAGCAGCCGTACGTCCGTGTGCTGGTCGAGCCCGACCAGGCAGAGCCCGCCCGCCGTGATGAAGCCGCCGGCCAGGGCAAGCGGCAGCCGCGGTCCGATGCGGCCGACCAGCCGGCCGGACACGGGTGCGCAGACGGTCGCTCCGACGGCCAAGGGCAGGGTCGCCACTCCGGCGGCCAGTGGAGTCCAGCCCCGAGTGTGCTGCAAGTAGAGGGTGTTGAGCAGCAGCGTCACGTTCAGGGCGACGAACACCGCCACGGCGCCCAGGACCGCACTGCTGAAGACGGGGCGCCGGAAGAGCCGCGGGTCCATCAGGGGCTCGGGCCGTCGGACCTCGACCCGCACGAAGCCGACCGCCGCCATGGCGGCGAACGCGTAGGCGACCAGCGCCGCGGGCGACGTCCATCCCAGGTGCGGCCCTTCGATGAGGACGCCGACCGAGACCCCGATGACCACGGTCAGCAGGGCCTGCCCAGGCAGGTCGAGCCGCCGCGCCCGCGGTGCCCGGGACTCCGGCACGAACACCGTGCTGAGCACCAGCGCGGCCACGATGACCGGTGCGTTGATCCAGAACACCGACCGCCAGCCCAGCCCCTCGATGAGAGCGCCGCCGGTGACGGGACCGGCGGCCATGCTGAGCCCGAAGACCGACGCCCAGACACCGATCGCCTGCGCCCGCTCCTTCGGGTCGGGCATCGCGTTCACCACGATCGCGAGGGCCACCGGGCTGAGCATCGAGGCGCCGATCCCCTGAAGGGCGCGGGCCGCGATGAGCACACCCACCGAGGGGGCTATCGCGCAGAGCAGCGAGGCCGCGCCGAACACGACCAGCCCGGACTGGAACACCCGCCGGCGTCCGAACCGGTCCGCCAGCGCACCGGAGGAGACCAGGAGACTGGCCAGGACGAGGGTGTAGGCGTCCACGGTCCACTCGAGACCACGAGTCCCGACGCCCAGTCCGCGTCCGATGGCGGGCAGACCCACGTTGACGATGGTGGTGTCCAGGCCCACCAGGAACATGCTCAGACAGCAGACGGCGAGCACGGTCCAGCGCCTGCGCGCACTCAGAACAGGCTGAATGGATTGAACCGGTTGAACGGGCTGAGTCGGCGCGGTCATGGCCCACCTCTCACTTCCGGGAGCAACTGCTCGGCCATGCTCGGCCCGGACCCCGGCCGCGACCCATCCAATTTGCGGAGACCGCAAAAGATGGCCGCACAATGGGCCCCATGGACGACGAGCTGGAGCAGATAATCGACGGCATCGGGCCCCGGCTGCGCACACTGCGCCGGGACCGCGGGCTCACCCTGGAGTCGCTCGCGGCGACGACCGGGATCTCGCTGAGCACGCTGTCCCGCCTTGAATCGGGCAAACGGCGCCCGACCCTGGACCTGCTCATCCCGCTCGCGCGTGCGCACCGCGTCGCGCTCGACCAGCTGGTGGCCGCGCCGGCCAGCGGCGATCCCCGGGTGCATCTCAAGCCCCTGCGCAAGAGCCACGGCAGCGTCCTCGTGCCGCTCACGCAGTATCCGGGCCGGGTGCAGGTGTTCAAGCAGGTGCTCTCTCCCCGCGAGCCGAAGCTGGTCACGCACGACGGTTATGAGTGGCTCTACGTCCTCGCAGGCGAGCTGCGCCTGATCCTCGGAGAACGCGAATGCACGCTCCGCCCCGGCGAGGTGGCCGAGTTCGACACCCGCGAACCGCACTGGTTCGGTCCGGCGGACTCCAACGCCGTAGAGATCCTGCACCTGTTCGGGCCGCGCGGCGACCAAGTCGTCGTCCGCGCGAGCCCGTCCACGACGGATCCCGCTCCGGAGTCCGACAGCGCTTCACCGAACCGGACGCATCTGCAGACGCCTTGACCCGGCGGGCTTGAGGACGGCCGCCGCCGGTATGGGCGGGAGCGGCGGCCGTCGCGGGCCGCTCGGCTTGATCGGAAGTCCCCAGGAGTACGGCCCTGGCGCGACCCTCGTCATCCACGGACGGGCCGGGACAGAGGCGCGAGCAGTGGCCATGGGGACCTGTTTCGGCCTGACATCGCGCACAAGGAGGACCACGAAGTACGTACGGATCGCAATCGATACGATCTGGACACGATCGAGGCGATTGTCTGTACGAGGGTGGCGGGGGGAAACGACTTGCTTCGGGCAGCGGAGGGACGTCGTGGCCAAGGCGGTGACGACGGCCCCCTGGGCGAGGGACGGGACGGCAAGAGATCCCCGGCCGCCACGAACCCCGACAGCAGCGATATCGGCAACGGTGCCGCCGGCGCTGACGAGTTGGGCAAGGCGCGTGCCGCACTGTCGCGGTTGCTCAGGTTCGTGGGGCGCACTCTGCACCGCGAGTTGAACGGCATGGTCGTCGATCCGGTCCAGCGGCTGGTGCGCCGCGGACCGTCCGCCCTGTTCCTGGCGTTCGTGGCCGTCTGCGGGGTCGTCTTCTTCCACGCGATCGCCCAGCACTCGGCGGGTGCCGAGGCGGTGCGGCTGATCGGCGGCGTCCAGGGCGACCTGCCGCTGCCCGTGGCCCTGCTGCGGACGCCCGTGTCGCTGTACGTCCCCGCCCTCGACCTTCCGGTGTGGGCGGGCATCACCCAGCTGTTCCTCGCCTTCGCGCTCGCCGAAGTCGTCCTCGGCCGGGCCCGCACGCTGGCGGTCGCCTACGCCACCACGCTGATGGGCACCCTCACGGTCCGGGTGATGCTTGCGCTGGGCCCGGGCCGGTGGGGGCTGGGGCTGCCGCCCGAGGCCGGGCGGGTGCTCGACACCGGGCCGTCCGCCGCGGTGGTGGGCCTGTTCACCTACCTCTCGGTCGTCCGGCGCGCGCCCGTCGTCTTCACCCTCACCGGTGGCTCGATGGTGTGGGAGTCGATCGCCCGCCCCAACCTGGCAGGCCGCGAACACCTGATCGCCGTCGGCGGAGCGATCGTCCTGGGCCTCCTGCACGGACGTGGCCGGCGTCGGCGGCACGCACTGACGGCCCGGCTGCGGTCCTGGCCGGCACGCCGGAAACGGCCGGACGTCACGCCCTCGCCGGCACCGGAGCCCGTCGACTCCCCTCGCGACCGGGTTCCCGCACAGCGGTCGGCGCCCCGGTCGACAGCTCCAAAGTCAGCGGGCGCCGCACGCCCACAACGGCGAAAAGACCGTCGCCGGGGGCCCGGCGACGGTTGAAGTTCAGCCGTTTTACGCACACACGTATGCATGCCCGGCGCATTATCCGAACATGTCTACGACAAGGTGGCCGGGATCGGTCCACCCGCCGCCCGGTGCGTGACACCCCGGTTGAACTGTGGATTGTTCCGGCGCGCCCGGCAGACGGAGCGCCCTCCCGACACGCGTCATCGTGTACGGAATCGGCCAGGAACGCGCACTTCCGCCGGAGCGGCCGTGTCGCGTTCTTGACGGGGCGGCCCGACGCGGCCTGTCGCCGGACGGTCACCATGCGCTGCACTTTGTGCGGAAACCGTGTGCGCGGCAAGGGGGATATGCGGTGAGACGCGACGCGTTCCGGGTGCCTCGGCACCCTTCCTCGGTCGGCCTGGCCCGGCTTCGAGTGGGCCGGCATCTGGCCGTCTGCGGTCACGAGGCCTTCAGTGAGGGGGCGGACTCGGCACTCCTGGTCGTCTCCGAACTGGTGACGAACGCCGTCCGGCACGGCCCCGTACTGGAACGGGAGGTGGAGATCGCCGTCAGCGTACTGTCCGACGGCGCCTGTCTGGTCGAGGTCCGCGACGAGAGCACGACCGTGCCCCGCCCCCGCGCCACGAACTGCGGGCAGGTCGGGTACGAGGAGAGCGGGCGCGGACTCCATCTGGTCGAGGCGCTCGCCGAGGCATGGGGGGTCGCGCGGCACCGCGACGGGCGGGGCAAGACCGTATGGGCCCTGCTCCCCTCCCTCACCCCACGCGACGATGCACCCACGGAGGTGTGCACGCTGCACCACGCCGACGCCGGCACAGCCGTGCACTGAGACGCCGGGGCAACCCGGCACGGCGCGCGGGCGACGGTCGTCGGGTCTCCAGGCCTCGTCGGACTCTCCAGGCCGGTGAACGCAGGTGTCCGTCAGCCCGACGCAGGCTCGCCGAGCGGTTGTTCGTGGTTCGTCAGCGTTCGCCGTCGTGTCGCTCGCCACCGCCGCGGCGCCGGTCGTGGCCGTTGCTACCGCGGCGTCCTCGCCTCTCCGGCCAAAAGCGCAGCGTACGTACGACGACATCGTGGGCGACCTGGCTCACCGAACGCCCCTGCGTGAAGGCACGGGCCCGCATGTGGTCCAAGGCCTGCTGCGGATCCACGTCCAGCTGCACCATCACCATGCCGACCGCCTGGTGCACCTCGGTGTGGTTCACCTGCAAGGCCTCCACCCAGGACGCCACCGCGTCTCCACCCGAGCGCTCGGCCGCGTCGTACGCCGCCTGCAGATTCAGGACGGCAAAAGTGACGGCGTCCCGCATCAGCAGGGCGATCCGCAGGTCACGCCCGGACAGGAAGCCGGCTGTGTCGCGATACAGATCGAGGGTTCCGATCGCCAGTCCGCCGACGCCCAACGGCAAGGAGAACATCGCCCGCACCCCCAGCCCCACCGCCTGGTGGGCGAAGACCGGCCAACGGCGTGCGTCGCCTCCCCGCGTGAGGTCGGGTGCCAGTACCGGTGCGCACAGTTCCAGTGCGCTCTGGCACGGGCCGTCTCCCAACGAGTACTGGGCCTCGGCCAGTTGGCCCGCGGTGTCGTCGCTGGCGTACCAGGTCGCGCGCATCACGCCGCCTCCGGAGAGGGACACGGAGGCGCCGGTCACCGGCAGCAGACCCACGCAGGCGCGCACCAGCGCCTCGGGCACCCGCTGGACGCGACGTCCGCGGAAGCGGCCGACAGCGCCTCGGTGCCGCGCGAATGGCCCTGAGCCTCGGTCGGGTCGCCGCCCTCGGCCGGATCCTCGCGGTGGTCGCGATGCTCGGGCCGCATCCCTATCACCCCTGCCCCGTCGCGTGCGGTCCGCTGACATGATCCATCAGTCAGCGCCCAGGAGCGGTGCGCGGAAACCTCTTCGGACGGCCGCGAACCGGTGGCCGCGGCCCGCACCCCTGCCCGGCCTACGGTGTCGGGTGCCCAGGAGCCGAGCAGATCATCGCCCGAGGGTGCATATTTCTCCGCCGGCTCCCCTCAGTACGGCAGCAGCCGTCCCGAGGGGGTGCGCCGGTCGATCGTCGTGTCGCGCGGGGTGCTGGGCCTGCGGATGGGGCGGATGCGGATCTGGCGGTTCATGACTGCCTCCTCATGCCTGACACGACCAGGTTCCGCGCTCACACGGCCCGGCACATCGTGCCCGCGGAGGCATCTGCCCTGCCCCCCGAGCAGCAGTCACCAGAGACGACGTACTCCCGTGGGAGGACGCAGACCCCTTACACACAGTCCCGGCCCTGCCTCGACCGTGCTGTTTCAGCGCTGCCCTCACGACGTACCCACCGTCGTGCGCATGGCAAACGGCGAGAACTCCACTATCGCTGCGCCCAAGCGTCGTACAAGCGTGCCTTTAGGTCGATACTACGAGATCGTATAATCCGAGATCGTGACACCTGACAGCGCACCCACCGCACCGCCGCCCTGGTCCCCCGTGCTGGCTCTCCAGCGGGCCACCCACGCCACCCTGCACACCCTCGCCGCGGAACTCGCGCACCTGCACCTCACCCCCTCCGAGATCAACGCGCTGGCCAATCTGGCCGACGGCCGCGGGCGCACGGTGTCCGAACTGGGCGCCGCCGTGGGCAGCCGCCCGACCACCCTGACCAGCGTGCTGGACCGGCTGGAGCGACGTGGCCACATCACCCGGGGCAGCCGCCCGGGAGACCGCCGGGCGGTCGTCATCGAACTGACCCCGTCCGGGATCGAGGCCGCCGGCACGATCCGGAGGGCCTTCGCCGACTTGGAACAGCGCGCACTCGCCACCCTTCCCGCCGAGACGATCACCGCGCTGCGCACTGCCCTGCAAGCCCTCACGGAGGTGTCCTCGTGACCTCGCACCCACCCGCAGCACCGGCCGACGGCGCTCCCGCCTTCGAGGAGCTGATGGCCGAAGTCATGGCGGACGCCCAGCGGTTCGGCCATCGCGAGCACATCCATCTGACCTGGCTGGCGGTGCGGCGGTACGGCGTACCCGCCGCGGTCGATCTGGTCGGCGACGGCATCCGGCGCACCGCACGGTACGCGGGCGCGCCCCAGAAGTACCACGCGACCGTCAGCCGGGCCTGGGTGGAACTGGTCGGCCACCATGCGGCCGAGCGCCCCACGGACAACCGGGGCAGCGAGGACGGCCCCGGTGCCGATGGCGGCGATGACTTCACCGCCTTCGCCGAGCACCACCGCGCGCTGCTCGACAAGCGCCTGCTCACCCGCTTCTACCGCCCCTCCACGCTGGCCGCCGCGCCGGCGAGGACGGGCTGGGTGGAGCCGGACCTCGCTCCGTTTCCCTGGCAGCGTCTCACTTGATCCCGGCGCCGGACGGCGGTGGATCGGGAGGTCCGTGACCGTCCCTCCGGGCGAGTTCGCGCTCCAGGCGGTCGAAGCGCTCGTGCAGGGCCCGGACGGTCTCGTCGCCCATGCGGTACGCCGCCCGGCCCGCGGCTTCCGCCGCCTCGGCGAGGTGCCCGCGGCGCCTTCCCTCCCGGCCGACGAACCAGGTCGCGAGGGCCGCCGTCACCATCCCGTACGTGGTGATGCCCACGCCCATCACCGCCGCGGCGACGATCCGGCCCCACAGGGTCACCGGATAGAAGTCCCCGTACCCGACCGTCGTCGCGGTCTCCACCGACCACCACAGGGCTCTTGGATACGACGTCAGCGTGGCGCCCCGCGCGCCGTCCTCGGCGGCGACCACCGCCCAGGAGCCGAGCAGCAGCGCGAGGGCGAGTACGGCCGTCGCGCCGCCCGCCGCCTTGAAGTGGAGCGAGCGCCCTTCGCGTCCGCGGAACAGCTCGATCGCCCTGCCGAGGAATCCGGGCAGCATGTCAGTGGCCTCCGCCGGGCCGGGTCGGGCACTGCGCGTCGGTGGTCCGCGCCTCGATGCTCTGCGCCATGGGGCCAGTCTGCGTGCCGTGATCCGCACGGGCATCCCGGGAGGGCTCTTCCCGGGACGGGTGGGCCCACACTGGAAGGGCACGTGCTGACGGTCCGACCGCGCTGATGAGGAGGGGCCATGCGCGCACTTCTCGGCCGCGTCCCGACCACCGGGGCCGCCGCCTGGCACCGGGTTGCCGGCCTCCTCTTTCAACGCCGTCCCGCTCCCGTGCGCCTCGCGCATGCCGCTCAGCTGCGCGCGCTCGTGGCGGTACTGGACGAGGCCGTCGCCGCGCAGCGGGATGCCGATCTGGCCGTGGCCGCCTGCGGCGAACCCGGTCCCGTTCCCGGGCGGGTCGCACAGGACTGCGGCCACCAGAGCGTGGTCATCCACCGGTTGTGCGAGCGTCTGCGGAATCTGCCGCTGACCTGTCCGGAGCTCGTCGAGGTGCGGGCGGCCGCGGGGCGGCTGCTCGCGTACGACCAGTGGATGGTGCGCCAGGCGCTGGACCTGGCGTTCACCGCACACGCGGGCCCGCGCGCCGAGGAGGCGCGCGGGCGGCTGAACGGCCTGGGCCGCCCCGCCGACGATCTGCGCCGGCTGCGCGATGCGCTGCACGACCGGCTCCGGGCCCAGTCGGAGGTCGGGGCGAGCGGGTCGTAGCAGCCGCTCTTCCCGTACGTGCGCGGTCCCGCTGCGTCAGTCGGCATCCAGGTCGTCGGCGAAGTGCCGGAACCCGTGCCGGTCCCGGTGGATGGTCCACAGAACCTCCGCCAGCGTGGCGGGGTCCTTCCTCGGGTGACCGGGGATGATCGCTCCCGGGACGATGAGCTGCCCCACGTGAATGCCGTCGTCGGCGAGGGCCTCATGGAGGAGATGGCCGTACGCGCTCTCCGCGGCGAAGGCGATCGAGGTACCGGCCCGCTCGGGGTGCGGGACCGCGGCGGTGCCGCCGTTGACGAACAGGATGGTGCCGCGGCCCAACTCCCGCATGCCGGGCAGTACCTGCCGTACGGCGGCGACGGGCCCGTACACGGAGAAGGCGACCGGTCCCGCGAGGTCGGCCGGGGTGGTCTCCAGGACCGGGCGCATGAAGTCCTTGTGCGGCACGGGACTGTACTGCAGGACCTCGATCGGGCCGAGGGCGGCGATCGCCGCGTCCAGCGCTGCGGCGAGGGCGTCCGGCTCGTGCACGTCGGCGGCGAAACCGCGTGCGGTCACGCCCTCCCGGGTCAGGTCGGCGGCGAGGGCGTCCAGATGTTCCTGAGTACGGGAGATCAGGGCGACGTCGTGGCCCGCGCGGCCGAACCGCCGGGCGACGGCGGCTCCGAGGCCGGGACCGGCTCCGACGATGGCAAGGGTGGTCATGTGTCCTCCTTGGGTGCGCCCTTCATGGGATCACGAGCGCGGGGCGACGCACCCTTCGACGCGGCTGCCTTCCCTGCTCCGTGCGTGGCAGCCGGGCCCTCGCCTCGCGGGCTCAGGCCGGCATGTCGGTGTCGTCCGCGGCGAAGGGGAAGGGCAGCTCGCCGAGCAGGGTGAAGACGCCGTCGAGTTGGGTGATGTGCAGGACCCGCAGGATCTGGGGACTGTCGAGGACGAGCCGGACTCTGCCCTTGCGCCGGGGCGCCTGCTGGAGGATCCGCAGGAGCAGCCGCAGTCCGCCCGCGTCCAGGAAGGTCACCGACCGCAGATCGACGAGGACGGCGCGGCGGCGGGAGCGGAGAAGTTCCGTCACGCGGGGAGCGAGTTCCTGGTCCGCCCAGGCGTCCAACTCGCCGTGGAATTCGAGCAGCAGGGTGTCCGCCACGACGTGGTGACAGAGCGCGAAGGTGAAGTGACGGATGCCCATGGGCCCACCCCCAGGTGTGCTCCTCCCGCGCGGAGCGACGGCACGTCAGATGGCGCGGCTGATGGATGCGGCACCAGACGACACCAGGGTCCGGGGTGACACCACAGTGGTACCTCCATCGTGCCCGTAACCCACCTGTTCGTACCCTCGGTTGGGCCGTTTTCGGCAGGCGATTGCGTATCGCATCCATTCGGCAGGAATCAACGCACAGTAGCGGGGCAGCAGCTCCTTGTGCTTGCCTGCTGTGCCGAACGTTCACTCCCTGCCCCCGAGCGACCGCTCATGATGCCGTGCCCCCGGGCGCGGTCCTCTGTCGAACGACCAGCACCCGATGGATGGAGCGATGGCACTCCCGGTTCATGAACACCAGGCCGCCGAAGCACTCCTCGCCCTGACCGCCACCCCGCACCGCGGGGAGGACGAGGGCGATCTTCTGCTTCGCCTGGCCTGTCACGCGGCGCATGTCCCTGGCGTGGGCGCGGTCGGCTCCAGCCTCACGGACGGCAGCGGTCGGCCCGGCCAGCTGGCGGGATCCAATGACGTCGCCGTCCAACTGGAGCGCGATCAGCAGGAGTTGCAGGAGGGGCCCTGCCTCGACACGGTCCGCTCCGGCAGGCCGCTGACCGACGTCCCGCTGGTCCACGCGCATGGCCACATCCGATGGCCGCGGTTCACCCGCCGTGCCCTCGACGCGGGTTTCAGCGCCGTCACCACCCTGCCCCTGGCCTGCCAGGACCGCGTCTTCGGCGCACTGGTCCTCTACCACCAGCACGGCGTCCTGCACCCGGACGACGTGCGCTGGAGCCGGCTCCTCGCCGATGCCGCGGCCGTCGGTCTGGCCCACCGTGGTGTCCTGCGTGAGGCCCGGTGCCGCAGCGAGCAGCTCCAGTCCGCGCTGAACAGCAGGGTCGTCATCGAGCAGGCCAAGGGCATGCTGGCCGAACGCCTCGGCTGCACCGTCGCCGACGCCTTCGACCTGCTGCGGCAGCACGCCCGCACCCACCGGGTGAGGATCGCGGATCTGTCCATCGAGATCATCAACAACCCTGCGACCGCGGGACCTTTCCCGAGGCCGCCGCGCTGACCGCCGCCCGGTCGTGCTCCCCGCCTGATCTACTCCGCGCCCCCCGACGGGATTTGCCAGTCGAAGGGATACAGATCCGCCTGCCAGTCGGGATGCTCGGCGAGTCGCGCGGCGTTGGCCGGCGTGCGCAGCAGGCAGCGGTGCCGCACCAGGTCGCGCCTCTCGGCTGAGGTCAGCAGGGCGTTCACGGAATCGAGATCGGCGTCGGCGTCGGCGTCGGTATCCGCCAGCATGTTGACGAACTCGCCCTCGTCGGTGCGGTAGTCGAGGCGGAGGTCCGTACGCCACTGCGAGTTGTGGCCCCAGCCCAGGGACTGGTCGATCGTGGGCCGGTGACGGCGCAGGAAGCTCCAGTACAGCGGGGAGCGGTCGGCCACACCGCGTTCGGCGTGGTGCGCACCGGCGCGGACGCGCACCCCGGCTCTGCTGAACAGCAGCGGCCCCAGCCACAGCCCGGGCCAGACGGCCTCGGTGATCCGCACGGGTTCGTCCGGTGACTCGGCCTGCTCGACGTCCACGATCTCGTGGAGGAACGGGTCGAAGGCCTCCACCTCCGCGAACGGCACCATGCCCAGGCGGGTGAACAGCTCCAGGTAGTGCGCCATCGACAGGGCGGGCCACTGCGCGGTCGGGGGGAGGCGACGGGCCCAGGGCTCTTCCCCGGCCGTGTCGGCGGGCGGTTGGAAGGCGAGCAGCAGCACGTCGCTGACGCGGCTGAGCGCGTACAACTCCCAGACCAGGTTCCGCTGTTCCTCGTCCGGCCTCGCGGGGACCTGACGACACAGCCGCGCGACGCCCGCGCTCAGCTCGGCGCGATAGCCGTTCCCGGCGCGGTATGCATTCTCGACGCGGTCGAGCCAGGGCGCCACCACCTCGGCACGGGCATCGGCCCCGTCGTGATCGCACAGCCCCTCGAACAGCCGGCGTGCGTCGATCCGCTTCTCTTCCTGGTCCATGAGAACAGCAACACTAGGCGAGTCGGTCGACGCGCCGGACTTTCCGTCCATTGGCTGTGGCCTCGAGTCCGACAGGGTCTGCTCGCCGTCAACGCGTCGGCGGCCAGATGACGCCGAGGATCAGCTGTACTTGGCCGATCAGGTGTTGCGGGTCGAATCTGCCGGGGTCGGTGAGCGCGATGCGGCCGAAGTGTTCCGCGCAGGCGACGAGGGCGTGGGCGAGGACCTGCGGGTCGAGTGCCGGGCCACTCCGGTCGGCCAGGACGGTGGAGATCCAGTCCTCGACCTGGAGCCGGAACCGTTCCCGGTCCGCTTCGATGCGGTCGCGGACGACCGTGGGCATGGTGCCGGGAGTCAGCAGGATCAGCCGCCATGTGTCCGGGTCCTCGCGGAGCATCGCGGACATCCGGCGCAGCGCCTCGGTGGCGAACACGGTGGGGTCACGCAGGCCCTCCGTGCCGGGGATCGTCTGGAGCAGTCGTCCGAAGGCCTGTGCCTCCTGCCGGTCGAGCAGTGCGGTCAACAGGGCGTCGAGGTTCTCGAAGGCCCCGTAGACCACCGACCGGGCGACATCGGCCCGCTTCGCGATGGCATCGATGGAGATCCGGTCGTAGCCGTCGCTCACGATCACGGCGAGGGCCGCGTCGAGCAGCTGCTCGCGGCGTTCCGCGATCGGGACGCGGGGGGCGTAGGGGCGTCGTTTGCGCGGCCTGTCTTCCGAAGATGTGGGTGCTGACACCTTGGCAGTTTACGACATCCGTGTCTTAATTTACGACAGCAGTGTCGTAATCGACGGCGATGTTCGCCGCGGACGCAGGAGGAGCAGCTCCATGGCGAAGCTGAAGTGGAGTGAGGTCGAACCGCACGAGGACTACGGCTTCTTCGGCCCGGGTTCGGTGGTGTGGAAGGTCTGGAGCTATCCGACGGCGCCGACAGTGGGTTTCCAGCGGGCCGTGGTGGTGGAGGAACTCGACCCGCCGCTGGTGGCCGCCGTCCACGCGACCCAGGGCATCTACCGGCGCTCCCGCACTCGATACGACCGGACCCTGCGGTACTTCGCGATGGTGGCCTTCGCCGGCTCCCGGGACGTGTGCAAGGCCGCGGACGTCCTGGTCAAGGTCCACTCCAAGGCGATCGGCGAGCTGCCGTACGGCGGCGGGACCTATGACGCCAACGACCCTGCCTCGCAGCTGTGGATCCAGCTCACCGGCTGGCACTCGATCCTCTACGCGTACGAGAAGTACGGCCCCGGGAAGCTCACCGCGCGGGAGGAGAAGGAGTACTGGGAGGCGTGCGCGGTCGCCGCGGAACTGCAGACATGCTCCCCCGACGACGTCCCCCGCAGCCGTGAAGGCATCCGGGCCTACTTCGAACAGATGCGTCCGCGGCTGTCCGCCAGCCCGATCGCCCGGCAGGCCATGAACCACCTCCTCAGGAGCGAGCTGGTACTGCCGCCGACGCCGCGCTGGGCGAAGCCGGCGAGCCTGGCTGTCGCGAAGGCACAGCGGATCGCCACGATCGCCACCATGCCACGCTGGATGCGCGAGATGGCCGGGATCCGGCAGTCACGCCTCCTCGACCTGCTCATCGTGCCCGTCATGAAGGCGTCCTTCGCGATCGCCCACCTCAGCCCCAAGGCCGAACTGCGCCTGATAGCGCGGCTCTCGCCTTCCACAGTTCCGGTGATCGCGCCGATGAAGCTCGGTATCCCTCCCCGCAAGGAGGAAGTGCTGACGCCTGCGGACGCCCGCACCCGTTACGGCTACGACAGGCCCGCCGAGGCCCACCTCGAATTCCGGGCCCGCCAGGCCGCCCGCGTCTTCGACGACGGCAAGGCGCCCAGCGATCAGGGGCTCATCGAGTCCCAGGAGGTCCTGGGGCCGCTCTCATAACCAGGACGCGATGTCAGTGCCCCTGTCTAAGGTGACACCCGGCTCAGAGATCTCATGGCTCGCACAGATTTCGCACCGGGAGGGCAGCACGATGGGTGCCAGCGGTTGGGAGTACGTCACGCCGTACGAGGGCACCGTCGAGCAGTCCTTGGCGGCCCTTCACACGCGGGAGTTCCAGGAGTTCCGCAGCGACGACGACTCGTACGAGAGTCTCGAAGAGCTCTGGGAGGACGAGGAGTTCGTGACTCCTCCCCGGCGTGAACGCCGGGGCTTCTTGCTATGCCGGTTGGGCGTCGCGACGGGCCAGCCCGGCCCGTAGAACGTTCAGGGCGCCCACCGTGTCCGCGTGCGCGTGGTGGCCGCACGAGAGGCAGTGGAACTTCTCCTGGGTGGGCCGGTTCTCCGCTGCGACGTGCCCGCAGGCGGGGCAGGTCCGGGAGGTGTTGCGGGGGTCCACAGCGATCACTTCCCGTCCGGCACTCTCAGCCTTGACGTGCAAGATCGTCAGGAACACCCCCCATCCGGCATCCGAGATCGAACGGTTCAGCCCGGCCTTCGCCGCGGCCCCGTTGGGCAGGAAGCCGCCCGGCTGATCGGGGTCGGGCCGCGGCACGGGAGCCTTGACCATGTTGCGGATCTTGAGGTCTTCGTGCGCGATGACGTCGTGCGCACGGACCAGATCGAGGGCTGTCTTGTGTGCGTGATCGAGCCGCTGACGCCGGACCTTGCGGTGCAGGTCGGCGACCTTCTCGACGGCACGGCGGTGGTGGGCGGTGCGCTGGTCGCGGCGCACCCGCGGGAACCGGGCCACTGCCTGCTGCGCGGCTTCGAGCTTCGCGGCAGCCTTCCGCCCGTGACGCGGGTGGGCCACGAACCCACCGCTTGAGTCGGCGAGGAAGTTGGCGATGCCCAGGTCAATGCCGACCACACTGCCCGTCGGAGGCAGCGGCTGCGGCTGCTCCTGTTCAGCGGTCAGCACGACATACCAGCGCCTGCCCTCGCGCTTGACGCTGACGGTTTTGACCCTGTCGGCCACGGGCCGGTGCTGGTGGACCTTGACGTGCCCGACGCCCTGGAAACGGACGCGGGTGACGGGGTCGTGCGGGGTGGAGTCCCAACGGCAGCCGTCGCCGTCCTTGGGGAAGTCGACGGTGTCGAACCAGTTGATGCCCCGGAAACGGGGGTAGCCCGGCTTGTCCCCGGTTTTGATCCGACGGAAGAACGCGGCGAATGCCTTGTCCAGATGGCGCAGCGTGGCCTGCTGCGAGGAGAAGGACCAGCGGCCCTGCCGCTCGGGATCGAAGCCGCGGATGTCCTTGAGCTGCGCGGACTGCTGCCCGTACCTGACGCTCGTCTTCGAGGTGTGCCGGTAGGCGTCGCGGCGTTCCTGCAACGCCCCGTTGTAGAGCGAACAGTGATCGGCCAGCATCGCGGCGAGTGCGACCTGCTGGCGCGTGGTGGGCCGCAGGAGGAACTTGTACGCACGGATCATCAGGCCCACCCCCCTTCGTTCCCGGTGTGATCAACCTAGCGGAGGCCACTGACAACGCAGTGAACTCCGGCGCTTCGCGCCTCCGGGCCGTGGATGCGTTTCCCTCCCCAGCTGAAGCCGGGGATACCCACGCAAGATCAGGGATGGGCGAGGAAGGCACCCACTCCATCCTCGACATCCGGCGCGTCGTCCACACCACCGCCCGCCCCGTCAGAGCACCGGGCAACGGACCACGCAACCCTGCGCCCGCTGGCGTCGGCCCGCGCGGTGCACCACTTCGGCACCGACCGCCCGACGCCGGGGCAGTTCCAGGAAGCGCTGGACCGGTGTGTACGTCGTCCTGTACTCCGACGGCAAGCCGACCCACCTGAGAATCCTCGGCTGCTCGGGCGACTGATCCGCACCGGACTCAGGAGCCTCGACGGGCACGCGGGTGTCCCGTTCCGGGCGGCCGGCCGTGACGTTCGACGCAAACGGCGCCCTCCTCTTGTGGACGGCACGGCGGACCTGATCACGTAGCGAGGGAGGCGCAGCACGCCGCCGTCGAGCGTGGCGAGTCGAGATCCGGGGGAACACCGTATGACGACCGGTTACTTCACATCCGTCGAGGACGTGTCCGCGCGTCTCGCCGAAACCGGCTATCTGGCGTCGCCCGCGGTCGCCACCACCGTCTTCCTCGCCGACCGCCTGGGCAAGCCCCTGCTGGTCGAGGGGCCCGCCGGGGTGGGCAAGACGGAGCTGGCGAAGGCGGTGGCCGAGGTCGCGGACGCGCGACTGATCCGGTTGCAGTGCTACGAGGGCGTCGACGAGTCACGCGCGCTGTACGAGTGGAACCACGCCAAGCAGCTGCTGCGCATCAGTGCCGGCCGTGACGAGACGTGGGACGAGGCTCGCACGGACATCTTCGGCGAGGAGTTCCTGCTGCCGCGCCCCCTGCTCACCGCCATCCGCGGCGACGAGCCGAAGGTGCTGCTGATCGACGAGACCGACAAGGCGGACGTCGAGGTCGAGGGGCTGCTGCTCGAAGTGCTCAGCGACTTCCAGGTGACGGTACCCGAACTGGGCACGATCGCCGCCACCCGCCGCCCGTTCGTGGTGCTCACCTCGAACGCGAGCCGTGAGCTGTCCGAGGCGCTGCGCCGCCGCTGCCTGTTCCTCCACATCGGCTTCCCCGACGCCGAGTTGGAGCGTCGCATCGTACGGCTCAAGGTGCCGGGCCTCGACGCGGCGCTCGCCGAGTCCGTGGTGCGGGTGGTCGGGGCGCTGCGCGAGATGGACCTGCGCAAAATGCCGTCCGTCGCCGAGACCATCGACTGGGCGCGTACGCTGCTCGCGCTCGGCGCGAACACCCTCGACGAGGGCGTCGTACGCGACACTCTCGGCGTGCTCCTCAAGCACCAGGAAGATGTCCTGAAGGCGGCCGCCAAGCTCGACCTGGACGCCGTGTGAGCGCGCCGGCCGGTGTGCCGGAGCGGCTGACCGGGCTGGTCCAGGCACTGCGCGGACACGGCATCCGGATCGGCACCGGCGAGACCGTGGACGCGGCGCGGGCCCTGGAGGCGCTCGGCCTGACCGACCGCGAGTACGTGCGCGAGGGGCTGGCCTCCGCTCTGCTGCACGGCACCGGCCAACGGGCCGTGTTCGACCCGGTCTTCGACCTCTACTTTCCGCGCGGTGTCGGGGCCCCCGGTCTCGACGGGGACGGCGATGACGACGGCGACGGCGACGGTCGGTCCGGGCGACCCGCCGACCGGGACGACCTGCGGGACCGGCTCGCAGCCGCCCTCGCGGCCCATGACCAGGCGCTGATGGCGCAACTGGCGGCCGAGGCGGTGGATGTCTTCGGCGCGTACGGGAGTTCATCGGGGTCGGACGGGTGGTCGTCGTACCAGACACTGGACCGGCTGCGCCCGCAGACACTGCTGGCCCCCGTCCGCGCGAGTGTCCGGGCGCAGGGTGCACGGTCCGCCGGGGCGGCAGCGTTCACGGACCGGCTCCTCGACGACGAACTCCGGCGGCGCATCGAGGAGTTCAGGCGGCTGGTGGGCACCGAGGCGCGCCGCAGGGTGGCCGAGCGGCGCGGCAGGGACGAGATCGCCCGCCGGGCCGTCGCCCCGACCGCCGACCGGGTCGACTTCCTCTTCGCCGGACGCACCCAACTGGCCGAGCTGCGCCGCACGGTGCAGCCGCTGGCCCGCAAGCTGGCCACCCGGCTGGCGGCGCGCCGCCGCCGTGCCTCACGCGGCAGCATCGACCTGCGCCGCACCCTGCGCGGCTCACTGTCGACGGGCGGCGTGCCGATGCGCCCGGTGCTGCGCCGGCGCCGCCCGGTGCGCCCCGAACTCGTGCTGCTGTGTGATGTGTCCGGATCCGTGGCGGGGTTCTCCGACTTCACGATGCTGCTCGTGCAGGCGCTGCACGACCAGTTCAGCAAGGTCCGCGTGTTCGCCTTCGTCAACCGTATCGACGAGGTGACCGGGCTGGTCGTCCGCGGTGCCGCCGACGCGGAGGGGCTCGCGGCCCGCATTCAGGAGCACGCGACCTTGACGGGCTGGCACGGCAGCAGCGACTACGGCGTGGCGCTGGGTGAGTTCGCGGAGCGATACGTCGACGCGGTCGGTCCCCGCAGCTCCGTGTTCGTCCTGGGTGACGCCCGTACGAACATGAGCGACCCGAACCTCGCGGCCCTGCGCCGCATCGGCGAACGGGCCCGCCGCGTCTACTGGTTGAACCCCGAGGGCACCTCCCAGTGGGGCACCGGCGACTCCGCGGCCCTCGACTACGCCGAGGTCGTCGAGATGCACGAGTGCCGCAACGTCCAGCAGCTCAGCGAGCTCGTGGCACGGCTGCTGCCCGTCTGACCGCAGAGGCACGCAACGCGCGGAGGACGGATCACACGGCCGACCGAGTGCAGGGAAGTCCCCCATTCGGTTCGCACACACCTCCGTTGAGGCATATACGGGAGGAACTCGCGTCCCTCGACCGGTAAAGGACCCCTCCATGCGCAACTCGGCTCGTACGACACTGGCCGCACTCACGCTCCTGGCCACGACCTTCGTCGGCGGTACCGCTCACGCCACGCCACCCGGCCCCGGCGTCACCGCCAAGATCATCGCCCAGACCACCGTGGGCGACACCGACTACACCGTGCGCGAGATCACGGTCCCGGCCGGCCAGAGCACCGGCTGGCACTACCACGACGGACCGCTGTACGGGGTGGTCAAGCAGGGCACGTTGAGCCATTTCGACTCGACGTGCGCGTCGGACGGCGTCTACAGGACGGGGAGCACCATCGTGGAGCCGAGCGGGTCCGACCACGTCCACATCGGCCGCAACCTCGGCAGCACACCCCTCGTACTGGACGTCCTGTACGTCCTCCCGCACGGGGCGCCCTTCTCCGAGGACGCCCCCAATCCGGGATGCTCGTTCCAGTGACCGGAGGCTGCTCGCTCAATGCCCGTGCACGGCATCCGCATAGCGGCCGACCACCGGCTCCAGGTAGTTCACCAGGGGGCCACCGAGGTCGGCCAGCTCGGTCGGGGCGCCGACAAGGGCGATCCGGTCCAGTTCCGGGTCGCGGCCCAGCGCCGTCTCGGACGACACGAGCGCCGCAAAGCGTTCGTGGAGCAGGTGCGGCGGCAGGTGCGGAGCGAGGAACAGGAAACCGAGGTTGCTTTCAGCACCGCGCGTGACGCACCACAGCGTCAGGTCGTCGGGCGGGGTCTCGATGCCGGTCTCCTCGGCCAGTTCCCGCGCGGCATGCCGACGAAGCGCGGCCAGGTCGAGGGGCTCCCCATCGCCGGGCGGCGGTTCGACGCAGCCGCCCGGCAGCTGCCAGCGGCCGGGCGCGGCAGTGGACGGCGACATGCGCCCCACCAACAGGCGCCCGTCGTCCGTCGGTTGGAGGACACCGACGAAGAGGGACGGCAGCCACGCGATGGCACCCTCGACGCGGCGCAAGGCGAAGAGCCGGTACGTCGCCCGCGCCCAGGACACCGCCAGGCTGTGCGGCGCCTCCCACTCCGCTCCCACGCACACCGCCACCGGCCCGTCGAAGAAGCTCGGGTTGACCGCGACCAACGCGTCCCACTCGCGATTCATGACCCGCCGTTCCTCCGGCGACACCCGGGGCGGGTCGGCTTCGACCAGACGGACCCGGCGGACCTCCAGGAGTTCGACGCCGGACGGGTGGGGCTGCGGTTCGGTCACGGGCTCATGCTGGCACAGTCGACCATGCGGCGTTTACGTCAGGCATCCGCCGCCGCGACCGGCCACGCGTACCGCCGCACCAACGGCAGCCACGACCACAATGCACCGACGGTGAGGCCGTCCAACTCCTGGGCCGTATCCATGAATTCAGAAAGCCGCGCGGCTTCAGCGCCGCTCAGCGCGGGCCGGACGCCGGTGTTCAGCCAGTCCCGCACGGGAAGTTCGTGCGGAGCGACCGCCAAGGCGTTCGGGACGGCGACCGGGAAACCCACGATGAGCGCCGTGAGCACCATCAGCGATACGTCGCCGGACGGTCCGAGGCGGTCCTGGAGCTCGCGATCGGTCACGATCCGTGCCTTCATGACGCGGTAGACGTTGAGGAACCGCTTGGCGATGCGGGGCGAGGACCCGACCACGGGGGCGACGGCTTCGAGCAGGCGCAGTTCGTCCGAACCGAGAACCAATGCTTCGGCGGCTGCCTCGCCGATGTCGCGGGCCAGGGGGACCGATTCGGGGATGCCGGGCTGGGGCGCGGCATCGGTGGCCGATTCAGCGGACGGCGTCACAAATCCATCGGCGGTCGCCGAAACGGTTGCTTCCAGGTCGGCGCTCCCCTCGTCTGCCCGGCGTTGGCCGGCGAGGGCGCTGTGGGTGAGCAGGTCGACGGAGTTCTTCCGTGTCATGGGCGGCAGGCTGTAGCTCAGTTGGAAGATCTTGTCGAGGTAGTCCCCCGGGTTTGCGTGGCTCCGTGGGGCGTTGGGCTCGGCGGTGTCGTCGCCGCTCAGCAGGAGCGGATGCTGGTCGAGAAGA
Source organism: Streptomyces sp. R21 (assembly GCF_041051975.1). Lineage (GTDB taxonomy): Bacteria > Actinomycetota > Actinomycetes > Streptomycetales > Streptomycetaceae > Streptomyces. The sequence goes on along the minus strand of NZ_CP163435.1, from coordinate 9,124,417 downwards.
GACCGGCTGAGCCAACGGGCGTCGACCCCCACCACCACGACGAACAGGGGCAGGGCCAGCAGCAGATGGACGGCCTCCAGCACGGTCGCCACCACCTTCGGCGGGCAGCGGTCGAGGTCGTCGATGTAGAGCACGATCCGGTCGATGCCCGCGCCGCCGTCCTCCTTGTACTTGCGCAGGAAGGCCTCCAGGTCGCGCAGATCGCGGTGCGCCAGCGCGACCACTCCGAGGTAGCGGTCGTACTCGGCGTCGGCGACGCGCTCGGCGAGGTAGCGCTCCAGCAACCGCTCGCCCGTGAGTTGGTCCAGCGCGTCGACGGCCTCCCGCATTCGCTCCTTGGCGCTGGCCAATGCCTCCTTGGCCAGCGCCAAGGAGGCATTGGCCAGGCGCAGGCTGTCCCGTACGGTCTGCTCTTTGGCCTGCTGCTCGGCCAGCAATGTGTCCCGCCGCGCGTCGGCCTCCTTGATCAATTCCTGTGCGGGCTGGAGCAGAGTGCCCGCCAGCGTGGTGTAACGCTTCTGCCCGGCGAACGCACCCGACAACAGGCCCACCGCCGTGGCCGCCCAACCGGACGGCCAGTGCATCAGGCTGCCGACGACGAATGCCGCGACCCCCAACACGGCCGCGATCCCAAGGCCGAGAAGCAGCGGCGTGCGGTACCAGGTTCCGGCGACCGCGAATCGCCCCCGGTTCTCGGCGAGTTCACGGGAGACCCTGATGGCTTCGGCGATGCCGCGGGCGCCGGATGCGAATGTGCCCAGCCCCACGGCTTTGGCCGCCTTCTCGAATGCGGTCAGGGCCTTGCTGTCGGCTGCCAGGAGATCCTGGACGCGTGGTTTCGCCGCCTCCTCCAGGGCATGCTGGTGCTCCTTCTCGACCCGGTCGACCTCTGCCTTGGCCTTCACCACGGTGCGCTGGGCGGCCTTGCTCTCCGCGAGAGCCTCAGCCTTGGTCTCCTGCACTCCCCGCACCTGCCGCATCGCCTCGTCGAGCATCCGCTCGGGCGCGTCCTTGACGCGGCACAACTGTCCGAAGATCTGTTGGAGGAGGCTCGCCCACACATTGGCCTCGGCGTAGTGCCAGGCGTTGAACCACACGCTGACCACTTGGTCGCAGAACGCGGAGTCCTCGCCCGCCTCGCTGGTCAACTTCTGTATGCCTTCTTCGAGCCGGTGCATGAAGAAGGTCTTGCCGCTCCCCCAGTTGCCGAACAATCCCAGGGCGAGCGGCGGGCTCAGCGTCCGCGACGCGAGCAGCACGGCCAGCGCGGTCGCGTCCCCTTCCACGCCGAGCAGGTCCGGCCCGGCAAAGGTCTCCCCCGCGAAGCCGGGTACGGACCACCGGGGCAGCGGGGCAGCTTCGGCTTCGGCTTCAACCTCGGCTTCGGCTTCGGCTTCGGCTTCGGCTTCGGGCAGGAGGGACTCGGTACGAGGTTCGCGGTAGGCGATGTTCCTGGCCAGGGCCAGATCGACGTCGCCCATCACCGTCCGCATCGGACGGGGTATTCCCTTGCTGGTTGCTGCCCTGGTGAGGCTGTGGAAGAGGGACTCCGGCGTATGGAATTCCGGCCCGTCGCTCGCGCCTCGACGGAGGAGATTGATGAGCTCAGCGGTGAAGGCCGGGTACTCGTCCTTTTCGTGAACGAACGACACCTGCGTGCCCGACGACGAGGCCAGCACGTACGTCCCCTCGACATGCAATTGTCCGGAGAGCGCACTCTCGTCGTCAGTCCTGGCACCCACGGCCCGCCCACTGAAGTCGCAGTCGAGGATCACCAGTAGGTAGCGCGCCCTGCTGGCGGCCAGGACGTCCCTGACCACCCTGAAGGCCAGTGCGGTCGTCGCGAGGAGGCCGGGGTCGGTCGACCTCGCCCCGAGGTACAGCTCACCCCTGTCGTCCACCAGCCCATGGCCCGCGTAGTACAGAACGAGCGTGTCCTCTGCCTGCTTCGACGCCTGGTCCAGGGCTCTGCTCATGTCCCGAGGCTCCGCATCCAGCAGCACCACGGGGTCCCGGGGACCAAAGAGCCCGGTCCGCGACTGCGTCAGCAGGTCTACGAGTGCTGTCGTACCCCGCCTCACGGAGGGCAGGTCGTACAGCGCGTCGTCCGCGTACGTTCCGGTCCCGATGAGCACCAGACGTGACTTGCTCGGATCAGGCACATGCATGCGCGCACCCCCGTCGTTCTACCCCAGGCAGAGCTTAAGGGTGCAGCGCCGCCGGCAACCTCCGTGTGCCGCACGGCATCTTCAGGACCTGACAGCCCGATGGGCGTCATGGCGCCGGTCAGTGCACATGCGGCCCACCTGTCAACTGCGGCTTCCCCCGCGGTACGAGGAGCACGCAGACCCCCGTGGCGACGGCCACCGGCAGGAACACCAGCCCTGTCCTGAGCGGACTGAGACCGCGCGCATGTTGGAGATGGACCGAGCCCAGGAAGCAGTACGCGATCAGCAGAGCGGTGGCGACCAGCATCAGGAACGCGCCCGCGACCACCGGACGCCGGGTGAGCATCCGCAGGTCCATCAGCGGAGCCCGCCCTGTGCGTTCGACGGTGACGAACACACCGTAGAGCACAAGGGCACCGACGAGCGGCAGCACGGCGGAGAGGCCGGCCCAGCCGCTGTCGCCCGCCTTCACCAGGCCGTACATGAGCGAGCCGGTGCCCGCGGTGACCAGTAGGGCGCCGGGCAGATCGAGCCGGGCGGGCCGCGGCGCGGGGGCCGGGAGCAGCCTCGGGAGGGCGGCCAGGGCGAGGATGCCGACGGGGATGTTGATGTAGAAGACCACCCATTGCCAGCCGGGGCCGTCGGTCAGGGCGCCGCCGAGCCGGTGCCGCCGATCGCCGCCCATACGCCCAGGGCCTTGTTGCGTTCCTCGCCGTGGATGTTGGTCGTGACGATCGACGGCGCGGCCGGGGACAGCAGCGCCGCGCCGATGCCCTGGAGGACCCGCCCGGTCAGCAGCGCGGAGCGGGCTTGCTGTACGTGGTGTTGCTGGGTGTGGCCACGTAGTAGTCCGACACGTAGTGCCCGTTGTCGAGCCGGTCCCAGACCTTGGTCGTGCCCACCGTCGAACCGGCGCGCTGACAAGTGACCCATGCCAGCGCCCCGTTGGGCGACGTGCCGACGGTGGTGTACCCCGCGCCGGGGCCGCTGCGTTCGGTGAGGCCGCTCGGCGAGGTCACCTGGTACGGGTAGGTGCAGCGGGGCAGGGGTGAGCTGTAGCCGGTCGTCGACGGCGTGTTGACGTAGTGGTCCGAGACATAGCTGCCGGTGCCGAGCTTGTCCCACACGGACGTGGTGCCGACTTTGGAGCCGGGTGCCTGGCAGACCACCTTCAGCGCCGAGCCGGGCGCGTACGTCGCGGCGACGGAGTAGCTCGTGGAGGGGCCGGTGCGGGCGTTGAGTGTGGTGGTGCTGGTCACCTTGTAGGAGTACGCGACCGTGGCGACAGGCGCGTCGAGCCGGTCGGTGTCGATGTTCACGGTGACGCCGCCGTACGTCTCGTCGTGGCCGCCGCGGAACTGCTTGGCACGCTGGTGCACGGCCCACTTGGAGTCGGCGACGCCGGCCCAGCCCTTGAGGGAGTCGACGCCGTCGTAGCGTGCGATCCACAGGGCATCGGGTCGTGCGTACGTCGTCGAGGTGTAGACGTCGGCCAGTTGCTTGGCGCCCAGGGTGAGGTTCATGTAGACGCCGGAGACGTATCCGAGCCGGTGCAGCTCCTTGGTCCACGCCGAGGCGTAGTTCAGCACGGCGGCGCGGCAGGCGCTGTCGGTCTGGGGGTAGTTCTCGATGTCGTTGTAGAGGGCGCTGCCGGTCAGCATGCCCAGGTTCTTGGCCGCCGCCACCGCCTCTCCGGCCGCGCTGGTGCCCTGCGACCGGGCCGTCGCCGGGCTCGTGCTGATCTTGGCGTCGGACGGCCGGGCCCCGCAGGGAGGCTGCAGGCCCTTGTGGATGGGCAGCAGGCGCCACTTGAGATGCGACACGGACGCCACCCACGCGGCGGTCAACTGCGGCTGTGCGCAGGTGCGGTTGACGCCCGAGACGTAGACGCCGAGTGCGCGGTACGGCGAGGCGCTCCAGGCCTGCACGGTGGCCAGGGACGGGGCCGTGCAGGTGTCGAAGGCGAGCCCGGCGTACCGGGTGGCGGTCGCGCCCGCCGGATAGCCGACCGGCGTGGCCGGTTCGGCCGTCGCGACCGGGGCGAGCGCCAACCCGGCGGAAGCGCCCAACACGCAGGCGGACAGGACGGCGAGGAGTCTTCGAAGGGCAGAGCGCGGCCGCGACATGACGGTCCCCCTGAGCAGCTCGGTGGAGATGGCGTCAGGGTGAGTGCGCCGCGCGCCCACGACAAGGGGCCGAACGGCCCGACTTATCCGCCGATCGACCCCTATGACGGACACTCAACTGTTCACAGTGGACGTCCGTTGTCGACTCCCCCGCTGCGGCTGACTCCCGGCCGCCCGAGCGCTACCCGGTGAACTCCCCTGCCGTGGGCCGCCGTACGGCCTCGAGCGCCTTGTCGATGTCGGCGACGGAACGCAGCCGGTAGGTGTAGGAGTAGTCGCGGTCGGCGAACAGCTCGCACTCGTCGTGCGTGTGCGCTCCCCAGCTGCTGTCGCCGCCCAGGCCCATCTGCCGGTGGCTCAGCCGCAGTACGACCGCGTCCCGCGCCGTGAGCTGGTAGTCGTGGCGGGCTCCGACCGACAGGTCCTCCGGGATGCACAGCGGGCTCGCCGCATCCAGGGGCAGCCGACTGACGACCCCCTGGGGGCGAGCGGCCGCTCGGGTCGTCGTCACCGATGTGACTCAACTTCGCGTAATGGCAAGGTAGTTGATGGCGAGCCAGGTGACAGTCACTCGTGACGGGGTGACTGATGAGCCAGAATCACCCGAAGACCCGATCACAACCGAGGCAATGATCCTGTCGGAGCGCGTGTAGTCCTGATGGTTCACGCGGTCGGCCGCGGTGCGAGAACACCGCGGCCGACCGGCAGTTGAACGGGGCGACCGGGTCAGGGACGGACGGCCCTGCCGCGGCCCCAGGCCCAGGCGAGCCGGTCCGCACCGGACTGGTTGGTGGTGGCCAGCCAGGGGCGGGTGGCGTCACCGATCAGCTTCTGGATCGAGTACGTGTCATCGGTGCGCAGGCCGGGCCAGTACACGGACCCCATCCCGAGCTTGCGGAAGGTGTCGGTGTCGGCCTGGATGAAATTGATGGAGTTGTTGTCGGGAGTCGCCTTGTTGTAGTCGAGGCCGGTGGTCATGGGCGCCCCGAACTCGTCGGCGACGGTCCGGCCCGCGCAGTCCCCGATGCGCTCCTTGAGGTCGGCCACCCACTGGTCGTAAGTGGCGTAGTCCTTCCAGAACCCGTAGTGGTGCAGCGAGAGATAGGTGCCCTTCAGACGCGGGTCGGCGCAGACCGAGGTGACGTGGTCGTTGTAGCCCGCGCCGCTGACGAACACCCGGCCCCGCGGGACCGCCGGGTAGGTGGCCAGCCACTTGGCGGCGATGTCGGCCCACTCGGTGTCGGTGTAGCCGTGCGGCTCGTTCATCGGCTCGAAGTAGACCCGGGAGTTGCCCTTGTAGGCCTTGACCACGGTGTTCCACATGGGCCAGTAGGTGGCCTGGTCGTCGATGAAGCCGTCCTTCTGGGCGCCCGTTCCCTCCCAGTAGGAGACGATGACCTTGAAGCCCTGGGCGGTCGCCGCGTCGATGACGCCCCGATACGACTTCCAGTAGGGGCCGTTGACCGTGTACGGGTTGATGGGCAGCCGGACGGTGTTGGCACCGAGGTTCGCGCGGAACGCCGAGATGACCCGGCTGGCCTTGGCGTAGGTCTGGGCGTAGGTGTCGGTGGTCGACAGGCCGGACAGTACGACCGGGTCGTCGGCGTAGTTGTCACGCGGGTCGGCCCAGTTGACGCCCTTGAACTGGGTCGTGTCGGTGGTCGGGGCGGCGGAGGCGGGGCTGCCCGCGAGGGTCGTACCGCTGACCGCGGCGATCGCGACCGCCACGACGGCGGCACGCAACCGCGGGGTGAAGGGGGTTCTGGCGGGGGTCTTGCGCATCAACTTGCCCTTTCAGGAGGTGGCGGCTCGGTGCAGGGGGACTCTGCGTAGGGGGGAGCGGCCGTCGGGAGGTGTGCCGGGGCGGACGGGCGATGTCGGCTCGGCGTGGATGGACCCGGTGCCGGCCGGTGGCTACCGGCGCCCTCTGTGCTTGTCGGCGTGAGGGAGACCGGCGCCCTCTGCGCGTGTTGGCGTGAGGGAGAAGGAGAGGCGTGCTTGTTGGCGTGAGGGAGAAGGAGAGGCTCAGCGGCGCGGGAGCGGTGGGGAAGGCGCCGCGGGCGCGCGCCTCCGTGTCGGCGTCGACGTTCTCAGGGCACACATGACCCCAAGCTCTTGGCGGGACCGGCCGTCACGACGGTCGGCCGGCGTCCACCGTCGAGCCGGCGTTCGGTCGGCGCTCGCCGCGCCGGGGCGGTCGGCCGCCGGGCACTGGGCCTTCTTGCCTGCGGTGCTGGGAACCACCGTTCCGCTCCTCCCTGCTCCACCGAATCGCCACGCCATGTTTACGTAAACACGCTGGACACACAGGAGCGGCCAAACCATCGGCCGGGCTGCCCCCGCAGCGATGTTTACGTAAACTTCAGGGCGTCGGAATCGTGGCACCCGCCCCAGCGCTCGTCAAGGTTTCCCACGCGTAACATCCGTTGCACCGCGTGGCGACGCCCCGGGGTCGAGGGAAGCGGGAGTGAGGAAGCGATGGACGTGAACCACCGCGAGGAGCCGGTCCCCGCACCCGCGGGCGGTGCCCAGCGGGGCGGCTCCGGCGTGCCCGGCGGCCGCCGCAAGCAGCGGGTCTCCATGGCCGATGTCGCCCAGCTCGCGGGCGTCTCGTCCCAGACGGTCTCGCGGGTCTCCAACGGTCATCCCGGAGTGATCGGTTCGACCCGGGAGCAGGTGCTCGCGGCGATGCGGGAACTGGGCTACCGGCCCAACAGCGCCGCGCGCGCCCTGCGTTACGGCCAGTTCAACACCATCGGCGTGATCCTCTTCAGCCTGTCCTCGACGGGCAACAGCCGCACCGTGGAGGCGATCGCCACGCACGCCGCGGCCGAGGGGTACGCGATCACGCTGATCCCCATCGACGTGCCGACCCAGGACAACGTGCTCGGGGCCTTCACGCGGATGGGCGAGCTGGCCGTCGACGCCGTGATCGTCATCATGGAGATCCATCTGCTCGACACCGGCACGGTGCAACTGCCACCCGGGGTGCACGCGGTCGTCGTGGACTCCGACGCCGGGGACCGCTACAGCGTGGTCGACACGGACCAGGCCGACGGCGCGCGGAAGGCCGTGCGGCATCTGCTCGACCTGGGCCACCGCACCGTATGGCATGTGACGGGTCCTCAGGCGTCCTTCTCCGGGCAGCGTCGCACCCAGGCCTGGCGCGCCGTCCTGGAGGAGGCCGGACGGCCGGTGCCGCCGCCCCTGCACGGCGACTGGTCGGCCGAGTCCGGCTACGCGGCCGGTCTCGCACTCGCCGAACAACCCGACTGCACCGCCGTGTTCGTCTCCAACGACCAGATGGCCCTGGGGCTGCTGCGCGCCTTCCACGAACGCGGCCTCGCCGTCCCTGCCGACATCAGCGTCGTGGGCTTCGACGACATCGCCGACGCCGCGTACTTCGTCCCGCCCCTCACCACCGTCCACCAGGACTTCGCCGAGGTGGGCCGCCGCTGCGTCCAGGGCGTCCTCCGGCAGATCCGCACCCGCGGCGGCTCCCCGCCCGGGACCGACCTCGTCCCGACCAGCCTGGTGACGAGACAGAGCACCGCGGCGCCACGAAGCTGACTCCGGACGGCCAGGGTGGACGGTCAACAACCGCTACCGCAACGGCTGTTCGGTCCAGATGATCTTGCCGTGGGCGGTGTAGCGGGTCCCCCAGCGCTCGGTGAGCTGGGCGACGAGGAAGAGGCCGCGTCCGCCCTCGTCCTCGTTCTTGGCTCGGCGCAGCCGAGGTGAGGTGCCGCTGCCGTCGGAGACCTCACAGATCAGCGCGCGGTCGCGGAGCAACCGCAGCTGGACCGGGCCGGTCGCGTGCCGTATGGCGTTCGTGACCAGTTCGCTGGCGACGAGTTCGGTGGTGAAGGCCAGTTCGTCCAGACCCCAGGCGGACAGCTGACTGGTGACCGCGGCGCGGATGCGGGAGACGACCGCCGGATCGCTGGCCAGGTCCCACTGGGCCACCCGCTCCGGCCCCAGGGCGCGCGTGCGGGCGACGAGCAGCGCCACGTCGTCGCTGGGCCGGGGCGGCAGCAGCGCGTCGAGGACCGCCTCGCAGGTCTCCTCAGGCGACCGGTCCGTACGGGCCAGGACACGGCGGAGTTCACCCAGACCGGCGTCGATGTCCCGATGCCGGTCCTCGATCAGACCGTCGGTGTAGAGCACCAGTTGGCTGCCCTCGGCCAACTCCAGCTCTACGGTCTCGAAGGGCATCCCGCCGAGCCCGAGCGGCGGCCCCGCCGGAAGTTCCACGAACTCGACCGTTCCGTCGGCTCCGACGATCGCGGGGGCCGGGTGTCCGGCGCGGGCGAGGGTGCACCGCCGGGACACCGGGTCGTAGACGGCGTACAGGCAGGTCGCGCCGATGATTCCGGTGTCCGGCTGGGCGTTGTCCACCGCCCAGCCCTCGCCCCGGTCGAGCCGTCCGACCAGGTCGTCGAGGTGGGTGAGGAGTTCGTCGGGCGCCAGGTCCAGGGAGCAGAAGTTGTGCACGGCGGTGCGCAGCCGCCCCATGGTGGCCGCGGCATGCAGTCCGTGCCCGACCACGTCGCCGACCACCAGTGCCACCCGGGCACCGGACAGCGGGATGACGTCGAACCAGTCCCCGCCCACTCCGGCCTGCGCGGGCAGATACCGGTAGGCGACCTCTACGGCGCTCTGCTCGGGCCGCCCCCGCGGCAGCAGGCTGCGCTGGAGGGCGAGCGCGGTGTTGTGCTCGCGCGTGTAGCGGCGGGCGTTGTCGATGCAGATCGCGGCGCGGCCGACGAGCTCCTGGGCCAGGGGCAGGTCATCGTCCTCGAAGGGGGCGGGCTTGTTCGAGCGGTAGAAGCTCACCACTCCGAGCGTGACCCCCCGGGCCCGCAGCGGCACCGTGATCAGGGAGTGGATGCCCGCCGCGAGCACCCGCTCCAGCCGCGCCGGGTCCTGGGCGATCCAGCCGCCGGCCTCGGCCAGGACCGGTTCGAGCAGGGCCTCCCCGCTCTCCAGGCTGCGGGCCTGCGGTGTGGGCGCGGCGCATCTCACCTGGTCGCCGACGCCGTACAGATGGGACTCCTCGTGCGCGGCACCCAGCGCGACCCGGCGCAGCGGGGTCTCCGCGCCGAGCGGCTCCGGCTCCTCGCCCCGTAGTACGGAGTCGGGCAGGTCGACGGCGGTGAAGTCGGCGAACCGCGGGACGCTCACCTCTGTCAGCTCCTCCGCGGTGCGGGTGACCTGGAGGGTGGTGCCGATGCGGACGCCGGCGTCGTGCAGCAACTCCAGGCGCCTGCGGGCCAGTACCGCCAGCCTGCCGACGCCGGGCTCGCCGACGAGCAGCAGCCAGCGGTCGGCGCCGGTTCCGCCGTCGGCGGCGTCGGTTCCGGCCCGGCTCCAGGACTCCGGCCCGGGCTCGATGCGCGAGGGCAGGACCGTCCGCAGTTCGGCAGGGGGCGTTGCGGCATGCTCCGGCACCGGGGCGGGCGGCGGTGGCGGCGCGGCCAGAGCGGTGGCGGTCGGTGGCCCTGAGGGCGTCGACGCGGTCGCCGGTACGGGCTCGGCGGGTGCGGCCGTCGGGGCGAGTTCGGCGTGGCGCAGGCGCGGGCCGCCGAGGACGCGGGCCTCGACGACCACGCCCGTCTCGCCGGCCGCCGCCACGACCTGGCGGCGAAGCAGGGTGGCGGTCCGGCCGCCGGTGAGGGCCACTTCGTCGAGGGTGCGGTGCGGCGCCGCGATGAGCTCCTCGGCACGCTCCCTCAGTACCGCGAGGTCGATCCGGTCGAGGGTGCCACTGCCGTGGGCGGCCTCGTGCAATGTCGACACATGCTCCCGCCAGGGCTCTCGGCCGCCTGCGATGTCGCTCTCCCGGTCGGCCCGCCGGTATGCGGCGAGCAGCGCCCGTTCGCGTTCCGTGGCCTGCTCCAGCAGCCGCGCCTCGATGGCGCGGACGGCGTCACGGACCAGCCGGAGCATGGCGGGATCGCCGTCGTCGCGCAGACAGGTGAGGTCGAGGACTGCTTCGACGCGCCCGCTGAGCGGATTGCGGACGGGCGCGCCCGCGCAGGCGAACGGCTGCAGACAGTCGGCGAAGTGCTCACGGCCGACGAGATAGATGGGGCTGCGGCCGGCCAGCGCGGTGCCGACGCCGTTGGTGCCCGCGACCTGTTCGGAGATGTCGCATCCAGGGGCGAACCGCACCTCGTCGAGACGTTCACTCAGCTGCCGGTCGCCGTCGTACCGCTTGACCATGCGGGCCCGCTCGTCGCAGAGCGCGACCGTCATGCTCACCTCGGCGAGCGACGCGGTCAGCTCCTTCAGCACCGGGTCGGCGGCAAGCAGGAACTGGTCGTCCAGCTCCAGATCCGGGGCATACGGCACCAGCAGCCGGTCCGGTTCGAGCCCTGCGAACCTGCACCGCTTCCAGGAGTCGAGCACCGAGCCGCGGACGTCCGCGTCGACCCGCGCACCGGTCAGAAAACGCTCATGCGCATTGACGAGGCCGGCGATGTCGTCCCAGGCGACGGCCAAGGGGATCACTTCCCTCACCTGGAGGCGGCCCCGTCGCGCACCGTCACTCGGCTCGCCCCCTGGGGAGTGCTCCAGATGGGTTCACAGTAGACCTCATGTGACCTGCATCACAAACATGGACACAGGGGTCCCGAACCCTTGCAATCGGGGCGCCGTAAGCGAACTCAATCGTGCCCGATACGAAGATCCGCGCGCAGCGAGTCGGCCCGCCTCGGGCTCTTCAACCCCCTTACCCCACCCTCACCGCCCTCACCGTCTTCGCCGTCGACGGCTTCGTCTTCGCCGCATCCTTTGCGCCGCGCGTTCGCCCTGGCTGCGGTCGAAGGAGGAGCATAGGAGTCGAGCGAGCAAGGGAGGCCCGCCATGAAGACCGGAGCCTCGGTTTACGACCAGTCGCTGTACTCTCACACGCCCTCCCAGGCCGAGGGCGAGCGTGACGAACCTGCCGAGAGGTCGGCCATGGAGCTGCACCCCGACGTCCCCAGGACCGAGCCGTCCCAGGCGGAGGGCGAGCGGGCGGACGAAACGACACCAGGACGAACTGACCGTCGATAAGCGATCAATGCACCGCGCCTGAGTGGCCGGCTACGTGACGACGCCGGCGTACGACGGCACGTGCAACTGATCAATAAAGCGCCTGTGACCTGCGCACACATCCAGGGCCGAAGGGCCCTCCGAAGCCGTGCGCCGGGCACTCGGCAAGCCGGAAGACAACACGGAGACGTTGACGTACAGGCTCTTCTGGCCGGAGTGCTGCTCGACTTCGTCCACGATTCCGCTCTGCCGATGGTGTTGACCTACGAGACAGCCGCGGCACGAGCCGGACACTCGGCTGCCCAGCGCACCTTGGGCTTCATGTACCGCACGGCCCGCGGAGTTGAGGCGGATGCCTTCCTGGCCGAGGTGCTCTTTCGATGTTTGCCGTTGGGTGCCAGTACCGCGACAGCCTGGAAGCAGCGCCGGACCCGGTCCAGGCCGCGCGGCTGGTTTCTGGCCATGCTCGACCGCGGCAACGGAGACGGGATCCATGAGGCGATCCAACTGGTGAAACAGGGCATGACCGACGAACCGATCCGCACCGCTGGTCAGCTGGCCGGGCGCCCCTCCGAAGCTGAAACGCTGATCCACACCACCCGCAAACACGGCGGGTGATGGGCCCGCAGGTCAACGGCCCCCTCCGAGTCGCTCAAGACCACCACCACAGCTGGAAACTGCGGTGGGCTGTAGCGCCCGCCCCCTCCCCCGGTTCTCCGGGCTGAGACCCTGGAAGACTCCGATGCCGGACGCGACTACGAGTTCCGGCACCTGCGCAGGCTATGGCGGGACCACCACTACGATCCAGCGCCAACCGGCACTGTCCGAAGGTGGTTGCGACGGACCCCGTGGCGACGTGTGGCAGGGCCATCCACGCGACCAGATTTGCCGTAGATCGAACGGTTCAGCCTGGCTTTGGCGGCAGCCCCATTGGGCAGGAACCCGCCCGGCTGGTCGGGGTCCGGCTTCGGCGCGGGAGCCATGACCATGTTGCGGGCGATTCGGCAACGCCCTTACGGCATCGGGCTTCCGCCCAGCGGCGATGCCCTCCGGGATCTCGAGATCAGATCCGCTACGGGCCTGCCCCGACGGCGACTGTCAGCGCATGTCTGCCGCATCGAGCAGGGTGGCCACCGTGGGGGCGATGAGGCCGGTGAGGTTGTCGGCTCCGATCCCCGCGCGGGCGCTGGCGCCGTCGAAGACCAGGCTGAGCTGTCGGGCCAGCAGGTCGGGATCGGCAGCTCCGCCCTGTTCGGCCTCGGCCCGGAAGAAGGCCGTCAGGTTTCCCTTGATCCGGTGGGCCACCTGGCTGGCGGGGTGGCTCTGGTCCTTGAGCTCGATCTGCACCGCCAGGTACCGACAGCCCCGGAACTCGGGCGCCCCCGCCTGCCGTTCCACCTGCTCGAAGACATGCAGGATCCGCGCGCGGGGTGAGCGGCCGTCGTCGGCCGCGGGCAGGAGTGCTGTAACGAAGGCGGAAGCGCGTTGCTCCAGGCTCGCTGCCAGCAGTTCGTCCTTGCTCTCGAAGAGCTGGTACATGGAGCGCTTGGACACCCCCGCCGACTTGCACAGCGCGTCGATGCCGATGCCGACGCCGTCTCGGTAGGTGAGCGTGGCCGCCGCATCCAGCAGCCGCTCCCGGGGACTGGCCTTCACTTCGGTGCTCATGCGGTGAGGGTAGCTCGATTCCGGCGAAATAGAAACCGATCGGTTTCCATGGTGTACGGGATAGCCGCCACCGGCCGCGCGGCAGAGACGACATCCGGGGCCTCAACGGCGGCTTGGCGACGACCCCCAGAGGAGGACCGTCGCCGAGCCGTAAAGAACCGACCGTCCGCGCCTCAGTGGGCGATGACGGGCTCACCCTCCGACGGCGCCAGAGCCGCATTCGACATCAGGAACGCCGTGAGCACCGCACCGACCACGAAGAACCCGGCGCCCCACGCCAGGGTGGCCGTGTAGCTCTCGACCCCGGCCTGTGCCACGGTCAGCGCGCCGGGCTTGTGCGAGGACAGGTAGTCGGTCCCGGCCGATGAGGCAACGGTGGTCAGCAGCGCGGTGCTGATCGAGCCACCCACCTGCTGGTTGGTGTTGCTCAGCGCCGAGGCGACGCCCGTGTCCTCATGGTGCACACCTGCGGTCGCTCCCTGGAACGAGGTGGTCATCACCCCGCCGAGGCCGAGGCCGAGCAGGATCAGACCGGGCATGATGTCGGCGACGTAGCCACTGTCCAGCTCAAGCTGCGTCAGCAAGGCCATACCGGCTGCCGCGACAACGAAGCTGGCACTGACCACGATCTTCGGACCGACCCTGGGCAGCAGCAGTGAAGGCAGCGTGGTCGACGAAGCGACGATGCCCGCGACCATCGGCAGGAACGCCAGACCGGTCTTGATCGGCGAGTAGCCGAGGCTGGCCTCCAGGTAATAGGTCAGGAACAGGAAGATCGAAAACATCCCCATGCCCACGACGAACACCGCCAGGAACGAACCACCGCGGGTCCGGTCCAGCACGAGTCGCAGAGGCAGCAGCGGATGCGCGACCCTCGACTCCACCCATACGAACACCGCGAGCAGTATCACGCCGGCGATCATGAACCCGAGGGTGACCGGTTGGTCCAACTCGTGGCTTCAACGTGCGCGAACGCGTAGACGATGGCGAACAGCGCGGCGCTCACGACGGCGGTGCCCGGAATATCGATTTTGGGCCGCTCGGTGATCACAGGCTTGGCCAGCAGCAGCACCGCACCGACCAGCGCTACGGCCGCGAAGGCGACGTTCACGTACATCACCCAGCGCCACGACGCCCACTCGGTGAGCATGCCGCCGAGCAGCAGCCCGATCGCGCCGCCGGCACCGCCCAGCGCACCGAAGATGCCGAAGGCCTTTGCCCTTTCGGACGGCTGAGTGAAGGTCACACTGAGCAACGAGAGCGCCGCGGGCGCAAGCAGCGCGGCGAAGAGCCCCTGGGCCACACGCGCCGCGACGAGGATTTCGAAGCTGCCGGCCGCGCCGCCGACGACGGAGGCGCCCGCGAAACCGATCAGGCCGATCACGAAGGTGGTACGTCGGCCGAACAGGTCGCCGAGTCGGCCACCGAGCAGCAGCAGACTGCCGAATGCCAGGGCGTAACCCGTGATGACCCACTGCCGACTGCCGTCGCTGAAGCCGAGGTCATGTTGCGCCGCGGGCAGCGCGATGTTCACGACGGTCGCATCGAGCGTGACCATGAGCTGCGCCGCGCCCAGCACGGCAAGCACCCAACAGCGCACGGCATGCGAGCCGCGGCGGCCCGAATCTTTTTTCCCGGAGGCGGGTGCCCCGCGATCGAGCGTGGTCGTCATGTCTGCCCCTTGTGGCTGGTCAAAGGGTGAACACCGGTCGGAAACCGATCGGCTTCCCCGCAGGGAAATAGATCGGTTTCCTCGACGCAAGTGACCAGAGCGACCCCCGCGCCGCCCACGACACCCGCCGCCGCCCCGAGGACCGCACCGCCAGACGACCGCACGCGGCAGTGCCGGTCCGCAGCCGCCGGGGACCTGGCCGCGAGCGCCGCACCGCCGAGGCGCCCGACGGTCGCGGCGACCGAATCGAAGCACCGACACGCCCGCCACAGGCCGAGCACGGCGGAGCCGAGCCCGGCAAGGGTCCGGGACTTCCCGGCCCCCACTTGCGCGCGGAAACCGATCGGTTTACCTTTGTGGAGACCGACCGGTTTCCCATGTGGGGGCAGTCACGCCTCCCAGGCCGGGCGTGCAGGAGTCCACAACATGCCCGACCAGGAGACGCGCCCCACCATCCGCATTCCGGGAGCCACCAGCCACACGCTGACCTCGTCCGCAGGACGCCCCAGCCACGAGGGAACGCTGCGCTACCTCAAAGCCGGCACCGGCGCGCCCTTGGTCCTGCTGCACACGGTGCGCACGCAGGCCGAACACTTCCGCTCCCTCATCCCATTGATCTCGGATCACTACACCGTGTACGCCCTGGATCTGCCGGGGATGGGCTACTCCGAGATCGTGCCTGGGGCGTCGTACGACGAGCCGGCGATGCGCGGAGGCGTCAAGCGGCTCCTGACCGAACTCGACCTCCATGACGTGACGTTGGTCGGGGAGTCCATGGGGGCGGTGCTCGCCCTGACCACCGCGGCCGATCTGCCGGAGCGGGTCCGACGCGTCGTGGCGGTGAACACGTACGACTTCCGGGGCGGGATCGCCCGGTCCGGTCTCCTCGCCCGTGTGGTGGTCAGCGGCGTTCTCACTCCGGGAGTGGGCCCGGTGATCGCGGGGGTGGAGCCCAAGGCTGCCCTCCGCAAGATCCTGCAGGGCGGCCTCGGCGACAAGAGCGCACTGCGGGCGGACTACGTGGACGAGCTCCTCCAGGTGGGCGGCCGCCCTGGCTACCCGACCGTCGCGCGGGGCGTGTACCAGAACCTGCCCAGCCTCATCGCGGCCCGCTCGCGCTACCCCGAGGTCAAGGCCCCCGTCCACCTCGTCTACGGCGAGAAGGACTGGTCCCGACCTTCGGACCGAGAAGCCAACCGACAGCTGCTTCCAGCCGCCGACTTCACACAGGTGCCGGGAGCGGGCCACTTCATCGCGCTGGAGAGGCCGGAGCTGGTGGCCAAGCTTTTGAACGCGGTCGTCTAGCTGATCGTGTTGACCGCCTCCGGCAGGCAGTGCTGGAGGCGGCACGTGGACAGCATCCCCGCCAACCGGCGACTCTGGAACCAGATCTCTCGTTGAGGAGTGCGGCACGGAGTTCGAGTCCGGACTGGTAGTTGGCGGGGACTTTGGCGTAGCGGGTGGGGAGGCCCCGCCAGGCTTTGATCTTGTTCCGTTTTGCAGCCTGGTCCCGCGGCTCGGAGATCACGGCTTTGATTCCGCGTCTGCGCAGGTAGGCACCACGGTTGGCGCAACGCTCGCCGGGGCGGCCATGCGCGCCGGGCTGATCGACCAGTACGCGATCGCCGCCCACCCGGTCCTGGTGGGCGGCGGCACGCCGTTCTTCACCGCGCTGGACAGCTGGGTGTACCTGAACCTGGTGGAGACGCGGGCATTTCCCGGCGGCGTGGTCCTGACCGGGTACGAGACGAGGCGCTGAGCGGCAGCGCCCAACACGCTTCGGTCTCACGGTGATGTCGTATACGACATCGGTACGACACGGCCCGTGAAAAGAGGTAACCGGCCGGGCCCGAACGCCGCATCGGATCACCGCTTCGCGTCGGCGAGTTGCGCGGCCTGGAGTCGTGGGTCGGGGACGTCGACGTTCACGACTTCGTGGCGAGCGATGAGCGCCCGCATGATCACCTCAGCCCTGCGGGGGACACCTATGTTGCGCGGACCCGGCTGCCCCGCTCACCCGAGGCAGCACCCCCTCCCCGAAGGGTCGGCCACCGTCACTGGTACGGACACCGGCACGGTTCCCCATCCCACATTGGCATCCCAGGCTGCCATGTATATGCAGGTCACCGGGGGTGGGATGTCCCTTCGTTGCAACTGGGGCGGCGGCTGTTGTCCCTGGCCCACGAGGCATCCCATGCTGTGGCTCTCGCACCGGCTGAAGCGGCCGACCGCCCGGCACACACCTTGATCCGCAAGGTTGGGCCGAGGGTGCGTGCGACCTCATACCGATCAGAAGAGGAACACGCAGATGAACGTGAAGTCCCTTGTGAGCAGCCGTCTGGCCATGTCCGCGGGCCTCGTCCTTGCTCTTGGGTGCGGTGTCTCGGCACAGGCATCCGCCACCGAGCCGCAGACGATCAGTGGGAAGGCCAAGCAGGCGGTGACGCACCGCTCGGGCGCCGGTGGCGCCACGCGCGCCGTCGCCGCCTGCTCCCAGGAGGTCCTCGGAGTGTCCGCCGTGAAGGAGCCTGCGGACAGCAAGGACGCCAGGCACCTCCTCCTCACCGTCCAGAACGCCGGCGACAAGAAGTGCAACCTCTACCGCTACCCGCTCGTACGGCTTGGTGCCGCTCGGACCACGACCCCCGTCATCAAGGAGAGCGACCCGAACCCTGGAGTGCCCGTCACCCTCGCTCCGGGCGAGGAGGCGTACGCTGCTCTGCTCGTCAACGGCCCCATGGACGAGTACGAGGCGAAGAGCATCACCCTCAGCCTCCAGGGTCGCAAGCCCGGCAGCAGCGCGGGCAAGCCGATCGATGTCCCCATGCCCGTCGAGACCTTGTACGCGAACGACTTTCAGCGCGTCACCTACTGGACGACCGCACCCGGTTACGCCCTGGATTTCATCATGTCGAAGTGAAGGACCTCGCCCGGGACCGCTGCCCAGCGGCTGCCCAGAACGCTCACAGGGCCTACTGAACACCGGCTGAAGCCGGCGTCCGTGGTCGGTTGGCGCGTCCGCCATGGTGGCCTGCTGTCGTCGGTCGAGGTCCAGGCGGCCTGTCGCTTCGTCAGTCGCCGGTTTCCGCCTTGTCGTAGGTGGTGGTCATGGGGATCCAGCCACGGGGGCTGCGGTACCAGTAGTGCGGTAGCCCTCTGATGCTGGTGGTGCGGAACGGGCGGCCGTGATCGTCGATGCGCATCGTGCCGGTCCGACCCTGTGAGGACCAGTCGAGGTCGAGGTACCAGTCACAGGTGCAGGACTCGGTGCGCGCGGAGAGCATCAGGACCTCCGGCTCCCGCAGGGACACCTGATAGGGGAAGTCGACTGCGGTGATGGGTCTTTCCGGGTCGTTGCCGGGCATCGACCGGGCCAGGGGCCGGTGCGCGTCGAGGTTCACGGAGAAGTAGCGGGGGATGAGGACGGCGCCGCAGCCTTCGTACATGGAGTAGGCGATGCCCCGGCGGACGGCGGGGGTGGTGCGTTTGACCACGCGCACGTGCAGTGCCTCCAGGACGACGGCGGCGGAGCCGCGTCCCTGTACCGAGATCCGCAGGTTGGTGGTGCGCCCGTGCACCGCCTGCAGGGACGTGGCCCATGCCTCGGCGTCCGCCGGGGTCGGCGGCGGCGGGACCTCCCGCGGTTGCTTGGCGATGACGTAGTCGTGGTCGCATTCGAGTTGCCAGAGATGGGAGTTGGCCGTCCAGGTGAGCGGGGCCGTCGGTGGGACCGTGTTCTGCGGGCTGCCGCCGCTGCGCGCGGCCGGCGATGAGGGTTTCGTGGCGTGGGCGGAGGCCGACGACTCACCGCCATCGGAGGGAGGTCCGGGAAAGGGGGTCCCACCGTTGTACGCGGCCGAGGCCGAGGGTTTCGGTGTGGCGCGGGCGGAAGCCGACGACTCACCTCCACCGAAGGGGGGCCCGGCAGCGGATGTGGTGAGGCCGGCAAACGCGACGGCGAGCAATGCCGCCAGCGCTATCGATCGCACGGGCCGTCGTCGGGGGCGCCCGGCCCGGGGCCGCCGGTCGTCCGGCGAAACAGGCTCCAGCGCTTCGTCCGCCGGGCTGGCTCGGCTCGTGGATGCGGCCGATGCGGCGGTGCTCATGGTGTCGTGGAGCGCCGGTGCCCGCCGGACATCGGACGGGCGTGGTCGTTGCCTTTCCGCGACCGCCAGGATCCACCGTCGGTGCAACTCCACGCGTTCCTCGGGGGATGCTCCGCAGAGGGCGGCGAACCGCTCAATCCTGGTGAAGTCCAGAGGCACCGACTCTCCGACGCAGTAGCGGTGCAGCGTGGAGGCATTCACGCCCAAACGGTGCGCCAGCGCCGCGTAGCTGCGGTCTGTGCGCGCCTTCAGACGCGTCAGCAGCAACGCGAACTCCGCTACGTCGTCGTGGATTGCATCCATGCGGTCCGTACTCGCATCCATCCGTCGGCCTGCGCAGCCGTGCCCCGATACGGGACGACATCCAGGCACTCCCCATACCTGCACGTCCATTCGGCCGGGATGGTTCCAGGGTTGCACCACCCCTCTCCTACCGGATCCGGGACAACCGAGAACGGCAACAGCGGAGCGATCTCTACGAGTTGTGTCCTGGCGATCTTGTGCCTGCGCGGAACGGACAGGCAACCCCGCATAGATCACCGCGCCGATGCAGCGCTGCGGGGAGCGGGTCTCGTTGAGCGCGGCACGGTCCAGGTCCGGAGGTCCGCCGAGTTCGCCGAGTTCGCCTTCGTACGATCCGTTCGGGTGGACTGCCGACGCCCGGCCCAGGAGTTGTGGCGGGCCTTGGACCACGAGGGCGTGGGCCGCCGCCGCTCGCTCGCTCGCCGGTTACGCCTGCGCCGTCGAGAGCGTGCGCGACCCCGAACTGCGGGAGATCCTCATGCCCCGCGAGAATGCCGGCCGCGAGACCGTCCGACTCTTCCTCACCGCACACGATGTGACGGATGTCGAGAATCGCACTCACATCCTGCTGACCTGCATAGACGGACTGGTGCTCGAAGTGGCCTGCTCCGTCATTCTGAAACGATCAGTCAGCGCTCCAGTCGGCCGCCCTGAGCCAAAGGTCGGGTGGCCCATCGGTCGCTGGAAGTAGGTCCCTCGCCTCATGCGCGCTTTGAGCCTGCCAGCTAAGGTCGGCGCTCATGCAGACCACGGGGATTGTTCGCCGACAGGCGGCGGAGCGCAGGCGCGACACTCTGGAACGGCTCGTTTCCGAGCGGGATGTGTGGGTGTCGACGGCACATCCTGATCGCGGGCCGCACCAGGTGCCGCTGTGGTTCTTGTGGGATGGGCGAGCGGTGTGGATGTGCACCAGCGCCACTTCCGTAACTGCGCGGAACGTCCGCGAGGAACCCCGCGTGCGCCTGGCACTGCCGGACACCTTCGATGTGGTGCTTGTCCAGGGCGAGGCAGAGTGCTTCCTGGACCAGGATGTACCCGAGGAGGCAGCGGAGGCATTCACCGTCAAGTTCGGGTGGGACCCGCGCACGGAGGAGGGTTCCTTTCTGTATGTGCGCGTGGTGCCGAAGAGCGTGCGCGCGTGGCGCGGCGAGCCGGAACTGCGCGGCAGGCTCATCATGCGCGACGGGACGTGGCTGAACTAGCGGCCGCCCCTGGCGGACGCCCTCTCTCGCCCCCAACTGCTGTGCCGCCGATGGCGCGTTCCCAGGGACGTTCGACCGAGTCCGCTGTACTGGCTGTTGTCGACGCGAGCGCCCCCGCGCCGGCATGGTCACCCGTGGTGCGGATCGCCGTCGCCCTCGGCACGCTCACTCGAACCCCCTTGCCCACAACCGAGCACCCACCTACGCTGACTTTGTGCCGCCACTAAACAAATCCCGAACGCACAACGCCGTGCCGGACAACCTCTCCGACCTGACCCGCCTCCGCGTCGCCCTCACCGTCTTCTTCGCCCTCGACGGCTTCATCTTCGCCGGGTGGGTCGTCCGCATCCCGGCGATCAAACAGCAGACCGGCGCTTCGGCCTCCGCGCTCGGCCTCGCCCTCCTCGGCGTCTCCGCCGGCGCCGTGATCACGATGATGCTCACCGGCCGCCTCTGTCGCCGCTACGGCAACCATCCCGTCACCGTGATCTGCGGCATCCTCCTGTCTCTCAGCGTCGCCCTCCCCCCACTCACCCACTCCCCCGTCGCCCTCGGCGCCGTCCTGATGATCTTCGGCGCCGCCTACGGGGGCATAAACGTGGCGTTCAACAGCGCCGCAGTCGACTTGGTGGCTGCCCTGGGTCGGCCGATCATGCCCAGCTTCCATGCCGCCTTCAGCCTGGGCGGCATGACCGGTGCCGGTCTGGGCGGACTGGTCGCCGGGTCCCTGTCCCCCGCTCAGCATCTGCTCGGACTCACGGCGATCGGTCTGCTCGTGACCCTCTTCGCCGGCCGAGTCTTGCTGCGCATCCAGCCACCGGCGCTCGCCGATCGCACACCGCACGAAGAGTCGGAGCCCCGTCGCCTGGACACCCGCACCCGCGGT
Organism: Streptomyces sp. R21; assembly: GCF_041051975.1. Lineage (GTDB taxonomy): Bacteria > Actinomycetota > Actinomycetes > Streptomycetales > Streptomycetaceae > Streptomyces. The sequence continues at coordinate 9,103,248 of NZ_CP163435.1, read as the reverse complement.
CTTGTCATCACCTTCGGCATGATCGCGCTCTGCACTGCCTACGGCGAAGGCGCCCTGGCCGACTGGAGCGCCCTGCACTTGGAGCACGACCTCAACGCCACATCCGGGGTCGCCGCCGCCGGCTTCACCTGCTTCGCGCTGGCCATGACCATCGGCCGGCTGACCGGCACGCGGCTGCTCGAACGCCTGGGTCAAACCCGCACTCTGGTCTGCGGCGGCAGCACTGCCACGGTGGGCATGCTCCTCGGCGCGCTCGCTCCCTCCCTGTGGGCCGCACTGCTCGGCTTCGTCATCACCGGGCTCGGCCTCGCCAACCTCTTCCCCATCGCCATTGAACGCGCCGGCACGTTGGCCGGGCCCGACGGAGTCGCGGTCGCCTCCACCCTGGGTTACGGAGGCATGCTCCTGGGACCACCGGCCATCGGGTTCATGGCCGACTGGTTCTCCCTCCCGACCGGCCTCACCAGCGTGGCCGCACTCGCCGCCGCGGCAACGGCGATCGCACTGCTGACCCGCCGTGCAACAGCGGGCTCACACCAGCCCCCTGCTGAACCCGCAGGCCAACCCAGCAGCCGGCTCACCAACGGGGCCTGACTTTCCGTCTCTTGCTCCAACACCGAGAGGTCCCCCCTCGTGGGCGATACCCCCTGACGGGACGGCTCCGCACCTACCTCAGGTATGCGCGTCGGGCGGACCGGGTCCCCTCTCACCGCCCCGAGCCCGGTCAGCAGCCGTAAACGGGAACCACAGATCGCACTGGACCAGCTCACCCGGCTCATAAACGGTCCTGGAGGCCGGATCCGCCGGCAGGTAGTCGGATCGCAGTTCGCGCACCCGCTCGCGCAGCACCGTCAGCCCCCGATCCCAACCGATCCGTTCGGCCACCACCGTGGCCGACATGTCCGGCCAGACCTCCAGCAGTTCCCGGATCTTCGGCTCGACCGCGTCCACGACCGACCCCTTCGGCGTTGGCCAAGCAGCAGCGCCCGCCCGCCAGAGGTACGCAAGGCGTTCGCGGAGGCCGCATCAGTATCGAGCGGACCTCGCCGCTGACGAACGCTGAGGCCCCCGCCAGCACCTGCCCGGCGGATGCCTTCTGAGAGACTCGTTGTCAGTGGTGGCTGGCACGATCTCCGTCATGAGCGACGAGTGTTTTAACTGGCAGGACCTCCTCGGCCGTTGGCAGGAGGAGTGGGTTCCGCGCGCCGAGCACGAGGAGGACGGGGACGGCGGTCCGGGTCCCGTCAGGCTGGGCAGGCCAGGGGCGGACGAGGCCGCGATCACGACGGTCGAGAAGCGGCTGGGGAAGCGACTGCCGCCCTCCTACCGCCAGTTCCTGGCCGTGAGCGACGGATGGCATGTGGAGCAGACGGCCGGGGTCTATCAGCTCGGTGGGATCGAGGACATCGACTGGTCCCGGGATCCGTACGGGTTGACCGAGGTTTACGAGGAGAATCTGGGTACCGACCCGAGCGAGCAGGAAGTCCTGCTCGCCGGCATGTGGCAGCGATCGCTGCGCCTGGAGACGGACTCCGATATGACGCTGGCTCTGCTCGACCCGGGCGACCGCGACGAGCACGGCGAGTGGGCGCTCTACATCTACAAGGGCTGGAGCGGTGAATACCCGGACCGCTACCCGTCGTTCAGCGCCTACATGGAGGCCATGTACCGGAGCTTCCACGGCGACCGGGTGGGGCGGCCGGACTTCGAGAACGCCACCACGCGCGCCCAGGACGCCCGAGTGGAGGAGGCACGCCTCCTCGCCCTGCGCGGACGGCATGAGGATGCCCTGCCCTTGCTCGAGGAGGCGCGGTCCTTCGGACGACCGAACAGCGCCATTCTGCTGAACCAGTTGCAGCATCTGGCGGCTCCCCGCGCTCAGCGGGACTACGGCTCCCTGGTGGCTGACCCCCGCTATCTGCCCGAGCTCCTTACGGTGTCGGCCATCGAACCGGCCTCCGGCGAATGGCGACCGGGCGGAGACGACCACTGGCTGGGGATGATGGCAGCCCGTGGCGTAGACCGGGAAATCGCCGAGGACTTGTTGAGCGCGCTGCGCGACGGCACCCATCGCTATGCGCCGCCGGGTGCGTGGGGCCGGGCCGTCAACGAGGCCCGGGAGTCGGCCCGATGGGGAGCGACCGATGCCGCGTGGCGAATGCTGCGCGACGCGCTCACGCAGTGGATACCACCTGGGCCTTTGCTGCTCGCGCCCCTTGGCCTGCTCGCCGATCCGGTTCTGGGGTCGCTGATCACCCCGCAACGCGGGCGGGAGATCCTCGCGACTCCGCGCGCAGGCGAGTCCGGGTCCGCTCCCGAGCCGACGCCTGATCTCGACCCGCCGGGTCTCACCTGGCTGACGTCGACCGGGATGCATGGGCGGCCGTTCGACGCGTACCGCTGCGTCTGGGTCGAGGGCGCCGACCCCGCCGACCTACCTGCTCTTATTGGCGACGAGGGTGCCGAACTGAGTGCGCCCGTGCACGCAGCCAGGGCGTATCGGCAGTTGAGGCAGAACCACGAGCGGGAGGGCGTCGAGCGCTGGGAGGACCGGGCCGCGGTGATGGCCGGCCGCTGCAGCAAGGGGTGGGCCTTCGCCTTCGACGGCCAGTCCCACCAGGGCATCAATCACCTGTTCCAGTCCCCCGCCGCGGCCGCCTCCACGTCGGGTCGCGCCGTGGTGGTGTGGCGTGAGCCGCAGCGGTACTCGGATGATCACCCGGCTGCATTCCATGTCTCGGTGGCCGAACGCGGCGTGGAACTCTATGCCTTCACGGTGCGGGGCAACGACATCCGGCGCTCGGGTGCGATACCCAAGGCCCTGGATCCGATGTGCCTTTTCGGCTCACCGGACACCCATCTTGACCAAGAGGTACGCCTGTTGGAGACCCTGCACGCCGAACTGGGCATCTCGCTTCCCTGTTTCGCCCTGTCCCAGGGCAGCCTCCCCATGTTCACCACCCGGTCCTGGACCCGGGCGCCACGCGAGGGCGAAGGCTTCGCCTACCTGGGCTTCGTACGGCATCGCCCCTGAGACGACGCCACCGCAGAGCCGCGACCGCGGTCTCGGCCACTCGGGCGAACATCCACTCCCTGGATCCGCTCGGAGAGCTGGCCGATCCGCTGGGCCAGAGACCCAGCGTGTCCGAGTCTCCTGCAGCACCGACCGCCCTCGGTCTCCGGACACACTGCGGGCCTCGGGGATCTCGGGACAGCCTGGGGCCTGGCTTATGGAGTCACCACTTTGAAGGCCTGGTAGATCTTCGGTTCCGTTTCGGGGATTCCGGCTTCTTGCAGCAGGGGGCCGAGCTTCTCCCCGAACTGCCGAAACGCGTCTTCGGACTCCCAGACGTCCGTCACGAACCAGCCGGTCGGGCTGGGTCCGGTGGCGTGGGAGATCAGGCCCGGCACAGGCCAGTCGGAGGGCTTCTTGAGACCGCGCCCCTCGGTCATCTTGTTGGTGACCTGCTCGTACTGGGCCTGGGTGGTTCCCGGGAAGTCAAATGTGATGATGATCGTCATGGCGAGAACCACTCTCGGTCGATTGGAATTGGCTGTTTGCTCTGAGCTCACCAGTACGGGAAGCGGGCTGCCAGCGGAGCAGGGCCATCCGCAGGCATCTCCGGTGGCTGCGGGCCGATGGCGAGCAGGCGGCGCGCTTCGTCGTGGCGATCTTGCGGCCTGCGAGTCGGGCGTTGCATTCATGGAGGTGTTCGACAGCTCCGGGTGCGGCTGGACCAGCCGCCAGGACCCAAAGCCAACGGCACGATGCGTCGACCGTCGGCGATGGAGGAGGGATGGGCCGTCGCGGTCTGCCTAAGAGGCAGCCACGCGCCCTGCCACGGGGCCGAGACGGACCGGAGAACGTGATCGCATTCGTGCCGACTGGCAGTGTCGATATCGGCATGAACCACTGCACCACCCCGACGTCAAAACACGCCGATCCACCTGATAGCGGAGGAAGGGGACGCAGGGCTAGACTCGCGCAACCTACGGCGTGGGGGTGGCCGAAATGCGACGGTTGGCCGAGTTCGTTCTGCGGCATCGCAAGGCGGTTGTGGCTTTCTGGGGTCTGGTGCTGGTCGCCGGCGTGCTGCTGGCCGGCCGGACCACGGATCGGCTGACGATCGACTTCTCATTGCCCGGCCAACCCGGCACCGTGACGGCGCACAAGATCGAGGACGCCTTCGGCAGCGGCGGCGACACCAGTCCGTATCTGGTCTCGGTCACGCTCCCGGCCGGGCAGACGATCACCGGTCACGAGGCGGACATCGGCCGGGTGTTCACGGCGATCGGCGACGCGGTCCCGAACGTGCGGGTGATCGACGAGGCCAACACCGGAGACAAGGCCTTCAGGACGAAAGACGACCGCACCGCCTATGCGCTGGTGTTCTACCGGTTCAACCCGTCACCGAGTCAGAAGCTGCTGACCGACCCGATCCACTCGGCGGCTCAGAAGGCCATGCCCTCCGGCGCGACGGTCGGTGTGACGGGTCAGGACACACTGGCCTCCGGGGGAGATGACAGCGGAGGGCCGGGGGTGCTCGGGGAGACGCTCCTCGGTGCCGTCGGCGCCCTCGCCGTGCTCGCCTTCGTGTTCGCGTCGTTCCTCGCCCTGCTGCCGCTGGTGGTGGCCGCGGTGTCGATCCTCGCGACCTTCGTGATGCTGCTGCCGCTCACCTACGCCACCGATATGTCGTTCATCGTCCAGTTCCTGGTCGCCCTCATCGGCCTGGGTGTGGCGATCGACTACTCGCTGCTGTTCGTCACCCGCTGGCGTGAGGAGCGCGACCGCGGCCGGGACAACCACGAGGCGGTCGTGGTCGCGATGGAACGGGCCGGGCATGCGGTGGTGTTCAGCGGCGTGACGGTGGCCATCGGCCTGCTCGCCCTGGTCGTCCTCCCGGTCCCGTTCATGCGCAGCATGGGTTACGGCGGGGCGCTCATCCCGCTGGCGAGCGTGCTGACCACGCTCACTCTGACGCCTGCGATCCTCGGCGGCATCGGGCCGCGGGTCGACTGGCCCAAGATCCGCCACGAGAACCGGGCAAGCCGCGCCTGGAGCCGGTGGACCAGCGCCGTGGTACGGCACCGCTGGATCGCGGCCGGTACCGCGCTGGCCGCGCTGGCGGCCCTGGTCGGCGTCTTCCTCGGCATCAAGATCGGCCTTGCCTCCTCGGAATCGCTGGCCAAGAGCGGTCCTGCCTACGAGACCCTGACCACTCTGGAACGCGGTGGCGTCCCGACCGGCGTACTGACCCCGATGGAGGTCCTGGTCCGCACCGACCAGGCCCAGCCGGTCGCCGCCGAGCTGGCCAAGGTCGACGGCGTGAGGGCGGCGTTCGTGCCCTCCGGGCCGGCCGGCAACCGGGGCGGGCAGAGCATCGTCGTGGTCATCCCGGACGACGAGACGGTGAACTCGAAGAGCGTCGGCGTGGTCAAGCGGGTCAAGAGCACCACTGAGAACCTTCCCGGGGTCGTCGGCGTCGCCGGCATCGGCGCCGCGCAGATCGACTTCATGCACGCCGTCTACGGCAACTTCCCGCTGATGCTCACGATCATCGCGCTGCTGACATATGTGCTGCTGGTGCGCGCGTTCCGCTCGCTGCTGCTGCCGTTCAAGGCGGTGCTGCTCAACCTGATCTCGCTCGCGGCGACGCTCGGACTGATGGTGATCTTCTGGCAGAACGGTCACGGCTCCGACGCGATCTTCGGCATCGCGGCCACCGGGGCCATCACCTTCTGGATCCCCCTCATGGTCTTCGCGTTCCTGTTCGGGCTCTCGATGGACTACGAGGTGTTCATCCTGTCCCGCATCCGCGAGGAGTACGACGCGGGGCGCTCGACCGACGACGCCGTCATCGAGGGCGTCGCCCGCACGGGCCGGCTCGTCACCAGCGCCGCGCTGATCCTCTTCCTCGCCTTCGCCGCGCTCGCCTCCGGCCCCGGCACCGACCTCAAGACCCTGGCGACCGGCCTCGGCATCGGCATCCTCCTGGACGCAACCATCGTGCGGATGCTGCTCGTTCCGTCCCTGGTCTCGCTGTTCGGCTCGTGGAACTGGTACCTGCCGGGCTGGGCAGCCCGTCCGCTGCGCGTACAACCGTCCTCCCCGCACCCGGAGCGGGCGGAGCCGGAGTCGAGGGCACCCTGAATCACCGGCCGCTCCTCCTGGTCCTGCAGCAGTCCGCGGGCCGCAGACCGGCCGACCGGACAGGGCCCGGCCTCCGGACGGGATCAGCGCCGTCACCCGCTTGCGGCGGCTTCCACCCTCTCAGCACCACGGCCGGGCGGTCACACATGATCCTGGCCTTCACCCGCACACGAACTCAGCGCCTCTTGGAGAGCACTCGACAACGCACCGCCTGACCGACATGCCCGACGAGGCCCCCGCCGCGATGGGTCCCACATCGCGGGTGACCTGCAACAAAGTCACCCGGTGCGCGGCGGTCGGCTGACACCTCACAAAGATCACTCGAATGGCGGAGTGAGGGGATGGCTGGGAGCCTGGAAGAGGAGGGGAATGCCCTGTAGGGGGTAGGAGGTCTCCCATGCGCGTCGCACCTTTGACCGGCCTGCTGGCCGTGGTTCTGACCGTCGTCGGTTTTCTTCTGACCGGCGACACACCGGACGTCGACGCCACTGGCCGCGAGGTCGGATCGTTCTACGACGCCCACCAGGGACGGACAGCGGTGAGTCTGTACCTGCTGGTCATCGCCGGGGCTCTGTTCGTCTTCTTCGCCGCCTATCTGGCCCGTGCCATTCGCAGTGACTCGTCCCACGGTGACTGGCTGCGCCGGGTGGTCATGGCCGGTGGCGTGCTGATCGCCGCGGGCTTCTGGACCGGGGCCGCCATCAACCTGGCCCTGGTCGACCTCGCGGACAAGTCGTCCGCGCGCGACGCCACGCTCCAGGCCCTCAACGCGCTCAGCGAGGACTTCTTCATCCCGTTCGTCGGCGGAATGGGGCTGTTGCTGCTGGGCGCCGGACTGGCCACCGTCCGCGCCGCCTCCACCGCCCTGCCTCTCTGGCTGGGCTGGGCCGCCGTCGCCCTCGGTGTGCTGGTCTTCATCCCCTGGGTCGGATTCTTCGCCTTCATGCTGGCGGGACTCTGGACCATCGTCGCCAGCGTGCTGCTGGCCCGCCGACCGCACCACGACAACACGCCGGCGGAGGCGCACTAGACCCGGAGTTCCGGAGGGAATCCCGTCCAGCGCAGCGCGGCGGGCAAGTGGCCCGTGTCGTTGTACAGGAGGACGGAGGCGGGGCGGCCGGGGGCGTAACGGATCACCGTCAGCGCGGCGTTGGCGTGGTTGAGGGCGACCCAGCGCCAATTCGGGGCGTCCAGGGCGGCCCGGACGATCCAGCCGACCAGGAAGTTGTGGGTGACCACCAACTCGTGGCGCGGCTCGCCGCCTTCGACGGGCCCGGTGAACCGGTCGAGCGCCTCCTGCGCCAAGGCGGGGCCCAACTCCCGCTCCTCGGCCGGGAATTCGGCAAGGCGTGCGACGGTGGCAGCACCGGACTCGGCGGTGATCTCGCCGGGTTCGGGCATGTACGGGATGTAGTCGCCGGCCGCCTTCGACATCCGCAGGTCTGCCCTGTCGAGTCGGCCGTGCACCAACTCGGCGGTCTCCTGCGCCCGTGCGAGCGGGCCGTGGTGGATCACCGAGACGGGACTTTCCCGAAGACGGTCACCGAGGAGGGTCGCCTGACGGCGTCCGCTCTCCGTCAGGCCGCTCTCGTCGGCGGTCGCCTCCGCGTGTCGTGCGAGGTAGAGATAGCGGTCGGCCGTTGCGGTCATGTGAGCCCCTTCGCAGGCGTTCTCGATCTTGCGGACGCCCCTGGAGACGCGGAGACGCGTGGCCCGGTTGCGCAGCGGGCCCTCAGTCCGACTCCCGCGGTCGCGGTTCCTTGCGGGTTCGGCCGTACCCTTCCTGATCCTTCCTTGCCCTGGAGCGCACTCGATCCGGCAGACTCACCGCATGGAGATTGCGGAGTTCGTGGCAACCCTCGACCGGGAGGGCCGGTTGATGGCCGAGGCCGCCGAGCGGGCGGGGACCGATGCGAAGGTGGCGACCTGTCCCGGCTGGCAGGTACGCGAACTGGTGCGGCACACGGGCATGGTGCACCGCTGGGCGGCGGCGTTCGTCGCCGAGGGGCACACCTCGTACCATCCCGACGGCGGTCTGCCGGATCTCGACGGTGCCGAACTGCTGGACTGGTTCCGGGAGGGTCACCGTCGACTCGTCGACACGCTTTCCAACGCCCCCGCCGACGTGGAGTGCTGGAGCTTCCTGTCGGCACCCTCGCCACTGGCCTTCTGGGCGCGGCGCCAGGCGCACGAGACGACCGTGCACCGGGTCGACGCGGAGTCGGCGCTCCCCGAGGCGCCCACCGCGATCGCCACGGACTTCGCCCTGGACGGGATCGACGAGCTGCTGAACGGTTTCCATGCCCGCGACAGGAGCCGGGTGCGCACGGAGGAGCCGCGCGTGCTGCGGCTGCGGGCGCTGGACGCGGCCGAGGATGTGGTGTGGACCGTGCGTCTGTCGCAGGAGGCCCCCGTGACCACGCGGGACGCCGCCGGTGACGCGGACTGCGAACTGGCCGGACCGGCCGCGCGGTTGTATCTGTCGCTGTGGAACCGGCTGCCCTTCCCGAGCCTGACGGGGGACGCCGCGCTCGCCGCCCTGTGGCGGGAGAAGTCCGCGGTCACCTGAAGCTGAGCTTCTGCGACCGACCGGCCGACCGGAGGACCAGCCGACCGGAGAATCAGCCGGCCGGGCCGTCCACCAGCATCCGCGTCAGCACCGCGCGCTGCACCGGCAGCACCTCACCGTGCAGGTCCCGGCCCTTCGGAGTGAGCGCGACGCGCACACCGCGCCGGTCCTCGGGGCACATGCAGCGCGTCACGAGGCCGTCCTTCTCCAGGCGGCCGATCAGGCGGGACAGGGCGCTCTGGCTCAGGTGGACGCGCTCGGAGATCTCCTGGACGCGGTAGGAGCTGTCGCCGTCCGGCGCGCTCTCGGCAAGCACGTCCAGCACCTCGAAGTCGCTGGCGCCCAGGCCGTGTCGGTGCAGCTCGCGGTCGAGCTCGCACAGGGTGCGGGCGTGCACCGCGAGGATGTCGCGCCACTGGTTCACGAGCCCCTGCTCGGCGTCGGTCTTCACCATGGGCGCACGGTAGCAAAGAATCGTCTTTGTTGCATCGGAATTAAATGCATTTGCATTGCATGCATACGCATGTAGTCTCTCCGGCATGACCTCTCCGCTCACCACCCCCGCGTCCGAGGGACGCTGGACCCCACGACTGTGGGGCACCCTCCTGGTGCTCTGCGCCGCGATGTTCCTGGACGCGCTGGACGTGTCGATGGTCGGCGTCGCCCTGCCGTCCATCGGTTCCGAACTCAATCTCTCGACCTCGACGCTCCAATGGATCGTCAGCGGCTACATCCTGGGATACGGCGGACTGCTCCTGCTCGGCGGACGCACCGCCGACCTGCTGGGCCGCCGCCAGGTCTTCCTGGTGGCCCTGGGCGTCTTCGCGCTCGCCTCGCTGCTCGGCGGCCTCGTCGACTCGGGTCCGCTGCTGATCGCGAGCCGCTTCATCAAGGGCCTGAGCGCGGCCTTCACCGCACCGGCGGGCCTGTCCATCATCACCACGACCTTCGCCGAGGGCCCGCTGCGCAACCGCGCCCTCTCGATCTACACCACCTGCGCGGCCACCGGCTTCTCGATGGGCCTGGTGCTGTCCGGGCTGCTCACCGAGGCCAGTTGGCGCCTGACCATGCTGCTGCCCGCGCCCATCGCGCTGATCGCCCTGTTCGCCGGGCTGAAGCTCCTCCCGCGCAGCGAACGCGAGAAGGACCACAACGGCTACGACATCCCCGGCGCCATCCTCGGCACGGCATCGATGCTGCTGCTCGTGTTCACCGTCGTACAGGCCCCGGAGGCAGGCTGGGCGTCGGCCCGCACCCTGCTCTCCTTCCTCGCGGTCGCCGTCCTGCTCACGGTCTTCGTGGCCGTCGAGCGGCGCAGCCCGAGCCCGCTGATCCGGCTCGGGGTGCTGCGTTCCGGCAGCCAGATCCGGGCCCAGCTCGGCGCGATGGCGTTCTTCGGCTCGTACGTCGGCTTCCAGTTCCTGGTGACGCTGTACATGCAATCGCTGCTGGGCTGGTCGGCGCTGCACACCGCGCTCGCCTTCCTGCCCGCGGGCGCGCTGGTCGCACTGTCCTCCACCAAGGTGGGCGCCGTCGTCGACCGGTTCGGGACGCAGCGGCTGCTCGCGGCGGGCTTCGCCCTGATGGTCGTCGGCTACGCGCTGTTCCTGCGCGTCGACCTGGATCCGGTGTACGCGGCGGTGATCCTGCCGTCGATGCTGCTGATCGGCGCGGCCTGCGCGCTGGTCTTCCCCTCGCTCAACATCCAGGCCACCAACGGCGTGGACGACCATGAGCAGGGCATGGTCTCGGGCCTGCTCAACACCTCGGTCCAGGTGGGCGGCGCGCTGTTCCTGGCCGTCGTGACGGCCGTCGTCACCGCCCACTCCCCCGAGAACCCCTCGCCGCAGGCCGTCCTCGACAGCTACCGGCCCGGTCTGATCGTGGTGACGGGCATCGCGCTCGTCGGACTGCTGATCTCGCTCACGGGGCTGCGGACCCGGCGCCCGCAGGAGTCGATCGTGGTCGCCAAGTCCGCGCCGGAAGGCGGCACTTCCGTGCTGGATGAGGCGGAAGTGGCGCCCGTGGCGGTCCGCGACTGATCCTCTGCCTCAACTCCGCGCGTCCGGTGGGCAGTTCCTTGCCCGCCGGACGCGCCGCCGTGACACTCGTGGCATGGGGGGGGCGGCATGGGGAGACGAACGAAGGCCGAAGAGGACGCGGAGACGGTCGAGATCGGCTACGCGCTGTTCGCCGCGAGCGTCCTGGCCGGGGCCGCGTTCTTCGGCGTATCCGAAGTGCTTCCCATGCTTTTCGGATCCCTGCGCTCGCGGCACGACCTGCTGCGCCCGATCGGCGCGCTGAGCGCGATCGTCGTCTTCCTCGCGGTCGTCGTGATCGTCCTGGTGCGCTTCCGCCGGACCGCTCAGCCCAGCCAGCCCGGCCGCACCAAGCCCGACTCGTAGGCCAGCACGACCAGTTGGGCCCGGTCACGGGCGCCCAGCTTGACCATGGTGCGGCTCACATGCGTCTTGGCCGTGAGCGGGCTCACGACCAGGCGCCGGGCGATCTCGTCGTTGGACAGACCGATGCCGACCAGAGCCATCACCTCCCGTTCCCGCTCGGTGAGTTCGCCCAGCGACTGCGCGAGAGCGGGCTCCTTGGAGCGGGCCGCGAACTCGGAGATCAGCCGCCGGGTGACGCCCGGTGAGAGCAGCGCGTCGCCCTCGACCACCGCCCGTACCGCGCGCAGGAGTTCCTCCGGCTCGGTGTCCTTGACCAGGAAGCCGGAGGCACCCGAGCGGATCGCCTCGAAGACGTACTCGTCCAGTTCGAAGGTGGTGAGCATGACCACCTTGACGTCCTTCAGGTCCGCGTCGTCGGTGATGCGACGGGTCGCGGCGAGGCCGTCGAGCAGGGGCATGCGGATGTCCATCAAGACGACGTCGGGGCGCAGTTCGCGCACCTTGCGCACCGCCTCCTCGCCGTCGGCGGCCTCCGCGGCCACCTCGATGTCCGGCTGGGCGCCGAGCAGCGCCTTGAAGCCGGCGCGGACCAGCGACTGGTCGTCGGCGAGCAGTACGCGGATCACTGGTCCTCCTTGGTCTTCACGGGCAGCAGCGCCGACACCCGGAACCCTCCGTCGTCCCGCGGGCCCGCCTCGATCGTGCCACCCAGGGCGGCGGCCCGCTCGCGCATTCCGGCGAGTCCGTTGCCGCTGCCGCCGGCGTCCGCGCCGGTCGCGGGCCCGTCGTCGTCGACACGAAGCGTCAGGACGCCCGCCCTGTAGTCGACCAGCACGCGCGCGTGGCGCGACCCCGAATGCCGTACGACATTGGTGAGGGCCTCCTGCACGATGCGGAACGCGGCGAGATCGGTGCCCGGGGGCAGGTCCCGGTGCGCGCCGCGCGTATCGACGGCGACCGTCAGGCCCGCGCTCGCCGCCTGCTCGACCAGTTCCGGCAGCCGGTCCAGGCCCGGCGCGGGGGCGCGCGGCGCGTCGCCGGGGGCGCGCAACGTGTCGAGCACCTGGCGGACCTCGCCCAGCGCCTCCTTGCTGGCGGCCTTGATGGTGGTGAGCGCCGTGCGTGCCTGCTCGGGATCGGTGTCGAGCAGTGCGAGGCCGACCCCGGCCTGGACGTTGATCACCGAGATGCTGTGTGCCAGCACGTCATGCAGTTCGCGGGCGATCCGCAGGCGCTCTTCGTCGGCGCGCCGCTTGCTCGCCTGGGCGCGTTCGGCACGGTCTCGGGCCCACTGCTCGCGGCGCACACGGGCCAGTTCGGAAAGCGCCACGATGGCCACCATCCAGGTGGCGACGGCGATCTCCTGGCTCCAGGGGCCCGCCGTGTCGTGGCGCGGGGGCAGCCATCGGTAGAGCCAGTGCGCCACCAGGAGATGGGCTGCCCAGAGCATGCCGAGCGCCCCCCAGGCCGCTCTGCGGTGCCCGGCGAGCACGGCGCTGAAGCAGCCGACGGCGACGGTGAGGAAGACCGGCCCGTACGGGTATCCCGCGCCGAGGTAGAGCATCGCGCAGGCCGCCGTGCCGTAGACCACGAGCACCGGATGCCGGTGCCGCCACAGCAGCAGGCCGGACCCCGCGACGAGCAGCGCCCGCGCGAGGAAGTCCAGCTGCTCGCGGTCGGACTGCGCGTGCGAGGCGAAGTTGCTGCCGACGAGCACGAAGACGGTCAGGAGCAGCGTGGTGGGCCACGGCCAGCGCGGGGAGGTGTCCTCGTCAGCGCCGTCCCGGCGGTGCCACGGCGGTCCCTGCCACCCCCCGGGCCGCCATTGCGCCGGCGGTCCGCCCCACGCCCGGCGCGGGCCACCGCCCCTGCGTGCGCGCTGCTCGTCCATGACCGTCACGCTAGACCGCACCGGCCGCCCGGGGCGTCACCCGGGCGTGGTGATCACACGTACTCCCGGCGTAGTACCTCGCACGGCCGCCGCGGAGAGGAGCCGCGCGAGGTACTACGCCGCAACGGCCTCCAGAACCGCCTCCGGGACCCGCTGCCGGCGCTGCGCCCAGCGGACGGCGGGCGGTACGAGCAGGCCCGTCACGGCGAACAGTGCGCCCACGACGTACCACCCGGGACGGCCCCAGCTGATGCAGAGCGCGATGAGCAGGGTCGGCCCGACGGCCTCGGACAGGCCGGCGCCGAGGCCGAACACGCCGAGGTACTGGCCGGTGGCGTGCGGTGGGGCGAGGGCGAAGGACACCTCGAAGCCCGCGGCGGAGTGCCACAGTTCACCGACCGTGTGGATCACCACCGCGGTGAGGAGCAGAGCCCCGGCGGCCCAGGCCGGCACCCCGGCGGACGACGAGATCAGTGCGCACGAGGCGAGGAAGGCCACGCCCGCCCGACGGTAGGCGCCCGCGCCCGCCGCGGGGGAATCGATACTGCGGCTGGCGCGCACCTGAAGAGCGACGACCATGACGGTGCCGGTGAGCATGGTCCCCGAGATGAGCCAGTGCGGGGCGGTGGTGGCGCCCACCAGCCAGAGCGGAATGGCCACGGTGAGCACCTTGAACTGGATGGCCATGACGCCGTCGAGGGCGGTGATCAGCAGATACGGCCCGTCCCGCAGCGCGATCCAGCGGGGGCCGAGGACGGTGGCCCCGGGCTTGACCGGCGGCAGGCGGAGCAGGATCGCCGCGGAGGCCGCGAAGGCGAGCGCGTTGCCGAGGACCAGCAGGTGGTAGGCGGTGAGGGTGCCGACCTGGACGGCCCAGCCGGCGAGCAGGGCGCCGAAGGAGATGCCGACGTTGGTCACGGCACGGAGGTAGGCGCGGAACTCCTGCGGCCGCTCCCCTCCGTAGTGCCGGATGAGCGGGCTGCGGGCGGCGAGGCCGGCCGCCTTCGCGCCGGTGGCCACGGACACGGCGAGGACGAACGGCCAGAAGCTGTCCGCCAGTACGAAACCGGCCGTCGCCAGCGTCTGGACGACGAGCGTGGCGGCGTAGACCCCGCGTGCTCCGTGCCGGTCCGCGAGGTGACCGACGGCGATGCCCAGGGCCAGCGAGACCAACCCGGCGATGCCGAGCCCCCACCCCACCTGAGCCGCCGGAAGGCGGACCGCCTCGGTGAAGTACAGGACTCCGGCGGTCAGATAGAGGCCGCTCCCGACGGTGTAGACGAGGTTCGAGGCCGCGATGACGCGCTGCGGTCCCGCGTCCGGCAGCAGCTGGGGCATGGCGAAGCTCCGCATCCTGGGCAGCAGTAAGGACCCGCCCAGCTTGTTGCATATTACTTGCAACAACAAGCGAGTTGCGGAAATCCGTGCCGCCGGGGCTGCGCGCCTACCTCAAGAGCTGACGTCCGACTCCCGGGCCGGCGCCTGGCCCTCCTGTGCGGGCGCCTGATCCTCCCGGGCGGGCGACCGATCGAGGGCCATCAGGGCGCGTCCGGCCAGCGGGTGGCTGCGGACGAGCTCGCCCAGCGTGGTCGCGCCGCGCGTGATGGCCGCGAACGACTTCCAGGCGGGCCTGACACTCGTGAGCGCCGCGTGGAACACCCCGGGGCGCCGCTCGAAGGCCGCGAGCATCCGCTTGCCGACGCTCATCTCGACACCGAGGCCCGCCTTGATGGCGAAGGCGTAGTTCAGCGCCTGGCGCCGGGTGTCCACCGCATCGTGCGCCTCGGCGATCCGCACCGCCCACTCCCCCGCGAGCCGACCCGAGCGCAGCGCGAAGGAGATGCCCTCGCGGGTCCACGGTTCGAGCAGCCCGGCCGCGTCCCCGCACACCAGCACCCGGCCGCGCGACAGCGGCGAGTCGTCGGCGCGGCAGCGCGTCAAGTGACCCGAGGAGATGCTCGGTTCGAAGCCGGCGAGACCGAGCCGGGCGACGAAGTCCTCCAAGTACCGCTTGGTGGCCGCGCCTTCGCCGCGCGCCGAGATGACGCCCACCGTCAGCGTGTCCCCCTTCGGGAACACCCAGCCGTAACTGCCGGGCATCGGGCCCCAGTCGATGAGGACGCGCCCCTTCCAGTCCTCGGCGACGGTCTCCGGAACCGGGATCTCCGCCTCCAGGCCGAGGTCGACCTGGTCGAGCTTCACGCCGACATGCGCCCCTATGCGACTGGCGCTGCCGTCCGCGCCGACGACGGACCGCGCGAGCACCGTCTCACCGCCCTGCAGCACCACGGCGACGGTGCGCCGGTCCGGGACGGCCGATCCGTGCTGCTCCACCCGCGAGACCGTCGCTCCCGTGCGCAGCTCGGCGCCCGCCTTCTGCGCGTGCTCGACGAGCTGCTGGTCGAACTCGGGCCGGTTGATCAGCCCGAACAGCATCTGCCGGGAGCGGCGGGTGCGCGTGAACCTGCCGTCGAGCGAGAACGTGACCGCGTGCACCCGGTCCTGGAGGGGTAGTTCGAAGCCGGGCGGCAGCGCGTCGCGCGAGGGGCCGATGATGCCGCCTCCGCACGTCTTGTAGCGCGGCAGCTCCGCTTTCTCCAGCAGCAGGACACTGCGTCCCGCGACCGCTGCCGCATAGGCGGCCGAGGCTCCCGCGGGTCCCGCGCCGACCACGACGACGTCCCACACCTGCTCCGTGCCGCCCGAAGAGTTCGAAGAGTTCTCGGGGTTCTCGCTGCTCACGATGGTTTGCTGCTCCCAGTCCAGCCGTCTGCCGCACCTGTCCCCCGCATCCTACGGCGGGCGTCGCCGCAGATCGCTGTGGCAGGATCGGCAGCGTATGCGCCCCGCACACCAGTACGCGGGTGCGCATCACTCGATCACCTGTACACAGAGATACAACGTCGCACCTACAAGGAGCGTGCCCATGTCGTCGAATCCGGTCGCCGAGACCGTCGCCTCGCTGATGCCGAGGGCGAAGGCGGAGCTCACCGAGCTGGTGTCCTTCAAGTCGGTGGCGGACTTCGACCAATATCCCAAGAGCGAGAGCGAGGGCGCCGCGAACTGGGTCGCCGACGCGCTGCGCGCCGAGGGTTTCCAGGACGTGGCCCTGCTCGACACCCCGGACGGCACGCAGTCGGTGTACGGCTTCCTGCCCGGCCCCGAGGGCGCCAAGACGGTCCTGCTCTACGCGCACTACGACGTGCAGCCGCCGCTGGACGAATCCGCCTGGGCCACCCCGCCGTTCGAGCTGACTGAGCGCGACGGCCGCTGGTACGGACGCGGCAGCGCCGACTGCAAGGGCGGCGTCATCATGCACCTGCTCGCGCTGCGCGCCCTCAAGGCCAACGGCGGCGTTCCGGTGCACGTCAAGGTGATCGCCGAGGGCTCGGAGGAGATGGGCACGGGCGGCCTGGAGCGGTACGCCGAGGAGCACCCGGAGCTGCTGACCGCCGACACCATCGTCATCGGTGACGCCGGGAACTTCCGCGTCGGGCTGCCGACGGTCACCTCCACGCTGCGCGGGATGACCCTCGTCCGCGTGCAGGTGGACACACTCGAAGGCAACCTGCACTCGGGCCAGTTCGGCGGGGCGGCGCCCGACGCGCTCGGCGCGCTGATCCGCGTACTGGACTCGCTGCGGGCCGAGGACGGTTCGACGACGGTCGACGGGCTCACGTCCGAGACGTCGTGGGACGGTCTGCAGTACGAGGAGGAGGCGTTCCGCCAGGACGCCAAGGTGCTCGACGGCGTCGAGCTGATCGGCTCCGGGACGGTCGCCGACCGCATCTGGGCGCGTCCGGCCGTCACGGTCCTCGGCATCGACTGCCCGCCCGTCGTCGGAGCCACGCCCTCCGTGCAGGCCGGCGCCCGCGCGCTGGTCAGTCTGCGCGTCCCGCCGGGCGTGGACGCGGCCCACGCCACCAAGCTGCTCCAGGCCCACCTGGAGGCGCGCACGCCGTGGGGCGCGCGGGTGAGCACCGAGCAGATCGGCCAGGGCCAGGCGTTCCGCGCCGACACCGCCAGCCCGGCGTACGCCGCGATGGCCGACGCGATGTCGGTCGCCTACCCGGGCCAGGAGATGCAGTACGCCGGTCAGGGCGGCTCGATCCCGCTGTGCAACACCCTCGCCTCGCTCTACCCGGCGGCCGAGATCCTGCTCATCGGGCTCAGCGAGCCGGAGGCCCAGATCCACGCCGTGAACGAGAGCGTGTCCCCGGACGAGCTGGAGCGCCTGTCCGTCGCGGAGGCCCTGTTCCTGCGCAACTACGCGGCGAGCTGACCGGCCGCGCGACCGGCTGAACCGGTCAGCCCCGACAGGGCACTTGCCGGCGCGGGCGACACACTCGCCCGCGCCGGAAACGCGATGGCCCCCGGCGCACGGCGCCGGTATCGTCCCCTCTCCCAAGATCACTCGCACACCCGAGACCCGACCGGAGAGCGGCACCGTGACCAGCCCGCCCGCCACGACGACCCTCTGGCGCCCGACCGGCCCGACGGAGCTTGACCTGCTCCGCGCACTGTCGTGGCGGGCCTGGCCGCCCCGGCTGCCCGAGCAGCCGATCTTCTATCCCGTCCTCAACGAGGACTACGCGATCAAGATCGCCCGGGACTGGAACGTCCGGTACGACGGCGCCGGCTACGTCACCCGCTTCGAGGTCGAATCCGACTTCCTGGCGCGGTATCCCGTCCAGCAGGCGGGCGGGCGGACCATCCTCGAACTGTGGGTGCCGGCCGAGGAGCTCGACGAGTTCAACTCCCACATCGTCGGCGTGATCAAGGTCGTCCACGAGTTCCACTGACGGGCTCCTCGCACGTCGGGCACGCCGTACGTCAACCGACCGGCACCCCCGCCTCCAGATACAGCGCCGCCCCGCGCTCCCGCGCCCGCAGCGCCCAGCGCAGCCGTTCGTAGCGCACCGGTGGCAGCAGGTCGGCCGCCTCCTGCTCGGTGACGAAGCGCCAGTCGCGCAGCTCGGGGCCGGGCAGCAGCAGCCGCTGGGCCGCGTCGGCGTCGAGGCGGCCGCCGTCGAAGAGGAGACGCAGGCCGCCGTAGCCGGGAGGTGCGGGCGGCTCCCAGTCGACGACGAGCAGGCCGGGTACGTCGTCGAGCCGGATGCCCGTCTCCTCGGCGACCTCGCGCATGCCGCCGCGCGCGGGCGCCTCACCGGGTTCGACGACACCTCCGGGAAACTCCCAGCCCGCCTTGTACGTCGGGTCGACGAGCAGTACCCGGTCCTGCTGGTCGAAGAGCAGCACCCCCGCGGCGACGGTCTCGGCGGTGGGCTCGGGCGTCTGCACGATGTCACAGACGGGCAGCTCACCGGCGCGTACGGACTCCGCGATGCGGACCGCCGTGTCGTACGGGGTGAGGGCGCTGGTGTCGATGAGGTGGGCGTCGGCGGTGAGCCAGCCGGCGAGTGCCGCGCGGTACGGCTCGATGTGGTCGTAGGACCATTGGCGCACGCGCATTTCGCCGTCGGGCAGGTCCTCGGGTATCTCGCGGCCGGCTATCCGCTCGCGCAGGATCGTTTCGGCCGGGGCGAGAAGCACATGGCGTACGGGGATCCTGCGGGAGGCGAGACCGCCGAAGATCTCATCGCGGTACTCCTGGCGCAGCAGGGTCATGGGGACGACGAGGACGCCGCCGAGCTCCGCGAGCAGGGCGGCCGCGGTGTCGACCACCAGGCGTCGCCAGATCGGCAGATCCTGGAAGTCGCCGACCTCGGCGAGGCGCTTGGGCGGCAGCAGCTGTGCGAGTCCGCCGCCGATGACCTCGGGGTCGAAGAGCGTGCTGTTCGGGATCAGGTCGATCAGTTCCCGTGCGGTGGTGGTCTTCCCCGCACCGAACGCACCGTTGACCCAGACGATCACGGTTCCCCCTCTTCTGTTGGCCCCCTGAGGCTTGCCCGCTCCACCCTGCCACGGAAACCAGGCCCAGTTGAGGGCCCCTTCCCGGGACCGGAACGCAGCGGCGCCGGTGCCCCTCCCGGAGGGGCACCGGCGCCATGAAGCGGGCTCGCCGGTCGGGCCGGCCCGTCCGTCGCCCTGGTCCGTCAGTCGTTCTGGCCCAACGCCTTCTCGTCCATGGCGAGGCTGTCGCTGCTGACGGTGTGGTCGAGGGTGCTGAGGGTGTCGTTCACGTTCAGATCGTCGAATACGTCGCTGTCGGCGCCGTGGGACGGTGTGATCGCCGCGACGACGAATCCGGCGGCGAGGGACGCAACGGCAAGCATGCTTCGCTTCTTCATGCCCGATTCAACTGCGCATCCGGCGATGGGTCACGGGTGGGGCTCGGGCGGGTCTCCGATGGGTCCCGGGTGGGCCGGGCACCTCCACGCGGCCCCGGACGCCGCCCGGCACCGACGCCGTAGGTCTCCCTCGATCTCCGGCGAAATCGTGAAACTGCGGGTGGCTGAATATCGTCCTTCCTGCCGACCCGATCATGCCGACACGGGTCCTGTGACAGAGGGGGACACATCATGACGCTGACCACCGGGACGAACCGCCGCAGACCGAGCGCCGTCCGGGGAGCCGTGCTGAGCCTGTGCGCGGCGGGGGCACTGGCCCTCACCGGCTGCTCCGGCGGCGGCTCCACGGGCGGCGCGGCCGCCGACGCCGACCCGAGCGCGACGCGGACCACCGCACCGGGCGGCAGGACCGACGACGGATCGGGCGCGGCGAGCGCACAGCCCGCCTCGAAGACGTCCACCGGAACGGGCAGCGGCACGGCCGGCGGCACCAAGGCCCCCGGGGCCAAGACCTCCGCGTCGACGCCGACCGCCTCCCCCACGACGACCCCTGCGGGCAGCGGCGGCACGGGCGACGGCTGCGATCACAAGATGCCCATCTCCCCCGACGAGATCGCGGTCTACCGCTACACCCCTGAAGGGGGCTCCCTGAGCCTCATCGTCAAGTACGGCAACTGGGGCTGCGGCACGGGGGATTCCGACGGTGCCCCGTTCGAGACCGTGGGCAAGGAGACGTACCTCCCGATGGACCAGGCGGCGTACGTCACCGCGACCAACCCCGTCGTGGAGAGCAGCGAGAACCAGCGCATCGGCGTGCAGGAGTTCCTCGACTGGCTGGAGGCGCACCCCGACTCCGGGCTGGTCTTCAAGTACCACCTCGGCAAGGACGGGGCGATCGACAGCCTTGAGGAGGTCTTCACCCCCTGACCGCCGGCGCCACGCCCGTGTGATTCCCGCATGCCGGGGCAACCGGCATGCGGGAGGTTCGATGAATACGACCGCGGTGACCCGCAGCGGCCCGATCGGTGGCCGACGGACGGCACGGGGTTCCTTGACGAGGGGTGCGGCCAGGGCCGGCCTTACCGCCCGGGGGGTCATCTATCTGCTGGTCGGCGTGCTGGCCCTGCAGATCGCTTTCGGCGACGGCGGGAAACAGGCCGACCGCAGTGGGGCCCTGGACGAGCTCTCCGGGAAGCCGTTCGGGGCCGTCCTGCTGTGGGCGCTGGGCGTGGGGCTCGTCGGCATGGCGCTGTGGCGGCTGTCCGAGGCGCTCTTCGGCTCGGTGGGGCAGGACGGCCGCAGCGTGAAGAAGCGGCTGGCGGCGCTCGCACGCTGTGTCTTCTACACGTTCGTGGCCTACTCGGTGCTGTCGTTCGCGGCGGGCTCGGGCGGCGCGAGTTCGAGCGACAAGCAGTCGCGCGATGTGACGGCCGAGGCCCTCGACCTGCCGGCCGGTCAGTGGCTCGTCGGCGCGGCCGGGGCGGCCATCGTCGTGGCGGGCGGGTGGATCGGCGCCCGGGCGGTGCTGCGCCGCTACCGGCGCGAGCTCAAACTCGGTGAGATGTCGCGGTCCGTACGGCGCCTGGTCGACACGACGAGCGTGGCCGGAGGCGTGGCCCGCGGGCTGGTGTTCGTCGCGGCCGGGGCCTTCGCGATCCGGGCGGCCGTCGAGTACGAGCCGGACAAGGCGAAGGGCATGGACGACACCCTCCGCTCCTTCGCCGACACCCCGGCGGGCCCCTGGCTGCTGGTCTGTGTGGCGACGGGTCTCGTCCTGTTCGGCGTGTTCTCGTTCGCGATGGCGCGCTGGCGCAAGGTCTGAAGGGGAACGCAGGGTCCGAACCGGAACGCGGGCCCTGCACCTCAAGCTTCAGGGCCCACGGGCGGCACATATCAGCAGTCAGTGGGCCGTGTCGGATGAATCCGCAAGACCGCCACCGGGCACCCCTGGCGTCTGTACGCTCTGTCGCTTCACCAGGGCACTACCAGGGGGGTACGTCCCATGCGTCAGCGCTTCACGACGGCCGGGGCCGTCACGGCCACCGCGCTCACCGCCGCACTCACCGTCGTCCTCGCCGTACCGGCCGAGGCCACCGAGTACACCTCGGCACTCAAGATCCGCGGCATCCAGTACAACGCGCCCGGCAGCGACTCCAACAACTGCACCACCGGCAACTCCAAGCAGGAGTACCTCACGATCAAGAACTACTCGTCCTCGACGACCGTCAACCTCAAGGGCTACAAGGTCAAGGACGCCAGCGCCTCCGGCAACACCTTCACCTTCCCCTCCAACCACTACCTCCAGCCCGGCGACTACGTGAAACTCCGCGGCGGCCACGGCACCGACTCCGACGCGAACAACGTCGTGTACCGCCAGAACTGCAACTTCATGTGGAACAACGGCGGGGACACCATCTACCTGTACAAGTCGAACGGCAGCCACGCCGACACCCACAAGTACACCGCGAGCGCCAACGACTCCGACGGCAACGGGTACATCACCTACCACGGCTGAGCCGCGCGGCTACGACCCGCTCGCCGCAGGGCAGTGGCTCCACGGCACGATGGTGGCTAACCCTTCGTCGACCCCAGCGTCAGCCCGGCGATGAAGTGCCGTTGCAGCAGCAGGAAGACGAGGATCGTGGGCAGGGCGACCAGGACCGAGCCCGCGGCGAGCAGGTTGTAGTCGGTGAAGAACTGGCCCCGCAGGTTGTTCAGGGACGAGGTGACCGGGAGTTTGTCGGGGTTGGAGATGAAGATCAGGGCCCAGAGGAAGTCGTTGTAGATCCAGGTGAATTCGAGGGTTCCGAGGGCCGCGAGGGCGGGGCGGCACAGCGGGAGGGTGATGCGCCAGAACTGGGTCCACACACCGGCGCCGTCGACGATCGCGGCCTCCAGGATCTCCTGGGGCAGCGTCCGCATGAAGTTGGCGAGGACGAAGACGCAGAAGCCCATCTGGAAGCCGACGTTGACGATGATCACGGCCCAGTAGGAGTCGTACATCGTCAGCGAGTCGGACATCCACCAGGGCAGCGGGATCCTGTTGAACAGGACGTACAGCGGGGTGACGATGACCTGTTGGGGCAGCAGGTTTCCGGCGGTGAAGAACATCAGCAGGACCAGGCCGCCGCGCAGCTTCAGCCGGGAGACGGCGAAGGCGACGAACGAGGCGAGGAAGAGGGTCACCAGCACGCCGGGGACGGCGATGAGCAGGGTGTTGGTGAAGTACTTGCCCATGCCGGATTCGGTGTAGGCACGGCGGTAGTACTCGAAGGACAGGTGCTTGGGGAAGGAGAAGTAGCCGTCCTGCGCCGTCTCCTCGTACGGACGCAAGGAGGCGTAGACGGCGAGCAGGAGTGGTGCGAGGAAGGCGAGCGACACGCCCGCCAGGAAGATGTGCACGCCCCAACGGCCGCGGCGTGCAGGGGACTTGGGGGCCTGGCGGGGTGCGGCGGCCGGACGGGTGGGCGCGCTGGTGCGGAGGTCCCCGGTCATCGGTCGCGGGCACCTCGCAGTTCTTGGACCAGGAACGTCACGATGAACCCCAGGGAGACGGTGAGCAGGACGACCGCGATGGCGGAGCCGAATCCGATACGGCTGGCCTCCCCGATGATGTTGTCGGTGATCAGTACGGAGAGCAGTTCCAGGCCGTTGCGGCCCTTGTTGACCGCGTAGACGATGTCGAAGGCGCGCAGTGCCTCGATGACAGTGATCACGCCGACGATGACGTTGACCGGGCGCAGGGTCGGGAAGACGACGCGGAAGAAGGTCTGCCGCTCGTTCGCGCCGTCGATGGCGGCCGCCTCCTTGAGCTGGGGATCGACGGACTTGAGGCCGGCCAGGTAGAGGATCATGACGTAGCCGACATGTCGCCAGCCCGCCGCGAGCATGATCATCCACAGGTTGAGGTGCGAGTCGCCGAGCCAGTCGATCGGGTTTTCGTCGTTGTTGAGGATGGTGTTGACCACGCCCTGGTCAGTGCCGAGGATCAGCTGCGCGATGAAGCCGACGATGGCGAGCGAGAGCACGACCGGCATGTAGATGACGGACTGGTAGAAGCGGCTGAAGCGCACGCCACGGTCGATGAGCACCGCGAGGAACAGCCCGAACGGGGTGGCGACCAGGCCGAGGAAGAGCATCCACAGGATGTTGTGGCGGACGGCCGGCCAGAACGCCGGGTAGTTCTCGACGAGGTTCTTGTAGTTGTCGCCGCCGACCCAGTGGACGTCGCCGACACCGTCCCAGGCGGTGAAGGACAGCCCGATGGAGGCCAGCGTCGGGCCCCAGATGATGACGATGTCCAGCAGGACGGGCAGGCCGAGGAGCACGCCGAGGACGACGACGTCGCGGCGGGTGAACCGCCGCAGACGCCGCCGACCGGCGCGCCGTGGGATGTTGAGCGCCACGGAACGTCTTCCCCCAGGTTCAGCCGACGGGCGACGAGAAGATGGTCTTCTTCTGCCGTTCGATGCTGTTGCACAGACCGTCGACGTCCTTCGGATTGCCGATGAAGTCCTGGATCGCCTTGATCATCACGGTCGAGGCGAAGTCGGGACGGGTGTCGCGGTCCATGAACTGCGAGATCTGCTTGGCGCCGGAGACGAGCTGCGCCGACTTCTTCTGCAGGGCGCTGTACTTGGAGGTGTCGGCGCCGTCGTTGACGGCGACGTTGTTGGGGTCGAGGGCGAGATAGGTGTCCTCGGCCTTGGGCGTGCCGAGCCATTTCAGGAGTTCCTTGGCGCCGGTGAGGTTCTTCGACTTCTTGGCGACGAGGAATCCGTCGATGGGTGCTTCCACGGCGTCCTGCCCGTACTGCGCATCGATTTCGGGGAAGGCGAAGAAGTCGATGTCGTCGCGCTCGTTCTCCTTGAACTGGGTGCCGGGGTGCGGCATTCCGAAGACGGCCATGCCCGTCTTGCGCTGCGCCAGCCCCTGCCCGGCCTCCTCCCAGGTCCGGCCGAGGGCGCCCTTCTGGTAGTACGGCATGAGTTCGCGCCAGGTGTCGAAGACGCCCTTCACCTTGCTGTCGGTCCACGACTCCTTGCCCGCCATCAGGGACTTGTGGAAGTCGTAGCCGTTCAGGCGCATGTTGATGTAGTCGAAGGTGCCCATGGCGGGCCAGCCGTCCTTGTCGCAGAAGGCGACCGGAATGCCGTCCTTGGACATCTTCCTGGCGAGGGCGATGAACTCGTCCCAGGTCTTGGGCTGTTGATACCCCTGCTTCTGGAAGAGGCTCTTCCGGTGGAAGACCGCCCACGGGTAGTAGTAGTACGGCACGAAGTACTGCTTGCCCGCGTGCGTGGACTGGTCCTTGAGGGCGTCGGAGAAACCGGTGAAGCCACTCCACACATCGCTGATCTCGTGCAGCAGACCCTTCTCGGCGAAGTACTGCATGCGATATCCGGCGAACCACATGAAGACGTCGTCGGGCGTGCCCTGCAGATAGCGGTTGATGTTCTCCTGGAAGTCGTTGTGGTCCTTGGTGTTGACCTTGACCTTCTTGCCGGACTTTTTCTCGTACGCCGCGAAGGCCGCCGCGAAGGCCTTCTTGGGAACCGGGTCCGACGCGTTGGACCCCACGCTGACTTCGTTCTTGTTTCCACCCGGTCCGTCGCCGCAGGCGGACAGCAGGGCGGGGAGCGTGACCGCGCCGGCCCCGATGGCCGCACCCCGCAAGAGATTTCGCCGGGACATCCGATGTCCTGCCGTACCTTCGGGCACGACGAACGCCTTGAACGATGACTGTGCCATGTCCCCCTCCTCGGGGTGCCACCCAACACAACCGAACGCGCGGTTGGATCCCACTCCCATGAAGGGGTGCAGTCAAGGGTTCTGACGAGATATCGAACAACCGTTACCACTTCTCTTCCAACAGAGTCCGACACGTCCTACCGTAAACGCGCACGACTGACGAGGACATGCAGACGTCCTACCTTTCGCGTGTTCGGAGGAAACGTAACGATGCGTCACCTTCACACCCGTACAACCCGCCGAAGAATGGTCGGAGCGCTGGCCGCAGGGCTGTTGTGTACGACCGGACTCGCGGCGCCGGCCCTCGCCGCTCCCCGCGCCGACCCGGTCGCGCCGACCCTGGCCGACGGGCTCGCCCTCACTCCGCCCATGGGCTTCAACAACTGGAACTCCACGCACTGCCGAGCCGAGTTCAACGAATCCATGGTCAAGGGAATCGCCGACCTCTTCGTCGACAAGGGCCTCAAGGACGCCGGGTACCAGTACGTCAACCTCGACGACTGCTGGGCCCTGCCGTCCCGCGACGCCGACGGGAAGCTCGTGCCTGATCCGGCGCGATTCCCGGGCGGGATCAAGGCAGTTGCCGACTATGTGCACGCCAAGGGGCTCAAGCTCGGCATCTACACCAGCGCGGGCACCAAGACGTGCAACAGCGCCGGCTTCCCGGGCGCGCTCGGCCACGAGTACAGCGACGCCCGGCAGTTCGCGGACTGGGGCGTCGACTACCTCAAGTACGACAACTGCAACAACCAGGGTGTGGACGCCAAGCTGCGCTACACGACGATGCGTGACGCGCTCAGGGCGACCGGGCGCCCCATCGTCTACAGCATCTGCGAGTGGGGCGAGAACAAGCCATGGGAGTGGGCGTCGGACGTCGGACATCTGTGGCGCACGACCGGGGACATCAGCGACAGCTGGGGCTCGATGCTGTCGATCCTCAAGCAGAACCTGCCGCTCGCACCGCACGCCGGACCCGGGCACTGGAACGACCCGGACATGCTGGAGGTCGGCAACGGCGGGATGACCGACACCGAGTACCGCACACACTTCTCGATGTGGTCGGTCATGTCGGCGCCGCTGCTCATCGGCTCCGACCTGCGCAAGGCGTCCGACGCGACCTTCGACATCCTCGGCAACAAGGAGGTCATCGCGGTCGACCAGGACCCGCTGGGCAAACAGGGCACGGTGCTGTCCTCCGAGGGCGGGCGCTGGGTCGTCGCCAAGGAGATGAAGGACGGCAGCCGGGCGGTGGCCCTGTTCAACGAGACGGGCAGCGCGCAGCGCATCGCCACCACCGCCGGGGCCGTCGGACTGCCCGACGCGGACGCGTACACTCTGCGCGATCTGTGGCAGCACCGGAGCTACAACACCGCGGGCACGATCGCGGCGACCGTCCCCGCACACGGCACGGTGCTCCTCCGCGTCTCGGCCGACGACCGGTGGGCCAAGAACCCCCCGGCCGTCGAACTCGGCCTGGACGGGGGCCTGTTGGTGGAGGCCGGCAAGACGGCCGCGCTGACGTCGAAGGTCACCGACCTCGGCCGTACGCCCGCCACACACGTCGCCGTGACGCTCGGCGGTCCCGCCGGCTGGACGGTGAAGGCGGTCTCGCCGACCACCGCGGGCGTGGTGCCGACGGGTCGTTCCCTGCGCACGAAGTGGCAGGTCACGGCTCCCGACGGTACGCCCACGGGCTCGTACGACCTGACGCTCAAGGCGAGTTACCGCTCGCCGACGGGCGCACGCGCCGAGAGCGTGCTGCCGCTGAGGGCGTCCGTGGTCGTCGCCCCGCCGGCGGGCGTCTCCTCGCTCGGTGACCTGCCGTGGTTGTCGACGACCAACGGCTGGGGCCCCGTCGAGCGCAACACCAGCAACGGCGAGAGTGCCGCGGGCGACGGTCATCCGATCACTCTGGGCGGTGTCATCTACCCCAAGGGGCTGGGCGTGCACGCCGACAGTGCCGTCGAGTACTACACCGGGGCGGCGTGCGAGAAAGTCACCGCGGACGTCGGGGTGGACGACGAAAAGGACACCAAGGGCACTGTCGCCTTCGAGATCTGGGCGGACGGTACGAAGGTCGCCTCGACCGGGGTCCTCACCACCGCGATGCCCGCCCAGCCGGTCACGGCCGACGTGACCGGCGCCCAGGTGGTCCGCCTCGTCGTCACCGACGGCGGTGACGGCATCGACTCGGACCACGCGGACTGGGCGGACGCCGAACTCAGCTGCTGAGCGACGGACCCGCCGAGGTCACCGCGCGATCGTCGGGAGTTCGGCTCTCGACGATCGCGCGGTGACCGTCATCGGCCTACCACCACGCGCTGCAGCGCGCGGTGTTGTCGCCCTTGGCCTGCACACAGACGCGGGCCAGTGCGGGGTCGTTGTCCGGGATGTAGGTGGACTCCTGGGTGTTCCACGCGTCGACCCAGATCCGGTTCTGCAGACCGTAGAAGTGGTTGGTGTCACCGTCCGGAGCCCAGTCGATCCAGCCCGAACACGTGGTGCCGCCATTGCTGTTGTTCACGTAGTTCCGGACCTGCCAGCCCCCGCCGCCCGAGACGTATTCGGTCATCAGGCTGCCCGAGCAGCTGTTGCTCCAGACCGTGGACCGCGCGGTCTCGGCAGAGGCGACCCCGCTGCCGCCCAGCACCAGCGCGGCGACTCCGGCCAGCGTGCCCGCCCCGACGGCAGCCCGGGTCACGATGCTGCGTGCGTTCATGTTCGGTTCCCTCCCTCAGGTGCGGCGTGCGCCGCACCTGAGTGATCGTCCGCGAATGCCCCAACAGACGACCAACGGAGCGCTAACCGCCGAATGGAGCGCTAACCACCGCTTTTCACACGGCCGTGGGGCGAGGTGACGTGCCGGCGGCTGCGGCCGCTCCCACCAGGCCCGCATCCGTGCCCATCTGCGCGGGCACGACCGTCAGCCGCTGGACGAAGGAGAGGGTCGCGTAGTCGGCCAGGGCCTTGCGCAGGGGCGTGAAGAGGATGTCGCCGGCCTTGCCCACACCCCCGCCGATCACCGCGATGTCGATCTCGACCAGGGTCGCGGTGGCCGCGATCCCGGCAGCCAGCGCCTGTGCGGCCCGCTCGAAGGAGGCCACGGCGACCGGATCCCCCTCGCGCGCGGCGGCGGCCACCGCGGCGGCCGAGGTGTCGCCGTCGGCACCAGGACGCCAGCCCTGCTCCAGAGCGCGGCGGGCGATGTTGGGACCGCTGGCGATGCGCTCGACGCAGCCACGGGAGCCGCACGGGCACGCGTCGCCGTCGAGGTCGACGCTGATGTGGCCGATGTGCCCGGCGTTGCCCGTCGGGCCGGGGTGCAGCCGACCGCCGAGGACCAGTCCGCCGCCGACGCCGGTGGAGACCACCATGCACAGCGCGTTGTCGTGCCCCCGCGCGGCGCCCTGCCAGTGCTCGGCCGCGGTGATCGCCACCCCGTCGCCGATCAGCTCGACCGGCAGGCCTCCGGTGGCCGAACGGACCCGCTCGACCAGCGGATAGCCGCGCCACCCCGGCACGTTCACGGGGCTCACCGTGCCCGCGGAGGCGTCCACGGGCCCCGCGCTGCCGATGCCGACGGCCCCCGCCCTGCCCCACAGCGGGGAGGCGGTCAGCTCGCCGAGCACGTCCTCCACAGCACGCATCACGGTGTCGCCCTCCTCCTGCGCGGGCGTCGGGCGCTGGGCGCGCAGCAGGATCCGGCCGCGGCCGTCCACCAGCGCTCCGGCGATCTTGGTGCCGCCGATGTCGAGCGCGGCCACGAGGTCGGTGTGCATCAGAGTCAGATCTCCCGCTGAACCTTGAGGAAAGGGCAGGCCGGTCCGGCGGTGGGGGCGCAGGCCGGAGATTGCGATGGACAGTCTCCCCCGCATATGACAACGTTGTCCAGGCTCTATGCTCGACGCCACATCCTCTTACAACCCCGAGGATCATCGCATCCCCGTGGACGACAGGACAGGACAGCGCATCGTGGCAGAGACCGCCCGCCGCTCCGAGAACCGCTACGGCAACCGTCCGACCATGAAGGACGTCGCCGCGCGTGCCGGCGTCGGGCTGAAGACGGTCTCCCGGGTGGTCAACGGCGAGCCGGGCGTCACCCCGGACACCGAGCGCCGCGTCCAGGAGGCCATCGACTCACTCGGCTTCCGCCGCAACGACAGCGCGCGGGTGCTGCGCAAGGGCCGCACCGCCAGCATCGGCCTGGTCCTGGAGGACCTCGCCGACCCGTTCTACGGCCCCCTCAGCCGCGCCGTGGAGGAGGTGGCCCGGGCGCACGGCGCTCTGCTCATCAACGGCTCCAGCGCCGAGGACCCGGACCGCGAGCAGGAGCTGGTCCTCGCGCTGTGCGCGCGCCGGGTGGACGGGCTCGTGATCATCCCCGCCGGTGACGACCACCGGTATCTGGAGCCCGAGATAAAGGCGGGCGTCGCCACGGTCTTCGTGGACCGACCCGCCGCGAAGATCGACGCCGACGTCGTCCTGTCGGACAGCTTCGGCGGTGCCCACGACGGCGTCGCCCACCTCATCGCCCACGGCCACCGCCGCATCGGCTTCATCGGCGACATGCCGCGCATCCACACCGCCGCCGAGCGCCTGCGCGGCTACCGCGCCGCCATGGAGGACGCGGGCATACCCGTCGAGGAATCCTGGATGTCCCTGGGCGTCACCGACCCGCGGCGGGTACGGAAGGCCGCCGAGGACATGCTCTCCGGCCCCTCCCCCGTCACCGCGGTCTTCGCCGGCAACAACCGCGTCACCGTCACGGTCGTCCGGGTCATCGCCGAGCGCCGCCGCCCCGTCGCCCTCGTCGGCTTCGACGACATCGAGCTCGCCGACCTCCTCCAGCCCGGCGTGACCGTCGTCGCCCAGGACGCCGCCGCCCTCGGTCGCACCGCCGCCGAACGCCTGTTCCGGCAGCTGGACGGCAGCCTCGTCACCCCCGAACGCATCGAGCTGCCGACCCGGCTGATCACCCGCGGCTCGGGCGAACTGCCGCCCGCGGACTGACACATGGGCCGAGCCGACAGCACCCCGGACCCTCGCTCCCTCACGGCGCTCGGTCTGGCCGAGGCGCCGCGCGACCATCCCCTCGCCTACCCGGGCCGGTGGCCCGCGGAGTCCGGACTCCTGGACGGCGACCGGCTGTTGCCGCTCGAACCGCCGTACAGCTTTCCGGGGCGCACCCCCGTTCTCGCCGTCGGCTCCAACGCCTGCCCGGCCCAACTCCGGCACAAGATGGCGGAGTTCGGCGTGTCCGGCACCATCCCGATGGTGAAGGCGAGCGTCACCGGCATCGCCGTCGGCGTCTCGGCCCATGTGTCGTTGATGGGGTACGTGTCCGCGTCGCCCTTCCGGGCGCCGGGCACGGTCGGCGAGTTGTTCCTCACCTGGCTCGACGCCGCCCAGCTCGCCGTGGTCGACGAGAGCGAGGGCGTCACGGCGCCGACAGGAGCGTACGACCGCGCCCGGCTGCCCTCCTCCGACGTCCGGGTCGAGCTGGAGTCCGGGCAGGTCCTCCCGGGCGCCCACCTCTACGTCAACCGTCGCGGAGTCCTCCACGACGGCACCGGAACGCCCCGCGCGCATCCCGGCGAACGGCGCCTGCTCACCGACCTTCTGGCCGGATCGACACGCCTGCGCGCACTGTTCGGGGACACGCCCGAGGAGTTCTGCGCCCGGGCCCGCCTCGATGTCCGGCTGTGCGCCCTGGGCACCCGCCTGTTCGCGGACGAGGGGCTCACCATGGCCTCGGGGCTCGAGCGGTACGTACGGCCTCAGCAGACGGGAAGCCCCGGGAGCGGGGTGTCGTTCGCGCCGCCCTTGAGGTAGACGTCGCTGACGAAGACGTTCGTGTTGCCGCTGTCGTCGTCCGTCCTGGCCCACCACACGTTCGTCCACTCGCCGTAGGTCTCGCGGCGGCCCAGGTTCTGCTGGCAGTAGAAGTAGTTGGTGCCCGCGTTGAGGACGCCCGCCTCCGTCCCGGAGGCGGTGTAGGACTTGGCGGTGCGCCAGACCGTGCAGTTGTACTTGCCGCCGCCGGCGGGGTCGCACACCGGCGCGGGGCTGGAGCTGCCGCCACCGCCGCTCCCGCTGCCGCCTGTGGTGCCGCCGTCGCCCGAGCCGCCACCCGTCGTCGTACCGCCTGTGCCGCCCGAGCCGTCCCCCGAACTGCCGCCCGTGCCGCCCCCGGTGTGCTTCGACGCGGACCCGGTGGCTTCGCGCGTGGGCGTGGCCTTGTTCTTGGGGTCCGACTCCGTACCCGGAGGCTTGGACTTCCTCTCGCCCTTCTCGGTGGGCTCGGCGCCGTTCGAGAGGTCGTCCGCTCCGCGGCTGTCGTCCCCCGACGGCTCGGCGCTGGAACCGTGGGACGACCGGGGCGTTGCCGCGATGTCGGTGGTGTCGTCGGGGCGGCCGAGGAGCGCGACGGTGACGCCGGTCGCGGCGAGTACGACGGTCACGGCCACGGCGGCCAGCAGGACGCGGCCCCGGCGCGGGGCGGGTGCCGAGGTGGCCACGGTCGGGCCTCCGGGCGGCGCCCCGAAACCGGCGCCGGACGCCGGGACTTGGGCGGGCGACACCGGCTCCGGCGGTCCGAAGCCCGGCGGCACCGACGGAACGCTGCGCTCCGTCGTCTCGCGTATCGCCTCACGCGGCGGCAGCGGCGCCGGCCCGCGCAGCCCCGTCGTCGCGAGGTCGGCGTCGGGCGCCGCCGCGACCTGCTCCAGCAGCAGGCGCGCCCGGTCCGCGTCCGGGCGGGCGTCCGGCTGCTTGTGCATCAGCTGCTGCAGTACGGGGCCCAGGGGCCCGGCGCGCTGCGGCTCCGGCAGCGGCTCGACCACGATCGCGGTGAGCGTGGACCACGTGGACGTACGGCGGAAGGGCGAGGCGCCCTCGACCGCGGCGTACAGGGTCGCGCCGAGAGCCCAGACGTCCGACGCGGGGCCGGGGTCGTTGCCCTGGGCCCGTTCGGGTGCCAAGTAGTCCAGCGAGCCGACGATTTCGCCGCTGCGGGTCAGGTGGGTGGTGGAGCCGTCGCCCGGGTCCTCCATCGTCGCGATGCCGAAGTCGGTCAGGACGACCCGGCCCGAGCGGTCCAGGAGGATGTTGCCGGGCTTCACGTCGCGGTGCAGCACCCCGGCGCGGTGGGCTGCGGCGAGCGCGTCCATGACCTTGGCGCCGATGGACGCGGCCTCGCGCGGATCGAGGGTGCCGCGCTCGCGGAGCACGTCGTCGAGGGACGGTCCGTCGACCAGTTCCATGACGATCAGCGGCCGTCCGTCGACCTCGGCCACGTCGTGCACGGCGACGACTCCGGGATGGCGCACCCGGGCCGCGGCACGGGCCTCGCGCTGCATGCGCAGCCCCAGGTCGGCCAGTTCGGGCGCGGCGGCGTCCGTGTAGGTGCGCAGCTCCTTGACGGCGACTTCACGGCCCAGCACCTCGTCGACGGCTCTCCAGACGACGCCCATGCCGCCGCGGCCGAGCTGCGCCACGACGCGATAGCGCCCGGCGAGCACCCGGCCGACGCCCTCCGTCTGTTCGTTGTCCCCCGAAGACACCGCTGCCCCGTTCCTGTGACACACCAATGAAGTGCGGTACAGCCTAAGGGGCAGCGGTGACAGTACGTGTCTACGGGGACGGCTGTGACAGACCCCCTACATGTCTCCCGCGTATGTCCTCGTCTTCTACAGGCCCGAGATCGTCAGGTCCGCCCGCCGGGGCGCGGCGAAGCCCTCCAGGTCGGTGCGGGTCAGGCCGGTCAGACGGGCTACCTCGGCGATGTCGAGGGCTCCGCAGTCCAGGCCGCGCAGCAGGTAGCCGCTGAGGGCCTTGGCGGTCGCGGGCTCGTCCATGACGTCGCCGCCCGCGTGGTTGGCATACCGGGCGAGGCGGCCCGCGGCCTGCTCGAAGCCCTCGCGGTAGAAGGCGAAGACGGCGGCGTAGCGGGTCGGGATGTGGCCGGGGTGCATGTCCCAGCCCTGGTAGTAGGCGCGTGAGAGGGCCCGGCGGGTGAGGCCGTAGTGCAGCCGCCAGGCGTCGTGGACCTTCTCGGTGGGGCCGACGGGCAGGACGTTGGTGGAGCCGTCGCAGACGCGTACGCCGGTGCCCGCGGCCGCGACCTGCATGATCGCCTTGGCGTGGTCGGCGGCAGGGTGGTCGCTGGCCTGGTAGGCGGCGGAGACGCCGAGGCAGGCGCTGTAGTCGAAGGTGCCGTAGTGCAGGCCGGTGGCGCGGCCCTCGGCGGCCTGGATCATGCGGGCGACGGTGGCGGTGCCGTCGGTGGCGAGGATGGACTGGCTGGTCTCGATCTGGATCTCGAAGCCGATCCGGCCGGGCTCCAGGCCGCGTGCCTTCTCGAACTCCTCCAGGAGCCGGACCATGGCGGTGACCTGCTCGGCGTACGTCACCTTGGGCAGCGTGAGGACGAGCCCGTCGGGCAGGCCGCCCGCCTCCATCAGGCCGGTCAGGAAGATGTCGAGGGTGCGGATGCCGCGGTCGCGGACCGGGGATTCCATGCACTTCATACGGATGCCCATGTACGGGGCGGCGGTGCCGTTCTCGTACGCCTCGGCGATCAGCCGGGCCGCACGGGCGGCGGCCTCGTCCTCCTCGGCGTCCGGGCGGGGGCCGTAGCCGTCCTCGAAGTCGACGCGCAGGTCCTCGATGGGCTCGCGCTCCAGCTTGGCGCGGACGCGGTCGTACACGGCCTCGGCGAGGTCGTCGGTCAGGCCGAGGACGGCCGCGAAGGAGGCGGCGTCCGGGGCGTGCTCGTCGAGGGCGGCGAGGGCCCGGTCGCCCCAGGAGCGGATGGTGTCGGCGGCGAAGACGTCACCGGGCACGTACACGGTGTGGACGGGCTGGCGGGTGCCGGGGTCTCCGGGATAGCGGCGCTCCAGCTCCGCGTCGACCGGGGCGAGGGAGGCGCTGATCTCCTCGCTGATGGCACCCGCGAGGCTTGTCGCCACCTTCTCCTGCTGACCCTGACCCATCCCACACCCTCCTGTTTTCCGCTTCACGGAATCAACAATCCGTAGAGCGAAGTTATCCGTGGACCTTCCCGCCGGTCAACACCTGTCCGCAGCGTGGTCCGCCATCCCCCTCATCCTCAGTTCTGGCTCACCGCCTTCTTCCGCGCAGCCGTGTGCACCCTTCATCCTGACTCGCGAAGGAGGCGGTCGCGTGTCGAACACCAGCAGAGTGACGCGTCGCATGGGCCTGCGAACCGGGGCGGCCGCAGCCGCGGTCCTGCCCCTGCTCGGTGCGGCGGCCGTGCCCGGTCGGCGCCCGGGGCGCCGCCTGGACGTCATGACGTTCAATCTCCGCTACGCGAGCGCGTTCGAGCCCAACAGCTGGTCCGCGCGCCGCCCGGTGATGCGCGAGCTGCTGCACCGGGAGGCCCCCGCCGTCATCGGCACCCAGGAGGGCCTCTACCAGCAGCTGCGCGACATCGAGTCCGACCTCGGCCGGCGCTACGACTGGATCGGCACGGGCCGCGCGGGCGGCAGCCGGGACGAGTTCGCGGCCGTGTTCTACGACACCCGCCGCCTGGCCCCGGTCGAGTACGACCACTTCTGGCTCTCCGACACCCCGGACGTGATCGGCTCGAACACCTGGGGCGGCTCCTGCGTCCGCATGGTCACCTGGGTCCGTTTCCGCGATCTGCGCGACGAGGAGCGGGAGTTCTACCTCCTCAACACCCATCTGGACAACGCGAGCCGACGCGCGCGCACGCGCTCCGTACCGCTGATCTCCGCGCGGATGGCCCGGCTGGACACTTCCCTGCCGCTGCTGATGACGGGCGACTTCAACGTGGCGGCGCACCGCAACCCCGTCTACGACGCGCTGCTGGACATCGGGCTCGTCGACACCTGGGACGCGGCGGTCGAGCGCGGGCCGCTCTACGGCACCTTCCACGGCTACAAGGGGCTCGTCCCCGACGGCGACCGGATCGACTGGATCCTGGCGACGCCGGGGGTGACGGTGCACCGCGCCTCGGCGAACACCTTCTCCAAGCACGGTCAGTTCCCGAGCGACCATCTGCCCGTGCAGGTGTCGCTCACTCCTGGCTGACGTCGCGGACACTCCGCAACGAGCCGAGGCCCCCGCGACCGCCGGTGCGGTCGCGGGGGCCTCGTGACAGCCCGACTCGATCAGCCCTTACGGGAGTTGATCTCCTCGGTGAGCTGCGGGACGACGTC
This sequence comes from Streptomyces sp. R21, assembly GCF_041051975.1. Taxonomy (GTDB): domain Bacteria; phylum Actinomycetota; class Actinomycetes; order Streptomycetales; family Streptomycetaceae; genus Streptomyces. The sequence continues at coordinate 9,068,025 of NZ_CP163435.1, read as the reverse complement.
GAAGAGGTCGCCGACGACGCCGTAGTCGACGAGGTCGAAGATCGGGGCCTCGGCGTCCTTGTTGACCGCCACGATCGTCTTCGAGGTCTGCATGCCGGCGCGGTGCTGGATGGCGCCGGAGATGCCGTTGGCGATGTACAGCTGCGGCGACACGCTCTTGCCGGTCTGGCCGACCTGGTTGGTGTGCGGGTACCAGCCCGCGTCCACCGCGGCACGCGAGGCACCCACGGCCGCACCGAGCGAGTCGGCCAGCGCCTCGATGATCGGGAAGTTCTCGGCACCGTTGACACCGCGGCCACCGGAGACCACGATCGCGGCCTCGGTCAGCTCCGGACGCCCGGTCGACTCACGCGGGGTACGCGCGGTGACCTTGGTGCCGGTGGCCAGCGAGCCGAACGACACCGCGAGGGCCTCGACGGCGCCCGCGGCCGGGGCGGCCTCGACGGGGGCCGAGTTCGGCTTCACGGTGATGACCGGGGTGCCCTTGGCGACACGGGACTTGGTGGTGAAGGACGCGGCGAACGCGGACTGCGTGGCCACCGGTCCCTCGTCACCGGCCTCCAGGTCGACGGCGTCGGTGATGATGCCGGAGCCGATGCGCAGCGCCAGACGCGCGGCGATCTCCTTGCCCTCGGCGGAGGACGGGACCAGCACGGCGGCCGGGGAGACGGCCTCGACGGCGGCCTGCAGCGCGTCGACCTTCGGCACGACCAGGTAGTCGGCGAACTCGGCGGCCTCGGCGGTCAGGACGCGGGTCGCGCCGTGCTCGGCGAGCGCGGCGGCGGTGTCGGCAGCGCCGGCACCCAGCGCGAGAGCGACGGGCTCGCCGATGCGGCGGGCCAGCGTCAGCAGCTCCAGGGTGGGCTTGCGGACGGCGCCGTCCACGTGGTCGACGTAGACGAGAACTTCAGCCATGGGACTTCTACTCTCCTGCTTGCGAAAGGTGAGGGGCGGTCAGCGAGTCGGGCGCTTTAGATGAACTTCTGGCCCGCGAGGAACTCGGCGAGCTGCTTGCCGCCCTCGCCCTCGTCCTTGACGATCGTGCCGGCGGTGCGCGCCGGACGCTGGGTGGCGGAGTCGACCACGGTGTAGGCGCCGTCCAGGCCGACCTCGTCCGCGTCGATCTCCAGGTCCTCCAGGTCCCAGGACTGAACCGGCTTCTTCTTGGCCGCCATGATGCCCTTGAAGGAGGGGTAACGCGCCTCGCCCGACTGGTCGGTGACCGACACGACCGCCGGGAGGGAGGCCTCGAGCTGCTCGGAGGCGGAGTCGCCGTCGCGGCGGCCCTTGACCGTGCCGTCCTCGACGCTCACCTCGGACAGCAGGGTGACCTGCGGGACGCCCAGACGCTCCGCGACCAGGGCGGGCACGATGCCGGCGGTGCCGTCGGTGGAGGCCATGCCGGAGATGACCAGGTCGTAACCGGCCTTCTCGATCGCCTTGGCCAGCACCAGCGAGGTGCCGATGGCGTCGGTGCCGTGCAGATCGTCGTCCTCGACATGGATCGCCTTGTCGGCACCCATGGACAGCGCCTTGCGCAGCGCGTCCTTGGCGTCCTCGGGGCCCACCGTCAGGACGGTGATCTCCACGTCGTCGTCGGAGTTGTCGGAGATCTGCAGTGCCTGCTCGACCGCGTACTCGTCGAGCTCCGAGAGCAGACCGTCCACGTCGTCCCGGTCGACGGTCAGGTCATCGGCGAAGTGCCGGTCGCCAGTGGCGTCGGGCACGTACTTCACAGTGACAACGATCCTCAAGCTCACGCCGGCTCTCCTACTGCATCGTCATTTCTGGGCTGCCTTCTTTCAGGCAGCATAGGCGCCTGAAGCGGCCGATCCCGGTCGGGGCGGCCCGCGCTCCGAACGAAATATTACTCGTCAGTACACCCAGTCCATGCCCACTAAGCAAGCGCTTTGAACTGTGACCTTCGCAACGCTGTGTAGTCGAATACAGCCGCTCGAGCGCCGTCCCGTGGATCATGCGGGACCGAGCCTAGTCGCGCAGGCCGCTGAAACGCCCCTGGTGGTAGAGCAGCGGGCGGCCCGCGCCCGAGGGGTCGCCGAGAACGACCTCGGCCAGGACGATGCGGTGGTCCCCCGCCGGGACACGCGCCACGACACGGCACACGAGCCAGGCGAGTACGTCGTCGAGCACAGGTACGCCCTCGGGGCCCTCCCGCCAGCCGGTCGGCGCGCCGAAGCGGTCGGCACCGCTCCTGGCGAAGGTGGCGGCCAGCTCCTGCTGGTGCTCGCCGAGTATGTGCACGCCGACATGGTCGGACTCGGCTATCGCGGGCCAGCTGGAGGCGCCCAGGCCGATACCGAAGGAGATGACCGGGGGCTCGGCGGAGACCGAGGTGAGCGAGGTGGCGGTGAAGCCGACGGGGCCGCCGCCGCCCGGGGCCGTGATCACGGCGACACCGGCCGCGTGCCGCCGGAAGACGGAGCGCAGCAGGTCCGGGGAGGCGAGCTGGGGAGTGGCGAGGTCGGGCGAGGCCGTCATGGAGTTGTCCTTCTGCCGGAGGTCAGGAGCGGATCCGTGGTTGCTCAGCAACTCGGACAGCGCGCACTCGCGGTGCGGGCCAGGTCCACGTGGACACGCTCGAAGAGAAGGAGTTCCGGGGGCATGCAGTCAGGCTGACGAAAGGCGGCGCACACAGTCAAGTACGGTCCGGAATCTGGGAGCTGCGTCACCGGCTGCCTCACAGGTCAGGGGGTATGAGGCAGTTGCGAACCGCCGGTCCCCACGGCCTCGCCCAGCGCGGCGATCACATCGGCCTTGCGGGGCTGGCCGGTCGCCCGCCGCACGATCCGTCCGTCCCCGTCGAGGACGAGCACGGTCGGTGTCTTGAGGATCTCCAGTTCGCGTACGAGGTCGAGGTGGTCCTCCGCGTCGATCTCGACGTGGGCCACGCCGGGCACCATGCCGGCGACCTCCCCGAGCACCCGCCGGGTCGCCCGGCAGGGGGCGCAGAAGGCGCTGGAGAACTGGACGAGTGTGGCCCGTTCACCGAGGCCCTCGCCCAACTCCGCGGCGCCGAGCCGCTTCCCGCCGTCGCGCCCGCGCACTCTCACCCTCCCGTTCCGCCGCTGATGCAGCATTCCGTACCCGCTCGCCAGTGCGAGCACCACCACGCACACCACAAGTCCAGTCATCCTCGGCTGCAGCGTTCACGAGACCGCAAAGATTCCCGGCTCCCCGAAATCCGGCCGATGCGGAATGCTTGATTCATGGACATCGATGTGAGGGGGCCGCGGTTCGGTGCGGCCGTGACAACCGTCGTACTGGCGGTCGTGCTGATCACGGGAAGCGCCTGGCTGCTGGCCTGGCAGACGCTGGCCTTCGCGCTGGGCGCGGCGGGCGGGGTGGGGCGGAGCCCCTACGGCTGGCTGTTCCGCAAGGCCGTACGCCCGCGGATCGGGCCGCCCACGGAGTTCGAGTCGCCCGAGCCGCCGCGGTTCGCGCAGGCGGTCGGGCTGGGCTTCGCGGCCGTGGGGCTGCTCGGCTACGCGGTGGGACCGCAATGGCTCGGCCTCGCGGCGACCGGGGCCGCGCTCGCCGCCGCGTTCCTGAACGCCGCGTTCGGGTACTGCCTGGGGTGCGAGATGTACCTGCTCGTGCGGCGGGTGACCGTTCGAGCAGAGTAAAGGCAGCGTAAAAGCCCGAGGTGGATCAAGTGGTCGACGTGACGAGGATCTCGCCGTTCTCAGGCACCAGGACTGGCCCATCGTCCGTTCTTGGGGCACGATCTGCGCAATGCCGTAAACCTACGGCTGCGTAACTTCCCGCCCATGGGGATCCCGTCCCAGGCAGAGAGAAGGGTCCACCCCGTCCATGGCAGAGCTTGTCTACCGTCCCGTCGTCGGTCTCGCCCAAACGTTGTTCAAGGCCTGGGACCTCAAGATCGACCTGCAGGGATCGGAGAACATTCCGCGCTCGGGCGGCGCCGTGCTGGTGAGCAATCACATCAGCTATCTGGACTTCATCTTCGACGGCCTGGCGGCCCTGCCCCAGAAGCGGCTCGTGCGCTTCATGGCGAAGGAGTCGGTGTTCCGGCACAAGATCTCCGGTCCCCTGATGCGCGGCATGAAGCACATCCCGGTGGACCGCAAGCAGGGTGAGACGGCGTACCAGCACGCGCTGCAGTCGCTGCGCTCCGGCGAGATCGTCGGCGTCTTCCCCGAGGCGACCATCTCTCAGTCCTTCACGCTGAAGAGCTTCAAGTCGGGCGCCGCGCGCATGGCCCAGGAGGCCGGCGTCCCGCTGATCCCGATGGCGCTGTGGGGCACCCAGCGCCTGTGGACCAAGGGCCACCCGAAGAACTTCAAGCGCAGCCACACCCCGATCACGATCCGCGTCGGTGAGCCGGTCGAGGCGCCGGCCGACCAGTACGCGGGCGCGATCACCCGGCGGCTGCGCGAGCGGGTCCAGGAGCTCCTGGAAGCCGCCCAGCGCGCCTATCCCGTACGCCCCAAGGGACCGGACGACACCTGGTGGATGCCGGCGCACCTGGGCGGCACGGCGCCGACTCCGGAAGAGGTCCGGGCCGCCGAGAAGCACTGAGCGGACCGACTCGTCAGGCCGGGGCGTGAACGGTGATCCGCGCTCCGGGGCTGAACTTCTCGAGCAGCTCGGCGAGTTCCGCGCCGGCCGCCTCGACCTCGGCGACCGGCATCGGCGCCAGGCTCTCAAGGAGGAAGATCGCCGACACGGACGTTTCCGTGAGCCGGGTGCGTGGCCCCTGGCGCCAGTTCCAGCGGCGGCAGGTCACGCCCGCGTCGTCGCGCCACACCACTTCGCCCGCGTCGGGGTGCTCGACGGTCTCCTCGCCGGCCGCGACGGTCACGAAGTCCTCGTCACCGGTGGCCCGTACGAGGTTCATCGCGCCCTGGATGTGGTCGGTGTCCTCGCCGCCGACCGGGATCAGGTGGGCGACGCTGATGGCGTTGTAGATGTCGACAAGCACGTTGATGCGGGGCAGGCCGGCGTCCGTCAGGGCCCTCTTGGCCAGCGCCTCCGCCGAGTTGCGGGTCCGGTTCGGCTTGGAGCCGAACGCCGTGTAGGTCTCCCGCCAGGCCGCCATGTGCGGGTCCTCGTGCACAGGGCGCCCGTCCAGCCGTACGGCGAGACGGCGGGCCGCGTCGTCGAGCAGGGCCGAAGTCCCCTCGGTGCTGGGCCCGTTGACGAGTCCCTGCGCCTCGACGGCGATGTGGGTGAAGCCGGGCGCGAGGGCGCGCACCTCGTCGGACACGGTGAGTGTGAGGGTCATCGGATGCCTTGCCTCAGAGTGCGGTGGGGAGGGTCTTCCACAGGTGCGGCCGGTCGGAGGCGCCCCGAAGGGCACGCAGAACAGCCGGGTGAGGTTCAGCGTACAGGACCGGGTAGTCCATCTCATTGGACTTCGGGTCCGGGACCCAGGCCAGTCGCTCGCCGTCGAGCGAGAACCGCGCGTCGACGCCCGGCTTGTTCCCGCGGCAGTCCTGGCGGTGCCAGGCGCCGTTGAAGCGCACCGCGACCAGCCCGTGCAC